>WRLT01000001.1 GCA_009777485.1 Bacillota bacterium
TGGGTATCGGTACCCATGCCGAAGGGACTAAACTTTGCCGGCGCGCCGCTTACGCTAAGGTTAAGAGCGGCAGGACGGAGGGCTAATTCTGTCGGGGCGCGGTCGTTTACGCTAAGCGCAATCGGCAACCATACGCCGTAATCCTCGGGCTCGCCGCCGTCACGGATACGCACCAATATATAGAAGTGCCCTAAGCCGTTGGCGCGCGTTTGGGTGTACTGACTGCGCGAGGCGCGCTGTCCGTAAAAAGTAATCGTTGCCGTATTGGGCGTAAACTCGTACGTTACCAGCGTGTTTTTAGTAACCGCGCCGCCAATCGGCACAACTAAATCGTCCTTAAACGTAGTGGCAATACTGCCCTGCCCCGTCAAATGCGTCCCCGTAATAGTCCCCACCGGCGAAGGCCGCGTAATAGAAAAGTCGTTGTTTAGCGCGTTGGTAACGCCCACTCCCAATGCCGCCGCCGTGTGGTAGTATGTTCCGCCGCTATTAGCTAAGGGAGTTGCGTTGCCGTACTTATCTGACGGGAAAAACTCAAATTTAGGCACTACAACGTCCATAATGCTTACGGGGTCGCCGTCGGGGTCGGATACAAATTGACTGACGTTTACCGTAGCACTGCTCGACACATTAAGCGCTTGATGGAAAGGCGTAGAAAGCCTGCTACGCGTATTGTCTACGCGGAAGATGATATCTACCTCCTGCGTAGCGAACTGAAAGTTTACCCCGTTAGGGTTAGCAATAATTTCGCGGCTAGTTAGCCGCACGGTAACAATAAAGTACCATGGATTAGTAGGGGTATTTTGCGGTATAGATATGGTTAGGGTGTTGGTTGTACCGCTAATGGTTGCCCCTAATGCCGTATTAGAGCTAAACGCCGTGCCGTATATAGGCGATGCGTTAGTGTTAAGCGTAGTACTGCCAGGCACCACGTAACGGTGCAGTACGGTAAAACTACCGTCAAACAACGCCCTATCCAAAGTGGCCATGCCGGGATTCATAATAGCTTGCGAAGTAATTACAAAAGGGCTAGTATTCGTTACAGGCTTTTTAGCCCACACCGTCCGTCTACTGTTCCCCACAGGATTAAACAGCGTTTCACTAGCATCCGCATGGTCAAACGGCGGCGCAGCTATAGAGATAGAGTTACCACTACTCGCCGCCTGCCGCACATCCGCATTATTTATATTCTCCGCACTCCACGCCGTTCGCGTAGTGTTTATATTGAATTGTACCCAGGTTTGGATAACCCCCGTAGTATCGCCGCTTAAACGTATGTTTTCCATCAGCACCCAAAAGCTGTTGCGTGTGTCGGTTGCGTTGGCTAGGTGTACCCTAGGGGTTATGGTTAATCCGCTAGCATGATTGCCGGACGTGCCGGAAAAACTCCACGTAAGCCAGTTAGCCGCACTGTTTGCCGTGCCTATTGCGTTGGTGGTGTAAACGCCTTGATTGTCCGTTCTGAAACGAATTCTGTGCGTTACGGTGCTAGGGTTGGTTTCGGTAACATTTAACGCCGAAACCTCTTTATTTCCCGTATTGTCGCCTGTAACCGTCCAAGCCGCAAGCGCAGTGTCGCGCGTAGTAGAAAAAGTAGGTACAGAGGATTGTTGAATGGGGGCAACCAGCGTAGTAATACGCGCGTAGCCGTCCCAAGCTTGTCCAGTTTGCGCCGTACCGAACGCAGTAGCCGCCGTAGCAGCCGTAGTACCGATTGCGGTAGTAGGTTGGGTTTGACCGCCGTGCCGCAGTGAACCATTGCCGGTAAGCGTATTGTTAGCCGAAATTCCGTATACCTTTAAGCCTGCGCCGCTTGTAGCGTTTAACGCAGTGCCGGTAGGAAGCGGCAGGCTGTTATCGCCTGCAAAGCTGCTGCCGCTGCCAGCTACACGAGAGTTCGCACCCGCACCGCCGCCGCCGTACCAGCCGCCGCCGCCTCCACCGCCGCCGTTTGCTGAAATACCGGCTCCGCCTCCGCCGCCGAAACCGCCAAAGCCGTCTGAGGTACCCGTAACAAGCTGCGTACCGCCTCTTACGCCGGCAGCAAAAGTAACGCCGCCGCCTCCGCCAGGCGTACCGTATCCGCCGCCGCCGCCAGCGTACCAACCGCCGCCGCCATCAGCGTTAGCTGTTCCTGTAGAACCGCCGCCTCCGCCGCCTCCGCTAGCTCTGGATTTGCCTGCGGGTGCACTAACAGCACCGCCGGTACCGATACCGGCAGTAGCAGTCCCAGAACCGTTAGCCGTAGCGGTAGCGCCGTTGTTAGTTGAGTCGGCACCATGACCGCCTTGAGTCTGCGTTCCGCTGCTACCGTCTTTAGCATTCGCTTTAGTCGTTAGCTCGTTACCGCCGGGGTTGCCCGCGCCGCCAGCACCTGAACCGGATTTTCCGCCGCCTCCGCCGCCTACTAAAAAGCGCGTATAGGTAGATTGTACTATGTTAATACGGTCGGCATCTGTCATAGACGCGGTGATAACACCAGGGTTATTAAATGCTCGGGTACGCATATCCGTACCGCCGCCTCCGCCGCCGCCCCGTGATGTGCCTGCTGCACCGCGTCCGCCTACATATATGTATATGGTTTGGTTGATAGACATATCAATAACGCCCGCAGCGTAGCCGCCGCGTCCGCCGGTAGCGTTTACAGTGGCACTCTGACCGCCACCTTGCGCGCCCCATACCTCTAATAAGTATCTGCCGCCTGTAGTAGACGTAAAGCTTTGCCGCGCATAGTTGTTAGCCGCCGTAGGCGCAAGATAGTTAAACCCGTATGTAACTATACCCGATGTATTTACGCTTGTGCTAAATACATTAGACAAGCCCGAGTTACTGTGAAAGTTGGTTGCCTGCGTCGTAGTAACCGTAATACCGGTTATGGTAGTTACGTTGCCCGAAGTCGTACCCGTTGATACTACATTGCCTACAATCTCTCCGCTGCCTGATAATTCGCCGCCGCGGAAGTTTTTCGTGTTATCCCACGCGGCTATACCGCACGATGCTAAAAATAAGCATGCCAAAATACTTAACAAAAATACGCATATTTTTGCCCTAATTCCCTTTTTTACGTTTTTCATTTTTCTATACCTCTTAAAATGGTTCTGGTAAAATTTTTGTTTTTACGGCCCCGTCCGCTTGAATCGCCGTTCAACTTAAAGTCGAAAGGAAATGTCTAACGGTTTGTGAGTAAATGGGGGCATGGGTCAATTGTGTTATCTATATGTCCACTGTGCTTTTCCACAGATTGTTTTCAATGCTTACCTAAATTGTGCACGGTGCTAATTTCAAGCACGTCAAAAAATTAAACATCAATACGCATATTTTTGCCTTAATTCCCTTGTGTACGTTTTGCCTTTTACTATATATATGGGTTATGGGAATTATAATTTTGTTTTTTCGGCCCCGTCCGTTTTAATCGCCGTTCGACTTAAAATCGAAAGGAAATGTCTAACGGTTTGTGGGTAAATGGGGGCAAGGGTCAATTGTGTTATCTATATCTACTGTGTTTTACCACAGATTGATTTTAATTTTTTACCTGATTGTCAAGGGTCTTTGGAGAGAGAATTTCTCCGTTACATACTTATACTATCATAGAATATTCATTTTGTCAAGTGTTTTTTTAATAATTTATTCATAACTTCTACTTATATTGGCACATTTGTTATATTTTTGTATGTATTAATGAACTTTTACTTCCTGTTGAACCCAGTCTTTTGTAAAATATATCTATTATATGTGAACATAATATGAATAGTTTTTTGTGGAACTAGTTGTTTTATTAAGTCCCTATACTATAAGTATACCATACCTTGTCAAGCCCCCCTGAAAAAACTGCAAAAAACACGCCGATTTAACAGGGCATTTTTTGTATGGGGAATTAATTTATGCGTTTTTTATTGACAAATCTGTTTTTGTATGGCATACTGGATATATATTAAACCATGTTCAGCGTTGCAGACAACAGAAATCTAAATGTAATTTGCCCGATGTGCTTTAATACGCTTAACCCCGGCGGACAGTGTATGTTTTGCAATGTGCGGGTGGATTTAATGAGTAACCCCGAACCTGCCTTGCCCGCCCGAAAAATTTTGCACAAGCATTATTTTATAGGCAAGGTGTTAGGGCAAGGCGGCTTTGGTATTACCTACAAGGCATACGACTTGCGCACCTCGCAAACGGTTGCGATTAAAGAGTTTTTCCCCAAAGGATACGCTACGCGCAGTATTCATTCGCCCAGTGTGGCGGTTTCGGAAGCGCATATGCCTGCGTTTCGGCATTGGATGAAAGCTTTTGTAAAAGAAAGCACGATTTTAAAATCGGTAAAGGGCTTGCACGGCGTAGTACGGATGCGCGAATTTTTTCAGGAAAATGAAACGGCTTATATCGTAACCGACTTTTTAGACGGCGTGTCGCTAAGGGTGTATATAAATTCGTTGGGCGGTAGGCTTAAACTAAAAGACGCGCTTTCGGTTTTGCGTCCTGTTTTTGACTCGCTGTATATCTTGCATGAGAACGGCGTAATTCATAAAGATATATCGCCCGAAAATATTATGGTAGTAAAAAACCATACCGTAAAGCTTATCGATTTTGGCGCGGCAAGCGTGTTCTCCGACCCGATTGACAAGCCGTTTGTAGTGTTAAAGCAGGGCTATTCCCCTATTGAATTATATACGGAAAACGCACCGAAAGGCCCGTACAGCGATGTGTACCAGGCGGGCGCGACGCTGTATAACGCGCTTACGGGCACTATTCCGCCGGAGGCTCCGCAGCGGCTAAAAGAGGATATGCTTAAAAAGCCGATTAGCTTTGGCGTGCGGCTTGCCCCGATTGTAGAAAAAGCTATTATGAAATCGCTGCGCGTAAACCCGTTTGAACGTTATCAGTGCATGCTGCCGTTTATTCAAACGCTGTACGGCGAAGTTATACCTAAGTTTTTTTAGTAGAACGGGTATGCGCGAAATGCTAACAGACTGTCATTTTATTGAAGTTCAAACCTTTGCTTTAAGGCCTCTTGAAGAACTTGCGAAAAATTTATGTTTTCGCGCTCGGCCATAACATTTAAGTAGGCCGGTATGGTTAGTGTTTTGCGCACAGCCTTTTTTTCGTAAAATTTTCGATAGTATTCCGTATCACAAGAAACCAAAGAAACAAAATCCCCCGCTTTATCTGTTTTGATAAGCGATATGTCGCTAGATTTTGGAATGACCTCTCCGCTTTCTTCCATGTCGTACAGCGTTAAACAAAGCGCGTCGTTAGCCATAAACAAAGCGTCGTTTAAGTCCTTACCCTGCGTAGAGCAGCCATATTTGCAGTCATCTCCAAAATCGGGAAAACCTACCGAATAACCGCCCGTTGCCTCTTTGGTGAAAATTGCGGGATAAACATACTTTGCCATAATAACACCTCCTTACTTTAATCCGGATTTCTTTAAAATATCGTGGAGTGTTCCGGGAGCCACTTCCTCGCTATTATGCCTGCCTACAATAAAAATCTTTCTTGATGTCGGGCTAAACCATTGCTCGTGATTTGCGCCTTCTTTGTGTATATAGCAGCCTGCGTTCCTTAACTTTTTTTTCAATTCACTGTACTTCATGTATTCCCTACCTATTATTGATTATACGCATAAATGCGCATTGTGTCAAGTGTTTTTAATAAATAAACAACCCCGCGTGATTACGAGGTCGTTTCTTGCTTTATTCTGTTTGGTCTGTTTTTTTGCATTTCTGAGCCTCTAAGAATTTTTGTATAAAATCTGTGCGGCGTTCCATTTTGTTAAGCAGGGTGTTTTTTATAAAAGAAATACCGTCTGTTGCGCCTGTATACACGCTTGCTGCCATTCTGAAAAGTTTCATAAACGGGCGGGCCCACGGCAGCCGCGTTTTGCTAGCATTGTCAACTTGCGCAAGCTCGTCCCAAACCCCGTTTTCTTTTACTTCCACTTTGTAGTTAAATTTGTTTGACATATATTACCTCCGACTATATAATAAAAGCACCACTTAAAAATTTGAGGTGCCTTATGGTTAAAGAATTTCTGAAAAAAAATTGGATTAAAATTATTGTTTCCTCGATAAGCTTAGGTTTTGTTATTATTTATTTTATTGTGTTTGTAGACTTAGCAAAAACTTTATCCGATGCTATACGTGTTCTTGAAGAATATGTTCTGTTTCGTCAACAATTAGTTTGGACTATCGCTTACCTCTTCCAAATTCTTTTCGTCATCGCCATAAACCTATACATTTGGCTACGTAAACGCCCGCCTCTAACCGCCGAACAGAAGGAAGCGATTGAGGCAATGCGTAAAGCCGCAGACGAAGAGCGCGAGCGCCGTCAATCTGAACGCAAGGCAGAAAAAATCACGCAGCTAGAAGCAGAACTGGAAAAGCTTAAAAAGGACGAATAATCGTCCTTTTTTTTATTCAATCCTGCTGCGGTTAAAGTTGTATCCCGCCCGCAAGCGGTTTTGCTGCACTTCCCTATTTTCTTTCTGCCGCTGCTGCGAAGCTTTCCACGCCGACGTTGCGATGTTGATAGCCAACATCGCAAGCCCTATGGCAGGATTGATTGCTATTGCCGCAGCCGTGCCTACCGCTTTTAAGGCAAACGATGCTTTGTCTTGCTTATCAGATGAGCCTGTAAACTCTCCTACTTGTTGAATCTATCAATATTACGCTATAAATGTACGAAAAATGTACGAAAATTATTCAAACACAATATATAGTGCTATAAACAAAGAAAAAACCACTATATATAGTGGTTTTTAAAGGCAAAATACTGTGCAGCCACCTTTGTCAGACCGTACCGAAGCGTCCCGCCGCCAGCCAACTCCGTTAAAGCTTCCTTGCGGCACCCGAAGCTACTCGCTTAGTGCTGCTGCGATCAAGCCCTGACACGGTTCACAAGGCTTCGTTGCGCAAGACCTTAACATCAACATTACTTAACGGCAACTGCCTTCCATACGATAAGCCGGGGGTGGCATTCCGCCCCACTACAGCGGATTGTGGGTACAGGGCACCGCTAGCTCCCCGCGTAGCACAGTATAGCTAGTATAACCTATTATAAAACTAATAGCAAGCGTTTTATTGTAAATTCCATTGGGCGGTGTTGACAATCATCGTACCCCCCGCAGATTTTCTTGATACCTTTTCGGTAGATATGGTATACGTACCTGCGCGGCGGCCGCTTTGGTTGTACAGTGTTTCAAACGAAACGTAGCCGTCTTTGTGGCTGCCGAAAGCCTCTGCAAGGCTGTCAAAGCCGTTTTCGCCGCTGCGTGCGTTTGCTTTGCCTATGGTTACGTTGCTGCCGATACGCACGGTTTGAACCGTAGCAAACGGCCTCTGGGCACTGCTGCCCTCTATCACTACATTATCGGGAATGGTAACTGCGGTTGATACGCGGTTAGCAAAAAGCACAGGCCATTCTATGCGGGTAACGGGTAAACCGCGCAACGTAGCGGGAATATTTAGGTTGGTGGCCTTGCCGTTGTATTTTAAAAGCACTATTCCCCTGCCGCTGCCCTCGTAGCATACCTCAAAGTCGCCCTCGGCGGTGATGTTTTTAGAAAACGCAGTGTCTGCAACATTTGCGCGGGACGGTATGCTTAGGCTGGTAAGCTCGTTTTGAAAAAATGCCTCGTCGCTGATTTCGGCAACCGTATCAGGCAAAATCACCGTTTTAAGAATGTTTCTATAAAAGGCGCGCTTGCCGATATGCGTAACTGCGCCGCCCAGTGTTATGCTTTCTATCCGATTTTCCGCAAACGCGCCGTCCTCTATGCGCGTAACACCGACGGGGATATGAATTGCGCCTTTAAGGGTGGCGGACGCAAAGGCGCGCTTGCCTATGGCGGTAAGGCCTTTTCCGAATGTAACAGAGTTTATGCGGTTGTCGGCAAAGGCTTCGTCTCCTATAAACGTAACGCTGTCGGGGATTACTACGGATAGGTTTAGCTTGCCTTGCAATGCTTTTGCCGCAATGCCTGTAACGGGAATTCCGCGAATAACGGCAGGGATTTTTCCGTCCGAACTTATTGCGCCTGTAATGATAAGCGATTTTCCGTCTGCGGACGGTTTAACGTGGTAATTTTTGTCCGCGCTGCTTTCTGCCGCTACGCCGCCGCTTGCCTTAACAACGCCCGCTTTTCCAAAGGCTAAATCGCCCATAGAGGTAAGGCTGTCGGGGACAATAACTGCTGTGAGGTTGTTTCGGTTAAACGCCTTTTCCCCTACCGCAGTTAGGCTGTTGGGGAGTTCTACGGAGGCAAGTTGGTTGCGTTCGAACGCCGATTCTTCGATTGTACGGACGTTTCTGCCCAGTGTTAAAGCGGTAAGCTTGTTGTTGTCAAAAGAACCGCGCCCGATAATTTCTACCGAATCGGGAATGATTACGGACGTTAGCGCGCAGTCTGAAAATGCCCACGCATCGATGTGCTTTACGCTGCTGCCCAGCGTTAAAGCGGTAAGCGGATTTTTGGCAAAGGCGCGGTCTCCGATAAAGGTAACGTTTGGGGGGATGGTAACGGCGGTTAGCTCGTTTTGTACAAAAGCCTTATCACCGATTTTTACGATGCCCGAACCTAGCGTTACGCTTGTAAGCTCGTTGCGCTCGAAAGCACCGTCGCCGATTTCGGTAACGCTGTTGGGGATTACAACAGAGGTTAGCTCGTTGCGCCTGAAAGCGTCCTCGCCGATAGTGGTTACCGTATCGGGAATGGTTATTGCGGTTACATCGCAGTTATCAAACGCGTCTCCGATTTCGGTAACAGGCAAGCCGTTGATACGCGCAGGAATAGCTACGCTGCCGCCCTTTCCTGTGTAGGAGGTAATTTTAATCGAACCGTTTACCGTTTCAAATTCAAATTCGCTCTGCGCGCCGCTTGTTTGCGGTGCGCTGTGGGCGGGCGCGGCAGGGGCTTGTTTGGCTTGATTTAACATATTAAGCACGTTTTGCCAATGCTCAGGCTTATCCGCGTTAGGGTGGTTGGCGTGGCTGTTAAAAATAATCGCTTGCACCGGTGCGGGATACGTAGCCGCTATAAAATCCTTTAAGGCTTGCTTAGCTTTTGAAAGCGCGTCATCACTCATAAATAATTTCTCCTTTTTAGCTATATAAGTATACCACCCCTCCCTACCCGTATGTCAAGCATTTTTAGTGTTTTAGGCGGGATAGATTTATCATAAAAAAATACTCTCTATATTAGAGAATGTTATCACAAGCTCTTTTTAATATGCTATACTTAAATTATTAATCAACAGTTTTAAGGAGATTATCATGGAAAAATCAAAAATTTATGACTTGCTTGACAATGAACTTTTACACAAATGGAAAGCCGAAATAGAGAAAGCTGAAAGCGGAAGTTGGTTTTTTACAAATGTGCAAGAAGTGTTTGAGGAAATAGAAAAAGGATTAAACCCGCACGAAAAGGTCTTATTAAAAACGTATGCTTTGGCAATTGAAAATAAGTTGGACTATATTGATTATATGCTTAAAGTTAGGGTGCTTAATTTTGGAATTAAGATAGGAATGGAATTAGAAAAATCTTTTGCGGCAATGGAGAATTGTTAAAAAAGGATGCCCTATAATGGGCGGGGCGAAAATGGTTGACAATTCTTTAATTATTAGGTACAATTGTGGCGTTATGAAAATTAAAGGCGCGAAAATTATAGTAGAATGTCTGATTGAGCAAGGCGTAGAATATGTGTTCGGTTATCCCGGCGGCGCGGTGTTGGATATTTTTGACGAATTGTATAAGGCAAAAGATAGCTTGGCGCAAATTCTTACCTGCCACGAGCAAGGCGCGTGCCATGCCGCCGACGGATATGCGCGCGTTTCGGGCAAGACGGGCGTAGTGCTTGCCACCAGCGGGCCGGGCGCGACTAATTTGGTTACGGGCATAGCCAACGCATACATGGACAGCGTTCCGCTGGTAGCGATTACGGGCAATGTTTCGGTACCGCTATTAGGGCGCGACAGCTTTCAGGAAGTGGATATTGCGGGCATTACCATGCCTATTACTAAGCATAATTATATTGTTAAGGATATTGCCGAATTAGCCGCTACTATCCGCGAGGCTTTTGTTATTGCCTCCTCAGGCAGGCCCGGCCCTGTTTTAATTGATATCCCTAAAAACATTCAGCAAGAGCTTTACGAATTTAAGGCCGCTAAACCTGTTGCCGCAAAGCAAGCGGCTGTCGAGTTTGATGCGGCGCAAATCGAGGCGGCGGCGCACATGCTGCAAAATTCCGAAAGGCCGCTGTTATTTGCGGGCGGCGGCGTAATTTCTGCTAATGCGTCGGATAAGCTTATACAGTTTATACAAAGCTTTGATATTCCCGTTGTGTCGTCTATGATGGGCTTAGGCGCGGTATCGCACGAGCATCCGCTGTTTTTAGGCATGATTGGCATGCACGGGCACGCGGGCGCAAACAAGGCCTTAATCGAATGCGACACGCTTATCGCCGTAGGCACGCGCTTTTCAGACCGCGTTGCAACCAACCGTTCTAGGTTCGGCGCGGATAAAAACGTTATTCATATAGATATCGATTTTGCCGAAATTGATAAAAATGTACCTAGCAGCGTGTACCTGTGCGGCGATGCGGCGGCGGCATTAACCCGTCTTGGCGGCGCAATGAAACCCGTAAAGCGCGCGGCGTGGGTAAAGCAGTGCCAAAAGCATGTTGCCGATTTTCCTTTTAAAAGCACGGGCGGCGCGTTGTGTGCGCGGTCGATTATCGGCGCGGTGCGCAAGCTATCCCCCGATACGCAAGTCGTAGCAACCGATGTAGGGCAGCACCAAATGTGGACGGCGCAAAGCTTCGGCTTTAAAAAGCCGCGCACGTTTATAACCAGCGGCGGCTTAGGCACAATGGGCTACGGCATGGGCGCGGCTATCGGCGCGGCATTCGCCAACAAAAGCCGCGTAGTGCTGTTTACGGGCGACGGGTCGTTTCATATGAACTTTAACGAGGTGGTTACTGCCGTTAAGCACGGCTTGCCTATCGCGGTATTTATCTTAAACAACAACGCGCTGGGCATGGTGCGGCAGTGGCAGAATATGTTTTATGAAAAACGCTTTTCGTCTACCACCCTTAACCTGCCTACCGATTATTCGCTGCTGGCAAAGGCGTTTGGCGCAGAAAGTTTAGTACTGGAAAAAAACGCGGATATCGAAAAGGTGGTTGCGCAAGCGTTAGCTTGCAAAGGACCGATTTTGGTAGATTGCCGCGTTTGCCACGATGCGGTGGTGCTGCCGATGGTGCCGGCAGGAAAAAATATAGAGGATATTATTATCAACAAGTAAAACCTTGTAGGAGTACACAATAAAGATGAAAAAGCATCTTATAACCGTATTGGTTTCTAATAAATCGGGCGTGTTGACGCGCATATCGGGCTTGTTTGCAAGACGCGGCTTTAACATTGACAGCTTAGTGGTTTGCAGCACAGAGGACGAGCATGTTTCGCGCATGACGATTGTGGTAACGGCGGACGATACCGTAATCGCGCAGGTGATTAAGCAGTTAGGCAAGCTAATAGACGTTATCCGCATTACCGAATTAGACCCCGAAAAATCCGTCTCGCGTGAATTGATGATGATTAAAATTCATGTTGCGGCAACGCAAAGAAGTGAGATTGAAACTACCTGCACCATTTATAAGGCAGAGATTATAGACCTCTCGCCCGAATCGGTAATTATAGAATTAACGGGCAAATCCAGTAAGTTAGACGCGTTTATTGAGTTGGTAAAGCCTTACGGCATTATCGAAATGACGCGCACGGGCTTAAACGCGCTGCATCGCGGCAAGCAAAGCATTTCTTCGCAATAATTTTTCAAAAATCTATCCGTAAAAAACGTGCGATGAGCTTACTCAGCACTTCGTAAAAATGCAAAAACTTAAACTTTTCTAAAAATTCTGCCGATTTTACGTGTTTTTTTACGGTTTTTTACTATATTTCCGTATTTTTTTTAGTTAGTTTATTGTGTTTTAACGGTTAGTATGTTATACTATATACAAAATTTTACGGAGACATGTTTTGCTATGCCAAAAGAATTACTCTCAGGAATCGAAAAAGCACCGCAGCGCGCACTGTTAAAAGCGTTAGGTTTAACCGACGACGACCTAAGCAAACCGCTTATCGCCGTTATTTCGGCACATTCCGAAATTGTGCCGGGTCATACGCATTTGGATAAAATTGCCGATGCGGTTAAGGCGGGCGTGTATGCGGCGGGCGGTACGCCGATAGTTATTCCGTGTATCGGAATTTGCGACGGCATCGCTATGGGGCATGCGGGCATGAAATTCTCTTTGCCCTCGCGTGAATTGATTGCCGACTCGGTAGAGAGTATGCTGTTAGGACATGCTTTTGACGGCGCGGTATTAGTGCCGAATTGCGATAAAATTGTGCCGGGCATGTTAATGGGTGCGGCGCGTACCAATATCCCGTCGGTGGTTTGCAGCGGCGGCCCTATGTTAAGCGGTGTGCATAAAGGCGAAAAGATTACGCTTTCTACCGTGTTTGAGGGCGTAGGGCGCGTTAAAGCGGGCAAGCTGAATATTGACGAACTTTCCGAAATCGAAAACCGCGCCTGCCCCGGCTGCGGTTCTTGCGCGGGCATGTATACCGCAAACTCACTTAACTGCTTGTGCGAGGCTATCGGTATGGCACTGCCCGGCAACGGGACGATTCCTGCGGTTTCGTCCGAACGTATCCGTTTGGCAAAGCGTGCAGGCGCGGCAGTAATTAAGCTGGTAGCTAACGATATCCGTCCGCGTATGATTTTAACCAAAGAGGCTTTTATGAACGCCTTAGCGGCGGATATGGCAATCGGCGCGTCTAGCAACACCGTTTTGCACTTGCTTGCGTTGGCGGACGAATGCGGCGTAAAAATCACCTTAGATACGGTAGGCGAGGTTGCGGAAAAAACACCTAACCTGTGTAGACTCTCCCCTGCCTCCGCTTTTGATATGCAGGATTTAGACCGCGCGGGCGGCATTATGGCGGTTTTACATCAGTTAGATAAAAAGGGCTTAATCTTCGGCAAGGCCTTAACGGTTACTAATAAGGATTTATCAAAATCGTTTAAGGGCGCGGCTGTGTTAGACGAAAAAGTAATACGCCCCCTAGACGCGCCGCATTCGGAAAAAGGCGGTATTGCGGTTTTACGGGGCAATCTTTGCGAAGACGGCGCGGTAGTAAAGCGCAGTGCGGTAGACGATAAGGCCTTAACGTTTATAGGCAAAGCACGGGTTTTTAACAGCGAAGAAGAAGCCTACGGCGCCATTATGAGCGGCAATATCAAAAAAGGCGACGCGGTGGTTATCCGATACGAGGGGCCCAAAGGCGGGCCGGGTATGCGCGAAATGCTGTCCCCTACTGCCGCGCTTACCGGCATGGGCTTAGATAAAGACGTTGCGCTGATTACGGACGGACGATTTAGCGGCGCAACGCGCGGGCTGTGTGTAGGACACGTTTCGCCCGAAGCGGCAGACGGCGGACGCATTGCTTTAATTGAGGACGGCGATAAAATAGAAATAGATATCACCAAAGGAAAGCTAAGCGTAGATATCAACGCAAAGGATTTAAAGCTGCGCGAACGCAAATGGAAACCCAAAGACGACCAAGTTTCCGGTTGGCTGCTGCGCTATAAATACTTAGTAACGGGCGCAGAAACCGGCGCAGTGCTAAAAAAGAAGTTTTAAAGTAAGATACCAAACAAGCAAGGCGGTATAGACCGCGTGTCAGACGTACTTAGATGTACGCGACAAGCCGCAAAACCGAGCGTAGTCCGTATCACACGCGGTCTATACCGCCGAGAGGAGAAAGATATGGAAAAGACAATTGCAGTAATCCGCGGCGACGGCGTCGGGCCTGAAATCATCGACGCAAGCCTTACCGTTTTAAGCACGGTGGGCATGGTGTTCGGGCATACGTTCCACACCGAAGAGCTTTTACTGGGCGGCGCGGCGTTAGACGCAACAGGCGTTTCATTGCCCGCAGACGTTGCAGACGCATGTAAAAAAGCGGACGCCGTTTTAATGGGCCCGATAGGCGGCGCAAAGTGGGAAAATCTTGCGCACCTTGCGCCCGAAAAGGCTGTTTTTTCGTTGCGGAACACGCTAGGGCTGTTTGCCAATATTCGCCCCGTTGTGTTGTATAACGAGCTTACGCACGCAAGCGCGCTGCGCACCGATATAGCCAAAAAAGGCATAGATTTAATTATCGTGCGCGATTTAGAGGGCGGCATGTATTTAGGCGCGCGCGGCTACCGTGAGGGCGCGCAAGGTCAAGAGGCGTTTGATACAGAGGTATATTCTATCAACCAAGTAGAAACGATTGCAAAAACCGCTTTTGAAATCGCGAAAAGCCGCCGCAAAAAAGTAGTCAGCGTAGATAAAGCAAATGTATTAGACAGCGCAAAGCTGTGGCGCAAAACCGTATCTAAAATCGCAAACCGCTACCCGGAGGTGGAAATTAAAAATATGCACGTCGAGCAATGCGCGGCGCAGCTGCTGGCAAACCCCTCTCAATTTGATGTAATTTTAACTACCCAAATGTTCGGCGATATTTTATCGGGCGCGGCGGCAATGCTGACGGGTTCGCAAGGCATGCTGCCCTCCGCCTCGTTAGGTGCGGGAAAATTCGGCGTGTATGAACCCTCCTGCCCTTCTTTTGATACGGCGGGCGCGGATTCGGCTAACCCTATCGGCGCGATACTGGCAGTAGGCATGATGCTTTCTACCTCGTTCGGGCTTGCGGCGGAAACGCGCGCTATCGAACTAGCGGTTCGTGCAACGCTTGCCAAAGGCTACCGCACCCCCGATATTATGGGCGCGGACGGCAAAAAGAAAATCGGCTGTGCCAAAATGGCAGAAGAAATCTGTTTGCGCCTTTTAAGCCGATAAAATTTTTACATACTGTTTTTTTAAAAAAACCTCTGTCCGCAAATTTGGACAGAGGTTTTTTGTTTTACACATAAATCATAAACACAAATATGCCGCCGGGATACTGCATAAAGGGTTCGGACCTGCCGGGCGAAAAAGAAAAGTTTGCGTTGGGTACAGACCTGTACGCCTCTGCAATCTCATTGCTGTAATCGGCTAAATCCTCCGAATGCGGGGTGAAAAAATCCAACCGCACTTGTATAGCACCGATGCGCGGATTTTTACTGCGGCGCACCATTTGAAAAATTTCGCGCAGTTCTGACGTATCGCGTGCGGTAAGCGGCCAATCAGAAATACCCGCAAAGGTGTGCCGCCCGTAAAAATCGTATTCGCCTAAGGCAACGGGAATATCCCAACTCATCCGTTGGTCGATAGCGTGGTCTTCCTCGTGCCAGCCGTTTAAATGCAGCATTTCGTCCGAACGCAAAAAGTAGCCGTGATGCAAAACATTCCATTGACTTACGCCCGAACCCGTATTATAAAACGGAACATTATCCATAGTAGCGTCTACGTTGTACCAGTCGTTTCCGATTTTAACCTTGTTCCACGCGTGCGGAATGTACGCGTTGTTTCTGGTGTAATACCCCGAAACATAGCGTGCCTCTATGCCTTCGATTGCGCACAGCAATACAAAAGCTTTAGCGATACCGTCGCAAACGGCGCGGCCGTTTAAAAACACGCCCGTTAAGTGAAAGGACGGATGGTCGGGTTCGACAGCCGTATCGTCATGCAGCCAGCTGCTGTAAAGGTCTTCATCGTATTCTACTACACCCGCTAAGTAATCGTGAATTGCCCACACCTTTTGAAAATCGCCGTCGGGCGCGGTGTGCCACGCGTTTTTTATGTAGCGGTTTAAAACACTTAAAGCGGCGTAATACGCATCTTTAACGTCTAAGCGCACGTTTTCGGACGTTATTGCGGGACGGCGGCGGTTTCGCATGGTGATTTCTAGCAATTCTAACAGCTGACTTTCTATTCCGTCAGTTTTAGTGGTTTCAAATTCCATAGCCTCAAAGCTGTCAATCGGCCTAATCGGTGCGGCATCGGGCGCGTCAATCAAATTAGGAAACGAATGTACGGCAGGCCGTAAAAAAGCAAAGCAGCCCGTCAATAACGCCGCCGACAAGGCCGCAGCTACTAATAATGCAGTAATTTTAAATGTAATTTTTTTCAAAAAGCCCTCCTTATATTATGGTAACGCAGCGTGCGCGACACTCCGTTACGCGTAAATCTAATCTCTAATAATCCAAATTCGTTTCGACCTTCAAGCCTGTACGCACCGATAATTCCAAAAATTTGTGAGATAGTTAATCCGTCGGTTTGCACCCCTCCGATGCTTACTATTTTATCGCCTATCTCTACCCAATCGCCTTGCGTAAGAGCCGTGTTTTGCGGGCCGCGCACCCAATTAACCGTGTAGCCGCCGTCTAAGGGCGTAATCGAAAAATCTAATCCCCATAGGTCTAGGGTGTTTTGTCCGTTCAACTTAGACATAAAAGCCTCTATTTTATCTATTTCGCCGCCGCCCGTCATCACCCCCCAAACCATTTTGCGGATAAGGGGCATGGCTATAACGGCGGGAACGGCATAGCTGACGCCTGCAACGGGCTGACCTAAATTGACGGCTTGCGCCATTCCAAAGCCGATAAATTGATTGTTTAGGTTAAAAATCGGACCGCCCGAACTACCGCTGTTGACATCTGCAGTAATTTGTATGACGGGCTTATAGCGTTGTCTAGGCGCGGAAAAAACGGCAACGTCTACAAAATCAACGATCGTGCAATCGCGCGATACTATCCCGTTAAACGCGGCGATACCGCCGCCTTGCATATTGCCCAGCAAAACAATGTCCTCCGCCGTGCGGGCAGGAACACCTTCTGCCTCATTCAGCGGTTCTCTTGTTTTTTGAGGGCGTTTATCCGTAACGCGCAGTACGGCGATATCGTGGTAAATATCGTAGCCCGCAAGCGTTATTTCGGTTTTTTCGGCATTGTTTTCGTACACGTCCGCCGCATCGGAATAAAACGCAAGCTTTGCAGGTACACCCTCTCCCTCTCCTTCGGTAAGCCGTGTTATCACATGGTAATTGGTAACGATGTACAAAAAGCCCATGCGCGTATCCACCAAAAAGCCCGTGCCCGCCTCTCCCGCAACGGTAATTTCGCAAACGGAAGCGGCGCGGCGGTTAAAAATCTCCGTAGCGGTTAAGGGCGGCGTTTCATCGATTTTTGAAGAAAGCGCGCGCAGCATAACCACCAGCGCAATATTAAATCCGATAGACGTTAAAAAAAGTATAACAACCAGCGCAAGCGCGGTTATTTTTACAATTTTTTCTTGTTTTTCGGCTTTATCGGCGTTTTTTGGAGAAACCTCTTGCATGTTACAAATAGTATAGCACACTTTTTAGAAAATGTAAATATATTATTAGTAACCGATAAAAAAATCGGAAAAATTTTTAAAACAAAAGAGGTGAAAACAATTATGGAAAAGAAAAAAACGGTAAAGCTTGCCGGCGCGAAATTTGCGATTTACAACGAATGCGGCAAAGAAGTGGGCTGCGGCGTAACGAACCACGAGGGCGAAATTTTATTTGATGTGCTGCCTTTCGGCACGTATCTGTTAAAAGAACTGCACGCGCCCTGCGGCTACGAAAAAAGCCACGAAACCTTTGAGGTTGTATTAACCTGCAACCACGACCACCGCACCGTAGAAGTAATTAACGAGAAAAAGAAAGGACGCATCTTAGTTAAAGCCTACGGACGCGACGACGTATGTGAACGCGAATCCCATGAGTTCCACGGCGGACCTCACGGCCACAGCAAATGCAGTGAATAAGCTGTAAAAAAACCTAAATTAAAAAGCGCGTAGGGAAACTTGCGCGCTTTTTACATTATTTTGATGTAAGTGCGCGAAAGCCTTGCAGTACCCGCACTTTCCGCGTGTGTCGAAAAAAACGGGTATACGGCTTTTTCGACAAATATCCTTATGTAAAACAAACTGTCCTAAAATTGAGAAACTAAACGCGCGTCCAGTCTATGGGGGTTTTACCCGCACTCTCTAAAAAACGGTTGGCTTTTATAAAATGATTGCAGCCGAAAAAACCGCCGTGCGCCGAAAGCGGGCTAGGGTGCGGGGCGGTAAGCACTACATGGTGCGGTGCGATTAAATCCTTTTTCTTTTGCGCGGACGCGCCCCACAGCATAAACACCAACGGTTCTTGCCGTGCGCCGCACGCTTTGATTACCGCATCGGTAAAGGTATGCCAGCCGTATAGTACGTGCGATTGCGGGCAGCCCATGCGCACGGTAAGCGACGCGTTAAGCAAGAGTACGCCTTGCTCCGCCCAGCCCAAAAGGCTACCTGTTGCGGGCATTTTACAAGAAAATTCGGATTCTATTTCTTTATAGATGTTTTTAAGCGAGGGCGGCAGCGGTACGCCGTCGTTTACTGCAAACGCAATGCCGTTAGCTTGGCGCGGCCCGTGATAGGGGTCTTGTCCTAAAATTACTACGCGGGCATCGTTATAATCGGTAGTTTCTAACGCTTTAAAAATCAATTTAGCAGGCGGAAAAACCGTGCAGGCGGCGTATTCGTTTAATACGGCGCGTTCTAACACAGCAAAGTAATCTTTACTAAACTCTTGGGCTAAAACCTTGTCCCAGCCGTTCCCGAACAACCTATGCACCGAATTACTACTAAACATATGCAGATTTCAGCATATAATACTTTTACAAAAAAATCAAGCGTTTCGGTATAAATGCCCGTTTTTTTACCCATGCTATTTTTACGCAAAAGAAAAACCAAAGATAAAACGGCTATTTCGCAAAAGAATATAGCCGTGTTTTAATGCCCATATGCGCAACTGTACATATATTTTAAAAGCTTGTGCTGCGTTCCTCGCGGCGGAAACGGCGTTCTTCTTCCTCGTGCCCGTGGTTAAATGAACCTAATAGCAGCGCAATAATGATAATTTCGTTTAAGCGCGAAAAGGTATCGTCGCGTTCCCTTTCGTTCGCGATAAGCAGTACGATAAGCAATAATCTGAAAATGTCGTCTTGAATCATATTGAATTTTCCTTATTCGACAAAGGTAGTGTTTATTTTCTATAACGCGCTATTTTTCGCTATTGACCCGCTATGTGTGCGCATATTACAATATATATATATACATGTATATTATGTGAGGTGAATAAAAATGCAAATTTCCGAAAAGCCGCGAACGCTTTTAATAGACAACATTACCGAAAATTTGGTGCGCGAAATGATGCCCAAAGAGGACGCGCTGAATTCGATGGCGGATTTTTTTTCTACGCTTTCAGACCAAACGCGCATTAAAATCGTTTCTGCGCTGGCTATCTCCCCTATGTGCGTAAACGATTTATCTACGGTTCTCGGCATGAACCAAACCACCATAAGCCATCAATTAAAAAACCTACGCACCGTTGGCGTAGTAAAGTGCCGCCGTCAAGGCAAGGTAGCCTTTTATTCGCTGTGCGACGGCCACATATTAGATATCATGTTAAGCGCAGCAAACTTTATATAAAACGGGGTTACATTTTGTTAGGGGCTTTTATTAACAATAAATCCAGTCCGTTTTTTAATACGTTGCGCACTAAGCGGGTAAGCTTTAAGCGGTTTGCGTCGCCTGCTATTTTGTGCGCGATATAAAAGCGGTTAAAGCTTTGCGCTACGTCTACTACATAACGCGCTAAAATACTCGGTTCGTATTTTTGCGCCGCCGCACAAACCACCTCATCGTAGCGCGCTATAAGCTTAACCAACTCAAAGCCTTCTTCCCCTGTTAAATCGTCTTGCGCGGTCGCCGATTTAACCGCCGCGCTTTTTTCTAGCACCGAACAGCACCGCGCGTGTGTGTACTGAATATACGGCGCGGTTTCGCCGTCGAAATTTAACGCCTTGTCAAACGAAAATACTACGTCCTTGATACGCGCCGATTGCAGTGCGAAAAAGATTACCGCGCCCGTTCCGACCGCTTCGGCGGTTTGTTCTTTGTTGATTAAATCGGGGTTTTTTTGGCGGATAATCTCGCGCGTTTTTTCTACGGCGGTTTCTAACACATCGTTTAAATACACTACGTTGCCCTTGCGCGTAGATAACGCGCCGCCGCCCTCTAAGCTTACCATGCCAAACGGAACATGCACGCAATCTTCTGCCCAGCCGTACCCCATAAGCTGCAACACCTTAAAAACCTGTTGAAAGTGCAGATTTTGCTGATACGCGACTACATACAAATTTTTATGAAAATCATACGTTTTTTTACGGTAAACCGCCGCCGCTAAATCGCGCGATGCGTACAGCGATGCGCCGTCGGACTTTTTGATAAGGCACGGCGGCATCCCAAACCCCTCTAAATCTACTACCTGCGCGCCGTCGGATTGGGTAAGCAGGTTTTTTTCGGTAAGCGTTTGCACAATGCCGTCTAGCTTGTCGCTGTAAAAGCTTTCGCCCGCATAGCTGTCAAATTGTACGCCCAGTCGTTTATAAACCCTTTCTACCTCGCGCATGGTAACGTCTTTAAAAAAGCTGAACAGCGCAAGGCTTTGCGCGTCCCCTTCCTCTATTTTTTTAAAGTGTCCGCGCGCTTCGTCCTCTAACGATGTATCCTTTTCGGCTTCGGCATGAAATTTAACGTATAATTCGTTTAATGCGGTTATGCCGCGCTTTTCTACGTCGGCCTTGCTTCCCCACCTAATAAATGCCGCAATCAGCTTGCCGAACTGCGTACCCCAGTCGCCTAAATGATTAACACCTACCGCCTTATACCCCAGCTGCGTAAAAATACGGTACAGCGAACCGCCTATCGCGGTAGTTAGTAAATGCCCGATATGAAACGGCTTTGCGATATTAACAGATGAGTAATCGATTACTACGGTTTTTCCGTTAGGCTTTTCGGGCGCGAAGTTCTCGCCCTTTTTCTCAGCGGCTGCCAAAGTGTTTTTAATAAAGTTTTTACGGTTAAGCTTGAAATTGACATACCCCGCTACCGCCTCCGCAGACGAAAACGCATCGCTTTTTGTAAACGCCGCCGCCGTTTCTTGCGCGATGATTTGCGGCGATTTTTTTAAAACTTTGGAAAATTTAAAGCAAGGCAGGCAATAATCCCCCATTGCCGCGTCATTCGGCACGGTAAGATTGTTGTACACATCTTCATATGGTACTGTATCCAGTTTTATCTGCTTTGCAATGATTTTTTTATAGTCCATGTGCATATGTTCCTTTATTTAATGGAGAATGGAGAATGGAAAATGGAGAATTTCGGTTTCTGTTTGTTGTGAAAGGCAAAACTTGTGCGTAGACGGACAACAGTTGGCTTTGCGGTGAGGGCGCGTACCTAGTAGTACGTAACCGAACCGCAAAGACAAGCGTAGTTCGTATCCGCGCAAGTTTTGCCTTTCACACGTTAAAGCGGAAAAGAATTACATCCCCGTCTTGCACCGTATACTCCTTGCCCTCGCTGCGCATCTTGCCTTTTTCTTTTGCTGCGGCAAGGCTGCCTAACGCTACTAAATCGGCATACGGTACAACTTCGGCGCGGATAAAGCCTTTTTCGAAATCGGTGTGGATTTTACCTGCTGCCTGCGGTGCTTTGGTGCCGCGCTTTATCGTCCATGCACGCACCTCCTTTTCGCCCGCTGTAAGATAGCTGATAAGTCCCAGCAAACGGTAGCCCGATGCGATAATGCGGTCTAGGCCGCTGCCGTCCAGCCCTAACTCCTCGCCGAATGCCTTGCGTTCGTCCTGCGGCAAGGCTGCAAGCTCGGATTCTATTTTAGCCGATATGGTAATGGTTTCGGCGTTTTCTTGCGCGGCAAGCTTTTTTACGGCTTGTACAAACGCATTAGCGTCCTCTTTGCCTATTTCGTCCTCGCCCACGTTGGCGCAATAAATTACGGGCTTATCCGTAAGCAGAAAAAATTCTTTAATCTGTTCGCGCTCTTCCTTAGTTACGTTCATTGCGCGCACGGGCAAGCCTTTTTCTAAATGCGCCGTTACACGCGCTAAGATTTCCGCCTCCGCAACAAATTTTTTATCGTGCGATTTTGCGTTTTTTTGCGCTTTGTCCAGCCGTTTTTTAGCGGTGTCTATGTCGCTGAGAATAAGTTCTAAATTGATAATTTCGATATCAAAGGCGGGGTTCGGCGCGCCGTTGACATGGAGTACTTCCGAATCGGCAAAGCAGCGCACCACATGCACAATCGCGTCTACCTCGCGTATGTGCGAAAGAAATTTATTGCCTAAGCCCTCGCCCGCGCTTGCGCCCTTAACTAAGCCCGCAATGTCCACAAATTCCAGCACCGCAGGCGTTACCTTTTTAGCGTTGTGCATTTTTTCTAAAACGGCAAGCCTATAATCAGGAACAGCCACCACGCCTACGTTAGGCTCAATCGTGCAAAACGGATAGTTTGCGCACTCGGCTCCCGCCGCCGTAATCGCGTTGAATAATGTACTTTTTCCTACGTTGGGCAGCCCTACTACGCCTAGTTTCATGTGTAAACCTCTTAGCTTGTTAATTGGATTTATTACGCTATTATACGCTATCCTGCAAAAAAACGCAAACGTTTTTATTTCCATGAATTTCCGCTAAAAAACCTTTGCTAAAAAACGCTTGACACTTCGCCGCGTATTATGTAGAATTATACCTAATAATAATCTTAAAGGAGATATAAAAATGAAAAAGAAATTGCTAGCGATTTCCATGCTGGTAATCGCATTCGTCCTGCTGTTCGCAGGCTGCGGAAGCGGTGTACCCGGCTTTTTAAAAAACCCGCCCGCTACCGTCGAAGAAATGGTAGATGCCTTCGAAACCGAAGGTTGGGAAGTGTTGGGCGATGAGGACATAATGGGTATGGGTCTGGTCCACATGGTTATGGCCATGAAAACGACGCCCGACTTTTTATTAGACATGGAGGAAGAGTTTGAAGAGGAAGAGATAACGCTTGCGCCTACGGACAAAGTTACTTTAGAAATGGCGATGGTTATGTATTTTGCGTTCGAAGAATTTGCAAGGGAATCCTATAACGACTCCCGAAGCGAAATAAACGTAGAAATGAGAGAACTCCGCAGAGAATTGCCCAAAGGCATTTCGCTAAAATATGATTACAGACGCAGCGGCAGAGTTATTTCGCTGTATGCAAACATTAGCGGCAATTGGAGTGCTTTTAACTCCGATGATTGGGATTTTGAAGATGTGATTGATGATATATTCATTTAACCCATAGTAAACCGTACAAGTAAAATAATCTTACTTAAAAGAACTGTATCAAAAAACTGATACAGTTCTTTTTGTATATAGTGCCTGTGTTAAGCACACACTATCGGCATGAAACTTTATAAGCGCATCGTATTGGCGATGCTTTGTGTATGTATAGTAGCCACGCTTGCTGCTTTTAGCGTAAACCGTCAAAGCAGCGCGTTAAAAGAAGTTCACAGCGCGAATGAGGGTGCAAAGGGTGTTCCCTTGCCGATTTTAATGTACCATACGGTTTGCCCCGGCTATAACCAACGCTACATTATTTCGCCCGCCGCGCTAGAAAAGGATTTGCAGTATATAAAAGAATCGGGCTATACCGCCATAACGGTTGCAGACCTTATCGCGTATAAAGAAAACGATGTTCCCTTGCCCGAAAAGCCGATTATGCTAACGTTTGACGACGGAAACCGCACCAACTTTATCTACGTTTTTCCGCTGCTGCAAAAATATAATTTAAAAGCGGTGTTCAGCGTAGTAGGCGCGTATGTGGAATCGCCCGAAAAAAATTCCTCCGTTACGTATGAACAAATTATCCAAATGCGTGAAAGCGGCTTAGTGGAAATTCAAAACCATAGCTACGACTGCCACAAAATAGGTAAACGCAACGGCATGAAACCGCGCGGCAGCGAAAGCTTTGAAGACTACGAAAAATTTATCTCTACGGATTTACAGCGGTTTGAGGATAATATGGAAAAAAACGCGGGCTTTCGCTGCTTTGCCGTTACTTATCCGTTTGGCGCATTTACCAAAGACACGGTTACGGTGCTGCAAAATTTAGGCTATAAGGCGTCGCTTATCTGCACCGAAGGCGTAAACTATATCAATAAAAACACCAACCTCTACTATTTAAAGCGTTACAACCGCGACCACAAACGCGACGCAGAAACTTTATTACGTTAAAACTTTTTAATAGGGGTGTAAGATGTCGCGCAAGTCTACCCCTAAGGCGTTGCGAATTTTAATAAGCTTTTTTAGAGTCATATGTCGTTGGCATGCCCCGTTTAAGAATTTTTGCACCGTTGGCAGTGTTACGCCCATAAGTTGCGCCAGTGCTTTATGGTCTATGCCTTTTTGCGCCATAATTTGCTTTACTTTTTCTACGTCAATATGATGAATTTTTTCCATTTTACGTACCTCTTTGAAAATATTGTAATTCTGCCTGTCGCATAATCACATTTACATATTAGCACGTTACGGCATTGAATAGTTTAATTATGCCAAACGGTGCGGAAAATTTTTTACATGAATTATTTCTTTCCACCCCGTCTGATTAGGGGTATAAACTTTTCTTTCCACCCCGCCCCTAACGGGGCACCCCTCAAGAGGGGAATTTTTTAGCGGTTTATTTTTACAAAGTCAATCGCTGAGGGGGATTTTTTACGGCTGTTTTATAATTATATTACAAACTCTATTTATGAACTTATAGCTTTAATTGTGTTTTGGTTACTTTTTCAAAAAGTAACGAGTTGCGGGGGATTGTTAAGGGGGACACAACCGAAAGTGTCCCCCTAACCGCCCTTTTTTGTTACTTTTTTGGGGCGTTCCAAAAAAGTAAATTACTCTTTCCACCCCGTCAGGCTTGCGCCTGCCACCCCTCAAGAGGGGAATTTTTCTAATGCTATAAGTATTTAACAACACATGTTTGTAAATGTATTTTAAATTAAATAACAAAGAATGAGGCTATAATAATAACCGAAGAAAAATTCCCCTCTTGAGGGGTGGCAACGAAGTTGACGGGGTGGAAAGAAAATACTTTTTTAACAGCGTAAAGTTTAAGTATTAACAGACAATAATTTTTTTAAGAAACATACCTTCTTAAAATCCTTAAATTTTGGTTGACTTTTATTGCGGATTTTATTACAATGGGTGTGTTGGTGTCGAAACTAAGAAAAATTCGGCACTTTTATTACAAATAGGAGTTTACTATGGCAAAATCTGATTACAACGCTTATGAAAACGCGCAGGCACAATTTGACAAGGTTGCCGAATACTTAAAGCTAGACAGCGGTATGCGCGAATTTTTGCGTCAACCGATGAAAGAACTGCATTTTACTATCCCTGTTAAAATGGATAACGGTACTACTAAGGTTTTTAAGGCGTACCGCAGCCGCCACAACGATGCGCGCGGCCCTGCTAAGGGCGGCTTACGCTTTCATCCGGACGAAACCGCCGACGACGTGCGCGCGCTTTCGATGTGGATGACGTGGAAATGCGCAACGGTAGATATTCCGTTGGGCGGCGGCAAGGGCGGCATTGTATGCGACCCGCGCACAATGAGTCTTGCCGAACAAGAACGCATGTGTCGCGGCTATGTACGCGGACTGTTTAAAGAAGTGGGGCCTAATTCGGACGTTCCCGCCCCCGATGTTATGAGTAACAATCAGCACATGCTTTGGATGTTAGACGAATACGAAACGATTGCGGGCGCGCGCTACCCCGGCATGATTACGGGCAAGCCCGTAGGTATGGGCGGCAGCTTAGGGCGCACGGAGGCTACGGGGTACGGCGTAATTTACACCCTTAAAGCCTACGCGGCGGCCGAAAAAATTAATTTAGCCAAAACTACCGCCAGTATTCAGGGCTTTGGAAACGTAGCCGAATACGCCGCCAGAATGTATTCCGAATTAGGCGGCACAATAAAATGCGTTTCTTGCTGGGATGCGGCAGACAATAAAGCCTATACCTTTAAAAAAGAGGACGGCTGCAATATTGCCGAATTAGTTTCTATTAAGGACACTTTTGGCAGTATAGATAAGACAAAAGCGCAAAAGCTAGGCTATCAAATTATAGACGGCGATGCGTGGCTGAAAGAGGAAGTTGATATACTAATCCCCTCTGCTTTGGGCAACCAAATTACGCCTAAAAATGTTGCGGATATTTCTAAAAAGGTTAAAATAATTTGTGAGGGCGCAAACGGCCCTACTACGCCCGATGCAGACCCTTTGCTGCAAAAGCGCGGAATATTTATGATTCCCGACTTTTTATGTAACGCAGGCGGCGTAACGTGCAGTTATTTTGAACAAGTGCAATGCAACATGAATTATTTTTGGGATAAGCAAGAGGTGCTTAACAAGCTAGAATACGCTATGACCAAAGCGTTTACCGCCGTGCATGAATTAGCCAAAGAGAAAAAGCTGTATATGCGCGACGCGGCTTATGTAATTGCTATCAACCGCGTAGCAGAGGCCGTTAAAAAACGCGGATGGGTATAATAAAAAAGAAAGGGCTGTATGCCCTTTCTTTTTTTAACTGACAATTGACGACTGACAACTGTCAGTATTTAATCTACTTACTTATCCCCTATTTCGGGCAAGTACGTTAGCGGGTTTACCAGTTTTCCGTTTAGGCGCGTTTCTAAATACAGATGCGAACCCTCACTGCGGCGGCGCGGCAGTACAGACGCAACCGTACCTATGGAATCGCCCGCCTCTATGGTATCGCCTTCCTCTACGCGGATATCCGCCGCTAAGCCCTTATAGGTAGACTCTAAGCCTCCCGCATGCCGTATGACCACTACGCCCGCATCTAGCTGCGTGTGCTGTACCGATACTACCGTTCCGTCGGATATTGCCACAACAGACGCGCCTTCTTCGGCTAAAAAGTCCATGCCGTTATGCGTGCGCCATTGATTCATAGACGAATTGTACACCAGTCTATCCAGTACGGCCGTTCTGCCCAGCGAAAAATCGTCCGCCGCCATCGGCAGTACAAAGCTAGGGCCAGGTACGGGTACTTCTATTTGCGTGCCGTCGTCGGGCGGCGTATGCAAGGGCACTTCATCTTTGCCCAGTGTAAGGCTAAGCGTAATTACCAACGCTACCGCAACCAGTGTAGCGGTTAAAACTATCGAATATAATATGGCCCGTTTGCTTTTTCTGCCCTTTTTGTCCTTTGCTTGCGATTGATACGTTCTCATGTTGTAAAACCTCCGTGCAAAAGATAATACCCCTATTTGCAGGGTTTATACATGAGGAGATAAAATTTTTTAGTAATGGAGAATGGAAAATGGAGAATGGAGAATTTCGGGCTATGAAATTTAAATAACAGCGATTTCTATTTTAATATGTTTTTAATGCGTTTTTAATTGAATAGGCGTTGACAATTTGGTTAAGCATGGTATAATAAGATTATGGAAACGATTGGAAAAAAAGGCGGCAGCGGCATAATTTTAATGATTTCGGGCGGTATCGTTTTACTGCCCGGGTTGGTTTTTGTTTCGCTTATCCCGATTATATTCGGTTTGCCGCTTAACCCGAACAACGCAATCGCGGCGGTTTTTGCGCCGTATACTATTTGGTCGTGGACGTTGGCGATTGTATCGCTTTTAATGCTTTTATGCGGCGGTTCGTCGGTAATAGGCGGCTTTATCTTGTTTTTAACGCCCGGCAAATTGGTGCTTGTAACCGAAAACGAAATTTTACTTAACGGCATCTTGCGCCGCAAAATTGCAATTCCGTTTGCCCAAGTTACGCGTATTCGCGGAAAAGAGGCGTCCGCAGGATTATCAAACAAGAAAAAAACGCACGGCGTACTATTAATTGATACGCACGAAAAAACATATAAGCGCGGGTCGGTGCGCCATGTGCGCGATGTTTCGGACGAATTAAACGCAAGGCTAGTTTCTCACGCACGCATCCACGGCGGACCGAAGGCTTAAAAAAACAAATGCGTATCAACTGATACGCATTTGTTTTTTTAATGAAGACGCAAACAAGTTTGCTTGTGAAGACGGCTGCGCCTTGTGAGTGAAGTGCCCAAAAACCGACCGCAATGCGAACTTGTTCGCACTTCATGCGCGAAGCGCACTTCATACTTTCATGCGAAGCACTTCATTAGCGGATAAATTACGCGTTTCCGCGTAATTTATCCGCTACCAAATGTCGTCGTCTTTATCGGGCATTGGCGTGTTTAAAATTTCTTTAACCGAACGAATTGCGACAGGCTCTTCCGCGCTGTCCGACATGGTGAAAGACCCGCCCGCTGTTTCGGGCGGTGCGCTGCGCGGCGCGTATTCTAAATCCTTAAAGGTTACGGTTTCGCCGTGCCATAGTACATCTACCGTGCCTAGCTCGCCGTTGCGGTGCTTAGCGATTATCAGCTGTACCTTGTTGCGCGTTTCGGGGTCTACGTTGGGGTCGTCGGGCGCGTGCTTGCGGTGAATAAATACTATAACGTCTGCGTCTTGTTCGATTGCGCCCGATTCGCGCAAGTCGGACATTTGCGGTTTTTTATCACCGCTGCGTTTTTCGATTTCGCGCGACATTTGGCTTAATAAGATGATAGGAACGCCTAAATCCTTTGCACCCAGCTTTAAGGCGCGTGTGATTTCGGCAACCTCCTGTTGGCGGTTGTCGGTGCGCTTGCCCGCGCTTAACAGCTGCAAATAGTCTATTAAAACCAAATCTAAGCCCTTTTCGCGCTGTAAGCGGCGGCACTTAGATAAAATTTCGGCGGGTGTGGGCTGCCCTGACGCATCTATGTACATATGCGCATTATCTAAGCGCACTTTGGCAGCGTACAAATTTTTCCACTCTTTCGCCGTTAAATCGCCTGAGTTTACGCGCGACATATTTACCCCCGCCTCCGAACACAATAGGCGTTTAACAATTTGCTGCGCACTCATTTCTACCGAAAAAACCGCACATTTGTAGGGGTCGGGCTTGTTGGCGGGCGTGCGGCGGTTCGTATCGAAAACCGCATGCTGTAAAAAGTTCATACCGATACTGGTTTTACCTTGACCGGGGCGTGCCGCAACTAGGATAAGGTCGGAGGGCTGAAAGCCGTTTAAAATTTTATCTAAGCGTTTAAAGCCCGTAGGAATACCGCGTGCGGCATCGGGGTTTTTATGTAAAAATTCTATCCGCTGAATAACCTCATTAAGCGGGGCGCGCAGCTCTAACAGCGAAGAACGCTCGCGCTTTTTGGCGATTGCAAAAATTTCTTCTTCGGCAAAGGCTAAGGCGTTATCGTCTATATCACCCGTAAACGATTTATCTATAATACGCTGTCCCGCGTCTATAAGCTTTCTAAGCAATGCGTTTTTTTGTACGATTGCGCTGTAATGGCCGTAGTTTGCCGCCGACGGAACGGCATTAGAAAGCGTGGTAAGGTACGATAAACCGCCTGCCGCCTCTAACCTGCCCAAAGCCTCTAATTCGGTTACCAGTGTAACAATGTCTACGGGCTTATTTTTAGAAAAAATTTGCTGCATAGCCGCCAAAATGTCGCGGTTTTGCGGCGCGTAAAAATCATCTGATTTTAAATCGTTCAGTATGCTTACCGCCGCGCCCTCGTCTATCATAACGCAGCCTAAAACCGCCTGCTCGGCCTCTAAGCTGTGCGGCGGAATGCGGGCGGCTAAATTGGGATGGTTTTCTTTTTTGTCTATTTTGGGCGGCATGGTACTATCGTATCATAAATACGAAAAATTGGCAAGGATTTTAGAGAGGAGATTTTTTATTAGCACCATTGCCCGCTAAGCCAGTCGGCACGATTAAACAGCCAATCCCGCAAACATTCGGCGTCCTTTTTCCAATCGGAGGCGGCGGCGTGCGGACACTTCGCGTCCCAAAGGGCGAAATTTTTGCCGAATAAGTGCTTGTAGGAAGGTTCATTGATATAGCCGTTAAAAAAATCAATTAAAAATGTCTTGATTTTATCGGCCGTTTTCTGCCAGCGGCAGATTACCAATTCTTTAAATTTAGGCATCGCGTACAAATATGTAATAAATGGGCTAGGATTTTGCGTAGTGCCGTTAATAGTGTAAAAACCTTCGCAACCGCCGTTTACCGCCCAATCAAAATCCCACGGCGGGCCTGCGTACAATTTTCCGCCGCCGCGCTTTTTGTAAAGATAGCAGCCGCCCGCGCCGTAATCGGTGTTTTTATAAAGCTCTTGCAAAATTAAATTATCTACAAACGAAGGAACGTCCGCAAGACGGCTAAACGCTTCGTAATCAAGCGCAATTAGCGCGTCCGCTAGCTTTTGTGTTTGGCCTTTAATGCACTGCACCAAAGCTGCGTACTCAGTCGGGTCTGCACCGCGCGCTGAGGGCGATTTTATTATAAAATATTCTGCATTTTCTTCGTTACCCTTTATTCCCCGCGGCGATTTTTTTAAGCCCTCTGCTTGAAAGCGCGACTCAGGAGGCGCTCTTTCGGTATGCTCAAACCAAACATAGTTTAACAAATACCCCGTATCTATATCGCCCGTTTTGCACGAAATGTTGATTTTATGCTTTTCGGGGCGGACTTTTTCGGACAGCGTAAAAACACCGTGATAGCCGTTATTAACATACACCTCTACGGGGCGCGTGCGCACAGAATATTCCATATTAGTAAGCACCGCGCGCGCCAAAGAAAACGCGGAATCACTTTTTAACATACTGCCGTCTTTATTGTTCCAAACGCCCGCGATTAGGCAAAAATGACGCGAAGCGGGCATATCGAAAAGCTGCAGTTTTTTAATAAATTTAATGCGGTAATTTCGTTTGGGCGGGTCAGCCCTCCACGAACCGTACCCGCGCCCTTTAAAATGCGCGGGCAAAATATGTACGCCGTGCGTGTCGTGCAGCGTTACGGTGCAAGCTTGATAGGCTTTTCGCGTTACATCGCTTAATGCAGCCAAAATACCGTCTTTATATAACATGATGCGCAGCGACGGCAGTCGAACCGCCGTGCCGCGACATGTGTTAAAATTTGCAGAAAGTTTTTCCATAGCATGTTACTTGGCAGATACGTCAAATTCCTGAGTCGGATAAACATCCTCACAGCAGCTATCCATTTCGGGATTGTATTCAAAAAAGTCGAAGTAATTGCGGGCGTAATACGGATTGCATCTGCCGCGCCGCAGCTTTTCTAGCCACTCTTGATACGATTTTGTAAAATAGTGGTCTACGCAAATCATACGCGTAGTAGAATTTCCTTTCCACAAATGTCCTTCGTCTACATATTCCTTTTTTTCGTCTACCACGATAAAGCCCTCTATGGGGTGGCCGTTGTGAATAATCATGTTTTTCATAAGCAGCGGCTGCACAAAAACCTTGCCCATACCGTCGCACGCTTTTGAAAGCGACAGTGTATTAAAGCGTTCTCTAAGCGGCTGCGCGGTTTTTTCAACATGACCGTTTGCGCCGTACATGTTCCAAACTACAAACACGCCTGCATAGCTTTCGTAGTACTTTAAAAATTCGGGAACGCTTTGCCCCGTATTCATGCGAACCTGCTCATCTACGTCGATAAAGCCAATCCAGCGGCTTTCCTTGCCGTATTTAGCTAAGCAGTTGTTGTAGGCATCTATCTGCGGATTAGGATACGAACCGCGCCAATTAATGACGGTTACCTTGCTCTTGTAATCCTTAGCATGCGCTGCAATAAAATCGGATACGGGCTGCTTAGACGAATGGTCGTAAATGTAAAAATGTTGAATGCCTTGCTTGATGTGCCATTTAAGCCATTCCTCCAAATACTCGTTTTCGTCGCGGATGATTAAGCAAAGACTGCAATAATACTTAAAGTCTAAGCTTTTTAACTCTTCCAGTTTTTCTTGTTTGATTTTTTCGATTTCTTTGTTTTCCATATTAATTTTTTAACTCCGTTTTTTTGGTTTTAATTTTCGGGGGACTGGACGCTTGCGGTAATCGGCGCGATTTGGTCTTTCATGCGCTTATTGACTTCTTTGGTCAGCTTTACCAGTTCTTCTACCTTACCGCCTACCAGTGCGGCGTTAAAGGGCATGCCCTGCTCTATGGCGTACTGATTGGCTTTGGTCATAACAAATTCTTTTTTTTCTTGTCCGCTGTATTGGCTGAATGTTTCTGCTTGCTTAATATACGGCAGTACCGCATCACCGATTTTTATGGTATGCTCGGCAAGCCGCTTTTCCTTAACGCTTTTATAAAACTTAAATATAAACGTAATTGCCGCCGCTAAAAGCCCTACGGCCGTTGCCGTCAGCGATAAAATTACCTCTAATTTTTCCATTTGCTTAAACTCCTTTGATTTAATTTATTCTGTTTTTTGTGTAAGTCCCTTCCTTTTTCGCTTAAAGGCAGGATGCTCAGACGCAAAGCCCGCGCCGCCGTGCCCTTGCCATATTTGGAAGTCGGTGCGCTTATGCTCTCTTAAATCGGGGTTGATATCAAAAAACATATCGTATTTGCGCAAAAACACTACGTCTGCGCAGCCGCGCTTAATTTTCCACTCCCATTCTTCAAGGCTGCGGGTAAAGAAGTGCTTAACCCATGCAACCTCGTAAATATGGGCGTTGCTGTCGGGTACGATGTCTAGCTTTTTATGATGCACGTTTACCGTTAAATCTTCGTACAGCAGTCTAGAACCGTGCAGGTTAAAACCGTTAGGTTTTAGCAGCGACGGACGGAACATAGATTTTCCTTGCATGATGTCCGAACTTATGTAGCGTCTGGTAAAACGCTGCATAGAGGGCTTGTCCTCGTAATAAACTTGTCCGTTGGCGTCTAAGCATTCCCACGAAAAGTACACCTGTCCCGCAGCAGAAAACTCTTGCAAAAAAGCTTTAAGCGGTATATCCAGCATAAAAAACTCGTCTAGGTCTATATTCATTACCCAGCGCGCCGTGTCGCGGTAGTTTTTAGCAAAATGATACGCCGCCTCGACTTGTTGGAATTTGTAATACGTCCGCCACGGAAAAACGCTAACCTTTGCCAAATGCGCTTCGGATAAAACCGTTTTTAAAAATGCGGGCAACGTATCCTCGTCGTTGTTGTCGTATATGTAGATATGGTCTATGCCTAAGTTGAGGTGATGCTCTATCCACTCTTTAAAATACGGCTCTTCGCGGCGCGCGATACACTGAATAACTAGCTCATGCGGGTAATTTTTTACGTTGTCCGCCGCAATCCACTCTTCTTTGCTGAGTGTAGGCGATAGTACAACGGGCTTAAAAACATTTAGCTTTTTTTCGATTTCGTTGATTTTTTTACGGCACGCCGCACGGTTATGCTTTACCGCTTGAAACTCGCCGTTATCTATTAAGCCCTCGAAATGCTTAATCGAAAGATAATCTGTATCGGCTAAATATTGCTCGCATTCGCTAAGCGTAATTTTATCACGCTCGGCAGTTTTTTCGTCTACAAAATCTTGCAGCGGAAAGATATTGCCCTCATCGTCGAAGGTGTAGCACGAAATATCTAAATACATAGGATATTCGTTTTTTTCGTTATCTTCCTCGACATCGAAATACACAATGGACTCATCGTCTTCGGTTTCGTCTGTTACATAAACCAACTGACGCGTATAGTGATACTCAATTTTTTTGTACCTTTGTAACATATTTTTTTGTACTCCTCCTTAATTTTTTGGTTGCAGCCCGAAAATCAGCACGGACGCAACGGTATATTCTGTAGGCATAGTTCCCGTAAACTTTATGTGAAAAGTTTTATAATCTTGATTATGGGTTATGTTGTACGGGCCCGTATACAGCTGCGCTTGCGTGTTTACTATTCTGCATGCCCCTACGCAGCCGCTTGTACCCGCATCCGACACTAGCTGTCCGCATCCGCTTCCTCCGTGACCTGGCCCTGGGCAGCTGCCCGCACCATTTGCAAAAAACTGATAGTACGGACGGTAGTACACTTGGGTAAAAAGTGCGGTATAGGGTTTGCTGAACGCAACCGAAAAGCTGCGCTGCGTGTGGCTTAACGGAAAGCTTACATATTCTACGGCAAGACTGTATTTTCCTGATACCCCGCTGCCGCTTAAAACGTGCTCGTCGTTTAAAATGTGGTCTGCAATAGCGGCGGATATAGCATTTTCGTGCGCGTCTTCTTTGCCGTCATGCTCGCCTATTTTGTCGGGTATTTCTTGATTATACAAGTGCAAGATGCCGTTAATGATTTTGTTTACATCGTCGCAAAACAACGCGTCTGACGACTTAAATTCTTTTTCGCCATTGATACTTCTCGCAGTAAACTCAGATGCGCTAAATTTTTTATCTTGTTCTGACATTTATTTTCTCCTTTTTATTTATTTTTGCAATACAAACACCTGTGCGGTTGCAAAATCCGCACGTCTTAAAAAACTTGACTTTTTTACTTATTTTTGCCGCGCGCTACGCGATACCTCGCGCGGGTTATTGTAGAAGTTTACATTACGTAAATTTGCTCGTCTTTATACTCGTCTCCTACCAGTACGGAGATTCCCTCCGACCGCATAAAAAACTTACCGCTGTTTTCTAATACAAACTCGTTGCCCGTAATCATGTATTTGGTTTCGATGCCGAATTTGTCCTCTAAAACTAAATAATCGCCGATTGTTATGCGCGGGTCGCCTTGCCAGGTGATTTCAAAGGTTTCGCGCCCGTGCTTGTAACGGCTGATTACATGCTTTGCAATGGATTCGGCTAAATCGTTTTTTGCAACCTCGCCTTGCGCGTTTTTTTCTTCAATATACGCATCGTGCTGCAATAGCGTATTTTCGGGATATGTGTACGAAAACTTTTCCCGCGATGCTACCGAATCTACGTCTGTTTCTATAATTTTTGCTGTTTTTTCTGCCTTTAACGCTCCGCCCGTAAGCTTATAGCGCCAGTTTAGAAAGTCGTACCTCCAAATAGAACGCTTGCTGTCTTGAAAAGCGGCTGCTAGTTCCTTGTTAAAGCGGATACTATATTTTATCTCTTTGCCTACTATAATCGTTTTTATGACAGGCTGCGTAAATACGGGAGTCCATAAGGTAAGAGAGGTTTTCTCGTTAAATTTTCGCACTTTTGCAATCTGCACCTCGCATTCTAATTTATGGCGCGGTACGGTTATTCCGTCATCATCGTCATCATGATTACGCGTTTCATCCTTTAAAAGAATATCCTCATTTTCCCTTGCATTTTTTTTCAACTTGCCGTAAGTCCAGCTGTCAAATTCGTCTTGCTTTTTATCATCTAAGCCTTTTTTTAACTCTTCTTTATCTAAATCCGTCGCTGTTTTAAAATCTGTTGCCACGCTAAACTGTCTTTCTTCTGTTATAATGTCGCACGGCGTTACCTCTACGTGGTTTATCACGTTTTTGCCGCTGTCTGTAATTTTTAAGCCGTAATACTCACCAAACTTTAACCGTAATAACTTAGGTTTGTTGGTTGGTATTGCGTATTCAATTGTTAAATTTTGTTTCATTATGTCTATTTACCAAATATTGACAATTATTACCTCCGTTACGTTAGTTCTTAGCTCATTGGACAGAAAAACATAACCTAATACTCTTCTTGGGGTAGATGTGAAAACATAATTTATTATTGTATCATTGCTACCAAAGCTAGTATGTCCTAAATACTTTCCTGTTGAATCTAAGAAAGCTACCGAAACTTGATATCTAACTCCTGTTGCAGGAATCCGATTTTCAATGCTTATGACACTGAGTTCTACGTGGGCATAGTGTTGATTTATACTATCAAACTCAAATGATGTTACTTGCAGTCCTGGAAAACTATGGTGTTTAGTAAGGTTAATTTGTACCGTTTCTTGAATAAAACCTCCTGTTGCATTTGCGATTTTGCTGCTAACGGTTATCGTTGCCATACCGATACCCCTAAATGTGATTAAACCGTTTGTGTCTACGGTTGCTACGGCAGCACTGTTAGAAGTAAAGGTAATGTCTTCGCTTGTGGCAACACGCAATGCCTCGTCTACATACTTGATGTTTGCAAAAATTTGCGCTGTTTCGTCCATTCCCCAAATACTTGAAATGCTTTTGGGGCTTGTTACGGTAATGCTTTGCGCTACTGGATTAGACGTTGGATTGCCGTTTGGATTGCCGTTCGGGGGTTGGTCAACAGACCCACCGCAGCCTACAAACAACGCCATACCTAGCAAACACACTACACCTGCCATAATCGCGAACAACTTTTTCATTTTTTAAACCTCCGTTTGGTAATCTTACTATAATATAGATGCCATCATATAGATTAATGCTACATTTTGACAAGATATAGTATACAATAAGTAAATACAAAATGGCAAGTGTTTATATATTGAATTATTTTGAATTATTTTGAATTACCTTGTTTACTTTTGGATTACCAATATTTGTAATTTTTGGGTAGTGCATTTTACGCATTGTGTTTACCATTTTTTGGAAATTTTTTAGGTTTTACTTTATAGTTGCTTTATTTTATCTATAATCAATACGTCCTCCCTGTTAATATAGGTGTGCACTAAATCTATATCGCACATTTTTTGCAGCGCTGCCCAAAGACTGGATTCGTCTAAATAGCCTTTTTCTATCACGCGGTTTTTCATAGCGTTTTCTGCAACCTCTGTGATTTTATACAGCATGCTGTTGTCTATATGCGGCTCGTCTAGCCCTACTGTTTCGGGGCCGCCTTTCGCAATTAGCTCGGCGCGGCGCATAATATCCCAAGCCAGGTCTAATTTTTCAATTTTTTGCAGATTTTCATCTACCAGTCTTTTGTAACCAGGATAGGTGTTATCTTTAAAACGGTGTAATCTATCCTGTGTTTTAAAGCGCGCTACGCTTTTAACCTCGTCAAACTCTATATCGGTGATGTAGTGCGTGGCAAGCAGCACGTACGGGGGGTCGGTGGGTGCAAACTGTACAGGGTTTAAATCTTTATCGTTTACCGTTCCTTTATCTTCGCCGCTTTCGCGCGTGGGCGGAGTAAAATAATTATGCGCCTTTACAAAATACTCTACCTTTAAGCCTGTTTTTAATACGTCTGCAAATTTTAGCGAATCAAACATTTTATCTAGGTTGACTAATGAAATTTGACCCGTGTTGCTTTGTACGCCGTAGTTTGCTTTGCCGATTCCGCTGCATAGGTATTCGTTTACGGAAAAGCTTTGCAGCATGTCGCGGCTAGTGTATTCGGTAATTCCGCCCGCTATATCTGCATTGTGGAAAAAGTACAGGATTTTTGCGCAAGTAGGCTTAGTGTAAAATGTTTCGTTCGTTCCTCCGGCATTTTGTAAATTAATTGCAGTAGGGTTTAGCGTTGCTGCCTCCTCTACGCCCCATCGGGTTATGCGTAGCTCTACCCGCGTGCATAATCCGCGATTTACCTTAATGGAAACGCGTGAGGCACGGTTGTTTGTTCTGATTTCTTTAAACCTAAGTTCCTCTTCGCCCTTATCATTAAGCCCGTACACGCATAGACTGAAATCTATGGGAAATTCGTTTGCGTGTGCGCAAATCAGCCAGTTGGCTATGCTGTGCGTACCCTCAAAGGTATATAGCAGCCGTACAGGTTTTTCAAATATGCCGTTTTCATTGCAAGCTGCATCGCTCATCCAGCTTACTGCCGAATCTTTGCCGATTAGATTTAAGCCGTTATTGCCAAAGCGGGTTTTGCCGTCTAGGTGGAGGTACGCCGTGCGTACTTGTGTGTCGTTTGCGCTTGTGCGCCCTGCGTTAAACGCCTCGGACGAATACAGTTGGCTAAACGCATCAAAGGAGTTGTTTAGCGCGTTAAAGCGTATGACTGATTTTTTTTCGTTGCGCATGGGCGTATTGCCGATGTTGAGGTCTAATGTATTGTTATTAAAATTCGTTGCGTCGCTAAACTGTCCTGTTCCGCTTTTACTCTCGTCGAAAAACTTTTTATCTACCGGCTCGTAATGCACCTTTATTTTATGTTCTAGGGCGCGCTGGGCGTATAAATAGTCGTTAGGCTTGCGGAGTATCGGGTTAAGTTCGAACTCTATTTCTTTAAATGCTAAATTTGACATATGTTCACCTCTCTAAAAAAACCAGCGAAACGCCCTCGTAGCCTATCATAAGCGGCATGGCTTGCTTAGACGGGCTATCGGATAACACGTCAACCTCTTGCGGGGTGTGGTATACCACTACCTTTCCTGTATATTTGCCCTCTAAGTATGCATCCATTTCGGCAAGCTGCGGCTGTAATTTGCCGTTTTCTGCTTGATAAAACGCATCGTTAGGGTTTAGAGATTTTATTTTATAATACAGGATAGGCTGATGCTTATCGTTAAAATTAATGCACAGCAGGTCAAGCAGCGATTTGTATTGCTGCTGCGTAAGAAACTGCCAGCCCACCGTTACCTTTCGCTTTTTATTGACGTACTCTAAAAATAAATCTCCTTTGGCGTTTTTTTCTTGATTAGCAATTACCGTACCTTCCCAGTCTACCGATGTCGGGTTTGGTATGTTGTTTTTTGCAAGTGTTCGGCTGTCTACGCCTTGCGATTCAAAAGAAACCGCTCGTGAAATATTGGAAAAAAAGATGGTTCCAGGCGTTATTTCTATCATTTTTAAGCTGTCTGTGTTGTTTATCATGTTGCTCACCTATATACGGCATCTGCGCGCAGCACGCCGTACCCTTCGTTATTTAATGCGTCCACAAAATCTCTTACGGTAGTTTCGGCTAGCTGACGGCCGTCTATGTGCAGCTGAACCGTAAGGTCTTTGCCGCCGCCTCCGCCGCCCGACTGATTTAAAGCACCCATGCCCGCTAATACCGCGTTGGCGATATCGGCTTTCATTTCGGCAAATTGAGGGCTTTCGCCTAGCGGTACTACAGCCTCTGGGTATCTGCCCTCGCCTACCATTGCCATAGTAGGGCTGTCTACTACGCCGCCCGTTGCCATAGCGGGTATTAATGTTTTAACTAATAACGCACCCGCGATTGCCGCCGCAACCGTAATTCCACCCATAATAAGGTTGGATAAAATGGCTTTCGCTGCCAACAGAGGATTGAGAATTGCAAGCTGCTTGCATTGATTTTTCATTGCGTTAGTTATTTTGTCTAGTCCTGTGGCTATTTTTTCTAGGAAAAATGACATAGCTATCAGTATCAAAGCAAAAACGCCGAACGCAATTACAAAACCGATGCTCATAATTTCTTGAAGCTTTTGCATATTTTCTACAAACGGACCCATTTGCTCGTTTATTTTTTCTAGACCCATTGCCATTAAAAACATGGCTACGCCCAGCAGAATAAACAATAATATCCCCCAAATGTTTTCGCCGATTAACGCCAAGCATTCAATAAATGCGGGCATGATTTCTATTAGGGCGGTTAAGCCTAATGCAACGTTTACTAAGCCCTCGCCCGCTGCCTTAATCCCCTCGCCTAAAAGCCCTAAAACAATAAGTATCCCTATAAATATCAACAATTCGGGCAGATACGCAAGAATGCCTGACATATTTATGGCCATTTCCAGCATAGCCGTACCCAGTGCAGGAAGCAGCGGAATAAGCATAGCAATCGCCGTAACAATGCTTTGTAAGCCTTCGCCGAAAACCGACATGGCATCGGCAATTGATTTCATTCCCTCGCCTACCGCTTGAATGGCCTCGCCTGCGGGCACTAAATCCTCTCCGATAAGCGAAAGCCCGTACAATGCCGCGCCGAATACCGCAATATGAGGTATGTACATAAATACGCCGTCTAACGCAACGCACATTTCCATAAAACCTTTTGCGGCCGCAGGAAGCGCGGTTGCAAGACCGTTTAGGGCGTCTACCGCCCCGTTAAGGCCCTTAGCAATATCCATAACACCGCCGCCGATATCCTTAAAGCCGCAGCCGATATCTTTAAAGCCCGAACCTACGTCTTTCATACCGCTGCCGATATCTTTAAAGCCCGAACCGATGTCTTTTGCCGCACTGCCCGCCGCGCTAGCCGCGCCCTCGAAACTCGCGCTGATATTTGCAGTGATATCTACGACTTCTGCGCTGATATCACCGGTATTAATTTCTGTGTCAATAATTACAGCGGTTTGATTTCCGCTAAATTTATCCGCGCTTTTCGAAAAATTCGTTACGGATGTATTAGTGGTTTGAACCGTCTTTTGAAAATTATTGAACACTGCTTGCATATCGAGAATTTTTTGCACAAATAAGTCAAAATTAGAGGCTTTTGCAATCGCTTCTAATTTTTGAAAGGAGTCGATTGCGCCTTGCATATCCATCTTGCTAAGGTCGATGGTTATGTTATTATTGGTAGTCTTAATCTCTTGCTCTACATGCTTTGTAGAATAACTTTTACTATTATCAATAGATTGATTAATTTGATTTTTAGCCATCTAGTATCACAGCTCCTTTTCTAATTCTTTCAGTTTTTCGATATCCTTTAAGCCGTCTTCTAAGCTTTGCTTTTTGGCGTATAGCTTTTTGATAAGGTCGTTAGGGTTTTTGGCTTTTCTTCCGCTGTTGGTATAATACGCGGCATAGTATCCGGTAAAGATTGCTTGCGCAATATCATTTTTTTGCTTTTCTTGAATCGTCGAAACGTAGACGTTAAATTCCCACAGTTCTAAATCCCAAACCTCGCGCGGCGTTAAGCCTGCAAACGCACCGCTTTTTATTACCTCTACCCAATCGAACCCTTGCTTGCTTGTAGCTCCCGATTGCGTTGCAGCTTTTTTTGAATTCGGTCTTGCACCTCCTCATCGGATAGTCCTGGATACTGCAACGCATAAAAGAATTTTTCTAAGTATTCCATAAGGTCACCTATCCCCAAATACTCCTCGCACAAATCCATAAAAGCGGACTCGCTTAAATGGGCGTCCGCTTTGCGCGCGCCTACGTAAAGCAGCTTGATTTGCTGTTCGACTTTCATAGCCGAAACGGTATTTACAACCTCGTAAAACGATTTACTAAACGCTTTTTCTATTTCGCGGATAGTACCGAGTGTTGTTTTTACCTCGTAGTCTTTGTCTAGTTTGATAAACATTTTACTCCTCCTAAAAAGTAATTTTTGTTGGTAAGGCTGGTCGGTCTTGCCCGAAATTGCCCCGAAGGGGCTTTGTTTAGGAAAGGTACAAAGCCCGAAAACCCCGAAAGAAGTTGTTATTATACAGCAGGCGAATTCGGATATACTAATTCATCCGTACCCGAAATGCTAATGGCGATATTTCCCTTATCCTCGGCGGATAGGTCTACGCTTAACGATTCGATTAAGCCTGTGCCAGAAAATTTAGTAGTATTATTTAAGTAAAATTCGCATACTACTTTTGTGCCGTTATGCATAGCGTCAAATAAAAACTTATGGCTTTCTGCGCCGACAAATTCAATCGCGCCGTCTGCGCTAGCCGACCAACCGTATTGACCCGCCATTTTATCCTTTGCGCGTTTGCCAAGCTCGGCAACCTCGATAAGCTCTACCGTATCCTCTACGCTCCAATTGCTGATGTAGGCAACCTCCGTAGTGCCAATTTTAATTTTTCCCGTTAAACCAGTATACATGTTTTTTGAATCTCCTTTTTGATTTAATCTTTTTTTATAAATTTAAAGCTGACAGCAAGCTGAACATACGCATCGTCTTTCGATTCGATATCCTCATACCCGCCGATTTGAGCAAATCCCGCAAGCTTAAACTTGTTTTTTACGGCATTTGCCATTTGTTCGAGCGTTTCATACTCGTCTCCGCGCAAAATTACTTTAAAAGCGCCGACTTCGGTTTTTCCGCCGCCCAAAAATCTTGCCGCACGTTTTTCGGTTTTCTCGTTTTCGGGTTTGTTAATAAAAACAATCTTACCGCAAGGGTTTTCTGTTTTTGGAAATTTTCCGGCTTTTACCGTAAAATCTACGCCCGCTAATGCGTCCAGAATACTTCTTATTACGCTCATTTTTTTACTCTCCTGTTATTGATGTTGATATGGTTTATTATGGATTTGTGTAAAGGCTCACCAGACTTTACAGGTACTAACACGTACGCCGTGTCAAAGGATTCTTCAAACATATAATGCTGGCTCTTTTTTAATGCAAGGACTTGTTCCTCTGCTTTCGGCACATTGCCGTCGTGGTCCAGATATAGTATTGAAAAATCTATCAAAGCCTTGACCGCAGTCAAGTTCTTTGCACGGTGCTGCGCAAGAATGGTTTCTACCTTAGATTCTACAAGGGATTTTTCAAGCTCATCGATGCGTATTTTTTGCGCATCCGCTTGGGCGGAGGTTTGAATTAACGCCTCCTTAGTATCTTTTAAACACAAGTTGACGCAATCAAACCTATGCTTAGGAATCATAAGGCTTTCCTGCGGCGAAAGTTTTGACTCGCCTGCTTTCTCTGCCTTCTGTTTGCTCTCATTTTTTTGCTCCATAACTGTTTCCCGTTCGGTTGGTATCGCGGACCGGCCGCGCAAAGGGTTTATTTTTAATATGCTGTCGCGCATATCGGGCAGATACATTAAATAGCGGTTTTTCCTAGCAGCTCATCTAGCGAAATATCAAAAAAATCGGTTAATTGGTGCAAAGCGTCTAGGTTGGGGCTTCTTCCTTTATGAATCCAATCGGAAATAGTCTGACGGGGTATATCGATATCCTTAGAGAATTCGCTTATACCCTTTAAGCCTCTTTCTTGGATTAGGCTTTTTAAGTTGTATGCAAATGTTTTTTGATGCTTTGTCATCTTTGTACCCCTATAATAAATCTTTTTTGACGCCCTGTGCGGATTCGCTGATATCTCGGCAAAGATTTTTTTATTTCCGTTTTAGCGCATTACATTGGGGTACAAAATTAAAAGCTGCGCTATGCACATTCCCGCTTGCGGGACAGTTTTGTGCAAGGAATTTTGATTGTGAAAAACGATATTTTTCTATGCATAAAAAAAGGCTTTTTGCACGATAAGCAAAAAGCCGTATAGGTTTTTAAAATCGACCGGCAATACCGCCGCCTCGGTATGCCGCCTCAATAAAAAACAATGTACAAAATAAAATATTCAGCACGGTTTTATTATACTATAATTCGACACTGTTTTACATAAAGCGGTTTGTTTAGCCTTGAAAAATAAACAAACCCCGCATTCGACTACGAATGCGGGGCGTTTTAAACCATTTATTCCTTTGCAAAAATAAGATTGCGGGGTGCTTTTATCTAGTAAAGACTTTTATACCGCGATAAATTCGATGCTGATGCGTCCGTTTGAAGTGCGCACATTTAGGTTTTTTGCGCCGCCCGACGTACCTGTGGGCAAATTGTTCGCCCCGTTTGTAGTGCGGGAAGTGATAGAAAAATCGGATTGCGCGCCCAGTATGCTTCCTTGCACCGACCCGTTGGTGCTTTCTAACCTAACAGCGGCTTGCGTGGAAATGCGGACAAAATTTATATTGCCGTTGGTGGTTTTCAGGCGCAGCATGCCCTCTGCGGACACGCGCTCCGCCGTTATATTGCCGTTAGTGGTTTCGGCCTCTATTTTTCCTTGTGCCGCTACATCGGAAAGAGTAAACCGCCCGTTGGTGGTTCTTAGCGCAATATCCGCCGCGCTTACATTGCTAAGCGTGATATTCCCGTTGCTGCTTCTTACCGACAGATTGCCCGCGCTAACCGTATCTGTAATTGCCGCGGCACCGTTGGTAGTATATACCGAAAGCTCTCCCGTGGCGGTTACGCGTATACTTTCTATGCTTGCGTTGGTGCTTTCTACGCTAAGCCGCGCACACGTTATGCCTTCCGCTTTTACCGTGCCGTTTGTGGTTTTTACACTAACCGAACCGCTGTAATCTGCGGGCAGCAGCAGTGTGAAGGCGGGGCTTTGCGTATCAAAGAAAAACATGCGCTCAAACATATTATACTTCCATTCCTTTGTAAAGCCAATTTCCGTATCCGATTGCGTAACGGTGTAAAACTCTTTTTCGCGCTCGAAATACGTTATGCGGATTTTATCGTCGGGCGAAACGCCGATATGCACGCGCATATTGCGGTCTGAAAGCGTAAAAGCTTGGTTGAGATTTTCAAACTCTTCGCTCTTTTCTGCATACGGCGGCAAAACGGACAGATTTTTTGCGTCCCAGCCGCTCGCACTCATACCGCCTACAAACAACGCCGCGCCGATACAAAATAGTATAACGCCGACAATTGCGGTATATAAAAGCTTTTTGTTTTTAAGCGGTTTTACGGTGGTTTGATTATTTTCGGTTTCCATAAATTTTAATTCCTTTTATTGATTTTAAAGCCTTTTTATGCTTTACGCGGTTTTATGCTTGCCTAAGTAATAATATTTTTGCGTTAAGCGGATAGCCGTGCGTATAACCGAATACGCGGATATGCACAGTACAATACCTATCCCCAATGCGGCAAGCCCCATGCCCGAAATAGTTAAGGTTTGCGCCGTGCCTTGCGCCATAGGAGTAAGCCCTGCTACCGCCGTAAAAATACCCCATAAAACCGCGCCGATACCGCCCGAAACTAACCCGATAACCATGCTCCACAAAAAGATGGTAAGCGCCATATACGGAATAAAAAACAACAGCTTTGCCGCAAGCCGTTTAGGGCTTTTATTAGCGCGGAAGGTAGTAACTGAACGCTCGTCTGCCTTTGCTTCTGTCTGCGCAGGCGCGCTTGGGGGCGTTTCTTCTGCTTGCGCCGCAACCGCACCGCTGTCGTAGATGATTTTATACGCAACATCAAAAGGATTGCCGAACCCGCGTATAATCTCGCGCTCCGAACTGCCGCTTTCGGCCTTATCCGCAAACAGCTCGTTGTAATAATCTACAATGCGGGCAATTTCCTCTTGCGGAAGTCTTTTAAGATTATTTTTTAATTCTTTTTCCCATTCGTACTTGGTCATGGGGCTAAACCCTCCCTAAGAATTTATATAACGGTGTATATTGGTTATAGACTTAAAGTCCTCTTCAAATTCGGCTAGACGCTGTGTGCCTTTATAGGTTATAAAATAGTATCGCCGCAATCTGCCGTTATATTCTGCCGTTCGCGCCGAAACAAACTCGTCGGCTTCAAGACGTTTTAAAATCGGGTACAGCGTAGATTCGGATATCTCTACATACGGAGAAATATCCGAAATAATTTTGTAGCCGTACGATTCCTCATACCGAACCGCCCTTAGCACGCAAACCTCTAATAAGCCTTTTTTAAGTTGAACATCCAACTATTCTGCCGCTCCCTATCGTTTAGACAATACACGCGCAAAACGCATACTGCCTTATATATGATACTATACAATACATAGTATTATGCCGTCAAGTACTTTTAGTAAAGTTTTTTATTAAAATTTGATTAGAAAAATTCCGCGAACTGTCGTAGAACTAAAAACGCCCCTCACCGAAATTCGATGAGGGGCGTTACCGTTTTTTTAGTCAAGCTTTTTTAAAGCAACACTACATATAAATCATTAAAATGACAAAAAGAACAGCCCAAGCGACTAGCCCCACGGTGCCTATAATAACGCCCGCAGTTGCCGCACCGCTCGGTTCGTTGGCCGCTTTCAGCGTATTTCTTGCCGACAAGCCTTTTACAAGGGCTATAACGCCAAGAACAAGGCCAAGAAAAAACAACGAGATTATGCCGCAAACCAAGGCGGTAGTAGCCCGCGATTTGGCAGAAGCAACTTCTGGATTGTATGACGGTTCCATCATTCGTTTCCTCCTTTTTAAAAAGTTTTCCACATGATAAAGCTTGTACCCTATCATATAAATAAGTATACGTCGTCGTCGTCTATGTCAAGTGTTTTTTGCAACAAAAAATATTGAAAATCTACAAAATTCTACTTTTTAGCCTAAAAAATTTATTATACTTATCCACATTACCCACCCCGCGCACACGCACACGGCTTTTTGTTGCGGCGGCATAGTTAAATAATGGAAAATGGGGAATATATTTTAAGTCTTAGCCGCAAAAAAATTCCCCTCTTGAGGGGTGGACGCGTTAGCGGACGGGGTGGAAAGAAAAACGCCTTTCCACCCCGTCAACTTCGTTGCCACCCCTCAAGAGGGGAATTTTTATATGGTTTTTTTACAAATACTCATGCAACGCGCATGGGATTGAGATTACCGCATCGGGCTTTTGCCCCGTCTAGCTTGGGCTAATCATTTGTGTCGTTATTTTCTTCTGTTTCTTGTGTAGCCTGTTTTAATTCTTCTTCTAGTTCCTCTTGGGCTATTGCACTTTTAAATGTTCTACCCGTAATAATTTCTTTTTTATAATGATTGCGAATGCTTTTACAAATGTTTTTGCTTGCGACTTCAAGTATAATTATATCCTCGCAATTTTTCATACTACATAAACGTTTATGCCCATAGTACATATGCACTCTTGTAATATATATTATCGTTCTTATACCTAAAAATTTTATAACTTCTATTTCGTGTATTTCTTCCCACTTAAAAAAACGTGTTAGTTTTCTAAATTTCAAGCAGTTTCGATATAAAATTCCTTCACTGTTAATTTCGACAATCCCTCGATTTAGAATCAAAATACCTAAGCCGAAAATTGAAGCGCATGCAAAAGCAAGACCAATTACTAACAAAACTTCGTATGCACTATTATTATTTATGTCGCCATCAAAAACACAATACAATACAAAACATATACATGACGCTAAAATAAAACCAAGCGACAAAAAGAACTGTAGCTTATGTGTATAAAATTTTTTACGCATTGTACACCTCCTATGGTCGTGGGGACGATGCGGCAATTATTTTACAGCCAGTTGTAGTTGTTGGAGTTGATGGTGATGCTTATATCTACGGGCGTGCCTTCTCTTAGTACGCGTACTACAAGAACTTGATTGTTGCGTGCATAATATAGATAGTCGCTAAGCATAAAGTTGCGCGTAATTTGAATTGCTTCGCGGTTGGGAAGTTTGGCAGAAACTAACACATCTCCCTCTTGTAAAGCGGGGGTTGCTTTAAACGCGGGCGTATCGGGCGAAACAGACAGCACTGCGGTTTCTTCTATAATCCGCACAATGCCGTTTACTAACTCCCCGCGCGAACCGATAATGTTGGTTTGAATGCCGATAATGTGTTTGATAAACCTATTGCCCCGCCGCACGCCGTCTAAGACGGATTGTGCAATGCCGTCTGCTACGTTTGCGGGAATTGCGTAGCCGATATTGTCTATCGCGTTGTCTACGGCCTTTGCGTTTACTATGCCTACCACCTTGCCGCTTGTATCAAAAACCGCGCCGCCCGAATTGCCGCGGTTAATGGCCGCATCTACCCGCAATACGCGGTGTCTTTCCCGTTGATTTGCGCTGGATAAGCTTTCCATATAAATATCCTCTGAATCGACATTTACAATACCGCTTGTCGCGGAAACACCTACGCCCTCCGGATTGCCTACCGCAATAACAGACTGCCCGACAATAAGATTGTTAGAATCGGCAAATTCTGCCGCCGTGTAAAAACTATGCTTAAAAATATCGGCAGAGGTTTGCAATAGCGCGATATCCCTAGAAATAGAACCGCCGATAAACATCGCAGGAATAGACAGGTCTAGCCCACCGTCTTCGTCGTCGAAATATTCTCTGCCGTAGGGTGCAATGCGGATATTTGCGCTAACCCCGCTGTCGGTAGCGGTGTTGCGGCGGTCGTGGATAACGTGGTAGTTGGTAATAATAATAACCGTACCCGTTGTACGGTTTATGCTGTAAATTACGCCCGCACCCGCGCCCGTAGCCTCGTTTCTTCCGATAGAAAACTCTGCGCGCACGCTTACGGAATTGCGTAGCGCGCTTTGCACAACGTCTTGAATCGGGTCGCGTTGGTATTTTAACAAAAGCGACATGAATGTGCCGACTGCCTCATCAAGGCTTAGGTCGGGATACAGCGTAAGATAAAAGCTGAATAAATCCTCTATGCTTAAATCGTCCACGCGCAAAGAGGCTAAAAAAGCTACTTCGTCGCCCGTGTTGCCTTGTTCAAGCCATAATTGATACGCGGATTGACCCTTATGCGAATCCAGCCACTGCGATATTGTGCCGCTGTTGCCTTGCTCTAACCAGATTTCGTACGCGGATTTTCCCGCGCAGCCCGCAAACAGTGCCGCCGAAAGAATTACAGAAAGGATTACACCCAGCAAAATACGGATAAGCGAATTCTTTTTCATTTAGTATACCTCCGAACCTACATACCACTAAGTAATATGTATAAACCTATAAAAGGTTCTTAGCCTTATCTTAAAGTTATTATGCCACATATTCTAAAAAATGTCAAACCTCGACAGCATGTTTTTTGTAAGCCGAAAACCGTGTGCCGCCTTAATCCTCTAACAGTAAGCCCAGCTCGCGCATAATAGTTTCTAAATCCTCTTTGGGGTTTAGGGCTTCCTCAAACGAAAAGCCTGAGACTTCGGCGGGCTTAGCCGCTTTCTTTTTGCGGTTTGATTCTTTTTGAGGCTTAGCCTTATCGGCGTGCAAGAAGTTTTTGATACGCTCTACGGGGTCAAACGTGCCAAGCCCGAAAATCTCATCCCCTTCCTCTTCGATCGCCATATCGTCTTCTTTCGGCGTTTGTACGGTGATGTAGCCGATGCGGCGTTCCTCTACGCGCTTTTTTTCGTTTTGATAGGTTTGTTCTATTTCGGGCGGAAAAGCGGAGGCGTCTGCGCCTTGCAAAATTTTGCGCATTTGGCGGTTGAATTTTGCCTGCGCCGCAAGCTCGTCGTCTAACGGATATTTTTCTAACAGCTTGTTGTAATACGAAACCCACTTATCGTGAAACGCATTAAGCCGCGCAAGCTCTTGCTCGTATTTAAGTTTGGCTAGGTTTTCTATTTCTTCGGCCTTTGCAACGGCGTTAAAGATTGATTTGGTAATAAGCCCCGTTTTTTCTTTATACGACGCCATGCGGCTTTCTGCGGCGTTCAGCGCGTGCTTTAACTCGTCGATACGCTCTTTTTGCGCGTCGACGACATGGTTATATTCGTCCGCAAGCTTTTTTAAATACGCTTCGACTTCGGAGGTTTTATATCCTTTTTTATCAATCGAAAATTTCAACTTTACTCCTTTTTTATTCCTTTCTTCTTTACGCGGCTGAGGCTGTTTAGCAAACGTATTCAGCTAATAGGTGCGGCTGTTTAGCAACTTCTGCTTTAAGGCGTATAGTCCGTCGCTTAGGTTTACCTTGTAGATGTGCGGCTGCGCGGTGCGCTTGTATTCTTCCCAAAAGCGTGCCTTTTCGGCTTTGGCAAACGCCGCGCTTTCTAAAAGCGGAGGAATTTTGTATACGCGTTTGCCCGCCTTAAAGATTTGTTTTAACATAGGGCGGATTTCGTAATCGGCTAAAACGGAGGTTTTATACCGCTCTACGGGGTGCGTCAGCGTTAAAGGCTTAGGAATTTCTTCGCCGCGCAAGGTAATTAAATCGGCAAACGCCATGCGGCTTTCTTTATCGTATATGCGGAAAAGGTTTTTAAAGCCTGGATTGTTTGCTTTAAACAGCGAATCCGAAATCTTCATTACGTTGCGTACAGAACCGTTGGCTTCTTCTACTGCTGAAAGCTTGTATACGCCGCCCAAAGAAGATACGCCCGCGCCGGTTATAAGCTTAGTGCCTACGCCGTATAAATCAATTTTCGCGCCTTGCAGTTTTAACTGCTCAATCAGATTTTCGTCGATGTCGTTAGAGGCAAATATAATAGCGTCGGTAAAGCCCGCCTCGTCTAACATTTCGCGCGCCTTTTTACTAAGGTATGCCAAGTCGCCGCTGTCGATACGGATGCCTATCGGACGGCGGCCTTTTTCACGCAGTTCGGCAAAAACTTTAAGCGCGTTGGGTACGCCCGACTTTAACGTATCGTAGGTATCTACCAGCAATAAACAGTTGTCGGGATAACATTCGGCAAATTTGCGGAAGGCTTCTAACTCGGAGTTATACGTCATAATAAAGCTGTGGCTTTGCGTGCCTTTAACATCGATGTCAAACATTTTGCCCGATAAAACGTTGCTAGTACCCTGACAGCCGCCGATAATCGCCGCACGCGCGCCGTAGATGCCCGCGTCCGGCCCTTGCGCCCTGCGCGCGCCAAACTCGATTACCTTAGCCTTATCCGCCGCGACAGCAATACGCGAAGCCTTAGACGCGATAAGCGTTTGGTGGTTGATGATGTTTAGCAGCGCGGTTTCTAAAAACTGCGCCTCGCACAGCGGTGCGCGAACCGTTAGTATCGGCTCGCCGGGAAAAACGATTTCGCCTTCTTCTACCGAATACACATCGCCCGTAAACGAAAACCCCTGCAAATATTGTATAAAATTTTCGTCTAAGACGTTTAGGCTTTTTAGGTATTCTATGTCGGCTTTTGTAAATTTTAAGCTTTCGATATACTCTACCGCTTGCGCAAGCCCCGCCGCAACCGCATAATTAAACTGCTGCACAGGACGGAAAAATAAATCAAAAACGCCGACGGTTTCGTTTCGTCCCGACTTAAAATAGCCGTTCATCATCATCAGCTGATATAGGTCTGTTAAAAGGGTAAGGTTACGCATACTACTCTATATTTTTATCCTTGTTTTTATAAGACTTTAACGCTAGCAATAAAACGCACAGGCCCGCAAACACCACTACGCAAGGCGCGGCGACAGACCAGCCCGCAACGCGGGAACTTTGCAGTGCGAATATCATAGATAATCCGCCGAAGAATATTACGGGGTATAAATGCGGCTTAAATTTTCTGAATATCAGTGCGGTTGCCAAACATGCAACGGCGGGAATCGCGATATATATAGGATATAAATTGCCGTATGTTGCAGACGTGGTTTTAGCTAAAATTTCTACCAAAACGGGCGTTAAAAAAGCAGCGGCCAGCCAAACCGAAACAGGGTTTTTTTGGATAAGTCCGCCCGCTAAAAAAGCAAGCCCGACGGCAGATAATATGCTTGCCGCCAGCGCGTCTTGCACGGTAAACGGAATAACGTTAACACCGCACAAAAGCAAAAACACACCGCACAAAACAACCGACACGCCGGCGCAGATATTGCCCGCCGCCTTCCTTGACGGCGATATTTGGATTTCTTCTATCTCGTTCATGCGCACCTCGCAAGAGTTTAATATACAAAATTGTACCATATGCAATAAATAAAGTCAAATGATAAATTGACAACTAACGAATTTCGGCTAAGATTTTACATTACACAGTATGTTGTCCGTTATCGCTTAGGACGTGCTGAAAGCGTGTCAGACGGGTAACAGTTTATTTTTTTGCGCGTGCCGCGTACCACTCGGTACGCAAACGCGCAAAAAAATAAAGCGTAGCCCGTATCACACGCTTTCAGCGCGTCCTAAGGGGCTATCATTACGGTGCCTGCCAGACTTTGATACGTATCCTTACGGATTTGTGTACGTTTTATAAAGTTGCCTGCGTGGTCGCGGTAGACTAAATATCCTTCGCTTTTTAGCGCGCCGTGTCCTTGCGCGATGCGCATACGCTCTCCGGGGAAGCTTTCGGGCGAAAGATACTTGTATTGATGGTCTATTTCCTCTTTATCGGGCGGCGGCTCGGCGGCGGCCAGTGTAATGCTTTCGGTAGAAATTTTATACGGCATCGGCGCACCGTAAATTTCAATTTCGGCGCGTTTTCCGTTAGCTAAGGCGCGGATAAACACGCAAGAGGACGAACTGTTGGTAAAAATTAAATCGGAAGAACCCGAATTTACCATAGCGTCAAATGAGGGCTGCACATAAGACGGCAGCAGCGAATGCGGACGCGCTTGCGTAACGGACATATCCGCTAGCAGCGCGGCGTTATAAACGGTGCTAGACGCTTGACAAACGCCGCCGCCTACGCCGTCTACATATTCGCCGCACAGGATTATTTTAGACGTTTTAAAGCCGTTTTCTGCGGTTCGTCTGCCTACGGTTTTGTTAAAAGAAAATTCTGCACCGGGCGCTAAAACCGTTCCGTTTATTTTAGAAAGCGACAAGGCTATGTTGTTTTTTCTTGCCTCCGAAGAGGAAGCGTAATCGGTACAAAACCGCGCACGCAGCGAAGTAAGCGGCACGTTATCTAACGCCGTAACTCTGGCGGCCAAAATTTTCGGGCGTATCTGAATAGGCTTTTTAACGCCGTGTTTCAGCCCCAAATAAATCTCGCGGTACAGCGTTTCTTCTACTACCTCGCAGCCCGTCTTTTCCCGCGTGATGGTAAACATAGGCTTGCGCTGCGGGTGAAATTTAATTTCGGAGTCTACGGGCGATGTATTTATCGAAGAAACAATTTCCGCCATAGTTTTTTCTAACAGCGGAAAAGGATACAGCATAGCTTTTTTATAATCCCCGCCCGTTGCCGCTATGGTTTCGCACATTTTAAGCTTTTCGCTAAGCGGTGCGTTTATGCGGCGCGTGTGGATTTGCTCGGCCACTAAATGGTCGGTAGGCTCGATAAACGTATCCGTGTAGCGGTATGTATGCCCGTTATACACAAGCTCAACCTGCGCCCGCTGTTGCTCGACAACGGCAGTTCCCGAAAATGCGGGCTTTAAACAAAAACCCGTTAGTAATAAAAACGCCGCCGCAAAAAATATTATGCACAATTTCCGTTTCATACCCCGATATTTTGTGCGCTTTTACTAAAAATTATGCCTGTATCGGAGTATGAATTGACAACTTACAACTGACAACTTACAAATTTCGGCTATGGGTTTTATAAATAAAATAGCAATAATTTGTCAATTGTAAGTTGTCAGTTGTCAGTGGTTTAAGCTTTTGCCCTGCGGGCGGCATACGCCATTAACCACTCTCTCCGATTAAGCCTAGGCTCTAATAAACATTTTTCGTGCATGTCGCGCAAAATTACGCCGATAGGCTCGCCGCGGATACCCATGCTTAATAAATCGCCTCCGTTGATTTCTAAATCCATTTGGCGAATCGGCGTATTTTCGGCAAGCATTTTTTGTTTAACCTCGATTAAGCGGCATACGGGCAGCGCGTCGGACACTCCCGCCCCTTTGCGGTCTGCCTCTATCAAAAGCGCAAGCTTTTCTATAATATCGTAATTTCGCGCAACAAAAAGGCGGATTTTTGCCTCGGAGGTGTTGCCGTTTATATCGTACATGTGGTGTAAGCACAGCCGTGCAACCTCGTCTATTTTTTCGTTAGAATATTTAAGCCCATACGAACCCATTACCATACGCGCAATAAATTCGGACGAAATTTCGTGCCCGTGCATGTTGCCGTACTTTTTAAAGCAGCCGGGCTTTCCTATATCGTGCAGCAACGCGGCAAGACGGACAGAAGGATGCGCGTGCAGCACCGTGCGGAACGCGTGTTCTAATACATCGTATTTATGATAGGCGGTATTTTGGGGCATTTTATCGCCCTCTAATAATTGCGGAACAAGATACTGCCAAAGACCGAATTGATACAACAGCTTTAAGCCGCGGTAATGCGCGTGCGCAACGCCGTATTTTTGGTCGGCAAGCAAAATTTTATCCAACTCTACGCGCTTACGCTCAGCCGAAATATCCTTTAAAAGGGCGGCGTTTTTAAGGGCAGCCGCGCCTGTTGCCGCTTCGATTTTAAAGCCTGTTTCGGCGGCGATACGCACCAACCGCAATAATCTTAAACCGTCGTCAGCAAAAATGCGTTCGGGCTCGCGGGCGCGCAGCACGTTGTTTTCTGCGTCCTTTTTGCCGCCGAAAAGATCTATCAGCTCACGCGTTTTCACGTTATAATATAAGCTGTTGCAGGTAAAATCGCGCCGTGCCGCGTCCGCTTTTATATCGGATGTAAACGCAACCGTTACGGGGGTGTGCTTACCTCCCGGCCCATAGCTTTCTATACGGAAAGGCGTATATTCAAACTCCTCCGCGCCGCAGCGTATAAGTGCCGTGCCGAGTCGGTAGTTTACTATCTTTACTTGATAGTTTTTGGGCAAATTTAAGGCAGGCGCGACAATCGGACCGGATAAGTCTATATCCGTATCCCCCAATCCCGCGATTACATTTCTTAAATAACCGCCCGTTATATAAATATCGAACTCTGACAGCTCCGCAATTTTAGCGACAGCAGCCGGAACCTCCAAGTGGAACTCCATAGTAAACCCATTATAGCACATGTTTTACTATATTACAAGCAAAATAACGTGGGAAATGTAAAGAATGTGTAATTTTTTGAGGGTGCGCGTTGTTTTACGGAAGAACAGAGTAATTAAGCGCGATAAAAATATGCTGATACATTTCGTTTGAGTTGCCGTCGGTTACTATAAAGAAATGCGTGTTAAATTCTAGCCCCCATATTTTAAGCGCGTTGATTACGGGGTGATTGGTAAGATTTTGGTACAGTGCGCGGTTGCGCGAATGTATCATAATTTCAAACGAAATAAAGTGCGCAAAATCAAAGCCGGGCGTACCGCCGGGCATTGCGGGTTGCTCTTGCGCCGCCCAATCGGTTGTTTCTAACATATATTCAGCCAACGCGGCAGCTTGAACGGCGGCGGAGGCGGCATCGCGCGAATCCATAAAGAAATTACCCGTTCCGAAATTTTGTGTTTGATACGTAATACGCTGAAAAACATTAACAGGCTCTACGGCGGTTCGCGGATACAGGTTAGGCGTTTCCTCGCGGTGCGTAGCGGAAAGCTCGGCGTCCGTTTTTAAAAAGTAACGGCGGGTAAGCATTTCACGCACGGGCCTTATGTTAAACATCGCGGATAAATCTAAGGCTTTATTATTCCAGGTGGTATCTACAATATACCACCTACCCTCTATACGCACCTTGTTCCACGCGTGCCCGTTCCAACGGCCGTTTATTTCGTCGTAGCCGCGTCCCGCAACGCGCATAGAAGGAATATTTTCCATATTGCTTAATAGCGCAAAGGCTTTCGTCATTCCGTCGCACACCGCAAAATACCCATGCGCGCGCGGCACAAATACGCCCTCTAAATAATAGGCGGTATACTGTACCGCTTCCTCAGCGGCAAAGCCTACCGCATCAAAATCATACGAAACGCGCCAAATGATATAATCGTGTATAGCAAGTGCTTTTTCAAAATCGTTCATTTCATCGGTTATAATGCTGCGCAAAATTAACGATGCGTCTGTATAAATTTTTTCCGCAGCCGAACCCGCCGCAGGCACAGGACGATAGCCCTGTTCGGCAATCTTATACAGCTGTTCACTAGTAAAAACCGCAACGGGAAGTTTGCCCGAATCCGCGCTTTCGATAGGCAGCGAATCGCGCACGCGCGCGCGGTCGTAATTGACGCGCGGCATATTAGAGTTGAACGAATCGTACCACGCCGGGCCGCTTGTGGTGCGGCTGGGCAGCCCGTCTGTGCGGAAAGTAATGGTTATGTCAAAAATGCGCCCTCCGCCCTCCGTCTTAAACGTAAATCCGAAATTCCCCGTAGCTTGATGCAGCGAAAATGCTTCCGCTAACATACGCTCGGCGTTTGCGGGCTGAAACGGAAACGCAATAAATGTTTTAAAATTATAAGTCGGAAAATCTCTGCCCGCCTCTACAAACTGACGGTCGCGGAACAGCCGCGCATAGGTAAACATGTCCGCCAAATCCTCCGGGGTTGCGGCGTAAAAGTTGCGGTGCCCGTTATAAAAGGTGGTTTTTAGATGTGCCATTGCCTCGCTGGGCACCATCGCCGTGCGGATAGGCTCGGTATAGTCGCTGGGCAAATAGATATCGCCCCCGCGCGAACGGACGGAAATTCTAAATTCCGTTCGGAATATATGATGCTGCGGCAGCTGCCCCGCCTCGTTTTCGCCGATAAATTTGCGCAGGTCTACTTGATTTGCGCCCACTACTAAATAGTCTCTTACAATTTCGCGCCCTTCAACCGTTTCAATTTTAATTTCGTAGTCTACGTCGCGCGGGTCGTCGGACACGCTGTCCCACGATAACATCAGGCGCGGGTACGAACGCGCAAAGTCAAAGCGTACATTTTCGGGCGCGGAAACGCCTTTCGCCACAATTTCTACAAAATCAAATAAAACTGCTTCGATAGGGTCGATATCGCCCGCAAAGCCTTGTACTTCTTTGCCGTTAATGGTTAGGCGGATTCTGTGCCTGCCTGCGCGTTCGGGACGGTACGAAAAGCTAGCTTGCTGCGAAGGCTGCGGCTCGTCGTTTACAAACCATACAATCGCCGGCGGCGGATTAAGCGGTAATTGTTCAAAATCCGCTTCAAAGAAAACCGTGCGGTACGCACCCTCCTCTTGCAGCAGCGCGTTAGACGGCGCAAAGGTAAAGGGGCGAACCTCAAACGGCTCGAATACCAACAGGGTTTCAAATACTTCTAAGCGCGTTCCGTCGTCGAACTGCGCACTTACGCCGATTTGGTATAAGCCTTGCTGATCGGGCGTAAACAGTAATTCGTAAGCAAGGCTTTGACCCGCTTCGGTTTTTAACAGCGTTCCGTTATGGCGCACCGTCCAATCAAAGCTTAGGTTAGGCGAAAATTTATTATCGCCTTGTTCGGCTAGCACAACCCAAAACTGCACTTCCGAAAAATCGTCTATTTCTTGAATGAGATGCCCCTCTGTAACAATTTCTAAGCGTCTGGGGATAGCGTAGTCTACCGTTACGGTGATGGTGTCGGTTAATTTTGGATTGTCCGCGCTTATAACGGTAAGCTCGGCCTCACCAATGGATAAAGCAATAATCGTATTTAGATAGTTGGGGCTTACAACAGCGTTGTTGCTTGATTCAAGCGTAAAGTTTTTATTAGAGGCAAGCTGCGGCGAAACTTGAACCTGCTGTGTGCCGATGTTTATTTCATCACCGATGCGCATATGAATGCCGTCTGCTTTTTGAGTAAAACTAATATCTGTAACCGGAACATGCAAAATGGTGCAGGCAGGCAAAAGCACAGCCAAAAACACACTCAACGCCAAAAGAAACGCTATAAAGCGTTTGCCGCACTGTTTTTTTGCATGTGTAGCCACTATGCGCATAGATGTAGTATAACACAACCTTTTACCTTTTTGCAAGTATATTGTAAAAAAAGGTGCTAAAATGGCTGAAATTTGTACATATTTATTTAGCTAGCAAAAAAAGATTGACAAACGGTTTAAAAAAGTGTATGCTAACGGTATCCAAAAAATAAAAAGGAGAATAATGTATGAAAAAAAAGTTGGGATTATGGGTAGCTGTGTTGACGCTTATGTTTGCGTGCGCCTTTGTGATGGCGGCGTGCGGCGACAAAGACGACGAAACAGCAACTCAGGTGGCGTTAGAGGGCATAACCGCCAACGGAACGGCTGATACGGTTACTACTTCCGAATTAACCTTAACGTTCAGTGCAGACCCCGTAGGTTTAACGGCAAACAACATCACTCTAACAGGTGCAACGCGCGGCGCGCTTACGGGCAGCGGAAACACGCGCACACTGGCAATTTCTGCTGTCACGGTAGCGCAAGGCGGAAATGTATCGGTTGCGATTTCCTCCCCTTCGGGCATAAACATTACGGGCAGCCCCAAAACCGTTGCAGTAAACGTAGCGGGCGCGAACGTAACAACGGTGGCATTTACGAGCTTATCCGCCAACGGAACGGCTAATACGGTTACCACTACCGCATTAACCTTAACGTTCAGCGCAGACCCTGTGGGCTTGACGGCAAGCAACATCACCGTAACAGGCGCAACACGCGGTACGCTTACAGGCAGCGGAACTACGCGCACGCTGAACATTTCTAACCTTACGGTAACGCAGGGTGAGCTTATATTGGTAACAATTACCTCTCCTGTCGGCACTGCCATTACGAACCCTACCAACAGCGTTGCAGCAAACGTAGCATCGGGCGGCGGTCAGCCTACTGCCTCTATCGGCATCAGCAACCAAGCGGGCTTAGCGCAAATTAGAAGTAATCCGAGCGGCACGTTTCATCTGACTCAAAACATCGAAATTACGGGTAGAAACTGGGTGTCGTTAGGCAACTTTTCAGGTACATTTGACGGCAGAGGCCGCACGATTTCGTTCGGGTCGGTATCGTCTATTGACGTTACTTCGGGCGGGGTGCAGGATTTTTCTTTCTTTAATAATATTTTAGCGGGTGGGGTTGTTGAAAATGTTGCTTTTGACGGACACGTTGACGGCTTTGGTACAGTAGGCGCAGTTCTTGCCCGTGAAAACAGCGGAACTATCCGAAACGTACTGATTGATGTGGCAATGGAAGGCGACTGGGATTGGTCTGCGGGTTCTATGCTTGTAGTTAAAAACCTAGCTACGGGCAGGATTGAAAACACCTTAATTACAGGTATTAACCTAAGCTTTGCGACTGCGTTATCCCCTCCTGGCGCATTCGGCGCAGCATTCCAAATGGAAGCACCTGCAAGCGGCGCGCAAATCGTAAACAGCTATTGGGATACTCAGGCCGTTGACTTAGAGGGCACAATTGAAACGGGTGCTAATGCGCATAAAAGAGACGGCGGGCAAACTACGGCGGCACTGCAAATTGCGCACGGCGGAATTTATTCAAACTGGTCTACGGATATTTGGGCGTTTTCGGCAGGCAGCTACCCTACCTTAAAAGTATTGCCCATGCCGTAAATTAGGTAAACGGCTAAATAGTATACAGCTTTTTAAAAGGCGCGGCGAAAAGCCGCGCCTTTTAAAATGGAGAATGGACAATGGAGAATGGAGGGTGAAAAATCAATTGACAAGAATGCTAATATACTATATACTTACCTCTACGATGTACCCTATCGCGGCAAAAGTATTAGCCTTAATTCAATCTGGGCAAAACGCGTTTGTCGGAACGGATTTGCTGCACTTGAAAAACCGTTTCTTGTTTGCGTTGCGCGATAAGCCCCTGCCCCCCAAAGAGCTTTGCGCGGTTTTAAAGCAAGATAAAACCAACATCGCGCATTTAGCCGCCGATTTAGTAATGTGCGGCTTAATCGAAAAGCAGCTGCACAAAACGGATAAGCGGCGTATCCGCTACGCGCTGACGGAAACGGGGCGCGAAAAAATAGACGCCGCGCTGGCACTTGCAGACAGTGCCCTTGCAAAAATCATCGACGGCGAGGCGGCGGCAATCTGTGCGCAAGAGCAAATCGAGGGCTTGCTGCGATTGTTTTCGTTTTTATAGAAAAAAAGCAAGTTGTTACAAGAGCGTAAAAAGCAACATATATTATGTTGAGTTAGTAAAGGTGCGTATGTCAGTTTTTAAAAAAATACACTATGATTTAAACGCTGTATTAAAAAGCGACCCCGCCGCGCGCAATAAGTTTGAGGTTATTTTAACGTACAGCGGCTTTCACGCGCTTATCCTATACCGCTTAGCGCACTTTTTTTATAAGCACCGTTACAGGCTTGTAGCACGGATTATCAGTCAGCTTGCGCGGTTTTTTACGGGTATCGAAATTCATCCCGGCGCGCGTATCGGCTACGGCGTTTTTATAGACCACGGTTCGGGCGTTGTAATAGGCGAAACCGCCGTTGTAGGCAATTATGTAACCATTTATCAAGGCGTAACGTTGGGCGGCACGGGCAAAGAAAAAGGCAAACGCCACCCTACTATCGAGGACGGCGTAATGATTGCGGCGGGCGCAAAGGTTTTAGGCGGGTTTACCGTAGGTAAAAATGCAAAAATCGGCGCGGGCAGTGTAGTACTGCACGAAGTTCCTGCTAACTCAACGGTGGTGGGCGTGCCCGGCCGCGTAGTAAAGCTGAACGGCGAACGCGTAGACAACGATTTAAACCAAGACCTTCCCGACCCTGTTGCCGAAGAGCTTACCGCACTGCGGGCAAGGCTTGAAGAATTAGAAAAAACCGTACAAAAAATCCAAAAGCCCTAAGGAATATTTTTCATGTTGAAAATTTATAACACCTTAACGCGCAAAAAAGAAACGCTTAAGCCGATAAAACCTAAAACGGTTACGATGTATTCGTGCGGACCTACCGTGTATAATTTTGCGCATATCGGCAATATGCGCACCTATATTTTTATGGATATTTTGCGCCGTTCGCTTAAATTTTGCGGCTTTAAAATTCGCGGCGTAATGAACATTACAGACGTTGGGCATTTGCTTTCCGATGCGGACGAGGGCGAGGATAAAATGGCGCTTGCCGCGCGCCGTCAACAAAAAACGCCGCAGGAAATCGCCGACTTTTACACGCAGGTTTTTTTTGAGGATTGTAAAAAATTAAATATCGGAAGCCCTGAGGTTGTCCCCAAAGCAACCGAACATATAGCCGAAATGATAGCGTATGTGGAGGGGCTTATAAAAGGCGGCTACGCATACGAAACCGACGACGGCATTTATTTTGATATTGCCGCTTTTTCCTCTTACGGCGCGTTATCAAGGCTGGATTTAGAGGAGCAAATTGCGGGCGCGCGCGTAGAGGTAAACAGTCAAAAGCGTCATCCCGCCGATTTCGCGCTATGGAAAAAGGCCGAGCCCAACCACATTATGCAGTGGGATTCCCCATGGGGGCGCGGCTACCCCGGCTGGCATATCGAATGTTCGGCTATGGCTAAAAAATATTTCGGCAAGGTCTTTGATATTCATACCGGCGGCGTAGACCATATTCCTATCCACCACGAAAACGAAATCGCCCAAAGCGAGGCGTTAGAGGGCTGTAAAACCGTGCAGTATTGGATGCACGGCGAATTTATGTTGGTGGACGGCGGAAAAATGAGTAAGTCGTTGGGCAACACCTATACCGTAAAGGATTTACAAGAGCGCGGCTATTCGCCGTTGTCGTTTAGATATTTTTGTTTAAACGCGCATTACCGTAAAAAATTAAACTTTACCTTTGAGGGGCTTAGTGCGGCGCAAACCGCGTTGTTTAGGCTGTATGTGCAGCTGTTTAAGCATAAATCTAGCGCGGCTAAAACCGATGCGGATGTTTTAGCGCGTTATAAAGACGAGTTTATTTCCGCCGTTACGGACGACTTAAACATTCCGCTTTGCTTAGGAATTTTGTGGACGATGTTAAAAGAGCCGTTTTCGGCTGATATTTATAAAACCGCGTTAGAGTTTGATACCATTTTGGGGCTTAATTTAGCCGAAGTACGCGAAGCGCAAGACGAAACTGCCGCGCCTATTCCCGATGAGGTTATTACGCTAGCAAGGCAGCGTCAAGCCGCGCGCGAGGCAAAGTTGTGGGCGGAGTCGGATAGATTGCGCGAAGAAATTGCGCAGTTGGGGTATGCGGTAGAAGACGGCAAAGACGGCTATAAATTAAAAGCGCGGAATTAGCCTATTGCGTAAAGTCTTATTTTAGACGCCTGCGCAAGCAGTGTAATGTCGCCGCCCGCGCAAACGGTTTCGGGCGGGCAAAGCGCGACAACCAGTCCCCTTTTGCCTGCAACCGATACAAACAGAGCGGTAAAAAGCGCGTGCTTTTCGGCAAACTCTAATTTGCCTTGTATTTCAAAATATTCATCCTCAAAGGGCGGTTCCCCTTTTTCTAAACGCGCTAGCTGCATGGCATCGAATGCCTTTTTTTCTATTAAAAACTGCGGGTCTATTTCTAAGCGCACGTTACCCGCTACGAGGGGCGCGGCTATCAAGGCTTTTGTATCGCCAAAAGCTAAGCGGCTGCCGTTTTCGGTTTTTTCCACTTCGGCAAATATACGGTTGGTGTGCGGTACGCCCGTTATGGAATGCCCCGTTTCGGGGTCAAAAAAGTGTATGCGGTTGCCGTCTAGGGCAAGCTTGATTGTATCGCCCGCGACAGCCGTTTGCCGTGCGCATACACGCGCCGTTGCATCGTCCTTACTTCCCGCAACGCGGATATGCAAAATGGTTTCGTGCCCCAATCTTTCTACGTTTTCGATATGCGCGTCGATTACCGTGTCGGGCGAGCCTGCCAAAAAAACTTCTTCCGCGTGAAAGTTTTCGGGCCTTACACCCAATACAACCTCTTTGCCGATATAGGCCTCATCGAATAAACGGCGCGCGCGGGCGGGCGGAATAAGAATTTTATGCGCGTCTAATGCGGCGTACATTTTGCCGCTTTCGCGCGTTAGCATGCACTTAAAAAGGTTAATCCTAGGCGCGCCGAAATAGGCGGCAGCAAATTGGTTGGGCGGATTGTCGTATAAGCTTTGCGGCGCGTCATAGCCTGCTATTTCGCCGCAGTCTAATAACACCACGCGTTCTGCGCAGCTAAGAGCCTCACTAAAATCGGCGGCAGCGCAGATAAAGGTGGTTTTTAATTGCTTATGCACATTAAGTATATCCGTGCGCAAGGCGGTGCGCGCCCTGCCTTTTAAAGTGCCCAGCGGTTCATCTAATAAAAATATTTCGGGGCGGCGCACCAGTGCCCGCGCCAGCATAGCGCGGCGGCGTTGCAGTTCGGTTATTTTTTTGGGCTTTTTATTCAGCATAGCCGTAAGCCCAAGCTGTGCGGCGGCCTCACGGACGCGTACATCAATTTCTTCTTTGTCGGTTTTGCGCAATTTTAAGCCTAATGCTAAATTTGCATACACGGTTAAATTAGGGCGCAGTCCGTAATGCTGAAAAATCATTGCCGCATCGCGTGCCCGTATATCGGGCGGAGCAGGCTTGCCGTCTATTAAAATTTCGCCCTCTGTCTGCTTTTCTAAGCCCGCAATAATGCGCAAAAGGGTTGACTTGCCGCTGTCGGGCATACCCGTTACGGCAACTAATTCTCCTTGCGCGATTCTTAGGTTTATATTGTGCAACGCAATAGTGCCGTTACCGTATTTTTTGGTTATGTTTTTTAATTCGAACTCCGCCATTGTACACCCGCCTTAGCTGAATAGCCGTATACAGTATACGGCATAACGCACATTTTGTCAAGTTAAACATTGCTTTTTAATCGCAAAAGAGTTCCCAAAAAGAGATTATAAAAAGATTTACAGGATTTGGGGTGAAAACACTTGCATAAATATTCATAAACGTGTATAATTATACTTAACTCTTTTTTAAAAGGGGGTTTAGCCTGTTATTTTGGGCTATATAGGAAATTAGAGATTATGATAAAAGTTGGTATTATCGGAGCAAACGGCTACACAGGTTACGAGCTTATGCGTTTATTGGCTAACCACAGCGGCGCAAAGGTGGTGTATGCGGCGAGCCGTTCTATGGCGAATACGCCTGTTGCCGAGCTGTATCCTGCGTTGGGCGGCGCGTATGCGGATATGCGGTTTTCCGTTCCGTCGGCAGAGGATGCGGCATCTTATAGCGATGTGGTTTTTACTGCCCTGCCGCACGGGTTAAGCGCGGAAATGGGTGCACGGATTATACGCATGGGCAAAAAGGTTATCGACCTTTCGGCAGATTTTAGATACGACAATTTAGCCGTGTTTGAAAAAACATACGATATTACACACCCTTGCCCGCAGTTAAACAACACGGCGGTGTACGGCTTAACGGAGCTGAACCGCAAAAAAATTAAGTCTGCAAGCTTAATCGCAAATCCAGGCTGCTACCCTACCGCCTCTATTCTTGCCTTGTATCCGCTGTTAGCGGAAAAGGTAATCAAGCTTGACGGCATTATAATAGACGCAAAGTCGGGGCAAAGCGGCGCGGGCAGAAAAGCGGACGAGGCTTTTTCGCTGTGCGAATCGGCTTTGAATTTTAAGGCGTATGCGGTAGCTAATCACCGCCACACCGGCGAAATAGAGGAAAAGCTTTCCTTAGCGGCAGGCGCGGATATTACGCTTTCGTTCACGCCGCACTTATTGCCGATTTCGCGCGGGATACTAGCCACTGTTTATGCGGATTTAAGTTTAGACGAAAAAGCCGCACAAGCCGCATATAAAAAGTTTTACGGCGGCGAGCCGTTTGTATCCGTGCTTACGGCGGGAGCTTTGCCCGAATTAAAATCGGTAACAGGTTCTAATATTTGCCGCATCGGTTTTAAGGCGGATAAACGCACGGGTAAAATAATAATCGTATCGGTAATCGATAATTTAATTAAGGGCGCGTCGGGTGCTGCCATTCAAAACATGAACGTACTTTTCGGGCTTAAAGAAACCGAAGGGCTGCCCTTAGTAGGAAACCAAATCTAAAAGGAAAAGCAATATGAAAATGCAAGAAGAATATATTAAAAAAGCAGAGATTATTACCGAAGCGTTGCCGTATATCAGCCGCTATTCGGGTAAAACGGTGCTGATTAAGTACGGCGGAAATGCTATGAACGACGAGCATGTGCTTAAAACCATTCTGCAAGACATCGCTACGCTTAAAATGGCGGGGGTGAATCCCGTTTTGGTGCATGGAGGCGGGCCTGAAATTAACGCGCAGTTAGAAAAGCACGGCATAAAATCCGAGTTTAAAAACGGCTTGCGCGTAACCAGCCGCGACGCTATGGAAGTAGTGCAAATGGCGTTAGCGGGCAAGATGAATAAAAACATCGTTGCTATGCTAAACGGCTTTGGCGTAAAGGCGGTTGGACTGTGCGGCTTTGACGCGGGGCTTATCGAGGCGGAAAAGCTTATGTCGGCGGACGGCGCGGATTACGGCTATGTGGGCAAAGTCAAAAAGGTAAACTGTGCCGTACTGCACGCGCTGCTAGACGATTATGTTCCTGTAATCGCCTCCGTAGGCGTAGGCGCGGACGGAACGGGCTATAACATTAACGCCGACATTGCCGCAGGCGCAATCGGCGGCAGCTTAGGTGCGGAAAGACTGCTGTTTTTAACCGACGTGGACGGTATCCGCTTAAACGAAAAAGACCCCTCTACCCTAATCTCTACCATCAGCGTAAAGGAAATTGAAAAGATGGTTAAGGACGGGCGCATAGCGGGCGGCATGCTGCCCAAAGTAGATGCTTGTATGCAAGCGATTAAAATGGGCGTATCTAACGTACTGATTATTAACGGAACGGTAAAGCACTCTATATTGTTAGAATTGTTTACCAATAAGGGTGCGGGCACTATGGTAGTTGCCTAAAACCCTTGACCGATATAAGGAATATTTTTTATGGACATTATGACAGTAAAAATTTTGGATGCGAAAAATTATATGAATTTGTTTGCGCGCAGAGACGTGTGCTTTACGCACGGCAGCGGCAACAAATTATACGACACTGCGGGCAAAGAGTACACCGACTTTTTTGGCGGCATTGCGGTAAACTGCTTAGGCTACAATTATCCTCCCCTAACGGATGCTATCGCCGCGCAAGCAAAAAAGCTGATTCATATCTCTAACGTGTTTTATTCGGTGCCGCAAGCGGAGTTGGCGGAGGCGTTGCTTACAGGCACGATTTTCGACCGCGCCGTTTTTGTAAACAGCGGCGCAGAGGCTGTTGAAACCGCGCTGAAATTAGTGCGCAAGTATTTTTACGCTAAGGGAAAAACTAAATATAAGGTTGTATCGGCAATAGGGTCTTTCCACGGGCGCACTTTGGCCGCGCTGACGGCTACGGGTCAGGAAAAATTTCATAAGCCTTATGCCCCGCTTCCGCAAGGCTTTGTGCATGTGCCGTTTAACGATTTTGCCGCATTAAAGGCAGCCGTTAAAGCGGACGATGAAATCGGCGCGGTATTGTTAGAGTGCGTGCAAGGCGAAAGCGGCGTGCGTCCTGCCGATTACGATTATTTGGTAAACGCCTACGCGCTGTGCAAATCTAAGGGCTTGCTTTTTATAGCGGACGAGGTGCAAACGGGTATGGGGCGCACGGGTAAAATGTTCGGCTTTGAGCATTTCGGCGTACAGCCCGACATTATTACGTTGGCAAAATCGTTGGGCGCGGGCTTTCCTATCGGCGCGTGTTTGGCGCGCGGCGAGGCGGCGGAGGCCTTTGAAATAGGCGATCACGGGTCTACTTTCGGGGGCGGGCCGCTAGCATGCGCCGCCGCACTGGTGGTAGTAAACGAATTAAAAAATACTAAGCTGTTAGAAGAAGTAGAGGAAGCGGGCGAATATATGCAAGAACGTCTATTTAAACTGCGCAAATATAAGTTTGTAAAAGATGTGCGCGGATTAGGGCTTTTGCAAGCCGTAGAGCTTTCGGATAAGCTTTCCAACACCTCCGTGCAAGATAAAATGCTGGCTAAGGGCTTTGTAATTAACGCGGCAGGCAACAACACGCTGCGGTTTGCGCCTCCGTATCGGATTACCAAAGCCGAGATTGACGCAATGGTCGGCGCGCTTGACCAAATCTTTGCCTCAACGAATATTTAAAAACCCTATTTTAGTAACTTTTAAGTTGCTATTAAATTAAAAAACTAAGAATAATTAGGAGAAAAATTATGGATATTAACGCATATAAAGCAAAAGGAAAAATCAACAACCGTCATCTGCTGACGCTGGTAGATTATTCGACGTGTGAAATATTTGAAATTTTAAAGCTTGGACAGCATTTAAAATTTTTATTAAACAAGGGCAAAAAGCACACCTATTTAAAGGATAAAACGCTAGCCATGATTTTTGCTAAATCGTCTACGCGCACACGCGTTTCGTTTGAGCAAGGCATACGGCAATTAGGCGGCGTACCGATGTTTTTATCTAGCAGCGACATTCAGTTAGGGCGCGGTGAGCCGATTTCTGACACCGTAAAAACCTTAGAACGTTACAACGTAGACGGCATTATGATACGCACGTTTAAGCAATCCGACGTTTCAGACCTTGCAAAATTCGGCACTATCCCTATTATTAACGGGCTTACAGACGACTTTCATCCCTGTCAAGCACTTGCCGACATTTTAACGGTGTACGAGCGGTTTGGAAAGTTAGACGGTGTACGGCTTGCGTATTTCGGCGACGGTAACAACGTAGCCAATTCGCTGATGGTTGCGGGCGCGAAAACGGGCATGGATATCGTTATATGTTCGCCGAAATCAAACGCGCCGAATGCCGAAATCGTAGCGGAGGCGCAAAAGTTTGGAAAAGTTACGCTAACCGAATCGGTAGACGAGGCTGCGCGCGGCGCGGACGTAATTTATACGGATGTTTTCTTTTCGATGGGGCAAGAAACAGACGCAAAAAAGCAAGCACAGCTTTTAGCGTATCAAGTAAATACAGCACTTATGGAAAAGGCGGAAAAGCATGCGATTTTTATGCACTGCTTACCTGCGCATCGCGGCGAAGAAGTTTCCGCCGAAGTGATTGACGGCCCGCAATCGGTAGTTTTTGAGCAAGCCGAAAACCGTCTGCACGCGCAAAAGGCCGTAATGACGCTGCTAATGAAATAACATAAAGAAGGATTATTATGCACGCTATCCGCCCTGCCTGTACCGCCGACGCGGGGGCTATTAAAGACATAACGCATGCGGCCTTTAAGCTGTATCAAGACGAATTGGCAGGCGCGGCAACCGTAACCGCCCTGCGCGAAAGCACAATTGACATTGTGGACGATATACTGCACCGCAAGGTTTTTATTGCCGAAGAAAACAGCCGCATTTTAGGCGCGATACGCTATGTACAGCTTAGCGCGGATTTGGCGTATATTTACCGCTTTGCCGTTGCGCCGCATATAAGCAATACGGGCGTGGGTTCGGACTTATTAGAATATGTATTAAACGAATGTATAAAGCTTGGCATACCGGCGGTTTGCCTACACACCAACAGCAAATACTACAAGCTTGCCCGCTACTATTACGGCAAGCAGTTTTTTGTACACTCCACCGACAATTCAAAAGGCTATATCCGCGCCTTATTCGTAAAAGAACTTTTAAAAAATGCACCTTACGACATCTCCCCCGCTTTTTTAAAGTAAAAAATTTATACCTTTATTTGGGGTAAATTCTTAGAACCGTCTTCATTTTCAAGCCCTAATAAATAATCGGTAGTAACGCCAAAAAAAACTGCAAGCACTAAAACTGTATTGAAGTCAGGCTCTCTTTCGCCTTTTTCATACAAACAAATTGCAGGCTGAGAAATATTTAAACTTTCAGACAAGGCTCTTTGAGATAATCCTTGTTCTTTGCGCAACTCTGCAAGTCTTGATGCAAACATATTAGTCATTAGTTTTAATTATAACATATTGCAATCATGTTAATATATATTATTACAAATCGTAATATAAATATTTGCTATTTCTTTATAACTCTGATATACTAAAAATGATTACGCTTTGTAATTAAAGAGGAGGACTAATGACTATTCATCATGATTTAATTAATACTTTGCTTGCACATACTTGCGATATACAAAATCTTATCAGGTTAATTGAATTTTCTATACCCGATAGTGCGGGTGAAATTTTAGAATTGCACCATATATCTTGTTTGTATACTTTAAAACGGCAAATTATAAAATTGACAAAAAAGGTTTACAAGCAATTAAATATTTTATATTCTCAAATTTAATATTCCAGTGATTCGCGTATGTAGGTGGTGGCTTCGAATTCATTGTCGCTGCTTGCTTGTCTAAATAATAGCGTTTGTCCTCTCTATCCATTCTTTGGCACTAATCTTAAAGCGGTTAAGTCCCGCTTGACTTTTAATTACGGCGAATTCGCCGTAATTAAAAGTTGGATTATTAACATTTTCCCATATCCCTAAAAATTCTAAGGTGTTGCGATTGCGTAGCCAATCAGACACAAAAAAATCACCGTCTTTTGCGCTTAGCATATCTGTCAAGGAAATATAATCCTCGTTCAGTACCTTAATTATCCTAACATCAGTGCCTTGAACGCTTAACTTATCTTTCGCCATTTCAACCTCACAAGATACTAATATTCCAGTGATTCGCGTATGTAGGTGGTGGCTTCGAATTCGTTGTCGCTGCTTGCTTGTCTAAATAACAGCGGCGTCATAATTAAGGCTTGCTTGATAATTACCCCGAATAAGCGGTCGGCGTAATTTTTATCGTCCTTGCAGGCGTTGGCGATAGGCTCGTAAATAGTGCCCTTCCAGTTTTTCGGCGCAAGGTCTTTTGCTTTAAAGGATTCTTTTAAATTAACCGACTGTTGTGCGGCGGTCATAATTAAAAAAAGTTCCTTTGCGGTAAGTCTGTCCAGATACTCTATTTTAGTACCCCGAAAATCTAACGACTTTACCAATTTACCCGATTTGTCTAACAACATAACTATTTATCCTCCGTTTTTTTTGTTTTTTATTTTATTTTTAATAAAACCTGTGTTAAGTATATCCTACATAATAACTTATGTGTCTAAAACCTATATGAGGGCGGTTTCAAAATTGAGGGCAAGTCGTACAACAGTTTGTTTTTTTGCGCGTGCCGCGTACCTAAATGTACGCAAGCGCGTAAAAAAACAAAGCGTAGTGCGAATCGCACCAATTTTGAAACCGCTAACCTGTATACATAAATGGTAATGGCGGATTTTTGGAAGATTTTTGTGTTAATCTGTGCGTTTTCGACAACGCCGTACTAGCGGTACGGCTAGGAGAATTAGCGCAAGAGTAACGCAAAAAGAACCGAAAAGACGCTATTGTAAATTTATAGTATACAGGTTTCACTCCATAAGTTCGTCTAGGCTCATAGAGAAAGACGGCGCAAAGCTTTGCATAAAGTAATTTACCGTTTCGTCGTTAAAGCTTGCAATTTGCTTTTCGGCGGTTTTTAGGGCGGCGGCAAATTCTTTATTGCCCGCGCTGAATTCTTCGGTGCATTTTATGTATGCGGCAAGCTTATCGGCAAATGCGGCAAGCTCTGCCTCGCGGCATTTTTCAGGACGCACACGTGCGGCTACCCCTTTTTTAAGAATTTCGGGCAAGCCGTCTAAAAGACGCTGCTCTGCATGCTTTTCGGCCTCGAAAAATGCCTCGCGCATTTGTGCGTTGCGGTATTTGACAGGCGTAGGCATATCTCCCGTTAATACTTCGGCGGTTTCGTGGTACAGCGCGATTGCGGCGCATTTGTCGGGACACGTTTTTTTTTGAAAAACTTCCTTATCGATAAGCCCAAGCGCGTGCGCCAAAACTGCCGTTTGGTGGCTGTGCTGCGCAACGTCCTCTGTTTGGCGGTTGTGCATTAAGCTCCAACGGTTAATCAGCTTTAAGCGATTCATAAAGGCGAAAAATTTATACGTTTTCATCGGTTTCACCCGTCGGCAAATCGGCGGCCTTTCGCAAACACGCGCGGTACGTTTTTTTGGCAACCTCCGCAACCTTTTCTGCCGTAAAGCCGTAAATGGTAAACAGGATATCGGCAGGTGCGGATTGACCAAACGCATCCATAGTAACGGTTGCGCCGTCTAAGCCCGTATAACGATGCCACGCAAGGCTAGACCCTGCCTCTACGGCTATGCGCGCACGCACGCTCCCAGGCAGCACACTTTCTTTATATTTTTGGGTTTGCGCCTCGAAAAGCTCCATACACGGCATGCTTACTACCCGCGCATCTACACCCTGCACCGCTAATATTTCGCGCGCTTTTACGGCTAAATTAAGCTCGGACCCGCTTGCCATAATAATACAGTCCGGCACGGGCTTTTCGCTGTTTAGCAATATATAGCCGCCTAAAAGCGCGTCCTTAGAGGTTTTATCTACATGCGGTAAATCCTGCCGCGAGGTTATTATACAGGTAGGACCTTTGCCGTTTAACGCGGCGGCAAACGCGGCGGCAGTTTCTTTGCCGTCGGCGGGACGGAATACCTTAGCATCGGGAATAGAACGCAGCGACAGCAGTTGCTCGACGGGTTGGTGCGTAGGGCCGTCCTCGCCTACTCCGATAGAATCGTGCGAGAATATATACGTTACGTTAAGCCCCATAAGCGCGGACATACGCACCGCATGTTTAAGGTAATCCGAAAAGATTAAAAAGGTTGCGCAGTAGTTGTAAAAGCCGCCGTGCAGCGCGATGCCGTTGGATATAGCCGCCATAGCGTGTTCGCGTACACCGAAACGGATGTTGCTGCCGTGCGGCGTTAGGTGTGAAAAATCGTCCTTGCCTTTTAACAGCGTTTTGTTAGACGGGCCTAAATCCGCCGAACCGCCTACTAAATTAGGCAGTATATCGGATAGCTTGTTTAATACCGTTTCGCAAGCGGTGCGCGTGGCGATATCTTTTTTGGGCCACTTCCACAACTCGGCAATTTCGGTTAAATCGGGGGCTTTGCCTTTTGCGGCGGTTAAAAATTGTTCGCATTCTTCGGGGTATTTCGTTTTGTATGCGTTAAAGCGTTTGTTCCACGCTTTTTCGTGTGCGGCTAAATTAGCCGTTATTTCTTTGTAGTGCGCGGTAACATCGGGGGGAACCTCAAACGGCTTTGCCGTCCAACCTAATGCTTTTTTGGTTTTTGCCAGCGCATCCGCACCCAGTGCCGCGCCGTGGCTGGCCTCACTGCCGGCTTTGGGCGAACCGTAGCCGATAGTAGTTTTTACGATGATTAAGGAGGGCTTTTGCGTTTCTTTTTTAGCTAGCGTGATAGCGGCGGAAATTTCTTCGGTGTCCTCTCCGTTGTTTACGCGCAGCACCTGCCAGCCGTATGCCTCGTGCCGCTTGCCTACGTCTTCGGTAAACGCTAAATCGGTGCTGCCCTCAATCGTGATGTCGTTAGAATCGTATAAGCAAATCAGCTTGCCTAACTTCCATGTGCCTGCTAAGCTTGCCGCCTCGCCCGTAATGCCCTCTTGCATGTCGCCGTCGCCGCATAAAACATAGGTGTAGTGGTTGATAAGCTCGGCATCTGCCTTGTTAAAGCGTGCGGCTAGCATTTTTTCGGCTACGGCAAAGCCTACCGCGTTAGCAAAGCCTTGCCCTAACGGGCCTGTGGAGGTTTCGACGCCTGCCGTTATGCCGTGTTCGGGATGACCAGGCGTGCGGCTTTTAAGCGAACGGAAACACATTAAATCTTCTTTGGTAAGACCGTAGCCGTACAAATGAAATGCCGAATATAGCAACGACGAACCATGCCCCGCCGACAATATAAATCTGTCGCGCCCAAAGTACGCGGGCGATTTGGGATTGTGCTGTAAATGCTCGGTAAACAAGGTATACAGCGTAGGCGCGGCACCCAGTGCAATGCCGGGATGACCGCTGTTTGCCCGCTCGATGGCCTCTGCGGCTAAAATTCTTAGCGCGTTGATACTCTGCTTTTTTGTGTCCATGTGTACATGCTCTCCTTAGCGAAATAAATTTATTCTGTAAAAACCTTTAAGCCGGGACAGTCTAAGCCGCTAAATCCCGACAAATATTTATAGATGATTTTGGCAATGATTTTCGCACCCTGCGGAAGTTCGCTTTCGATGTTAAGCGCCATGTTGGGGTCGTGAACGCTTTGGCGCAATAAAAACCAGCCTTGCGCGGCGTCTACATTAACACGCACCCCCTCGTAGGTGGAGGGTTCTAGCGTGAAAAGTTTTTTAGAAAAATCGGTTAGCGCGTTTACAATCGTATCGCCGTAGGTTTTATAGTCCGCAACGTCTTTAAAAAATATCCGCGTTTCAAAACGACTTTTAGGGCTTTCCAGTTCACTTATGCACGAAACAAGCTCTTTGCCTTCTTTTTTAAGCGCGGCAAGCTTAACCAGAATTTTTACGGCTAAGTACGCGCCGTCGTCTAAAAATCCGTTTTCGCGGAACGCGGCATGCCCGCTAGTTTCCATTGCCAAAACCGCGTTTCTTCCTTCCGCGTTTAGGGCTTTGGCTTTGCCGATTACATGTTGGTAGCCGCGCTTATAGCGGAAATGCTCGCCGCCTTTTTTATAGATAAATTTCTTTAGCCCGTCGCTGGTTACGCTGTCGGTAACAATGGTTGCGCCGGGATTTTCTTCTAATACGATTGCTGCCGCTAAGGCAATAAGCTTGTTGCGGTTAATTTCTTCGCCGCCCTTGTTGACAATCGCGGCGCGGTCTACGTCGGTATCGAAAATAATGCCTAAATCCGCGCCCGTGTTTATAACGCAATCAGAGATTGAACGCATGGCCGCCGAATCCTCTGGGTTGGGCGCGTGCGCGGGAAAATTGCCGTCCGGATGTAAAAACTGCGAACCCGTTGTGTCCGCGCCCAGTGGCTGCAAAATTTTGTCGGCAAAAAAGCCGCCCGAACCGTGCCCTGCGTCTACTACGATTTTAAGGCCGTAAAGCGGCGTTTCCTCGCCCGTTTTGGCGCGCACATAAGCTACTAGCTTGTCTGCATAAAGCTTTAAAAAGTCGCGGCGGTACAGAATGGTTTTATCGCCCTCGGGCATTGCGCCTTGCTCGGCTAAGCTGATTACCTCGTCTAGCTGTTCGGCCGTTAAGCCGCCCGTTTTAGTAAAAAATTTAAGTCCGTTTTTGTGGAACGGATGGTGGCTTGCGGTAATCATAACCGCGCCGTCGCAATCGGTTTCGGCGTGGCGCGTCATTTCAAACATGGCGGGCGTAGAAGTAAGCCCCGAATCATAAATCGTAGTGCCGCAACGCTTAAAGACGGCAATTAACGCTTCTTTTAATGCCTCGCCCGAAAGACGCGGGTCATTTCCTACGGCAAGCTTTAATTCGGTTTTGCCCGTATGTTTTGCTAAAAAGCTTACAAATGCTCCGCCTAAGCTAGACACAACCTCCTGCGTTAAGTTGACTGTTTCTCCGTTTGCCGCAATCGCCGTGCCGCGAATATCGCTGCCGCTTTTTAACACCTTTAAACTCATATATGTATTATAACAAACCGCGCCGCTTTTGACAAACAAAAACGGCGGTAAAAATGCAATTCATTTAAAAAAATAAACAGACTGCCTTTTGGGCAATCTGCGTATTTTTTCTAAGGCTTAGTTTTCCTCGTCTTTGCCGTGTTTACATTTACTGCGGCAATGCGCAAATCGGTGAAAATGCCGACTCATTTTTTCGGCGATTTGCTCGTCGCTGATTTCCAGCGTTTCTTTTAAACGCTCTATCAGCTTGTCAAGAATACTGTTAAAGCATTCTTTTTCTTGCTCGGATAAGCAATCAAACAATTTTTGACGCTCTGAAGGTTGGGGCTGCTGATAGCTTTTGCCTTTTTCGGTTAGCTTGATTAGACTTACGCGCCTGTCTTGCTCGGATTGCTCGCGCGTGATAAACTCGGCTTTTTCTAGCTTTGCAAGCAGCTCGCTTACCGACGGCGGCGACATGCCCAGTAAGTACATCAGCTCGCGGCTGCTTACGTTGTCTTTCATTTTAAGCAGCGCCAGTACTCTGCCCTGCCCGTACATCGGATCGAAGCTGCCGTGCATAAACCGCTTGTGCTTTTTGTGCAGCAAAAACTGAAATCTAAACAGCTTTTCGTGTAATTCGCTTTTCATAAATAGTGCACCTCCTTTACATATTTTCGCACACTTGTTAGGTACATAACTAATTATACAGTAAGTACCTAACTATTGTCAAGCGTTTTTACAAAGTTTTTTTAAAAAATTTTTAAAGGTGCTGCGCGCACTTATTGTGGTAAATAGATTGCCTAAAAGCAAGCTTAGTGATATACTTAGCGGTAAGGAGTGAATTTAATATGAAACACGGATTTATAAAGTTAGCCCTATGCACGCCGCCGCTTACGCTGGGCGCACCCGATAAAAACGCCAAAGAAATTATGCGCTGTGTAAAAGAGGCGCAAAAGAAAAAGGCAGAACTTGCCGTGTTTGGGCGGCTTAGCTTAACAGGTTCTAGCTTAGGCAGTATGGCACGGTACAATCAACTTTTAAGCGGCGCGAAAAACGCGCTGAATGATTTGGTTGCTTTTTCTAAAACGGTTAAAACCGCCTTTATTGTAGGCGTGCCCATTAACGCGGGCGGCGCGGTTGTGTCTTGCGCGGCAGTAATCAGCGACGGAGATTTAATTGCCCTAGTCGGAGAATCAAGCGGCACGGCCGTGCTAGGAAATAAACCGTACACGCTTTGCCCCGATGCGGTGCTGCACACCAAAAACGGCTATAAGCTTTCGGTAGTGTTTGAGGAAGATTTTGATAAACCGATACCTGCCGCGCAGCGGTTGGTTTGCGGCGGCGCGGACTTAATTATAAATCTGGCGTCCTCTGCTGCCTTAATCGATTCGTTTGAGTCGCGTATCAGTAAAATTAAAGCGGTTACCGACAGGCTGTCTTGCGCGTATGCGTATGTATCGACGGGCGCGGGCGAGGCGGTTTCGGATAACGTATATTCGGGCGATAAAATCGCGGCGGAATTAGGCGCGATTGTAGCCTCTTTCGACGGCGACAGCGAAGAAATTTTGTACGCGGAGATAGATGTAGACGCGGTGCGCTGTGAAAAGGTTTATAAGGGCATGTCCGATGACGGGGCTTGCATAGAAGGTCATACCTGCGTTTACCCGCTTAGCCTTAAAGACAGCGGCGCGGAATTAACGCGTGCGATTAACCGTTTGCCGTTTGTTCCGCAGGGCGCAGAATTTGACCGCGTTTTTGATATTATGGGACGCGGCATTTACACGCGTATGCGTGAAGCGGGCGCAAGCAAGCTGATTTTGGGGTTAAGCGGCGGCTTAGATTCTACTATTCTGCTGTTGGCGTGTGATAGAATGTTTACTAAATACGGCTTGCGCAATAAGGATATTATTGCGGTGATGATGCCTGCGGACGCGTCCAGTGCGCGCACCAAAAATAATGCTGCCAAGCTTATACAGCTGTTTGGCGTAACGGGCATGGAAATTCCTATCCAGGATATTATCACGCTGCATTTAAAGCGTATAGACCACTCCGACACGCACGACGTAGTATACGAAAACGCACAAGCGCGTGAACGCACGCAAATTCTGCTAGACTTAGCCAACAAATATAACGCGCTGATGTTGGGTACGGGCGATTTATCCGAAACCGCGCTAGGATGGTCTACGTTTGGCGGCGACCAGTTAGCGCAGTACAACCCTAATTCGTCGTTGGCAAAAACGCTGATACGCGCCATGACGCGCAACTACTGCCTAACCACTAAAAACGCGGAAATTGCGCGCGTACTCAACGATGTGCTGGCTACGCCCGTATCGCCCGAATTATTGCCTAATCAAGACACAGAGGTTTCGGTAGGCCCGTATGAATTACACGACTTTTTCTTGTACAATTTAATCGGAAAAGGATTTTCGGTGACAAAGGTGTATGCCCTTGCCTGCCGCGCGTTTTTTGATTACGCCAAAAAGGATATTATAAAATACCTGCGCATATTTATTACGCGGTTTTTTACCAATCAATTTAAACGTAACTCCGCATGCGACGGAATTCAATTATCCGAATTTGACTTAACGCATAAAATTATCCACTCCGAATTTAACGCAGAACAGTTTTTAACCGAAGTTGAATTAATCGAAAAAGAACTTACGGCAAAAAAGTAGTTTTAAACTAAGGAAAATACTCTATGAAAAATATTCAAGCAAATCAAACCTTTGAACAAATTAAATTTTGGCAAAATCATGAAGCTGCTACCTATGGTTTGTGCGCCACAATACTATTCTTTATATTAGCTATTGTTGCATGGATAGTGACTGCATTAGATTTGGCAGGTGCGAAAGAGATTATGTATCCGGCTGTGTTGGTTCTTTTTTTGTTTGGTCTAAGTATATTAATCTTGAACTTGCGATTTTTTGCTTTAAGAGTAAATGTCGATTTTGAAGTTAAAACAATAGTTGTTAAAGGTTTATTCGGTGTTTTGACAAAATGCCAGATTTCTGAAATTGAAAGAATCTATATTTCTGACGGCAGAAGTCGTCTTCATCCTACATCAAGAGGATGGATAGTATTTGATGATAATCGGAAGCTAAATACTCCTCATGACTTCAGCAAAAAAGGTTGCTATGTTAGATTTAGACATACTGATAAAACAGAAAAGATTGTAAGGGCTTTTTGGAAACATCCTATCAAAGACGAAAGAAATATACAAAATTAGGCAATAGTTTTAAATTAAGGATTTTCGTATCGGCAAGTCTATTCGCAATATTAGTTCTATGAGGTTTTATATGATTGAGTTTAGCGGTGAGTATTCAGAAGAATGTAAAAAACATTTGCTAAAAACGCATGCTGTTCTGTCATTTGTAGTTGCATTGATACTTTGTGTGCTATTCAGCATACCAGTCGTTATCGGAATATTTATGTGGAATTGGCTATTAGTCATTGCACTATTCGTTTTGATTTCATTCACAATTTTTGCTGCCATCTCTCCGTTTATTTTTAAAGCGAAAATACTTGAAGCGCTAACTCCTAAAAACATTAGTATTGATGAAGAAGGATTGATAGCATTTGAGTTTGAAAAGCACACAGTTTTAAAAAGAGCAGATAACATTAAAAAAATTATTGATAAAGGCGAATGGTACAAAATCGTATTGTTATTTCCCAAAATTGACGGTTTTATTATCCAGAAAAACTTAATTACAGCAGGCACCCTTGAAGAATTTGAAAAGCTGTTTAAAAATGAAATAACGCGTCCATAAACTATTCAACAGCTAATCAAAGCTTTCTTTGTATACTTCGGATTTTGGTAAGCCGTATTCGGCGGCAATCATTTTTACGGCATCTTTTTTATCCGTGCCCGCCTCAACCAACGCGGCAATTTTTTGGCGGATACTTTCGGGCGTTACGGCGGCAACTTTCAGCTTAAAGCCCTCTACCACCAGTGTAAGCTCGCCCGCTTGCGTAAAATCGGGCGTTTCTCCTAACGTAAAGCGCGTAACAGATTCAAACTTTTTGCTAATTTCGCGCACCAGCGCGGCGCGGCGCGCGCCCAAATGCTGAAATAAAAAGTCTAAATCTTTTTGCACATCGTGTACGGCGATATAAAATATCAAAGAGGCTTGCAACTCTTTAAATTTTTGAATGTGCTTGTTTTTATCGGCTTTTTTGTGCGGCAAAAAGCCCGCCATGCAAAACGCGGACGCATCCAGTCCGCTTAGCACCAGCGCGGATACGGCGGCGCACGGAATACCCGCCGCCGAAAACGGCAGCTTGTGTGCAATCAGCGCGTCCACCAACGCATGGCCGGGGTCGGAAATTAGCGGAACGCCCGCGTCGGAAATAACGGCTATAATTTTTCCGTCTTTTAGCTTTTGGATAATCTCTTGCGTTTTTTGACGTTCGGAAAATTTTTGATATTCAAAAACGGGCTTTTTAATGTTATAGTGGCTTAAAAGCTTTAACGAATGACGCGGATTTTCGGCGTAGATACAATCCGCCTCCCCCAAAATTTCTACGGCGCGGTACGTAATTTCTTTTAAATTGCCGATGGGCGTTGCAACAAAATACAGCATAGTTGTTTACTCCAAATTAAATAGCGCGGGCAGATTGCGGTAACGCTGCGCGTAATCTAAGCCGTAGCCGACTACAAAATGCGGCTTAGTAAGCGTAAAGGCGGTATAGTCGGGGCGCACGTCTTGCACGCGGGCAGCAGGCTTATCTACTAAGCAGCATGCGCGCACCGACGCCGCATTTTTTTGGGCAAAATATTGTTTTAAAAAGCTTAGCGTATGCCCCTCGTCTACAATATCCTCTATAATCAATACGTCCTTGCCGCTTACGTCCTCGCAAATGTCGCACACAAGCTTTGCGCTGCCGCAGCTTTTGGTTTCGTTACCGTAAGAGGAAAGGCGGATAAAGGCGCACAGTGCGTTACTGCCTAATTTTTTAACTAAGTCCGAAAAAAACATAAACGCGCCTTTCAGCACGCACACGCACAAAAAATCCTTTTCTTCGCCGTAATCAAGGCGGATTTGCAAGGCAAGCTCGTCTATGCGGCGGGCAATTTCCTGTGCGCTGTATAACAGGCTAAGCTTATTTTTCACGATTTTTGTTTCTCCGTTTTTGAAAACTTGTTAGATTTAGAAAACAGCACAATACTGCCCGCTTGCTTTACGGCGCGGAATTTGGCAGGCAGGTCTATGCCTGCGTGTTCGTCGGCGAATTGCAGGGCGATAATTAGTTCTATATGCTTGCGCTGCAATAGGCGGGCTATGTGCGGGGGCAAGGCGTGCGTGATGTGCCGCGCCGCCGCAGCGGGGTTTTTAAGCTTGTCTAAGGATACAGTGTATACGCCGTCTTGCACGGCACTGTGCTGCCCCGCCGCGCCCGCGTCTATAAAGGCAAGCGCGGTGCGGGCGTCTTGTGAAAGGTTAATCAGCGCGTTTTCTGCACCTGTGTAGCGCTGCTTAATGCGCGGCAAAATTTCGTTGCGGATAAAGTTGCGCGTGTAGGTATTGTCGGTGTTGGTTTCGTCCTGTGTAAATGGGAGTTCGTTTTGGGAAATATAGCGGACGATTTCGTCTTTTTGTACGTCTAACAGCGGACGCAGTAAAAAGCCTTCGTGCAGCATTTCCATGCCGCACAAGCCTTGCAAACCGCAGCCGCGCAACAGGTGCATGAATATAGATTCGGCGTTATCGGACGCATGGTGCGCCGTTAAAACCTTATCGGCGGTTTTTTCGGCTACAAGCAATGCAAAAATTTTTTTACGCGCCTCCCGCGCCGCAGTTTCTAGGCTAGCGCCGCTTTTTTTTGCCAACGCGGGTACGTTGACGGCGTAGGGCAAAAACGTAACGCCGTGCCGCAAGCAAAACTCTTGCACAAATTGTACATCGTGCGCCGATTCGGCGCGGATTTGATGGTCTACGGACACTACGCGCAAATTTTGTTTTTTGATAAAGGGCGCGTTTAACGCAAGGCTTAACAAGCACATAGAATCCGCGCCGCCGCTTACGGCAACGGCTAACTTTTCGTTAGGCTTAGTGTGCGCCTTAATATTTTTTTCGAACCTTTCGCGGATATCACCCATCCGCCTAATTGTAACACAATAAGGCAGAAAAAAGCAAGAGGTTTATAGAGAATGGAGAATGGAAAATGGAAAATGGAGAATTTCGGTTAAGGCTTAAAAATAAATAGCGATAATATGGTAAAAGGCAGGTGTTTTTTGCATCCTTTTTGCACCCTATTTGCATCCTTTTTGGGGGAATTTTTTAACGGCTTTTTACTTTAAAAACTTAGCCGACATTCTCCATTCTCCATTTTCCATTCTCCATTAAATAAAGCCCTATATTTCTATTATACCATGCTTGTCAAGCCCCCCCTTTTTTAGTAAGGGAATAATTAATAAAGACAGCATTTTTTACAGCGCCGTCTTTATCAATATGAATGGAGGATGAAGATATTTTTGCAACCCGTGTAAACTTTGTGCGGATAACTATGTTTTTTAGTTGTCGGTTTTGGATTTGTAGGTGCAGTCTTTTTTTCCGCAAACTTTATACGCGCCGTCTTTATAATTGCGCAAAACTGTAAAGCCGCCGCATTGGGGGCATTTGTCGGCTAATACGGGCGCGGACGAAGTGAACGGGCAGTCGGGGTAGCCGTTGCAGCCGTAAAATATGCTTTTGCGGGTGGTGATTTTTTTTAAATCCTTGCCGCATTCGGGGCAAACTCCCGCAGGAACGGCGTCTGCCTTTGATTCGGGGTTTTTGATGTTTTTGCACGCAGGATAGCCCGTACAGCCGTAAAACGGGCCGAACTTTCCTTGACGCAAACGCATTTCTTTGCCGCATTTATCGCAAATAATTTCTTGCTCTTGCACCGTTTTAACCCCTGTTACCGCTTGCGCGCCGTCGAAATTGCCGCCCGCGTCCTGTTCGGGCGGCGCGTCTGCTTCGCCGCTGCTGAGAACTGCCCCGCTGTTTGCGTTTGGCTCGTCCAGCTGTTTGGTGTTGCGGCATTTAGGAAAGGCGGGGCATGCCAAAAATCTGCCGTAGCGTCCCGTCTTTATGTGCATGTTCGCGCCGCATTTGTCGCAAATTATATCGGTTTTAACGTCGGGTGCTTTTAACGAAAAGCCGTCGCCCAAAGCGTGCGCGATTTTTTCTTCAAAGCCGTCGTAAAATTTAGCTACTACGCTTTGCCATTCTACGCCGCCGTCCTCTATTTTATCTAGGTTTTCTTCCATTTGGGCAGTAAAGGCAACGTCTATAATATCGGGAAAATATTTAACTAGCATATCGTTTACCTTTTCGCCTAACGGCGTAGGGATTAAAAACTTGCCTATTTTGCCGTTTTCGTCCTTTTTAGTAACGTACTCGCGCGACGACAAAATGGTTACGGTGGGCGTGTACGTAGCGGGGCGGCCTATCCCCTTTTCTTCCATTGCTTTAACCAACGCGGCCTCTGTGTAGCGGGCAGGCGGCTTTGTAAACTTTTGCTCGAATTTATATTCTTTAAAGTTAAGCACTTCGCCCTCGCGCAAATCGGGCAGCTTAGCCGCCGTTTCGTCGTCTTCGTTTTTGTTGTCCTCGTGCATACTGTATACTACGGTATAGCCTGCAAACAGCGGCGTTTTTCCGTTTACCTTAAACGTATACGCGCCCGCGCCGATTTCTACCGATAAAGAGTTATATTGCGCGTCGCTCATTTGACTTGCTAAAAAGCGTTCGTAGATTAGCTTGTACAATCTGTAATGCTCTTTTTTTAACATGCCTTTTAAGCTTTCGGGCGTGCGTTCGGGCGATATAGGACGAATCGCCTCGTGCGCGTCCTGCGCGCCCTTTTTAGAGGCGTAAAAGTTAGGCTTTTCGGGAATAAACTCGTTGCCGTAGGTTTGCGCGATAAAGCTGCGTGCCTCGTTGATGGCGTCGGGCGCAACACGCGTGGAGTCGGTACGCACGTAGGTAACTAACGCAACCTTTCCCTCGCTGCCCAGCTCTACGCCTTCGTAGAGATTTTGCGCGATTAGGGTGGTTTGGCTAAGCGAATACGAAAGCTTGTTAAGTGCGTCTTGCTGCAAGGTGGACGTGATAAACGGCGCGGGCGGACGTGAACGCGTAATGGATTTTTTAACGCTTGTAACGGTGTACGGTTTGCCGTTTAATTCTGCAACCGCCGCGTCTACCTCTCCGCGTGAGGTAAGCTTGATTTTTTTGCCGTCCTTTTGAAACAACGCGGCTTTAACAAGCAGTGCATCGCCGCTTTTATGCAGCATAGAGAAAAACGGCCAATATTCTTCGGGCTTAAAGCTGCGGATTTCGCGCTCGCGCTCTACTACAAGGCGCAGCGTAGCCGATTGAACGCGCCCCGCCGAAAGCTTGTTTTGAATTTTTTTGCACAATACGGGCGAAAGCTTGTACCCGACAAGGCGGTCAAGTACGCGGCGCGCTTGCTGTGCGTCTACTAAGCTGATATCTATTGCGCGGGGGTTTTGCAGCGCGGCGGTAACGGCTTTTTTAGAAATTTCGTTAAAGACAATGCGGATTTTTTGGTTAGGGTCTACGCCTAAAATTTGTGCGACGTGCCACGAAATCGCCTCTCCCTCGCGGTCGGGGTCGGTGGCAAGTAAAACCTCGTCTGCTTTTACGGCCTCTGCCCGCATACGCTCTACGATATCGGACTTATCGTCCATAACCACATATTTCGGCGCGAAGTTTTCTTTAACATTAACCGCAAGCGTGCGCTGCGGCAAATCGCGGATATGCCCCTTAGTTGCAAAAACTCGGTAGCCTTTTCCTAGATATTTTTCGATGGTTTCTTTTTTTCCTGCGCCTTCGATGATGATTAGCTTCATGTTGATTAATTCCTAACTCTGTATTTGTTGTTCGGCAGCCGCACTATCGCGTCCTTAACCTCCATAGAGGTTAGTACGCCCAGCAGCTCCGACGCTGTAAGGTTGCTGTTTTCTATCAGCTCGTCAAAGCCCGATTCGCCCGACACTAGTAGATTATAAACCTTTTGCTCGTAAAAGTCTAGTTGTAAGGCGGGTAAAATTGAGGGAATTTTTGTGTTTTTATAAGAAAAATAATTGATAATATCCTGTGTGCCGCTTAGCAGCGACGCGCCTTTTTGAATTAAGGCGTTAGTGCCTGCCGACTTAGGGCTAGTGATAGGGCCGGGTACGGCAAAGACTTCTCTGCCTTGTTCTAGGGCGCGGTCGGCGGTAATCAGCGCGCCGCTAGAAACGGCGGCCTCTACAATAATAACGCCGTCGCATAAGCCCGAAATGATGCGGTTGCGCTCTGGAAAGGTGTATTTTGCCGCGGCGGTTTGCGGCGGGTACTCTCCTACCGTTAAGCCTTCGGCGCAAATTCTTTGGTACAGCTTTTGATTGTCGGCGGGATAAAAGTTTGCATGCCCCATGCCTAGCACCGCTATGGTTTTTCCTCCCGCTTTTAAGGCGGCCTCGTGTGCGAAAGCGTCTATGCCCGTAGCCAGGCCGCTTACTACGGTGATGTTATAGTCGGTTAGTTCGGAGGCGAATTTAAAAGCGTTTTCTTTTCCGTAGTGCGAACAGCGGCGCATGCCTACAATTGCCAAACACGTAGTGTTAAGTAAGGAAATATCGCCCTTGTAATACAGCCCCGACGGCGGGCAAACCTCGCGCTGCTTTAACCGCTGAGGAAAAGCGTCGTCGCTAAAAGCTAAAAATTGAACCCCGTGCTTATGTAGCCCGTCATAGCTTGCGTACAGCTTATCGGCATCTGCGTATTCTTTAAGCAGCGCGTGCTGCGCCTCGCCCGTCAGCGCACCGATTTTTTCGTCTTTTTTTACGCGCTCAAACAATTCATGCGGCGCGTAAATTTCTAACAATTTCGCCATGCGAATCGGTGAAACCCTGCACAGCGAAAGCCAGTAATATAGATGATGAACGGATACTTCTTTCAATTATTCTCCTTTTAATGAAGTCGCAAACAAGTTTGCTTATGAAGTCGGCTTTGCCTTATGAAGTGTTGCCTAGCGCAACATGAAGTGAAGTGCCAAAATCCAACCGCAATGCGAACTTGTTCGCACTTCATGCGCCAGCGCACTTCATGCCTTCATGCCGTAGGCACTTCATTAGTGGTTAATTACGCGCTTTGGCGCGTAATTAACCACTACCTTCGGTCTAAACAGCGGTAGCTTAACGCCTCCGACACGTGCGCAAATTGAATGCTTTCGGATGCGGCTAAATCGGCAATTGTCCGCGCTACCTTTAATACGCGGGTATAGGCGCGGACGGAAAGCCCTAATTTATCAAAGGCTTTGCGGATTAGCATTTCGCTTTTTTCGTCCAGCGCGCAGTGTTTTTCCATAAGCTCGGAATCTAGTCCTGCGTTGTTGGTAATGCCCGTATGTGCGTACCGCACGCTTTGCAATTGCCGCGCCGCGTTTACCCGTGCGCGGATAACGTCCGAACCCTCGCTTTGCGCGCCTTTAATATCGTCATAGGATACGTTTTCTGCTTCGATGTGCATGTCGATACGGTCTAACAGCGGCCCCGACAGCTTAGCGGTATATTTGTTGATTTGCGCGGGCGTACAGCCGCACTGCTTAACAGACGAACCTTGAAATCCGCAGGGGCAAGGGTTCATGCCCGAAACCAACATAAAGTCGGCCGGATAATGCACGGCGCGGCTAGCACGCGAAATTAGGATAGACTTGTTTTCTAACGGTTGGCGCAGCACCTCTAACACCTGCCGCGTATATTCGGGCAGTTCGTCTAAAAACAATACGCCGTTGTGCGCCAGCGAAATTTCGCCCGGCGTTGCCTTTGCGCCGCCGCCTGTGATAGAGATTTGAGAGGCGGTATGGTGCGGAGCGCGGAACGGGCGCGTAGTTACAATGCCCTCGCCTGCGGGCAATAAGCCTGCGACTGAATGAATTTTGGTGGTTTCCATCGCCTCTTCCGCCGTCATATCGGGCAGGATGGACGGCAAGCATTTGGCAAGCATGGTTTTGCCCGAACCCGGCGGGCCGATTAGTAAAATGTTGTGTCCGCCCGCCGCAGCGATTTCCATAGCGCGGCGCGCAAAGCTTTGCCCCTTTATGTACATAAAATCTTCTTTAAACCTGCGCCCCTGCTGTGCGGCAGAAAACTCGCGCGGCGGTACGGGCGTGTAGCCTTGCGGCGCGGATAAAAAGGAAATTACTTCGGATAACGAATCTAACGCGAACACGTCCGCGCCGCGTATAAAGGCGGCTTCGGCGGCGTTTTGCGACGGAATAACAAACCGCTTAAAGCCCTTTGCGGCGGCGGAAATTAACAGCGGTAAAATTCCGCGCACGGGGCGCAGATAGCCGTCTAAAGATAGCTCCCCTATAAAAACCGTGCCGTCTGAGGCAGGAATAAGCGGAATTTGTTCGGTGGCGCACAGAATGGCCAGTGCGATGGCTAAATCAAACAGCGAACCTTCTTTTTTGGTGTCGGCGGGGGCTAAATTAACCGTAACGTGCTGCGACGCATACGAAAATCCGCTGTTTTTAATCGCACTGCGCACGCGCTCTTTTGCTTCTTTTATGGACGTATCGGGCAAGCCGACAAGCTCGGTGCCCGGCAAACCCGAACGCACGTCCGTTTCTACCATAACCTTAAACCCGTCAATTCCGCTTAGCCCAAAGCATTTAACCTTTGCAAACAATATATACTCCCGTAAATAGTTTTAACTCCCCCTCCCCCACGAACCTGTATTCGTGAAATAACAATAGCGGATTTTCGGAATATTTTTGTTTTATTTAAGCGATTTCGACAACGCCGTACTAGCGGTACGGCTAGGAGAATAAGCGCAAAATAAAGCAAAAAGAACCGAAAAGATGCTGTTGGAATTTTAATGAATACAGGTTATTTAGCTTTTAATGAATTTCTTTAAGCTGGTGCCGAATTTTACAGGCTCGCTGATGTCGGCAAACAGCTTGCGGCGATTGCTCATGGCGATATCTAATATAACGATAGTTGCGTAGGCATGCACCAAAATAACGCCCGCCGAACAGATAATATTGGCAATCATGTAACCGCCGCTGTCTAGCAGTACTTCTCCGAATGCACTGCTAAGGGGCTGATTATTAAGATAGCCCGCGTTAAGGAATATAAAGCTTGCGTTAAGCGTAAACAATAGCCCCAGTGCGCCTATAATCAGCAAAATGCGTCTGTCGCGCACGAAAATCAACGCCAGTATAAACAGTGCCAATACCGCTAAGATGTTCATGGCGGTAAAGTCTACAAAATATACCGAAAGCGTAAGCAAGATATACGCGCCCAAATATATCATGTTGGCGCGGTTTTTGCGGCTTATATACACCAGTAATACAAGCCCCGTAATAATTACCATAAACAGCCAGCCGAACAGCGCGCCGGGAAACTCTAACCCCAGTGCTATTCCGTTGCGGGTGAACAGGTTAAAGACGTTCATTGCGTTGTAGCCGAAAAACTGCGTGTTGGCTATGGGGCGGATATAGAATAATCCCATCCATTGAAAAAAGCCCGTGCCGTGTTCGGTAAGCAGCGGCAGCGCAACCAAATACATAATAAGCATTGCGGCTAACGTGTACGCGGGCATGCTTAGCACAGGGCGCGCCTCTTTATCTTTGATAATATTTTTTATGCCGCGCACGTTGTTGTTGCGGGTATACTTAATGGCTTTAATAAATTGATACACGACAAATACCGCAAAAATCGGGAACAGATATAAGGCGTCCCGAACGGTGTACAGCGCAAGCCCGTATGCGATAAACATAAGGGCGAATTTTTTGTTGGCAAGAAAATAAAACGAAAGGGCGATAAACAGCGCAAGCAGTGAGTAGACGCTTCCCCACACCGATGAGGCAATGATAAAGGGCGGAAATAATGCCGTAAAGCCTGCAAGCGTTAAGGCGGCGTATTCGTTGATATGTTTTTTTGCGGCGCGGTATACTAGCAAAATTAATCCGATATCCGCCAGTATCAGGGGCAGTTTAATAAACAGCGGTGTTGCAAGCGAATTTGCACTCATGCCGAATGCGCGCGCAAGCATCCCAAAAAACGAATACATGTAGGCAACCAACGGATAGTTTAGGTTGTTTAAATTGCCGTTTGCGTAGGTTCCGCCAAAGCTGCCGCCGCTTTCGAAATACATGCCGTATAAATCAGAAAAGTCGTTGCGGTAGCCCGTTACCGTAAACGCCAGCACCAACCGCACGATAAGCCCGATTCCTATAATGGCAAACAGTATGCCCGTAAAATTAAACTTAACGGGCTTAGGCTTTTTATCGGGCGCTTCGGTATGCGCTTGCAAGTTTGCCTTGTAAACTTGGGCATATTTAGGCTTGCGCATGTACTTAGTCAGCAGCCAAATAACGGGCAATAAAATTGCAACCGATAACAGCGCGAAGATTACGATAAACGAAGTTTCCGCGCCGCTGGCGGCAGAGGAAGTTTCGGCAGATGCAAAAAGGTTTGTCATAGTTGTTTTTCTCCGAATTGGTTTTTTCTTTCAATAGGTTTTGCCAACCTATTGTTTATTTTATCACAATTGTTTTTTTTTAGCAAATGTTTTTTTTATGCGCATTTTAAGAAAACACTGCTAGCGGACGGAGAGGGATTTTATCATAATAATATGCACGCCGTATTCCGAAACCGAATAGCCTAATTCGGGGGTGGCCGCGCCCCCGCTTATAAAGGCGTTGCCTACGGACGCGGACGGATTATGGTTATCAAAAAGCCTGCGGGCGTGTTCTTCAAACTCCCGCACGTAATGCGAACTTCCTAACGGAATAAAATAGCCTTTGCCGATTTCATCCATGCCGGGGTCGTCGTTGTAGAGGTGTATAAACTCGTAAAACTTGTTTAATGCGTCTTGGCCGCTAAGCGGCAATAATGCGGCGGAAATCTCTTCGTATACGCCGCCGCTGCCGAATACGGGAAGTTTTTCGCCGTTATTACGTGTAGCTAAAAGTATTTGCGCCGCTGTTTCGGCATCTAAAAAGCCGTCTAGGATAGACTGCTTTTGCTGTTCGTCAAATGCAAGCGTTATACTAACCACATAAAATCCGTCAACGTAAAGGGTTGGCGGCGGCTTATCGCACGCCGCTGCTAATGCGGCAAACGCTATAATGATAGTTGCAGCGACGGCCGTAAATGTTTTTTTCATACACTGTGCCTCCTTAAATTGTATTTCTGCTAAACCGTCTTATTCTGCAAGGATTTTTGCAAATTTTTGGTGGGCGTAGCGGGCTGAAAGTTTAATTAGTTTGTCGATTGCGTCTTTGGTTTGCGGGCAAAAGTCTAATAGTCCGACGTTTTGGCCGTAGTGATTGCATACCATAATAAAGCACGGGCTGTATACGGGGTTGGTGTTTTTAATTTGTTTGCAGCGGTCTAGCTTTTTTTGCGCTCCCGCGCTCATAAACTGATGGTATTTGGTTTTAGGATTTTGATAATCCAAAGCCGCGTCTATTTTAGGTATTTCCCACAGCTTTTTTACGTCTGCCTCATCTGTGCAAGTATTTAAAAATTCTAATACGGCGTGCAGGGTGCTGATTTCAAAAAAACTCGGCTCGGACAAATCGGGTACATCCATAGCTTTATAGGCTTTGTTTTGAATTTCAAAGTCCATTTTGGAAAGGCAGGAGTATAGATTGTTATTATTTTGGGCCTCGTCAAGCGGTTTGATAAGGTCGGATTCGAACAGCGTTTTATACTGCTCGTGCTTTTTTTGCAGCAGCGCGTTAAACTCCTGCGCGTTAGTTTTTGCTTGATTGCTGTGCAGCATACTTTCTAACGCGGTTTTTTGCGCTTTGACCGTTTCAAACCGTTTAACCACAAAATATTCAAAGCTTAAACTCAATTTTTTGCCCTCGCTTGGTTTTTGATTGTGCGTTGTCTTGGTTTGACTTTGCGGCTTTTGGTTATGCACAATACGGTTAACACACCGCCTAAAACCGCAACCGTACCTATCAGTATCCACGCCCATGCCGGGAATTGCGGTTCTTGCGGGTCGTTGCCGATAATGCCGTAATAGTCTATTAAAACCGTAGCATGGGTCATGTTGCCGCTGAACCCCCCTGCGTCGGTATTGTAAGCCGCGATAAAGCGCAGACGGTCAACTACCTTATCCCACGAAAACAAAGTCTGACCGCTTCGGGTAAAGTCTTGAAAATCCGACAGAGGAATCGTTACCGTTTGCCATTCATCCGACGCTGTTAATCTTATTTCGTATCGGCTGTACCATACTTCGCCCTGTTCTTCGGGATTGGAGAATCTGGCTTGGAAACGTATGTCTCTATCGGATTTTGCCCGTAAAACAAGCGCGTAACCGTTTTCAACAAGATGCCGCCAATCAATATCTTTAACAAAATTTTGCGTGACGGCGCCGTTTGTGCCTAGATTTTTTAATTCCATCGCATATTTCCCGTCCGCGTATTCCTTAGTCAAATCAACGGCGGTTACGGTAGTATTGTTTGTGCCGTTATTGGAGGTAAGGGTTCCGACTACGGCACTGTTCCTGGTTCCGCCGTAAAATATATCAAAGGAGCGATTTTGTTTGAGGCCCTGTTCAAGCGGATTTAAGCGAAGCGCCTTAGCGATATCCGTATTGATATTGCGGTAAACGCCGATATGCTGTGCGTTTGCTGTGTCGAATATCCCGAATGTGCTGCGATATCCCCAATGCGCCCACGATATGCCGCGGATTTCAAACAGCCTTGTCAGAATCTCATAATATCGAACGCGGTCAGCTTGCGGCGCGTTTCGTATAACACCGAATTCGCCCGCGAAAATAGGCACATTGTGTGTATTTGCAAATTCAACCACCGTATCAAGCCACTGCTCTAAATATTGTACAGTGGCCTGTTGTTTATAGGATTCGCCAAGAATCGGCGACAAAGGCGTCGCCGCAGCTGCGGGAAAAGGCATATCTTTAACGTCGGCGCGGGATTCATTGCCCCAATTCGCGCCTTGATGGGTAAACAAATCAGGCGTGTAAAAATGGAAAGTATAAATCACGTTCTCATACGGATATTTGGGCAATAATGTCATTTGCCGCAAATCTCCGCTTGTGCCCGTAACAATAACCGTTCTGAGGGGGTCGATTGTCTTTATAGCGGCAAGTGCCTCTGCTTGAATCTGCGTCCAATGCTCCGTAGGAAAGTTGTGCCTGCTGGGTTCGTTTAAAATCTCATAGATAATGTACTTGCTGGTATGCTTATAGCGCAAGGCGATTTGCCTCCACACGGCAGAAAGCATCGCCTTAGCCCCCTCGGGGTTGTGTATTCCCGTGTATTTTTCTTTACTTGGATCGTTGCTGTAACCAAATTCGTCTTGCACCCACGTCCCGTTGTGAAAATCTATGATAAAGTACATTTCGTGTTTTTCAGCCCATTCGACGTATCTGTCGAAAACTCTAAGCATCGCCTGATTAAGCTTCCATTCCGGCGCGCCGCCCGCACTTTCCATAAAAGGACGGTATGCAAGCCTGATAGTTTCTACGCCCATTTTTTTAAGGTCTATAAAATCCTGCTCGGTGCAATGCATAAAAACATGCCGCACGGGATTTTCGGCGCAATCAAACCCGATTCCCTTTGTCCATGGCAACTTTACATTAACTGAATTAGCCTGTTGATTGATTTCGTAATACCATGGGTTGTATACGTCGGTGGGTTTAATGTCCTTAGCGGAAGAGCACCCGCCAAGAGAAGCAGCAAAAGGAAAAACAATTAACAAAACTAAAATCAAAGCATAAAATTTTTGTCGGGTAGACATTTTGTAATTCTCCTTTTGCTTAATGTTTAATTGATTTTGCGAAAATCAAATTTTCATTTATTCCAAATGATTTGTTTTGATAAGGAAGTGCTTGTTCGTTCAATTTTAAATATTGCAGTTTTTTTAAATAACCCTTTTAATTCATAAGGCACTAAGATTTGTATCGCAATACCTTGTTCATGCTCTAACGAAAAACAAACTGCACTTTCCCCAGTATTTATCTTACCATCAAATACAATGGCAGTTGCCCTTATTTCATTGCGAGTAGCAATAAAACCTTTCTCCAAACTTTTGATTACATCATTCGATAAAGGATTTTCATTGCCGTCATATGCCATAACTGGTTTTATCTCTCCAGTTTTTGATATACAATTCGCAAATGGATAAAACTCTTTGCTCTTATTTAGAAAATGTTCTGCCGTTTGTAAGCCAAATGAAAACATTTCATCAAAATCATTTTGCGCTTCTTCTGAAACACCCTCTCTCCATGAGTTCATATTTTCTTCTCCTTTTTAAAACAAGATAATGCTTAACCTATATGGGCTTGCACGCCGTAAAGTCTATTTTTGAATTTCAACTTTTGATGGTGCGGTGTGCTTTCTCCCCTGCGTTACGATAAAATAGGCTTGCCGTTTATTAAAATAAAAATTAAATCAAGCAGCCAGCAAAAGGCCGCGCCGGGGATAATCCACAGTATCCCCGCTATCAAAATAATCGGCTTGTTTTGCGTAACGCCCTTAATTATGCGGTAGACTGCCCAAAAAATGTTGAGAATCGGTATGCAAAACAGCAGCTTTACTAGTAGCGAGCTTTTGTCCAACCAACTGACATATCCGTTTTTTGCCATAATTATGATTTCCTTATTTTTTGTTCTAACTTTTTTGATGATATTGGCTATGCCAATGATATTACTTCGTAGTGATATTGAAAACAAGTTTTCAATGATATTATATTTGCCTTGCGGCAAATATAATTGTTAAACCCTAAGGGGTTTAACATGGTACCCCCGACAGGAATCGAACCTGTAATTAACCCTTAGGAGGGGTTTGTTATATCCATTTAACTACGGAGGCGGACATAAAAAGTATAGCACTAATTAAAAGCGGCTGTCAAGTTTTATTTGTACAGCAAGTTAGCTTAAATATCAATTTTATCGTTTAAAAGTTCTTCTAAGGAAATGTTGAAGTAATCCGCAAACTTTTTAATGTGTGAGAGTTTAGGCGGGTTTATATCGCGCTCCCATTTGCTAATCATGGAAGAAGATACGCTTACAATTTTACTAAGCTGCCTTGTATTTAATTGTTTTTCGCAGCGAAGTATTTTTAGCTTTTCTCCTAGTGTCATATAGCATCTCCCGAAAATCAATAACATTACAGCATTATATCATAGTTCGCCAGCGCACTATCTGTGCTGTACTGGTGATGTTTTATGTTTTTTGAATTTTTTTCTTTTAACGGTTTTTTTGGCGGCTTTAAAGATAACGATGTCGTGCTTGCAGATGCCGAATATGCAGCTGGAAATAGTAAAAATTTCTATACCGATATTAACGGGGTTTAAAATAATCAGGTTTAGTACGATTTCTAAAAGGGACGTTAGTATAGAAATTAGGCGGATAAAAAATATTTTGGTTTGGAAAAAGCAGTAAATAGAGATTAGGCTGATAATCCCTGCTAAGATATTTAGTCCGCTTTGCCAAAAAACAATATTTAATACTACCGTTAGCGCGCACAAAACATAAAACGACAGCTTTTTAAGCGCGGCGCTTTTGTTGTAGGTGAAAAAAATTGCGCACAGCCCTCTTGCCAGCGATACGGACGCTACTAAAACGCCCGCAAGCGAACCGACAAAAAAGTAACTCAGCAAGATAAATACGGTTGAAAGCAGCTTTAAAATCAAAAGGCCGCGCCGCCGCTTTAATGCCATAGCAATCAACACCAAAATAAAACCGAAAAATCCTACTATTTGAGAGGCGATAAACATACGTTCCCTTACAGTATATTTTTGCTTGTGCGCAAATAGTATCGGCGTTAGCCGTGCGGCAGCGAATTGAACACGGTTTCTACGGCACTGCCATAACAAATTTAGCTTGCGATGTAATTTTTTGTCTGCTTTTGCGTCTATCCGCACAAACATCTTTTTATATGCTACTATTGCATATTATGAAAGCAAAATTTAGTAAACATCAGTTAAATACCCTAATTGCCCTAAGCCTGGTAGTGTTGATTTTATTTGTGGGCATGTTTTTTTTGCCGTGGGTGAACCCCGCCGCAGGTAGCGGAGGCGGCAGAGGAGGCACGGCGGTCGATACGCCTCCTGCGCATGATTTAAGGCGCGCGCCGCGTTATTTAACCGCCAGCGAAGATTTGGCGTGGGAAACCAACTTTGGCGGCAGCGGAAACGAAACGGTTGTGGCTGCCTACCCTACGCTTTCGGACGGCGTAATTATTTTCGGCAATACCGATTCGGACGATTACGACTTTTTAGGGCAAACCAAAGCGGGCAGCTTTGTACTAAACGTAAACAAAAACGGCGTAATGGAAGGGTTTTTACTGTATGAGGGGCTTTTAGAGGCGGTAGTCCCCGACTTTGAGGGCGGTTTTTTGCTGCTGATTAACACGACCGACGCATGCTTAGTAGTTCAGGTATGCGGCATCGGCATAGAACGGAGGCGCGTCAATTTAAAAGAACCGCTGGCGCAAAACGAACGGCTGATTGCCCTTTATGCAGACGACTGGTATACCGAACGCGATTATCCCGCGCCGTACCACGCCGTTATTCAGCACACTACCTCCGGCGCGGCAGCCAAAACGCAGCTGCGTGTACATTTGTTAAGCGAAACGCTTAGCGCGGACGAAAACAAGGTGTTTTTTAACCACGAACTAACTATGGATTATGTTGCCGCATACGCGCACCGCGACGGCTTTCATTTATTTGCTAATATAAAAAGCGACGCGGGACATACGCAGCGGCTTACCTATTATAACTGGACGCGCCATGACGCGTCGGTGCAAGAGGCGGTTAGCGGCGGCGTGCGCTTAAATTCTATACCTAATTATAGTTGTGATGCGCTGCTTCCCTCGCCCGTGTTCGGCCGCTACGTTATGCACCTTCGCGACGCCGCTACTAACCGCCCCTATTTGGTGCATTTGGCGGCAGAACCGTATTTCCGCACCGATTTAGTGTTGCGCGATTTAAGCAGCGACCCTGCCGAAAGCACGCGGCTGTTTTCGGATAACGCCTATGTTTATGCGTTTGCCGTGCATGCGGACAAGCCGTCTTCTATGTTTACTTTTAATCAAGAAACCGCCGTAAAGGCTGAAAAGCTAGGGTTTGAACCTTTTACCGCGCTGTATACCCATGCGGTTACGCGCTTTGAAAACGGCGGCGCGCTGTACACGTTGTTTTGCGGGCAAACGGCTGATACCCTTATGGTTCGCATTATACAAGACGGCAGCTTTATTCACGCCTATGCGTTTGAATCCGAAAACGAAAAAATAACCGCTATGGTCAAAACCGATAGCGGCATACTATTGATAGGCATTTCAAGCGGAGAAGGGCTTAATGTAGGCGGAAATTTTGGCGGCACGGATATTTGGGTGGCAAAGCTGCTGTTAGATTAGCTTGCCTTACTTTACTTTTTTTTGGATTTGGACGGGGTTATAGGATTGCGCCAAGCAAACGGAATTAAATCCTCCGACGTGCCCACCATTTTTTCGCGCGCGCGCCGCGCCTTAATTTGCAGCAGTCTTTCTTCTGCGCTTTTGGATTCTTTTTCGGTTTTGTCCGACATACAGCTTTACTCCGTTTTGTTTTTTGATTGTACGCTATTCTTCGGCTTTACACGCCGGAGAATTTGTTTTTGTTTTTGTTTAAAATAAACTTTAATTTGGGGATGTCGTCTTTTTTTACGCGCAAAGGCGCGGTCATGCCTTTTGTTACCGAAAACGTGGCTTTATCCGCACTTAAAACTACTACGCCCTTGCTTTCGTCTATGATGTAATCGTGTACGTGGTACCAGTCTAAATAATTTAACGCCGCATATACGCCGCGGTCTACAACGGCAGATTTTGCGCAGCATAACACGGTTAGCAAAAACTCTGCGCACAATAAAAGCGCGGCAAGGCTGCCCAGCGCGGCGTATATCTGCCAGCGCGTCATGCCGTAAGCGGTAAGCAGCAAATCAAACTCAAACGGAAACGCGCCTGCAAGTGTTAATACCGTAAACACCAGCGCGGTAAAGAGTATAGACATACATACTATGTAGTGCGCCTTTGTGCTGCGCAAGGCTATTAGCGTAATAGAACGGTTCAGCTTTAACTGCCGCTTAACCAGCCGCGCCGCGCACACCGCGCATACCGCACCGCACGCCGCACAAGCCGCCACAATAATACTAAACGTAAGATAGCCTGTCATATATGTACAGTATACGGCAAAAAGAAAAGCTTGTCAAATGGTATTTTTTACGGGATGTTTTACTAATGGAGAATGGAGAATTTTGGTTTTAAGCCTTAGCCTTATAAATTCCCCTCTTGAGGGGTGGCAGGCGCAAGCCTGACGGGGTGGAAAGAAAAACGCCTTTCCACCCCGTCAACTTCGCGTCAATGGGTCGTTCGTTCCTCACTCCCCGCTTTGGCTAAAAACACGGTGTGTTTTTGCGGCTTACGCCGCCGCGTCGCGCCTACAAGAGGGGAATTTTTCTGCGGTTAATTTTTTAACGCACAATCAAAGAGGGGGAATTTTTTTTGTGGCTTTTATTTTAAAATTCTTAGCCGAAATTCTCCATTTTCCATTTTCCATTCTCCATTATTTTAATCCATTATTTTAATCTCGAATAGCTAAAATTTGCATGGTTACGGGTTCTATGAGTACGGCAAAGATGGTTTGGTTTGCGCCGATAAAGGCAACGTACCAGTAGTAGCCGCCTGAATTGTCTATGGGGTTTGCCATAAGGCGCACATAAATTTCGCATTGCAACGTGCCGTTTGCGCGAAACATATCAATACTGTCGCGCAATTTTTTTTCGGCAATCTCTACCGCTTTTTCGGCGGAAATCATGTTTTCTGTTAAAACGGATACGGCGTTAAGCGTTTCTTCTGTGCCGCCGCACAGAACGGTTAGCGCAATGTGCGCGCCGCGTGCCGCTACGGCAATTTCCGCACTGAACGATTTTGCAAACGGGTGCGCAACAAATTGTCCGCTGTATTCGGTGCCGTTGATTACGGCTTTAAAGGTGTGCGTTTGGAGACAGGTTTTAGGCTCTAACGTAATTAGGGTGTAATCGCGCATAGTACCTGCGTGGCCGTCCATGATAAAGGGCTCTTCGCGGCGGCCGCTGAGGATATATACCGAATAATTTTCGGATTCGGCAATAAAGACGTTGTCGCGCAGTTCGCTGATTAAATGCTGAAATCTTTCAAACGCGGGTCTGCACGCCGTAAAAAATATCATTACCAGCAATGCAAACGAAAACAGCGTCCATTGCGCTAATAAAATACGTTTCTTTTTCAATTTTTTGCCCGTCCCATACTAAAAATTAAACCGCATACTAAAAAAATCTATACGGTTTAGTGTATATATATGGGGCGAAATGCGACAATATTCGCATGTGCGCAAATTACGGCGGTTGATCCGCGCTACGCTTGCTTTTTCGGCTGGTTGCGTACGTTTAAGTACAGCGTCCCAGCCGAAAAAGCAACTGTTGCACGGCTGAACCGCCGTAATTTGCGCACAATGATTTTCGTTTGACCTGCGTAAAACCTTATTGTCCTGCGTTGTCTATTTTTGCTAGGCGGCGGGCGTGGCGTTCTTCTTTGGAAAAGTCGGTGGTTAAAAACACCTCCGCTATCGAAAGCGCAAGCCCTGAACCCGTTACGCGGCAGCCTAAGGCTAACACGTTGGCGTTGTTATGGTAGCGCGACATGCGGGCGGAAAATTCGTCTGTACACAGCGCACAGCGAATGCCCCTATAACGGTTGGCAGCAATGGTCATGCCGATGCCTGTACCGCATACTAAAATTCCGCAATTTGCCTGCTTTTGCAATACCGTATGGCAAACCTTATGGGCAAAATCGGGATAATCGGAGGTGCGTCCGTCCGAACCTACGTCGATAAGCTTATGCCCTAAGCTGCTTAAATGGGCAATGAGTTCGGCTTTAAGTTTAATCGCTGCGTGGTCGCTGCCGATTACAATAGTCATACTATCTTTTCCACTCCTTTTAAAGGCGTTATTAACGTTATCATACTATACTATTTATATAAAGTCAACTATTACGCTAGAATTAGTTTGGCGATAAATGTTTCTATTTCGGGAGTTGCGTACACCAAATAATCAAACATGCGCCGATAATCCTCTATGCTGCCGCCGTAGGGGTCGCCTACCTCGCTGCCTCCTGTAATTTCGGCTACGGTATAGACAGGCTTTACGCAATGGCTTAGGGCTTGCTTATGCCCCTCTGTCATGCAGATTAAAAAATCCGCAGACTTTATTAGTTTTTCGCTAAGCCGCCGCGCCTTATGCCCCGTGTGCGCAACGCCCGCCTCCGCTAACACGCTTTGCGAAAAGTCTGACATGGGTGCGCCGCTGTTTGCGCACAGCCCCGCCGACAATATGCGGTACTTGCCCGCATTTTTATGCTTTTTTACCTGCTGCTTAAACAGCCGTTCCGCAACGGGAGAACGGCATGTATTGCCCGTGCAAACAAACACAACGGTACATTTTTTTATCTTAGGCTTAGTCATAATACTCCTCTCTCTCTCCAATTAAAGAATATTGCCGCCGCAGGCTTTTATCAAGCGGTCTATTATCGCCGCGCCCACGCCCTCGCTAGGGACGCCCTCTGCGATAATTGTTTGGTGTTTTTGGGCGTCGGCACTGCGCAAGGCGGCGTAGAGTTTATGCGCGTAGGCGTTAAAGCAATCTCCCATAGGTATGGTTTGGCGCGCGCCGTACAAGGGTTGATTGGTAGTTAGGCACAGTATTACGGGGTTTTTGCCTTGTGCTTGCGCATCGTCGTAAAACGCGCAGATGCTTTGCTGCATGGCGTTATAGTATGCCGAAAAATATAAGGGGGCTTTGGGCGCGTAGTGGCGGTATTTCATGCCGGGCGAGGCAGGCGCGCCGCTGCTGCCCGCCGCTACTCCCACAGCACCGATTACGCCTACTATATCCTCGCACGATACCGCGCCCGTGCGCAGAATAAGCGGCTTTTCGCCCGATAAATCCAGCACGGTGGACTCTATGCCTATGCGGCATTGCCCGCCGTTTAAGATGTACGGGATTTTGTTTTTAAGGTCGGAAAAAACGTGTTTTGCCGACGTAGGGCTAGGCGTACCCGAACGGTTTGCGCTAGGGGCTGCCACAGGAACGCCCGATTTTTCGATGAGCTGCAACGCGATTTTATTAGACGGCATGCGCACCGCAACGGTACTTAACCCTGCGGTAACTTTGTCGGGGACGTTTTCTGCTTTATTTAATACTAGGGTAAGCGCGCCCGGCATAAACTTTTCTGCCAGTGCAACGGCTTTTTCGGGTAGACTGTGCGTAAGGTTTTTTATTTGCCAAAACGAACTTACATGCACAATCAGCGGATTGTCGGCGGGTCTGCCCTTTACCTCGAAAATTCTGTCTATTGCCAAAGGGTCGTATACGTTTGCGCCTAAGCCGTACACGGTTTCGGTGGGAAATGCAACAACCCCGCCCTTTTGGATTTCCTCGGCGCACAGTGCGATGTTTTGCGCGGAGGGCTTTAAGATTTTAGCGTTCATACGTGTTTCCTTTGGGTATGCTTTGCCTTTTTTGCGGCAAGAATTTGTGTATGGTACAGCATAGTAAGGCATCGGAAATAATAGACGGCATTTTGCTGTTTTTGGTTACGGCGTTTTTCGGGATTGCCTTTGCCGGCTATTTTTCGCGCAGTACCTACGTTATTTTAGCTGCGGGAATTACTGCCGCGCTTGCCGTAACGGCTTTGGTGCGCCTGTTTAGAAAGCGCGGCGCACCGCTGATTAAAAAGCGCGATTACGACGAAATGTGGCTGCATTTTTTTTTGTCGGGCGAAACCTATTGCTTAGAGTATATGTACAACGCGCTGCATACGCGGTACGCCGCCGAACAGCGGGAGGGCTATTTATTGGTAAATAAAACGGCGGTTTTTGTACATTTTAAGCCCGAAGTTTTTTCGTTTGCGCAGCTGTGTGCCATTTTTGCCCGCATGCGCACCGAAGGGATTAAACGGATTGCCGTATTAACCGCCGCGGGCGCAGACCGTGAGGCGAAACGCACCGCCGCGCTCTTACCCGAAAGCAAGTTTTTTATTGCGGACGGCGAACAAGTGTATCGGATTTTGCGCAGGTTGGACGCGCTGCCGAAAATAGAAATAAAGCTAAAATCCGCCCGTCTTGGCTTTAAAGAGTTTTTGACGCGTGCCGTTGCGCCCGCCGCCGCCAAACGCTACCTTTTTACCGCGCTGTTTTTAATAGGCTCTTCGTTTATTATGCCTAACTCGGTTTACTTTATTGTAGTGGCGGCCATTTGCATTGTGCTGACGGTGTTGGCTAAGATAGATATTGCTAAAAGATTAGGTAATCGGCGTGTCTGAACCGTCGTTTTGCGCGGTTTCGTTTTCGTTTTCGTTTTCGGTTGTTTCGTCGGGCAGCGGATCGTCGGAAAGCTCGGTAACGATATGGTTTTTATTACGCGTCAATCCTCTTACAATAAAAAATAATCCAAAGCCGATGATGCCTGTTGATGCCGTTATAATGCCGATAGTAGGGCCGCCTAAATCGTACTTAATAAAAAAGATGATCAGCGATACAGCAAAAAGGCACATAAATACAACCGCTACAATAGACAGGATACGCGTTTTTTTACTGTGCATAATAATAAACCTCCTTTTTTATTGGGGAATGTTGAAAATTTCGTCTGCGGGCTGAACGCCGTCGCGGCTGCCTTGGAAAGTACCCGTTGCCGTGCCGTTAATAAAAGACGTGATGCGCGAAGGAGACGGGGGCGAGGCGTTGCTGACGGGTGCGCCTGTTCCGTTTACTACGCTGTGCGTGCCCACCGTTGCGCGGGTGTTGTTGGGTGCGGGGGCAAGCTCTATGATTAGCGCGTGCCAAATTTGCACGCCTGGCGCGTGCGGAACCTCTACCGCGTTATCAATAAATACGGATTCGGTTTGCCCGCGGCTGGGGCCTGTTCGGTTAAATACGCCGTACAACCCTAAGCCGATTGCGTAATGGTTTTGTACATGGTTTGCCACTTTGTATGCGGCGTAGCCGTTTGCCGCGTGGTCTGTTCCTGCGCGGCTGGTGTACACTTCTTGGTTGGTGGGGTCGTAGGGCGATTCGTTTTGATAAAAATACGTGCGGCCGTTTTCGCCTAACCAAAGCGTTTGATATTTTTGATAATGCTCTACAAATAATCCGTACATGGTAACGTCATCGCCCGAAACAATCAGCCCCCACGGCGCGGTGTTAAGGTTCCACCCTATGCCCGCGCTGCCGTTGCCGCCCATTTCGTTTTGCCGTCCGTGGTCGGCGCGCCAAACCCATAGATGGTCGCCGACTACGTTGTTAGAATTGATTTGCACCGAAACCTCTGCATGCACGGGCGTTTCCAACACGCCGCCTACGCGTAAAAACACGTCGGATAAAATGGAGGGATTTTCGGAGTGGTTGTTATTTGCGCCCGTGCGCCCTACGCGCAATAGGTACGTAGAACTGTAATGCGCATCAAACATTACCCCTGCAAGTATAACGCCCGAAACGTCCTCTATCAGCATTGCGCCGCTGCTGTTTTGCTTATCGGGCACCAGCGTTGCGTAGCCCGTTCCTAATAGTACGGTATCGGCTTTTGTTACGACAATCGGCTCTTCTAAGAAATACCAACCAGGCGTAAAAAATACGTGCTTTCCGTCTTGCAGCTGCGCATTTAGCTGTGCCGCCGTTACGCCGGGCTTTGCGATATAAAAATCGTTTACTAAATCTAGGCTAATCCCCTCGCCCATATGGTTATCCGCCTCTGACCACGAAACTCCTACGGCGTTTTCGCGCCATGCAGGAACAAACACTTTGTACCCGCCGCCGTCTGTATAGATAAACGGCTTTTCGCGGATAAGGGGCGTATTGGCTATCCATGTGCGCGCTTGGTTAAAGTTATTTACGTGCGATGCGCCCGTCGCGCCTTGTGTAAAGCGGTTCCACGAAACACCGTCCATAGCGGCTAAGTGGTTGTTGCGCGTGTAAAATTGCTGTTGACCGCCAAACTCCATTCTTTCGGCAAAACGGCTGTCTGCAATATAGCCGCCCGACGCCCAGCCGTCGCGGTGGTACTGCGACGGTACGTTGATGTTAAGACGCCTTGCGGGGGCAGCCTGCGAAACTGCCCACTGAAATTGCGTTGCATGTGCGGTAGAGGCGCGGTTGACTTCTATATTTTCTATCGAACGCCAAAACGTACAGGTTGCATTGTTTTCAAAGCCGCCGCTGTTGCCGATGTGCGGACGCGTGCGGATAGAACCGTAAAATTTGGTGTCGGAGGGCAGCTTGCCCAGTCCTGCAAAATGCGTGTAAAAGCCTACCTCAAACTCGTCGAAATTATTGTATTCGCCCGCTTTAAAAAATTGCGTGTAGCGGCCAGGGCCCATTTCGTCCGCGTGCATTTTATTGCTGATACGGCTTACGCAGTCTTTAATGTCTTGCATGGCGTCATATTTGGCATCGTAGATGTATACGTTTTCGCCGAATAATTGCATTTCCAACGATTGTACGCTTTCTACTAAAACTTCGCCCGAACGCGTAACCGCAGACACCTTATAGTAGTTTTCGTATTGATTAGCGTTGGGGTTGGGGTCGGTAAAGGTGTACGTATCGGCGTTTGCTTTTAGCGTTTCGATTAGCGTATACTGCCCTAAGCGGCTGCCCGCGCGGCGGATTTCGTAGCGGTGCGCGGACGAATTTTTTTCGCCGTTCCATGTAAGGGTAATTCCTTGCTGAGAGTTTTGTATGGTAAGCATTAGCTGCGGCGGTGCAGGCTTATTGCACGCCGCCAAAATTGCCGCCATAGTTATAACGGCACACACAAAAACAGCGGCAAGTAATTTTCGCCAAACACCCGTATCTCCTATCTTATTCTTTTTCATAATAATCAGTATAGCACACTGTATAATATAAAGCAACCCTTTTTAGGGAATTTCTTTCTACTCCGTCCGCTTTGGGGACTATGCTTTCTTTCCACCCCGTCAGGCTTACGCCTGCCACCCCTCAAGAGGGGAATTTTTATATGGCTATTTACTAATAACCACGCCGCGTCGCGCCTGCAAGAGGGGAATTTTTTAGCGGTGTTTTATATTATTGTCCCCAGTGTACGGTGGCAGAAACACCCTCGTTCCAGCTACTATCCCACCCAGAGGGGCGGCCTGTACGGCCTTGTATATAGACATCGGTTAAACTTGTGCAATCGTACAATATCCAACCGCCGATAGTGGTTACCGAATTGGGTATGGTGATAGAAGTTAAGCCTGTGCAATCATAAAACGCATGCCGCTCGATTTGCGTTACCGAATCGGGTATGGTAATAGAGGTTAAACCCGCGCAGCTGCCAAACGCCGATTCCCCGATACGGGTTACCGAATCGGGAATCATGTAAGCACCTGTTTTCCCCATAGGGCACAAAATAAGAGTGGTTTTATTTTTATTAAACAATACGCCGTCTTCGCTAGCATAATTTGGATTGGCAGCGTCTACCGTGATAGCGGTTAAGCTTGTGCAGTAGTCGAAAGCACGCCGCGAAATAGTGGTTACAGAAGCAGGTATTGTAATACTGATTAAGCTTGCGCAACCCCAAAACACACCTTCCTGAATCGCAGTTAGTTGGCTTCCGCTTTGAAATATAACCTCGGTTAAACTTGTGCACTCATCAAATACATAGCTACCCATAGTGGTTACCGAATTGGGTATCGTGATAGAGGTTAAGCTTGTGCACGCCCAAAACGCCTCATCCCTGATACGGGTTACCGAATTGGGTATGGTAATGGTGGTTAAAGCCGTGCAAAAAGAAAACAACCCGCTTTCGATAGTGGTTAACTGACTTCCGCTTTGAAATATAACCTCGGTTAAGCTGCTACCGCTAAACGCCCATTGCTCGATTCTCGTTACCGAATTAGATATGGTGATAGTATCTAAACCTACGCTACGACGAAACGCATATTGTCTGATAGTGGTTACCGAATTGGGTACAACGTAAGCACCTATTTTCCCAGTAGGATACATAACAAGCGTTGTTTTGTTTTTGTTAAACAAAACGCCGTCTTCGCTAGCATAATTTGGATTGGCAGCGTCTACCGTGATAGCGGTTAAGCTTATGCAATGGATAAACACATGATTCTCGATAGTGGTTACCGAATTAGGGATTTCGATAGCTTGTAGCCTTGCGCAATATTCAAACGCACTCTCTTCGATAGTAGTTAGTTTGCTGCCGCTTTCAAAGGTAACGCTGGTTAAACCTGTGCAATTCATAAACGCCTGTACCCCGATTACCGTTACCGAATTGGGGATTACAATAGAGGTTAAGCTTGTGCAGAGGAAAAACGCACCACTCTCGATAGTGGTTATCGAATTGGGGATGGTGATAGCTTGCAGACTTGTGCAATTATAAAACGCTCTACTCCCGATAGAGGTTACCGAATTGGGGATAGTGATAGAGGTTAAGCCTGTGCAACCCTCAAACGCATACCACCCGATAGTGGTTACCGAATTGGGAATTTCGATAGAGGTTAAGCCTGTGCAACCGCTAAACGCGCTACTCCTGATACTATTTCCGCCAGTGATAACTACTGTTTTAAGTGAGGACGGTACCAAAGAATTTTGATCAAGATGGCTAGTTGACCCGAAAATCCATCCGAAATGCGTATTGCTTGTTCCGTTTCGGGTATTTCCTACAAAGGGTATGGTAATAGAGGTTAAGTTTGTGCAACTCCTAAATGCACCCTGCCCGATAGAGGTTATCGAATTGGGTATGATAACCTCTTGCACGGTTTGGTTGCTCATAAAAGCGTAACTCGCTATGGACGTAATGTTGGTAGAGGAAATCTGTGCGGGAAATACAAGCGTAGTTAAGGTAGCACCTAAGCTAGTTAAGCCTGTAATAGAATTGCCGCTATAAGTGAAAACCTCCTCGCCTAGCGGAGTTGTGGCTCTTGATACGGATATCGGCTCGCTTGCGAAGTGGTTATCCGTTTCGCGCAGCCTTGCGTAAAAAGTGTAAGAGGTGTTAGCTAGCAAGCCCGTAAAAATACTTGAATTTTGCCAGGTGGAATTGTTGCGCGAATATTGGTAGCTAGCCCCTAAGTTGGTAAGGGCAATTTGGGTTAGGCTGTTATCTTGCAGTACTGCCGTTAATATTACAGAATCGGGAATGGTTTGGTCGGCTTTTAACACGGTTAGGCTGACGGTGCCCGTTACTAGGGCAAAATTATCGGTATCGGCGGGCGTAAATGTCCATGTGTACGGGTGCGTGCCTGCGGATAGGGTTTGGTTTTCGTCCAGTGCAACCGCGCCGCCTGTGGTGGAAGTGGTTATTGCGGGCAAGGGGTCGCCGTAGGTAAGTGCTGCGCCAGCGTATACGGGCTGCGCAACGGATATAACCGCTTGATTAACCGTAAGGAGTATTGTGCCTGTTACGGTTGTAAAATTATTGGTGTCGGCGGGTGTAAACGTCCACGCATAACTGTGCGAACCTGCCCGCAACACTTGATTTGAATTAAGAGCAACCGTGCCGCCTAAGGTGGAAGTGGTTATTGCGGGCAAGGGGTCGCCGTAAGTAAGTGTACCGCCCGAAAAACTAGGCTGTGCAACACTTATAACGGCTTTATTAACGGTAAGGCTGACGGTGCCTGTTAGATTTGACCATATAATATTTACTGCGTCGTGCGGCGTAAAGGTCCAATTGTAATTGCGTGTGCCTGCCTGTAAGGTTTGGCCTACGTTAAATGCAATGGTTCCGCCTGTGGTGGTAGTGGTTATTGTGGGTAAGGGGTTGCCGTAGGTAAGTGTTTCGGGCGAAACACTAGGCTGTGCGACACTTATAACGGCTTTATTAACCGTTAGGCTGATGATGCCTGTTGTGTGCGTCCATGTATAATTGTCGGTGTCTTGCGGCGTAAAGGTCCACGCGTAATTGCGTGTGCCTGCCTGTAAGGTTTGGTTTGCATCCAGTGCAACCGTGCCGCCCGCTGAGGAAGTGGTTATTTCGGGCAAGGGGTCGCCGAATGTAAGCTGTGGGCCGTAGTACACGGGTTGCGCAACGGATACGACGGCTTTATTAACCGTAAGCGTAAACGTATGCTCGGCGGTTTGTTTGGATTGAGTAGCAGAAGCTACTAACGTAAACGTATACACGCCTGCGTTGGCTGTAATCGTACCGCTGATTCGCCCCGTTGAGGGATTTAGCGAAAGCCCTGCGGGTAAGGTGCTGCCCGATTTAAGCGCATAGGTGATGACATCATCTTCATCTGAGGTTGCGCCGCCTGCGTTGGCAGAATATGCCGTTTGATAGGTGCCGTTTGCAAGCGCGCTAGGATTGTAGGTTACGGAAGCACCCGCGTTAGGGTCGTTAGGGTTGCCGCATGCAATAAATGCCAGCATAAGCAAACTAATTAATATGACTGCTGCTGCAATTTTATACAATTTTTTCATTCGGCAGTTCTCCTTTGTTTTTAGATATGATTTTGGATTTTAGTTTACTAAAAGAAAGGCTTCGGCGGCTAGGCTGACGGCTTTTATAAATGCAGGGCCTGTATATTGGGGCGAAGGTGTGGTAGCACCTGTTTGGCTAATTAAATAAGGCGTAGGGGTTAAAAAAGGCGCAAGTATATCCACAGTAAGCACGGACGGCGGGTTGCCGAAAATAGCATCGTTAAAGCCGAACATATCAAAGATAAAGTCTTCTACGGTGTATTCGAATAACACGTAATCAAAAGTTGATACTACACCCAAAAAGTTTCCGTCCGCGCCGATTGCGATGTAGAGTATCAGCGGTCTAGGCTCATTAAATCCGTAATAACCCCTCGTAAAGGTTTCTACAATCACTGCGCCCGCGTTTTCGCCGTCTAGTGCGGCGTAGGCTTGCAGTATGCGGTTATCCGTATCGGCAATTTGGGATTGAACGGTATTAAACGCGTCAATTTGCTCTTCGTTCCAAAGTCCGAAATAGCCGTTTTGCGCCGCCAAACCATCGCTTACGCCTGTGGGCGCAAGATAATTAAGCGTTTCTATGATATTGGTATCCGAAACTGTTTCGGCAAACTCAAACGTTACGGTGCGCACCGCCGTTACCGCGCAGGAGGCGTCCCATGCCCCAAACTTAGTAATAACCGTAGCCGTAACTACGGCAATTCCCTCTGCTACCGCCGTTACCAAACCGTCCTCTACCGTGATACTGCCCGCAGGGTTTGCGATAACCGACCACGTAACATCGTACTCCGTGCTGTATCCGCGCGGAATAGGCGAAACGGTTAGCTGTGCGGTTTCGCCTACCTCTACGGTTAAGGTTTCGTGGTTTAACGAAACGCCCGACACATGCTCTGAACACGCGGCGGCAGTAAAGGCGAATGCCAGTAAAACTAGACCGCATACCGCCGCAAAAAATCTTTTTTTCATTGTTCTTCCTCCAAACCTTGAAATTCGTAAGGTACAATGCAGTGGCTGGGGCAAACCTCTATACATTTGCCGCACCCTGTGCATTTATCGTAATCTATCATGGCTAAGCTGTTTAGCACCGAAATCGCTCCCTTCGGGCAAGCCTTTTCGCACAATTTGCACGCGATACAGCCCTTCGGGCAAATCGGGCGGATATCCTTTCCTTTAAAGGGGTTAGAGCACGCCACATAAACCTTTGCGCTTGTGGGAATGCGCGAAATTATTTTTTTAGGGCATGCCGAAAGGCATAAGCCGCACGACGTGCAATCCGCGCTGTTTACTACTGCCGAACCTGTTTCGGGGTGAATCGAAAGCGCGTTATACGGGCATACCTCTACGCAGGACGAAAGCCCTAAGCACGCGGTAGGACAAGCCTTTGCGCCGCCTAAGACTAATTCGGCCGCGCGGCAGTTTCCGTAGCCGTGATAGTTGTATTTATTTTTACATTGCTTAGTGCCGTTGCAGTGCACTACCGCCGCTGTGCGCCGCGTATCTACGCATACCCCTAAGGATTTGCCGATGTTTTCGCGGTTTATGGGCGAACACGCGCCGCACATAGAAATATCCGCCTTGCCGCACACAAGCTTTTCGGCAAATGCCTCGCACCCTGCACAGCCGCAGCCGCCGCAGTTGGTGCCAGGCAAAAACCTTAGGCTTTCGTCTATGCGGGGGTCGCGCTTTTCTTTGGCTTTTTCGCCGAAAAATTTAAGGCAAAAACCGATTACGCCGCCTAAAACTAAAAATATAAGCACGGGCAGCATATAGGGTAAGAATACTTTTTCTAAAAACATGATTTTTGCCTCCTTTAAAGCGTTTACATTAAACCGTTAAAATCCCGAAAACCGTAATCCCGCAAATACCATAGCAATTAAGCCCGCCGTAATCAGTGCAATCGGAAAGCCTCTAAACGGTTTGGGAATCAGCGCGGTTTCGTTTTTGGTGCGCACGCCCGCCATTAAAACCAGGGCGGCTAAAAAGCCTAAGCCCATGCAAACGCCGTATACGGCCGCAAACCCAAAGCCTTGCCAAAACGTATAGCTTTGCCCCAGCACGCTGTTGACGGTGATGTTCATAACCTGAAAAATGGCGCAGTTGGTGGTTATCAAAGGCAAATATACGCCTAAACTGCGGTGCAGCCTTTTGCTTACCTTGCGCATAAGGATATTTAAACCCGAAACCAGTGCAACGGTAATTAATAAAAACGTAATGATGCGCAAGTACTCTAAGTTTAGGTAGACTAGCAAGCGGTATAGGGCAAAGCAAATTACGGTTGCCAGTACATTAACGATAAGCACTGCCGTGCCTACCCCTACGGCGGTATTCATTTTTTTAGACGAACCTAACAGTTGGCAAACCGCCATGGATTGCCCGAACACGATATTTCCCGAAAAGACGGACGCCATTAAAACGCCGATAATGGTTACAAACAATTCCATTATTGCGATTTACCTCCTTTAAACGGATTAGGCTTAATTCTGCGCAAGGTGCGCGTCCGCTTTTTACGTGCGGTATAAATTAAACTGCGGATATAGTTATACAGCCCCAGCAGTAAGCCCAGTAATAAAAGTCCGCCTGCGGCGGTAGTAAACACGCTAAGCCCCGCCATGCCCAACAGCTGACGCGCCGCGCCTAACAGCGTAATGCCTATCATAAAGCCTATGCCCATAGACGCGCCGTCTAACGCGGCGTACCCTACCTTGTTTTTCCGCGCAAACGAATCCGCCCGCCCCAGTATAAGGCAGTTTACGGCAATCAGCGGAATCACCGAACCGACGGTTTGGTTTAGTGCAGGCAGGTACGCGCGGATAAAAATATCTACCAGTGTAGTAAAGCCTGCAATGATTATGATATACGATATCAGCCTTATTTTATCGGGGATAGCTTTTTTTAACAGCGAAACCAGTACGTTGGTGCAAATCAGTACAAAGGCGGTTGCCGCGCCCAAAGCAAAAGCGTCTACGATGTTGGTGCTTTTGGCAATGGTAGGACACAGCCCCAAAACCAGTACAAACACGGGGTTTGATACAAAGCCGCCTAATAAGGTTTGTTTGAAGTGCTTTTTATCCATTAGCCACCTCACTAAATAACGCGGCGGCGATTTCTATGGCTAATCTAAACACGTTGGCGGTTTCGGTTGCGCCCGCGCCGATTACGATAGGAAGCTGCCCCTTAATATCGTTTGCCGTGATTTGCCCGATAGGTCTGCCCGCTAAAACCGCGTTGATTTTATCGATATCGCCGCTTGCGTAATTGTCTTCGGTGTAGATTGCGTTGTTTAACAGCCGCATGTGCTTAAACGTTCCGTCGGGGTTGATAGCGGTTATAATATCCGCCCGAATGTCGTAGTAGCCGTCTGTAAGCGTGCGCACAAATACGGTACCCGCATGCGGGCCTTTATCTGCCTTAAATGCCGCAAGCAAAATTTTGTACCGCGCAATGCCCGTTACCTTAAAAGAGGTGTTGCCGTGCAACTCGTTCCATGCACTCATTTCCTCTGCCGTTTGCGGCCCGATTAAAACAAAGTAGTATTCGTCTAGCGCGGTTTGGTCGTCTACGCCCGTAGGCGCGATTTGATTAAGAATAGCAACTTCTTCTAATTCTAGCTTAGGAGGAGGCGGAAGCGGCGGTTTCATAAACGCGTTGGCAAATGCCAGTACCAGTACGACACAGGCGGCAACAGAGGCTAAAATCATGGCGCTTTTAAACGCACTTTTGGTTTCGCTTTTCATGCTGTTTCCTCCTGTACGGTTGGTTCGGAAAGGAGTTTTTTAGCCGCTTTTAAACGCTTTTCGGGCTTAGTGTAGCCGAAAGGTTTAGGCACTACATAGCGGTCTAACAGCGGAGTGAGAACATTCATTAGCAGCAGTGCAAAAATCGCGCCCTCTCCTTGTGCCGAAAAAGAACGCAGCAGCACCGTAAAAAAAGCAAAGCCTGCGATGTAGATTACCTTGTTTGTAAACGTAACGGGCGCGGTAGTGTAATCGTTTGCCATAAATACTAAGCAAAACAAAAAGCTGCCCGCCATAAGATTTGCCGCTAGGTTGTTAAACAGCTTTGCGGGCGTATCGGGGCGCATTAAAAGGCTTTGCGCAATCATGCCGTCGAATAGTAAGGTAAACAGTAAAAAGCAGCCGATTCCAATCAGCGGTATTTTAAAGTCTATAATTTTTCTTACGCACAAATAGATGCACCCCGCCAGTATAGCGATTGCGGAGGTGGTCCCTGCCGTTAGGGAGGCTTGATTTCCTATAAACATAGCTAAAAACAAACCAGTATCGCCCGTACCCTTATCGCCGTCTAAAAACGCGCCGTTGGACGCGGTAAAGCCGAACCCTGTGGTATTGAGTGCCGTAAACGCAAAGCATAACAGCAAAAATACATGGGCGGCGGCGGCAGGGTTTAAAAAGTTTTTGCCTTGTCCCCCGAACAGCATTTTAACCAGTGCTACGGCAAACACGCTGCCGATAATACAGCCTAAAATAATATCAAACGAAAACAGTATGTTATCTGCGCCGCCGCCTGTGCGAAAGCCGTCTGCGTAAAAATTGAAATCCCAACCGCTAAACACCGCTTTGGCAGGCAGAATAAGTGCAAGCACCGCGCCCGTTATCAGGCACGAAAAATCGGGAAGCTTTTTCTTTTTTAGAATTAGGCGGTTATATACATATTCTGCCCCGTAGCACGCCGCCATACACACCGCCGCGTTGACTAATACATGCCAGCCGAAAAATATGCTTGCGGCAATTAAACACGGCGATAGCGCAATCAGCACGTCTATCAGTATTCTGCGTGTGCCCCGCGGCGCGCCCGATAAAAACGGCGCGGAGGATGCTAAAACTTGTTTCATCTTATTCGGCCGCCTCCTCTTTTGTATTTCTTGCCAGGATAACCGACTGCACAAGCGGACGTCTTGACGGGCATACATACGCGCAAGAACCGCAGCGGATACACGCCCGCAAACCAAAGCGCGCGGCGTTTTCGATATCGCCTTTTAGCGAATACGCGTCTATATACAACGGCATAAGCTTCATCGGGCAGGCTTTTACGCAGCGGGTACAGCGAATGCACGGCTCGCTAGGACGCACCTGCGCGCGGCTTTCGGTAAGCAATGCAAGCAAATGAGAACGCTTTTCGCAAGCGTAATTAAGGTGCAATAGCGGTAGGCCCGTCATGGGGCCGCCTCCGATTATTCTAACCGTATTTTCGGCATCGTATCCGCCTAAAAATTCTAATACATCGCTGAATAATGCGCCTAACGGCACGCACACGTTAGCGGGCGAATGAACGCCGTCGCCCGAAACGGTTAACAAACGGCTGTATAGGGGGCGTCCCTCATACACCGCATAATAGGCAGAAAGCGCGGTATGTACGTTGCAAACTAATGCGCCCACCGAAGGCGGCAGCTTGCCCGGCGCGACTTTTTTGCCCGTTACGGCGTACACCAATTTTTTTTCCGCGCCTTGCGGATATTCGGGCTTTAACACCGTTGTTTTAATGTTTTGCAGCTTTTGTTCGGCAATCACCTTATTAAGTTCGTCCGCTGCGGCGCGGTTGTCGTATCCTAACGCAACCACTGCATGTTCTGCGCCCGCGCCGTTTGATAGCAGCAGCGCGCCGCGCAAAAACTGTTCGGGGCGTTCTTTTAATATGCGGAAATCGCAAGCCGAAAACGGCTCGCTTTCGGCGGCGTTTAATATAAGGGTATGTATTTGAGCCGACGAGGCTAGCTTATATGCCGTAGGAAAGCCTGCGCCGCCCATGCCTACAATACCCGCCTCGCGGATACGCTGTAAGATTTGTTCGCGGCTTAGCGCGCCGCTTAACGGTTTAAATAAAAAGAGGTCTTCACTGCGGTTGTTTTCGATTACGACATGCGCGCATTTTCCGTACGGCGTATCCATTTCGGCAATTTCTACCACCGTACCCGCAACGCACGAAAATACGTTTGCGGAAAGTTCGGTGTCCGCCTCGCCTATCAGCTGCCCTTTTTTTACTTTGTCGGCAGGCGAAACTATCGGCTTTGCGGGCTTTCCGACATGCTGAACAAGCGGTATATATACCTTGTCGGGCGGCGGCATTTCGCAAATCGGCAAATGGCGGCTGCACACCTTATGATGTTTTGAAATGTTAAGCACCAAATGCCTCCTCAAAAACGCCAGTTTTTTTAATTATAGCATATAAAAATAGTCTTGTAAACCCGATAAGGCAAAATTTTTACAGTAATTTTTTGGGAAAGTATTTAACCGTAAAAAACACGACTAAGCCGATAAACAGCCCTGCGATACAGCTTGCAATCAGCATGATGGGAAATAATACAAATAAATCCTGCCCTACTACTAAGGACGCAACCGCTAACTGAACAACGTTGTGTACAATCGCGCCTGCAAGGCTTATGCTGATTAAACTGATTTTAGGAAAGACAAATTTGTATAAGAGGTATTGTATGCCAAAGCTGAAAAACCCTGCGGGAACCGAATACATCAGCGCGGTAGGGCTGCCTGCAAACAGCGCGCCCAGTAAGCACTTAGCGGCTAAAACCGCAATCATATCAATAGGGCCGAACAGCACTAGGGCTGCCAAAACTGCCAAATTAGGCAAGCCCATGCGCACCCCGAAAGCAAAGCCTGGTATTAAATTTAAAAGCGGCGCAAGCATATTTTCTACCAGCGTTAATATCAGTGCCGCCGCCGTAAGTAAAGCAAGCCGCGTTATTCTTCTTGCCGCTATGTTTTTAGTTTCCTTACGCATAAAAGTGTATTCCGTCGTCATCAGACAATTTCTTCTCGCCGCGTTCTATCCGAATAACAAGCGATTGAGGCAAACAAACGATTTTTTGATTCGGGCGGGTGATTCGGGTGCGGTGGCATCGGCGGTCGCCGCATTGCGAATTTTTTACAAACGCCGCGCCGTTTTCTATTACTAAGGTAAGCGCGCCGTTGTCGATAGTAAATTCGCCGTTTGTAAACAAGCTGTATTCGTCGTCTAGTTTTTCGCCGTCCTTATAGACGGCAACTACTGCCGTATCGGGCGTAGCAACGGGCGGAAAATAAATAAAATAGCTGCCTACCGCAATAGCCACTGCTAAAACAACAAAAAAAATGTAGTCGGCTACGCGCAGCGGCCTTCCTTTTTTAATCGCATCAATTTTTTCTGCATGCTTCATCATACTTATAAAGGAATAAATTCTACGTTGCTTTCGTAGCTTATAAACATCGAATACATGAGGCTGTCGGGCATGTATAAATCTGCCTCGCTAATGCCGATAAACGCGATGTGATTTTCCGTCATTACCGCGCTTTTTATGCGGTTTTCGATTAGCAGCGACTTTGCATCCTCAAAGGAATACACGGTTGCGGCAGTAGAAAACGCTTCGGCAGTATTAGCGGACGGGTCAAAAATTACGGCAGAAATTACGGCGTCTGCATCGTAGACGTAGGTATTTAATACGTTATCGAAGGATATGCCTATCGGCATTCCCGTAAAAGGGTTGATGATGTGGCAAACGGGTAAAAATTCTTCTTCTTGCATTTCGTAATAATAAAAGCGTTCGTAATCGCCAGAGGCAATAATCGACACCTCGCCGCGCAACGGAACGGTAAACAGGTTTGCCTTATAAAAAGGATTGCCGCGTATGCCCATCGTGCGCGGGTGCGTAACGGCGCATAAAAAGTCGATTTTTTCGCGGGTATCGGGGTTATGGAACTGCCCGTAAATTTTGTTGTGGTTGGCAATTCCGATATACGCCGACGTAATGCCGTGTGCTAGGGCGATATCCATGCACACCTCTACGGCGTAGCCCTTTGCTATCGCGCCGAAATCTATTTTAACGCCCTGCCCCAGCTTTTTAAAATAATATTTATCGTTTTGTTGAAACGCCTCAACCCCGAACGGCGCGTCGGGCGCAGCCGCGTCTTGTAAGGCTTGTAATGCAGCGGCAACCTCTTGAAACGAGGGCAAAGCAAAATCTTCTAAGCCCACGTTGCGGTAAAAATACTGCGTGGACGCCGAATCTACGCGCCACATTTCCGAAAAGGTTTGCATGGCGATGTTAAACGCGCCGCCCGTCTTTTCGTGATACTGTATAGAAAGCTGCATCAGCGTATACGCATGCACGCCTACCTCTACCGCCTCGCCTACCGCCGCTTCTTCGTTTAAATAGCGCAGAGGCGTATCTATATTTAGATTAGTATCTGTGTTAATGCTTTCTAATTCAACCAGCATTTCTTGATACGCGGCCGCGCCTTTACTGCCTAACAGCCAAACATCGATATCGAAAACGCCAAAAACTATACCGCCGTTTGTGTAGTATTCAAACTCTTCGTCTTGTTTGATTTCTTTTTCGCAGCCCGCAAGCGTAACGGCAAGCAAAACGGCGCATAAAACGGCTAACCACTTTTTCATGCCGTTAGTATACCACACGGACATAAAAAAGGCAATAGTTTTTTTAAATTGCGGATACTCTTTTTGTTTGTTTGTCTTTATCGTTTCTTCGCAGTAAAAAAAAGAACAAACGCAATCGTTGTTAGGATTACCGCAGCTATTGTACCAAGATAGGCTAAAATGCGTAGTACGCCTAGTAATCCGTCTAATGAAGTACCGGTAGGGATTGTAAGCACAAAAAGATGTATTCCGAGCGCCAAAATAAACGCGGCCAACACCCAAAGTATTATTGCTAATATTCTTCTACATCCCATAACGTTTTCTCTCCTTAGTTTTTAGTTTGTTTGGCTGTTATTTTTATATAAACATCCAAGCTGCATACGTGTTTCTCCTTGCATAAAAGGCGGCAAAGAGAATATGACGTTACTAATCAGCATCATCAATTAATTCCTGAAGATCCATAACCGCCTTGCTATAACCCTCAGTATCAAAGTCAAAAATGTAAGGGATTTTAATAATCATGCCGTCATCAGAATGTTTTAGCAAATGCTCTCCTCTTTGAATTACGTTTATGACAATGCATTTTTTTCCTTTGATATCACGTAGCTTGCGTTTCAACTTATCTTGATATGGGATATTGGGAACAGTAAAATTTGTCCAATTTTTAAAGTCGAAATATAAGTTTTTATATTTATAATCGAAGAACTCATAAAAACTATGATCCTTTATCTCTTCTAATTCAATATCAAATAGTTCTTCAATAATGCGTTTCCCTATTACTTCGCCTAATGCGCCTTGATATACTTGTTTGTATAATGACGGAGTCATAATATATTGCCCAGATTTAAAATTTTTTGCATAACCATTATCTCTAAATAATTCTTCGATTTTTTCGTATTTGAGTAATTGTCTTAATTCGCAATCTGTAGCGGAAATCTCATTCTTTGTTGAAGAAGGACTTGTGGTATTAATTTTTGTAAAGTTTTTTAAATGATTAAGTTTATAGCCGTAACCATTTGTTTTTCCTTCAAAATAGAAATAAAGCGGTTTATATTTATCTGGGACAAAATCACAGGTCGGATTCTTTAAAACGAAATCTCTTAATTCAACCCATTTCTTCACGTTCTCTTCTGAATCTCTCACTCTCCATGAAGATTTTTCGATAAGCGAATGTGCATTTTTATTTATTTCACTTAATTTTTCTAACTCAAAATTATTTTCAACTAGCGAAATTTGAAGAACTTTCTTAAATTCTTCATTTAATATGCGGGACTCAAGATATATTTTTATTTCACTCAACTTTTCGACAATATCTAAATCTAAATAAATATAGATATTCTTATTTTTGTTTCTGCACCTGCAAATTCTTCCAACTGCTTGAATCATGACTTGCGCATTATGTAAAAAGAGGTCATCGTTTCTAGTGTAAGTAGAAAGGTATTTGTCGTTATAAAATATTTTCTTGAAAGCATTAATTATATTTTCTTTAAATTGATAATAATATATTTTCTTACTTTGATAAAGATATTCTTGTTGAAACAAATACTTTGAAATGTCGTAATATTTATCTTCAGCATCGACGTTTAAATTTTGCACTAAGTTAGTAGGACTCGATAAATATATACCATCGAAATCTTTATCATAATTATACTTTTTTTCGTCAAGAATGACCGTATCTTTTACCGATTCTGGTATTGAATATTGCAGATTTTTACCGGTCCCTATCGTTTTATAAGTAGTGATAACAAAGACTTTCTTGCCTTCATTAAGTAATTCATGCACTTCTGCTAGTTGCTCATCAAATTCCGTACTGTTAATTATCTTATAAGTGTATTTTTTAAAACCATTGCAGCTTACAACAGAATCAAAAAGACTCTCTAATTCTGTCAAATCGATACTGCCACCCCATCTAGGAAATGAATTTAAAAAGCAAAGAAATGATTTAATGTTTTCATTTAGCCCAACGGTTTTATACAAGTAACCAACTTTAATTAATATATAATAATGATATAAGTTTGCATCTTCTAAAACATTTAAACTCTTCAAATATTTTTCAAGTTTTTCACCATTTAGAATTTGCTTTAATAAATCTGTTATCTTTATTCTTAAATCAAAGCCGGCAATTGAGTCAACAATCTCTGTATGTATTTTTATTTCATCACCCAAGTAAATCTTTTGAGTTTCTAAAAAGTCATTTTTTAGCGTGTTAAAATCGTCACTATCAATTTTAAGATATTTATTATCAAGCTGATCTCGAATATAATCTAAATCATAGTTTCCTATAACTGTTTCAAGCGAGGCTGTTGCTGAAATACCGATAACTCTGGCTCGATTACATAAACGAACTAGAATATCTTCTGGAGTCGAAGAGAATTTGAACAAATTAACTTTTGATTGCAAATCATGATAATTGCTATCCGCGACTTCAGTGAATTGAAAACCTTTGCGCATAAAAAAATCTTTTGAGGTTTTGAGTTCTTTGTAGTTAGTAGTAAATTGTGCGTTTTTTTCTACAATTTTTTTATAGAGATAAGGCCTAAATTCTTCCGAAATATTAAATGCCGATAACATTGTTTCAACAGCTTCTTCAAAGAAAAACCAATTCCCTCCGTTATCTTTTCTTTCATTTTTTACAGCTTGATAATTTTCAGAAAGATACGTCAGGGCATTAATAAAGTAATTAATCGCTTCTTTGATATCAATTAAAATCTGAACCAATTCTTTATTTACAGAAAACTTGCTTTCGGCAAGGATATTTGTTATATTTTCATTCTTATTTAGAAATGTTCTTAATGTCTTTTTGGAACTATCCTTAAAGACTACGATTTCTCGATTATCATCAAAAAGAAATATCTTACTCCAATCAAAACCTTTTGTCTTTAATAAATACTCAAGGTTATGCTCATTATAAACTTGTTCAAACTTCTCTTTATTCAAACGCTCTATTTCACTAACACTATGCCAATCGCCTTTCTCAACTTTTTCATCAAAATATTTTGTAGTCAAATAAAATTTTTTAGGAAGCTTCAAATATTTTAATGAGTAGTAAATATTAAGAAACAGCTTTATCACGTCAATATGTATTTTTAAACTATCCTCGATTATTTGGTCTAACAAAACTCCTTTTGTAGCATCAAACTCGTCTATAAATACAATAGCATTCTTAGAAATAAAGTCATCGTAAATATAGAAAGGAACTCTTGTAAAGGTATCTATCGGAGAAAAAAACTTTTTTGTGCTTAAGAGAATTATACGATAATTCTCTATATTACAGATGGGATATAATTTTTCTATCCAAGGATGCTTTTTCAAATTGCCTTTGCGCTCACTAGTCGATTGGTTTTCAAAATAATTCTTCTTAATTAAATACCGAAACTTGGGTTCACTATCCTTTTCGATTTTACCCTCAAAGCTTTTAATTGCTTTTTTAATTGCACTTGAACTCTTATCATCAACAAGTCCTTGTTCTATTAGTCTTTTGTTAGATACCAGCAAGCCAATATCTGATTTAAGATTTTTGTATTCGTCTGAATATAAAATTTTTGTATCCGTAATTTTTACGTCATCAAAATTTTGGACAACATCTTCCCAATACGGCTTTAGGAAAAGACAATAGTTCTCATAATCATGCCCAAACTTATTTTGAAGCGATTCAATTGGTAAATTCTTTTTTAGGTTCGTTACAAAGAATATGCGTTCGATTTCATGCGTCTGTTCTTTCTGCTTCTGAATAATCGGCGTAGAAAAATAGTTCATAATATAGTTGACAACGGTCGTGGTTTTTCCATATCCAGTCGGAGAATCCAACAAAAATAATCCGCAGTTAGATGCAGATGTTTGCATATTATGTATATATTTTTCTAGTATATTTTGCATTAGTTTGTTCAAGACCTCTCACGCTCCCTGTTGCAAAAATGTGAAATCTTCATTTTTCATATAATAGTGTACTCTAAGACTCACATATTGAAGTCAAACATACATAAACATAACTATACTGATAAATTATATCACAAAAATCCCGTTTTCAAAAACGATTTGCAGGGGTGTTTGAAATCAAATTTTTTCGCACGATAGGCCGCCCCGCTACGTGTACAAAAAGTCGGTAGAGATTTCTCTTCCCCTACCCCTCTCAGCCACTATATATAGTAAAAAAGCATAGAAAAAGCCGTATATTTAGTGGTTTTAACACCTATACACGGCTTGACTGCTAACTCAAAAGATTCAACAAATTTATCTCAGAAAAATGCACAAATTATCTCAAAATATTAACCGAGGACTTGACTTGTTTTTTCTTAAATAATTGCCTCTGAACATTTTTTATTATACCACATTTTACTCTGAAAACATAGCGTTTTACTGTATAATATATGAGAACACTTGTTTTATGGAGGACAATACAAATATGCTTACTATGAGAAAAATTGATAAGATCCGCTCGCTTTATTATGAAGACGGAATGCGCGTCTGCGATATAGCACGGCGCATCAAATGCTCGTCGGGTACTATCAGCAAATATGTCAAGATTCAGGACTTTAACCCAGTTGCCTTACATAAGAAAAGGCGCGACAACCTATGGAAAATGTTGCCTTATGAAGATGACATTTCCGCTTGGCTTCGCTTAGAACGCGGCGCGCACTTTAAGCAACACCTTACGGGCATGCGAGTATTTGAACTATTGCAGGATAAATACTCAGATTTCGCCTGCTCGTATTACCTAACACAAAAATATTTCAAGAACAAGCGGCGGGAGTTTTATTCGCTCAACAAACAGCATGTTCCGCTCCGCCATAATCCGGGCGAGGCGCAAGTTGACTTTGGAGAGGTTCATTATTTACTAAACGGAGAAAAGCAGCGCGGCTATATGCTCACAATAGCTTTTCCCTATTCTAACGCCGTTTACTGTCAAATATTCAAGAGTAAGGTTGGAGAATGTTTATTGCAAGGCATCAAGAACATTCTTTACCATATCGGCGGCGTTCCGCATGAAATCCGCTTCGATAATGATTCCGGCATTGTAAAGATATGTAACCACGCCGACGGCACAAAAGAACAAATACCTACCGAGTTGTTTTTGCGCTTTAAGAACCATTTTCACTTCAAAGCACATTTCTGCAACTCTCATTCGCCCAACGAAAAAGCCAATGTTGAGGTCGGTATTCACGCCCTGCGTTTGCGTATGCTTACACCTATACCCGAGATAACCGATTTAGAGGAATTTAACAAACAATTACTCGCCGCCTGTGACGCTAATCTAAATCGCCGCCGTCGCGGACAATTCAATGTAATGGTAAACAATTTATTTGAGGTGGATAAAGCAAACCTTCTGTCTTTGCCCGAACCTGAATTTGAAGTTGCCAGCCGCAAAAAACACGTTTGCGATAATATGGGTCGGATAATCACCAATGGGGCTTTTCATTATTACCTTTCGCCTGCGTATATCAAAAAACAGGTCATTGTAAAATCCACTTATGATAAGGTCGCCTTCCTCGACGAATTCGGACGACAACTTTGCGAATGCGAACGACTATATGATCCAAACGAATCTGTCTCCATAAACTGGGGCGCATACCTGCGCCTGCTATCTGTCAAAATCGGAGCATTAGAGCATTGTGCAATCACCGACCACTTCCCCGAAACCCTGCGAGAGTTTCTCCTTGACTCCGATAAAGAGGTCAAACGCAACTACCTCCGCATAATGCACGAGGTCTACGAAAAATCCGATTTTGCTACTTCTGTCGCTTTCGCGGACAAAATGGTGGAGGATTGTGTGACGGATTATGAGGAGATGAGATGCCGGGCAGAAAAATGGAGTCAGGTCTCATATTCGTAGAGATGCTTGTAAGCGTAAATATAATCACGAACAAGTGTCGGGTGTTTTTCAAATATTGCACGACAAACCCGTTTAAATAACGTAAGCATATCCGCATGGTCGCAGTGGTCAAGCATCTCATCCAAAATATGAGCAATTTTGCTTTCGTCAACTATCTCGCCATAAATCACGCGATTGGCTATCGGTGTAAGCCTTGCTATCACCTGCTCTTGCACAGAATTTTGAGCTTCAAGCATCTGTCGAATACTCTCGATAAATTCTTCCATTTCTCCGGCTTTCATTATGTCGTTATCTTTATTTTTCATCGCAAAATCCCTCTAAACTATCTGCCTTATTCCACCAAATAAGAATATTACCTCACCATCAATCTTTTCCGTATGAAAGTGTCCACAAAACCATTTATCAAAGGTGATGGCATTCTTAATGCGCTCCAAGGCGTTCTCCATACGGTTCGATACCTTGCTTTGGTCTATACCCGGCAGAAATACCTCACGCGGCAACTTTGAATATGGGCAGGTATGCGTAAGAACAAAATCGTAGACTTTACCCGTAACGCGAGCTTCGATTTCGGCAAGCTCCTCGTCGAGCAATTCCTCATTTCCCCACCAGCCATAGGCGTACCGAAGCCGCATTTCCTTATCCACCGAATACGCCCCGCCGATAATCAGGCACTTCTTGCCCTTAATCATTAGCTCTGTTCCGTTTTCGGCAAAATAAATCCCGTGGCTTTCGTAACCGTCGCCGCCTAAAAGTTTAATCTTTTTAGCGGGCATTTCCTTAAACGGCACTTCGTGATTACCTTGAACACACAATATGGTTATTGGCAATTCTACCGCGAAATCCTGCCTCGTAAAATCTTTTTCAGTCTCTCCAAAAAAATGATTGTAGAAGAATGCACAATCTCCGAGGATAATCAAGAGGTCATCCTTGCTTATGTCGGGTATGTTTTTGACACGCTTTTCTAAATCAAAAACATCACCGTGAATATCGCCTGTAACGAATACTCGATTGAAAGTTTTGTTAAACTCTTTCATCGGTTTACCGCCCCTTTAATAATTGCTTTTTCATAAGCGCAAAAAGTTCCTCTTGTGTAATTATCTTCGCATTTTTGTTCTTGATACGCTTAGGCGGCTTACCGCTACATTCAACAAATTCGGCATAGATATAATCGTATAAAGCGTCTTTCGTTGTAATGTCAAATACTTTGCCGTTTATTGTGAACTTTTTACAATCTTCATAGAGCCAGTATTCGAACGTCTCATAAAAATCAAAGGTGTTTTTTATCATTAGCATAAGTGCAGAATGATATTTATCTTCTATGACAATATAATTACTTTCAGCATAATCCTCAAAGGCTTTTGCCAGTTTTTGATTTATTATGCTCTGTTCTTCGTTCAGTCGTATAATTTCAAAAAATAACTCTCTGCTTATCTTTTTGGGCTCATAAGGATACTCGCCCACTAAGTAATCGTACAATTTTTCAGGTGTGTCTAAAATAATTTTGTCGGCCCCCTCAAAAATCTCGTAATTCATATTCTCAAACTCAAACCAATTCATAAATTCGTCAGGGTCAAATGTTGCCTTTGCGAGCATCAAAATAGCCTCTAAGTTTTTATTGTCGTTTATGTGAACCATCCCGTCAAAGCAATCGGAAATAACCGACGACAGCGCAATTTCTTTCTTATGCTGCACGGAAATATAATTCATTATTTTAAGAAACGCTTCTTTGCTAATCTTTCTCTTTCCTCGCAAATCATTTAACTATTCAACATCGTCTTCATTGAATTGTGATATGCTCCCACAAATTTTGCGGAAAGCGCGTTAAATCGTTTGTAGATTTATATTGCACAGCAATGGCTAACAATTTTCGAGGACGGGTCATTGCCACATACGCAATCCTCATCAATTCGTTATTCAGAGCGTCAGAGAATAGTTTTGATGCAGTTAGTGTATTTGCCCCTCCTTTCGCCTTATCAACTACCAACAAGACTGCATCGTATGTTTCGCCTTTGACTCCGTGAACAGAAGATACTGTGATATGCTTTTTTGCTTTCTTCTCAAAATATATCTTTAGCGGGCGGTCAAGAAATTCGCTACTAAACGCATTACCAATCTTCATCCTTACTTTCGTTTTGATTATATCTTCGAGCTTCAACCCGTTTCTCATAATTAGTACGCCTTCTTTTAAAAGCCCACTTAATCGAGCTATTAAATCCTGTCGCCATTTCTTGACTGGCTCATCTGCCGCTGGAAGAATCGACAAGACAGAAATCACTCGTCGTTTCCACTCACACAAATCCTCTGCTTTTTCAACTGCGGCTAAAATTTCATCTTTTGTCATTTCTTTTGCGCCGCCGACAAACATTTCAAATAAGGCTTTTTCGCATAGCGCAAAGGCTTCCTTTCGTGATGCACAATGCCAATTGTAAGTAGCACGAGCGAACCATTCAGTAATTGAATGTTGCCACAAATCAGAAATATCCGTTGAATCGTGTATTCTTTGGCGCGTGAGTTGAGCAACCTTATCGCTACTAAATTCCACACCTTCCGCTTCACATATAGTCCTAAATGCTGTTGCCGCTCCCTCAAAGTTATTACTTTTTACTTGAAACAATATGGGTTTGCGCACATAGTCTTTGTCGCGACCAGAAGCAACCATAGTCACCGCTTTCGCTGTTTGCGTAAATGAAAACAACGAAGTCGCATTACAAATATGTTGTGAACTCCGAAAATTTTCCGTCAACATTAAATTGCTCCATTGCGTATCGTTCATTTTTTGCTCAAAATGTTCGGGTGTCGCATCACGCCATTCGTAAATAGATTGGTCAGGGTCACCGACAAGAATCAGCGTGATTAGTCCATTCGCTACAAGTAAATCAAGGATTTCCATTTGTTCGCGAGAAGTATCTTGTGCTTCATCTACGATAATTATGGGAAAGCGATGCGCAACCATTTTTGCTATATCGGGATATTGTCTAAGCAACCTTAGTGATAGCGCAGGAACTTCTCTTTGCGTAACTAATCCATTCTTAATCATAGCTTTCTTATAATTTACGCATGGTCTGTTCGTCGTAATTACGCAATCAATCTCTTTGCCGTTTTTAAGTAACCCTGTATCAGACCAATGAAAAATATCAAGATTTTGTGCGCAAAACTTATAGCATTCTCTCTGCCATTGATTAGAACTTGTTGTGTTGTGAAATAGGATTTTAGGTCGCTTTCTTTGAGCAGGGTCGCTCTGCATTAGATAGCCAAACCTTAAAAAAATAAAATTATCTATAAAACTGTCTAATGTTCCAATAAAATGCGGATAGCCTACAACCGAGCAATTCCCCGTCTGCTCGCTCGTTTGTCGCAATACTTCCTCGCTCGCAACATTTGTAAACGAAAGAACAGCAACTCCTCTGTGCGGATGTTGCCAATCTGCAAGGTACTTTAATAGCTTCTTACCAACAATATATGTTTTGCCGCTACCGGGACAAGCGCACAATGTAACTTTCCCTTCTGCGTCCAAAAATGCTTGCTGCTCAGTCGTTGGTTGCAATATCCGCCTCCTTTGTTACAAAGTATATAGCCTCTTTAATTTTTGTTGGGGTTTCAAATGACGCGTCTGCTGTCGTTTCAACATAGTCGCCAACTGCATTTTTCTCATAAATCAATTTGTTTTCTATCCGTCGAACCAAAGCCTGCATTATTGAAGCCTTTATCTTGCTTCTATAAGAAATGTAAAGCCAAAGACATGCTGCTTTTTGTTCAATATTCGATAATGCAAAAATATAGTCGTAAAGCGTTTTTCCTGCTTCTGGCATGACATCAATTATCGCACTCAAAATGTATGGAACATTATCTATATGTGATGCCAACACATATTCAAGTGTTTTAGCTATTCCGCATAGTTTGATGTGTGATGCGTTGCAAAGTGTTTCGATGCCTGCAAACCGTTCACTTGGCGCGCCTCCTGAAAGCCTACTTACGACATCAGCTATGTTGGGGTCATCATAATCACGCTCCGTAGAAATGTATGATGCCACTTCGGTTTTTTTCGTACACCTATCGTCATCAGTAATAATCGCCGCCCTTATCGTTTTTCGCCCCGCATCATTCGCAAAGGTAATCAAATTTGCAAACGGCTTGAATGATACACCGTCAATATTAACAATCTCAACAGCAAAACGGTCAAGATTGCGCCCCAACAGCTTAGCAAGCTCGGGCAACAGTAACGCCTCGCTTATCCCTTCAACAAACAAAATTCCCTTCGCAAAAAGCATTTGTGATTTCGTAACATCCAAGAACTTTTCAAGATATGAGCGGTCTGCGTCATCAAGATTGTTTTCGGATAATGAAAGGCAATCAACCCTATGATAACCGTCAAACAACAAAACGAGATTATCAATACCTATGCGCGAAACCAATGTCGGCGAATGTGACGTGTATATTGCTTGGACTTTTTCACTATCTGAATTTTCAACGAAAAACCGATGCGCTAATTCTTGCAACTGCGGATGCAAATGCGCCTCGGGTTCTTCAACTAACAACACATTGAATAGCGTATCGGGAGCGGTTTTAACTATATCGCCTAAAACAACAGCCATAAATAACAGATTGTTGTAACCGAGTCCATTTTGGCTGATTTCAAATGTTTTCCCAAGTTCGCGTTCAATAGCCTGCATTACTGTCGCGCTCAAAACTTTCGACTCTATCGTTTCCGTTTCAATGTATACCCCTTCATCTGTTTCATCCGTATGCGTTTTCCATTCGTCAGTAGAAAACGCATTCTTTATTTCCCTGAAAACGGCATTCGTTTTTTCCAAATAGAGATACCTTGGCTTGAACCACGCACGCAAAGATGCCGCTATTGTTTCAAATCGCGGTTCAATCAATCCAATTCCAATTCTTTGACTTAGAACTTCGCGTTCTATTCTCGACAAGTTCTCGTTAATAATTCCACCGACCTGCTTTACTGAGTCGTCGTCGGCAATTCTCTTGTTTGCTTCTCTTAAATTCGCAACAAGGCTTTCCTGCGCTGCATCCGTTGCTGTAATCGACGAAAAAAGTGTCCCTAACTTGCCAGCGCGAGATGGTTTTAGCTCGCTACTCGCATCTCTCAATGCTCCAAAATATGAAATCTGTATAGCATCTAATGTATCAGCCGAAAGTGTGTTCCCTCGCACTGACCCGCCCCACGCCTCATACTTAATCCTTTCTCCGCCGCCGCTCGCTGGCACTGTATAAAATCGTATATGAAACTCACCTTTTGTATTGTCTTCGGGTGTCCATATCTCAAAAAAATCAGTATGAATTTCGTCAAAATGAATATCAATCTGTGCCTCATTTGCGCGTTTGCCTGCCTTGTCAATGTGAAAATCAGAAAGTGAAAAATATATGTCCTTCTTATATGTTGACACAGAAAATGCCAACCGAAGCGCATCAATAAAAGCCGACTTGCCGCTGTTGTTTTCGCCAATTATGGCGTTTACGCCTTTTTTAAGTTTAGCCGTAATCCCGATAGCATCAAAAACACGAAAGTTTTTGATTTCAACTTTTGATATATACATAGTTCTTCCTTCCTAGTCAAGCAGAACAACCTGCCCGATGTATCCTTCTTCTTGTTGGAAGAATACCCCTGCGGCGTTCCATTGCTCTTTTGTGATTTTTTTGTCGGTCATTTCTCGAATAGGTGTCGGGGAAACGATGACCGAATTGAGTATTATGTTTTTGTCGCCGAGTCGCGCTTCGATTTCCTTAATTGTCTTGTGCAAGCCGACCTTTGAGCTGTTTATGCTTTCGTTGCGCATTCCGTGCGGGTCAACAAAGGTGATGTATTGTTTGCCGCCGTGAATCCGCCACATTATGAAGTCGGGATAAAAGCCGCCGTCTTCAAAGAAGCCTATGCCCTTCTTTGACTTGTTGCGGATGAGGTAAATATCCTGCCCGCTAAACTCGGCGGAATGCGTTTCGATATACTTCTTTAAGTCGCGGACAAAATCCCTCTCGCTCTCGTTAAGCGCGACAGGCGAAATCTCAATCGTCGTGTTGCGCTTTGCAAGATAAAGGAACGGCGAGTATAAGAGATTTGAAAGCCCGTGAAACTCAAAATCATTCTTTATGCCGTCGAGCGTAAATGCCTGACGATTGCGCCGCGCATCAGCAAGATTATCTCTAAGATGCTTAATGAAGCCGACCATTTCGTCGTCGTCCTGCCCGTCCTCAATCGTAACGACATACTCGTCAATCATATTGCTCTGCTCGAATGCGCTCTCACCATCCAACAGTTCATAAGTCAAAAGCGGAGTTTCCCAGTTCTTTTTCGCGCCTGTGTATATCCTGTCGCAGTATTCTTTAAGAAGCGCAACGCTTATCTTTTCAAATCGCGCTATGTCGCTCAAACTCCTAAACTGTGCGTCGCCTTCGGGAATGAGTAGCCTATACCAATCATTTCTTGAAAGCAACTCCTTTATATCGGCTTTTGAGATATTGAAGTTATACCTTGCCTTTTCGTTCTTGTACCGAACAAGCTCAAAAAAGATTTTCTCGTAATCCAAGAACGGCAAGCATTCCTTTGGCAGATGACCGACACTCTTTGTTACATCGCCCAATGCCCGCGTCCTCGAAGTCTCAAACTGAACCTTGCCGTAGCAATCAAGTTCCACAATCCCCGAAAACGACGCTGTTTTAAGCGACGGCTTTGGCGCATCCTTTTTGTAATCCACATCGTCTTTAAGTTTCAGCGCATATAACTTCGCCCGCTTATATTTGTAGTTCATAATCGCGGGCAGCTTGATAATATACGGCGCACCACGCTCGGTCGGAACGCCTTCTTTTTCTAAATACTCCTTAAACTGCTTCATATAGTCGGCGCGGATGCCGAAAATATTCAGTGTTTCCAAAATCTGAATAAAGCGCGGTATAGTCAAATCGCTTCTATCCTTAATCAAAGCTCCGCTGCGCTTCAAGCTCATATCATAGCCTTTGAGCCTAACCCCGCGCCCGAACAACTGAATAATTTCGCTGCCTTCTGAGCGTCCGACATTCATAAGCCCCATTGTGCTGACGCGCCAACAGTTCCAGCCTTCGGTAAACTTCTTGCTGCCGATAAGCAAATTGATAGTTGAGTTCGGTTTCGTTATGCCGTCAAACAAACTCTCAGAGAAGTCCACGCTCGCCGTGTCAAAGCCGTTTGCCTCAAATAGTTTCAACAGCTCGGCATCGTCGCCGACATTGATTACGCCAAAAGCATCGTTGTCGCCCAAGCGCAAACGCAGTTCGCCCTGTATACCTTTTAGGTTCTCGACATGGAGAATGCCGCCCTTCGACTTGCAGTTAAACACAGCCGCTAAAATATCATCGTACAGAGCATCCGCCGCCAAGCCGCAGCTTTCTAAATATGAAAAAGCATTGCTGAAAATATCCTTGTTTTTCTTGTCAATAAGCCCCGTCTTGCCGTTTCTTATACTCTCTAAAATCGCGACAAACTTTCTGCCGTCCACTACAAAATCCTTAAAGTAAAGCATTATGTCCACGACATCGGATACCTTGCTGCCCTTGTCTGTCCGCACAGCGTTTACGCTCGCGCCAACAAAAACAAATAACGGGTTCTCTAAATTAAAGGCGTTGAAGCCTTCGCGGCTGTCGAGATACAACCGCTTTTGCTGATAATAAGTTACCAAACAAGCCGTCAAATAGGTGTCCCTTAACCTCGTGTTTGTATCGTCTGCCAAGTTGATAATATTGTAATCCTTGCCGTAGCCGTCGGAGTAAAAGTATTTGTAGGAATAGTCAAACAAGATACATTTTGCATACTCGTCAACAAGCTCCCTGTTGCCCGAAACCGCCTGCCCGAATGTAGCCGAATACTCAAACGAAAACCCGTCCCTACAAAGCTCATTTCTGAACTTGTACCAAATGTCGCCGCTCGCGCCCCTGTGCCCCTCGTCAACAAACACGACATTGCTACTTCCAAACCGCGAAACCGCAACGGTTTTTTGCCCGTCCTTGTCGCCGAGCTTGGTGTTCTCGATAACATGGATAGCATCCCTTTCGGCAAACATCATGCTCTCGTCTTTTTGATAAACCTTTGCTCTAATGTTTGAAAGCGTAAAATCCTCACGATGTTGGTTTGACAAGCCTTCCTTCGGCGTAAGCAAAATAAAAATACCGTCTTTTTTGCCCTTTGTGTAATGCAAATATTGATGATAATTTATGTGCATCAAAAGCGTTTTGCCGCTGCCCGTTGCATTCCATAGCGCAATCTTGTTTAAGTCTTCCCTCTTGTATCTGCTAATCGCGTCGTTAGGGTATTGCATATTGAAGCTATCCACAAACTCGTTAATGTCTTTTAGTAGCTCGTCGCGTTCGCCAAAATAGCGGTCAAGATAATACTCGCAAAACAGCAACGACAAATACTGAAAATATTTAAGACGAATTTTCTCGCTTCGCTTGTGGTTTATTTTATCCAACGCCCGAACAATATTCAAATCGTACTCAGCAAGCCTCTGAATGTCAAACTTGATTTTGTCGCCAAGCCGACGGCTCAGTTCCTTAAAAAAGCCCGTGTTTCCGTCTCTATCAAGCAGCTCTAATTTTGGGCTGCGCAAACCCTGTGAAAGCTCTTTTAAGTCTTCCACGCCAAACTGCAATAATATAAACCTGTTGAGTACGAGTTTTTGATAAAACTTTAACTCAGGTGTATTCGATTTTGCTTTTGTTTTGCTCATACTTCCACCCTGTCTAATTGGAATTTTGGATTATCCATGTTAAGTTTCATTTGATATAACTTGATTCCGTTTCTTTTTGCATATTCCGTTATTTTCGCTTCTGCATCCGCTATCGCATTTTCAGATATTTTGTGTCCCAGATATATTGCCTTGGGTTTCAATGGCAAATAATTTGTCTTAGGATTTGTGCAGGCAAAAATTAGCCGCCACTCTCTTTCATACTTCCATTTCAAAGATTTGACAATGTTTGCCTTAACAAAGAAAAACACATCGTGAGTCTGAAAGGTTACAGGAACGCCGTGATTTTTCGCAATGCTATATAGGACTCTCTCGGGAATAGCCTCCATTGCATTAAAACGGTCTTTCCTGTATATTACGGGATAAACGGCATAATCCCAACTGCTACCGCAAGGAGCTTGACATCCTACACAAGGCGATTGCAGATTATGCAAGTCGTATTCAAGCGTGAAGCCTTTGTGCCAATCTGCATAATGACTCCACATAAGCATAGAGTCAACTGTTTCGGTAAAGCACCCGACAAAGGTTTCTGAAATAACCTGCTGATAAATTTTTTCTAATTCGTCCGCATTGCTATCGGCAAGACTCGTTATCTGCGCGATTACGCCGCCTGATACTTCCGCCATAAATTTTGAAAAAGCCTCCGCCTCGCCTTCATTGCTTAGTAGGCTTTCCCGCATCATTGTTGCTAAATTGCCCGTATTCGGATGAATTGACAACTGGCTTGGCAACCCATTTTTCAAAAAATATTCTGTTCCTTGGACTAATTGCTCTTTGGTAACACCCGCAAACATTTTTCGTCTACCTTGTGAATCAAAATCCACAACGCTATCAAACGGGTCGTTAAATCTCGCGGGGGTTCCAAAATACATTCTGTCATTCAAAAGCGCGTCAAGACTCCGCTCGTCGCAGCTGCGGTATCTGAACAGTCTTTTGGGTACAATCCGCCGAGCATGAGAAATCATATCAAGGTATTTTTCCTTGACCTGCGGGTCATTGCCGCTTATGACGGTTGACAGTAATTTATTTTGAAACTCGGTTTTCTTGCTCATTCTTCCTCTATTCGTTGTCAAACATAAGGCGTTTCATTTCTTCTTCTATGAGAAGCACCTTCCAATGCTCGCTTGCCTTTTTTAGATTGGGCAGATTGTTGTCGCCGTTGACATAGATTTTGTCGTACTCGAAGTCCGTGGTGGATAGCTTGCGCTTTAACATAAAGGCATCAAGCGCGGCGTTGTCTTTGACGGTATCGCCCGTCATTTCGCGCCACACCACAAGGATTTTTTCGCCCGCAAGGTTTTTGCCTTCTATCATTTTGAATTTGTAAGAGTCGCCGTCAATAAGCTCGGCTTTGACTGCGCCGTGCGTGCCTGCCGTAAACTTCGCGTCATAGGTTGCAATTTTATAACTGCGCTCGACGATAAGGCCTAACAGATAGTTAAATGTTTCGACCAAATCGACTTTGATTGCCTTGTTTTCGAACTTGCGCGTAATGTTGAGGGCATAATCAAACGGCTTATCAAACTTGGCAACGGAAAGCAAACTTACCGAATCTTTCGTTTCAAAATCAAGGCAGTAGTTAAGTAAATACTCCTCCTCGATACCGCTCGGCAAGGTTAAGGTATTATCGACAGCAATGTTGTTTAGGCTGTCCTCATAGCTTTCAAGACGAATGTACTTAAAGCAATGACTGCTGCCCTTGCGGCTAACAGGCTTGCCGTCGCGCCATCCTTTTTCAATGTATTTACCCTTGTCATCTTTGATATCCATAGAATATATAACTTTTTGAATCCGGGGTTTTATCACAGAATCAAAGTGTTCGCCCATTTCAATGAGAATGTATTTGCGCTTTCCGCCATCATCACGATTAAGGTTAACAACCGCATGTCCCGTTGTACCAGAACCTGCGAAGTAGTCGAGGATAGCTGCCTCTTTCCCTTGAACGCTTTTTACTGCACTCAAGCAATCTTCGAGAGTATGTACGGATTTGGGGAAATCGAATTTCTTGGTTCCAATTATGTCATTCAACACTTTTGATCCATATATATTTGCATAATAACGTTTGTCCGTCCATACCGTTTTGAAACTACCTTTTGATTTTGTTCTATGTATTTGAAAGGTACCCCCATTATTCACAACAAACAAATCACCTGCTATTTCGTCAACAGTTTCCCTTGCAAACACCCATTTGCGCTCTATCCCATCGTCCCCGACAGGGTAGACTTCAATATAACTTTCTTTGCGAATATTCTGCAACTTTGTATGAAAATAACTATCGCAAGCATCGCCAAATCCTAAAATATTTTCGCCGTCAAGGTCTATATATATGGGGTAAAATGTGTTGCCTTGAGGATTCCTTGTGCCTGTTGGTCCCCAATCGCGAAAAGGCTCTGTTGACTTTTCGTCTTTTTCTGTTTTTCCTATAACATGTTTCAGGTTTTCAAAAAGGAAAACGGCGTATTCGTGACTATATGAAAAGTTATCGCCTTGTACACCCGCAGGATTATGAAGAATTGTTACAACGGTTTTATTCCATGTTGCAAACATTCCGTCTAATAGCTTTTGCAAATTGAAAGCTTCATTTTCATCAATTGCGATTATTAGCGCACCTCGCTTCGTTTTAAGTTCCGAAGCCAATCGAATTCTATCTGTCATTAGCGATACCCAAGAAGAATGTTTAAAGCTATTTTTATAAAGGATTTCGCTTGATTTAGCGTTATACGGCGGATCACCATAAATGCAATCAATATTATTTTTGTATCTTTCTTTCAACAAGTTTAACGCTTGAAAATTCTCGCTGTGAATCAGCAAGCCGTCGCAAACCTCGTCCAAGCTATCAATGCTGTCGATTAGCTTTTCCTTAAACGCTCTATCGAAAAACATTGTGTCCAATACAAGGAACGGGTTTTCTTTAAGAAACCGAACCGTCAAAGGCTTAGTAAAACCAACCGTACTACCTCCGAGCAAGTCGCCTGCCCTTGGCTTAACTTCGTCTATCGCAAACAGCTTTACCCACTCGTCAATCTGCGCCGTATTCGCTGCGATTTCTGCATACAGCTCCTCAGGCACACGGTCAAGCGTGATGCAGTAGTTTGTTTCGTATACAAACTTCTTTTTGAGGAACAGCTTTTTTTGAAAGTCCTCGATTTGGGCAAGAAAGGCTATGATTTTGCGCCCGATGCTGCGGATAACCTTTGCCTTGTGCAGATACTCCTGCGTTTTTGCAATATCCTGCGTGTCTATATCGTCAAGATAAACGACATCATTTTTGATAAAGAAGTCAAGCTCGCGTGTCAAAAACCTGTTCAAATCCTTGTGAATAAAATAGTCAAAGGTGTTGCGGGCTGTATAGCGTTTTAAGTTGATGCCGAGCAAACTCTTGCCGTCTCTTACATTCACGATTTCGGCAAAGTCTAAAAATTCTTTGCTCGCAACCTTCGTGAACTCCGCCACGATTTCGTCTATGTACTGCTCCTGCTTTAATGTTCCCAAGCGATACTCAAAGCGGATAATCAGCACACCGTTTTCTAAACCAAACGGAGCTTCTTTATATAGCTGAAAATAGCGGTTCTTGCCCTTGTTGTTATCCTTTTCGATTTCGGCATCAATCAGTTTGAAGCTGACCGTTTTGCCGTATGCGGTCTTGAAAACAAAATCCCTAAAATACTCGCTTGTTTTAACATAGTATTGGTCTGCGTTAGCCCAATGCAGTTTTACCTCCTCGCCCTCGTAAGGTATAGCATAAACGCCGTCCTTGTATCGCCGCTGACTGATAAAATCGCCGTCGTCATAATAGCGGCTAAAAAAGTTTGTGAGGCTGCTGTAAATATCGGCTTCCATATCAGTGATGTTGAGCGCGGATGCAAGCTGTTTCTTTTTAGCTTCCAACTCGGCAATAGCCGCCGCCTTGACAGCCTCGCCCAACGACAGCTTTCTTGTCTCTAAGATTTGCTTGTCAATTTCGGCAATATCCGCCTGCCTGCCGCCACCCACAAGACTTTGCAAAAGCTCTGTGATTTGGCGCGGCAATTCCACGGACAGATACTTGTCAATCTCCGTCCGTTTTTGGTTCATTATTCTATAAATACCAAAATCCAAATCGCTGTCCCCGAATTGGAACATCTCTCTTAATTTTGCGATTAGCTCGCCTTGCTTTGCCGTCATAATTTATGTGACCTCCCATTGTATCGTAAATAGTTCTTCTAATTGCTCGATTGTTTGCATCCGCTTTTTGATTTCGTTTATTAGAGCCGTGCGCTTTTCGATAATTTCTTCTTCGTTCTCGTCGAGCTTTGCACGCAGCGTTCTTTTGCGCTTTGAAAGCTCTAACAGCCTTTTTTCTAATGCCAGCTTTTCTGCCGCGCTTGTAGAGTTTCGGATTTCCTTCTCGGTATCTCGGATTTGGTTTTTCAGATTAGTTAGCTCTTTTTCTATTGCATAAATCATATCCTCTGACCATTTAAAAAGCCGCTCCTGCTCCACTTCCATAAACTTTAAGTTCTGCGACACGGTGCTGTCAAGTACGCTTGCGCGATACACCTCAATATCGGCAGCTAACTTCTTGTGCGCGTCTTCGCTTACGGGCATAAAGTCGTAATATGTACCAGCACATTCAAACAGCTTCTCGCATTGTTCAGGGCTAAGCTGAACGCCGTCCTGCGTAAATCCCGCAAACAACAAATGCTCTGCTTCTTCAAAGCTATTGACCGTGTATTTGTATAATGTGAGAAACCCTCGTTGGTTTTTGAGCTGCTCGACCTGACTTATTTTGAAGCCCTTGTCCCGAATGTGGCGCGTAAAGTTGAATATAACCTTGCCCGTTTTTGCCGCTTGACTTTTGCCTTTTTCGAGAACATACTGCCCGAGCGGGTGTGACAAGCGATACAAAAAGCCTTCGGTTTCGTCATCGGATTTATTGATAAGGCTGTATTTTGCGGCAAGATTATCACCGACTGCTGATTTCAATACAAAGGTTCGTTTTGCGTCGTCAAACTCCGCTATGATTTCAAGCTCGTGCTTTGTCAAGTTCCAAAACAGCCGCGTAAATTTGTCAAGATAATCGCTGACGCTGAGTTTTAGGCGTTCAAAAACATCTGTGTCAAAATTCTCAAACAGCTTACTCTTTGTTTCCTTCATTGCCTTTTTTATTTTATGCTCTACTTGTTTTTGCAGAGCATTAAAGGCGTTTTCGATTTCCTCGGGCGTGCGACATTTTTGATAGATTTCGAGTATTCTTTTTTCAAAGTCAACACCGCTTTCTATACTACCCAAAACCTCGTCGCTACTTCCGAAAATGCCGTTAAATAAATGCAGCTTCTCGTCCAACAGTTCGTGCACCCTTATGTCGGCATAGTTACGCTCGTTAATAAAGTTTACTACCACAACATCGCTCTTTTGTCCGTAACGATGACAACGACCTATACGTTGCTCTATACGCTGCGGATTCCAAGGCAGGTCATAGTTTATGACAAGACTACAAAATTGCAGATTAACACCTTCTGCCGCTGCCTCCGTTGCAATCATAATCTCGGCAGTATTCTTAAAGTAATCGGTTATCGAATTACGCTTGTCCGCCGTAGCAGAACCGCTGATGCGGAACGAGTTTGCGTTTACTTCCTTCCAATCCTTATAAATTTGCGAAGCCTGCGCACCGCTGTTCGAACCGTTGAACACCACTATCTTGCCTGAATATTCTGACTGCTCCAAGAAGTTTTTAAGATATTCCTGCGTGCGCTTGCTCTCAGTAAAAATTAGAGCCTTTCGCGCCCCGCCCTTATTCACTATTTGCGTAAACGACACTTTCAGCGCGTCAAGCAAAGCCCGTGATTTAGTATCAACGGGAATGCCTTTTGCAAGCTCGATAAATTCCTCTAATATTTTGATTTCTACTTGTAGCTTTTCTTTGTCGATAGCCTGTAAATCGGTTAAAGCCACATCAATTTGAGTATTGCCTTCGTCGTCGGCTTCGATTTCTTCTTCCTCCGCATTATCGTCGATTATATCCTGCTCGTCCTCGTCAAATAGGTTTTCGATTAGGCTATCCAAGCCCAAGATTCCGTTTTGAATATCGACAAGCCTGTCCCTTATGGTTTCGAGCGTTTTGAGGATTGCAAAGGTTGACGAAGCCATGTACTTGCGCATTTGCATTGTTATCAAATGCTTTTGTCTGTATGGTATCGCATAGGTGTTTTCAACCTGCAAAAACTCCGACAGCCTGTCGTACAATTCCTGTTCGGCATCGCTGTTGGTAAAGCGTTGAACCATTGGCAAACGCTCGGTATACTTTATGTATTCGACTACATCCTTTCTGAGAGTACGCTTGCAAAAATGTGCAAGCCGCTCCCGAAGCTCAGAATACCGCTTGTCCGAAATATAGTTATCACGATATGTCTTCAAATCCCCGAAAATCCGTCCGTCAATAACGGACGATATTCCATAAAGCTCGATTAAGCTGTTTTGAAGCGGCGTTGCAGTAAGCAATAGCTTTTTTCTGTCATTAACTGCAAAGCGTATTGCTTGCCCGAGCTTGTTTTTTTCTTTGTATGAATTACGGAGCTTGTGCGCCTCATCTATTACGACAATATCAAACGGCACGAGCACTATGTCTGCCGACATTCTCGCCGCAAAATGATATGAAGTGATTACAATTTTATTTTGGTCAAACGGATTGCCGCCACCTTGCTGCATATATTCATTATAGGATTTCGACTCTAAAATAACCGATTCCAGATTAAATTTTTCGAGTAACTCCAAGTTCCATTGTTTGCGAAGTGATGCCGGGCATATTACGATTTGCTTTCTTTTCCGCTCCGCCCAAAGCTGACACATTACAAGTCCCGCTTCAATCGTCTTTCCAAGCCCGACCTCATCCGCAAGCAAAACACCTTTGCTTAGCGGCGACTTGAATGCAAAAAGAGCCGCGTCTATCTGATGCGGATTTATGGCGAGTTTGCTATCGAACAGCGCATTAGACAGCCTGCTATCGCTACTCGATGGCTTTCTAAGCATTAACTCATTCGCATAATATTTTGCGTGTATCGGTGTACTCAATTTTACCTCTCTGTTTCTGCTCGATTAAAATACCTTCGCGTCAAACTCAATTCCGTGCTTTTCACACAAATCCTTGATTGCTCTAAGCCCTTTATAGCTCGGACTTGTTTTACCATTCTCCCATAAGTTGACGGTAGAAAAAGCCACGCCCAAAGCCTTAGCAAAATCCTCTTGGCTCATTAACAACGATTGTCGTATTGACTTTACTTTGTCCTTAAATTCCACTGTTCTGACCTCGCTTGGCTTCATTTGATTATTATAGCATCTTTATTTGATTTAGGCAAGCACAAAACGTTCGTTTCAAAAAATTACCCGCAGTTTTTCAACCACAGGCGCATTATTGCCTGTCTAAATTTCAGCCAACTAAACACTAAACGTGACAATTTACAGCTTTTTCGGCACAAAAAAAGCCCCTCGCCAATCGGCAGAGGTTCGGGTTTCGTCTTTTTGTCAATCAATAACGCGCCACAGTTTGCCCGTGGTTGCGTATTGTTCGTTAGTTGGGTATTCTATCGTTTTGATATTTAAGAGCCGAATTAACGCAAACTGTGGGTAAATTAGGTTGATTTAATAATTTATCGTTTGCTTGACCTTGAAAAGAAACTATGCATAAAGTGGACATTTGCTATTTTGCGCTCTATATCGCCGATAGGTTCAAGTCTTTTGTGTATATGCTCAAATCAAGCAAAAGTAAATATTACGCCCGCCGCGCGACTATCGAAAGAAAAAAGGGCTAAAAACAGCTCTAAAAGGCAGAAAAAAAGCCAAGATTTAGAGTTACTAAACCTTGACTTGATTTGGCTCGCTTATCATAAAAGTACGAAACTATACTTTTGGAATAAGCCTAAATTACCTTGTTGAAAAAGTAATAATTTCACGATAGTACCGTCCTGATGTTTTCTGCTATTCTTTTGATTACTGGCACACAAACGGAGTTGCCTGCTTGCTTATAGGCATCTACCATTGATACCCCGGACGGGAAGGTGAAGTCTTTTGGAAAGCCTTGGAGGGTTAGGCATTCTGCTGGCGTCAGCCTGCGGATTCCGAAATCGTCGCGTATTACTGGCACACGATAGAAATGGTCACCCATGCTTGCGACAAATGTTGGGCATTTTGTGCAACCCCTGATTGCCCCACCGTCACCTATTCTATATATCCGACTCTTTGACTTTACTGCCGCTTGTACGCTTTTGAAGTATTCGGTTGTTTCATTATAGTAGTAGCAGTCGCTGTGCCTTTGGCTTATGTCTATCAAATCGAAAACACCCTTTGCCAGTTGCAACTCCTCAGGAAATTTGAACCGCTCACAGTCGCCAAAATCTCGGAAGCCTACTAAAAAGATGCGTTCTCTCTTTTGTGGAATGTCGCCATATTTTTGAGCGTCCATTACTTTGTATTTTACATAATACCCAAACTGGGCGAGTGAGTTATAAATCACGAGGAAAGTACGACCGCCGTCGTGTTCAGAAAGATTGCTCACATTTTCTAAAAACACAACCCTTGGTCTTTTGGTGTCGAGGATTCGCGCGACCTCAAAAAACAGATTGCCTCGCGGGTCTGCAAAGCCCTTCTGCTTTCCTGCGGTTGAAAACGCTTGGCACGGAAAGCCTGCGGTTAAAACATCGATGTCAGGAACAATAACGGCAGATATTGTCTTGATATTTCCCTCTGCTAAGACGGTGTTGCTAAAATTGCTACGGTAGGTTCTTGCCGCCGCCGCATCGAGTTCGTTCGCCCAAACGACATCAAACCCGGCTTGCTTGAAGCCGAGACAAATGCCGCCTATGCCGGCAAACATACTTCCGACTCTTAGCTTTTCTAACACCTGCTGCACTATCCTTTCGCACGTTATAAATTACTCGTTTGGAACTATTAACGGGTATCTACCCTCAATGACCTCATGCATTATGTCGTCTATCTCACCGATAATAGCGTTATATTCGACCAACTTATTCATGAGGTCTAAAAGCCCGTGCATATCATCTGGAGTAAACGAGCAATGCGTAAAACCGTATGAATTGAATTTTAGCCAAACATTCTTTATAATCTCATAGCCTGAAATGTTGATTCGTTGAACCTCCAACGGACAAGCCACTGTTATGTTTATTCTACCGTTTGACAAAGTCAGCGTTTCTTCCTCCTCGTTGAAGGGTTGCAATGCTCTCGACCAATGCATTCTAAAATCCGCAGGAACTTGTGCTTTTATGTCATCGTAGTTGTAGCCTATGAGATTTTCGGGAGCATAATCTCTTCTCTCAAGTCGAGCGAGTCGCTTGCCAAGTTCTACGATGCGCCTAAAAATATCTGGATTATTCACCACAGGAATGCGCGGGCGCATATCTGCTCTGTTTACTGTAAATAAGGCACCTTCAAATTCATCAAGGTAAACTTGTGAGCATAGAACGCCGAATGCATAAAAAACCATCTCGTTTGCAACGGTATCACCATCAACCCCTAAAAGCGTTTCCAGCATTCCGCGCAGTTGGTCATTAATGTTGTTCACTATATTGAAGTCATCGTTTCGCCTGTTGTTAATTGGATGCTTATTTAGGTAGATATAAGAATCCCCTCGCCTACATAAATCGTTGTCCGGGTAATACCAACAAAATGAAACAAATTGCCTCAAGCTTTCTTTTTGGTCTTTAGGCGAATGTGCTACAGCCAAACCAACCGTGCCTTCCATCGAATAGGCTTTGCTAATTTCGGGACGACGCCTTGTTCCTCCACCGCCAACATTTTTGAACTTATCCAACAACTCTCGCCAAAGAAACGCTTTCATCGGAAAAAACGGCCTGAAAGCGTAGTCTACGATATTTCGGTCGAATAGTGCGTCAACGGCTTGTGCGTTTCCATACGCATTTAATTCTAATGCAAAAGCTGTCACAGCAACTGCTTTCGGCGGCTTGTCTTGACCTCCCAACCACTCCGTTGCCGCGCTCTGCCCGTTCTGCATTATTTCCCTACTGCGTCGCTTAATCATCGGTGCTTTAAGATGAGTAAATAAACTTGATGGCGCAAGTTTTATCCCAGAACAAGTATGCTTAAACACAGTATTTACCGCCCAGTAGGAAGAGTACAACTCCTCATTAAATGGCAAAGACGGGTGTAGTGCGTAATTAGCCGTGCCAACATCATTTACAGAAAATTCTGCTAACGATGTAGCAGTATCCTGCCTAAACCATGCTAATTTGTCTGCCTTGCTATGCCTCGAAACATCAAAGTATTTATATTGACTCAATCCTTGCGTTTCCCCATAGCGGCGAGTCGCTATAATAATAGCGCGTCCCTGTTGGGTGTTAAACATACTGTCAGAGCGTATTCCCGAACGGGCATCTCCATCCACTGACACAACCCACAATGAAGAAAATTTCTCTGCAATGTATTTTCGAGCATACTTATACGAATCCGCTTCAAGAAAGGATGCCGGCACGATAAATGCCAAAGCGGAGTGATTATTAGAGTTTTCTAGTTTTTCGCATGACCAACGCAAAAATTGAAGATATGGGTTATTTATTTGTTTCTGCGTATTTTGTCTGCCATGCCTGTTTTCTGTCGGGGGTCTAAAATCATCCATCAACTCAAGGATTCGTGAGAAATCCTCCCCCGTGTTCATTCTTGCCGAATCGGAGGACGGAGGATTGCCAATAACGAGAGTAATCGGGCGTGACGAGATTTCATATGCTCGATTAAGTTCAAATCCTTGGACTGTGTTTATATCCGCAGGCTCACCAAGAACACAGTTGCTTAATGAGTTAGCCAATACCAATTCACTACGAGAACGACCGCCCTCTATTTCATGGTTCAAAACTGCCATTCTGTAGCTTGCTAACATATAGGGTGCCGGGAGGATTTCTATGCCGCAAAGGTTATACGACCCTCTCCGAGTGTCAAGTTGTCTTATTTTTTCGAGAAATGAACCTGTTCCACAACAAGGGTCAATTATAGTGTTTTCATCGTCAAATATGCTCGCCCCGTCAAAATTGCTTCCCACAATAGCCTCTGTCAATCTAACGATACAGTCGGCTAAATCAGCCGGAGTGTAGTATGCCCCATAATCGAAACGGGAACGAGAATCAAATTTTGAGAAAAACTGCTCGAATAGCTTATGATAGTCTGGTCGCTGTCTTTGCCTTTCCGTCATGTGAACAAATGACAAAAATTGAATGCACTCTTCTGTCCACATTGATATAAAACTTCCACCTTGCTCGTGGTTATTGATATAGCGAATTATTTTGAGAAATGGCCTTAAAGCCTGCCCGTCCTCGACGTCCCTCTCGATATAGGCTTTGGTTTTCCTCGCCTTTTCTACTGGGGCATCCGCATCCGTACACTCAACACGATGAGCATAGAGTAATGTGAACATTATTACTTGCGCCGCAAAATCCGAAAATACTGCATCGTTACGCAATGTTTCGTCGTTGTGATTGCAGACCATCTCTCTCAGCTCAGAAAGCAGCGATATTGCTTGCCGCTCTTCCGTGTCCATTGCTTCATCAATCGAAATCAAAATACATCTCTTGATTTCATTAGATAAAAGCCGAGTCCTTAACGCCACTTGCTCGACAAGTTGCCCCTCATCGCAATACTGCGGAGCAGGTTCTGAGAACAGCCGTCGCATGAGAACTTCAAACTGCGGATTCACATTTAATGAAGACCAGTTTGCACGATTTAATTGCGTTTTATCTACAAGAGAAACAACTTGAGGTCTTGCACCGTTTTCAAACGAGTAAACAAAATCGATACCGTCAGAAATTATGAGTTTATGCCCTAACGACAAATAACGATTAAACTGCTCCTCATGCGGCGCAAGGTCGAAAGCAGTCAACGACAAACCTTTTGCCTCAATGTACCCAAAAATGCCGAGTGTGTTTCTGTCATGAATACGCCAATCAGGACGACCCATTCGTGCTTGATTGCGTGGTTCATGTATAACCGCAATATTTGCATTGCCGCTAAGTTCCGCAGCCAATTCTCGTATGAAGGCATCCAAATGCGTCCTGTATGATAACTCGGCAGTATGCTGACCGCCAGTTACTGCATCTCTATATGATTGCTGTAAACTTGTTAGATACCGTCTAACAATTGCCGAATATGACATCTTTCTACCTCTTTTCCAAGTAATATGAAATAATGCTTTTCCCTAAAACTTCCGCAAGGTTTGGAGGAACCGCATTTCCTATTTGACGCGCAATCTCTATCTTAGAGCCTGCAAAAACGAAATCTAGCGGAAAGGTCTGCAATAAAGCACCCTCAAGCAATGTAACGCTTCTATCTTGCTCTGGATGTCCAAACAAGCCACGAGTGAAGCTATCGAAACGAGCCGTTATCGTTGGAGCAACCTCATCCCAAGACATTCTACCATAAACATTTCTGTGTCCGATAATCGAACTGTCTATACGATGACAATCGTTCAAAAGTTCTGCAGGCAAAAAATCTCGACCTTGCCCTTGCTTAATTGCTTTTATTCGTAGCAGATTTGTTTTCGACAGTCTATCCCTCCTATGTAAAGGATATTCTGAATGCGGTCTACCATCTTCAGGTGGCTTCGGCAAAAACTCTATCGTATCTCGAACAGTATGCCTCGTGCCAAGTTGCGTCGGAAAGCTATAACTCGCACCAACATCTTTGCGCTCGCCAACAAGAACCAAGCGCTTGCGGCGCTGAGGGACACCGTAGTTTTCCGCATTTAGCAACTCTTTGTGGACAGTATACCCTATGGTTTCCATATTGCCAACAAGTTCAGAAAGAATAGCTTTGCCTCTTTTTCCTTTAATGCCCGATACATTCTCCATAATAAAAAACATCGGCCGTACTTCTTCTATTAGTTTTCCGTATAAAAGAACCAGCTCATTTCTGCTGTCAATGTCGTCGCCTATTCTCTGAACAGAAAATCCTTGGCACGGCGGTCCGCCCGCAAGCAAAAACAACTCATTTTGTTTTAACCCAATATCCTTAAGCAAGCGACCACCAAGCATATTCTTGATGTCCTCGCATACAGCGGGGTGACTAAAATATTTCGGATTGCGACTAATTGTTTCTATGCATCTTTTGTCAATATCAAAACTAAGCAATACCTCAAAGCCCGCTTTACTTAGTCCAAGCGACAATCCACCTGCGCCAGAGAAACTGTCAACACAAGTAAATCGCATATTAAGCTCGCCTCCGCATATTCTTAATCCCGGCGATTACGCTTGAATATGAGTTGCTTAATGGCGTAGCTACGCAGGCATAGCCATTGTCCAACTGCTCACTCGTAGGTTCACACGACAGTAGTTCTATTAATGTACTAACCGCCACCCCGCATGACAGCAAGGGAGGCACGGCCTCACCGATTTGCCTATATATATCGTCTGATTTTCCAGCGAACACAAAACCGTCAGGGAAGCTTTGCAATCTTGCGGCTTCCCTTGCTGTAAGCCCTCTGTCTTGCACAGGGTGTGTGTAGCGACCGCTCGCCGGGTTTCGAGCGTAATGAGTTATGGTTATAGCCGGCTTATCCCAGCTTAGCCTTCCATAAACATCGGAAAAGCCATTTACTCTTGTTAGGCACTTGGGTCCAACGCCTACAGGTAGATTCCCCCCATCATGCGGAACTTGTCTAATGACATCAATTGTGCTTTGCTTGTGCGTCACGGCCTTATGCAAAGAGTCCGTTGAATCAGCTTCACCCGCAACCAATGGGCTTAATGAGAATATTGCGTCTCTTACTGTTTTGTAATCCTGCGGTTGCAAATAGCCTTCTGGCAACAAGAACTCTTTTTTCATCCCAATAATTACCGATCGGAACCTTTCTTGCGGAACACCATAATCAGCAGAGTTACTAATTTTTTGCTTTACAATGTACCCGGACTTAATAAATGCCTCGCGAGATTTACTGAAATAGTGCCAATACTTTTTTGACAAAAATTCTGGCACATTCTCCATTAAAAAGACCGTTGGTTGGATTTCGGAAACTATTCGCGAAAATGCAATCGCCAAACTGTTTCTGTCGTCATCCTCTTCATTCCACCTTTTTTTACCGTGAGATGAGAAACCTTGGCATGGGGCACAACCTATAATAATTGTAGGCATATTCGGGTCGTATCCAATGCGAGTCATATATGCCCTTATTGATTCAGGCGTCTTGGCTATTTCAAGTATATCCTCGCAAACAACTGGCGTGCCAAAATTCTTACCATAAGTCGATGCTGACATAAGGTTAATATCACACCCGCCTAAGAATCTAAAAAGCGGCACAACCATATTTATAGCAGCGAACCCTAATGAAGCACCGCCTGCTCCGCTAAAAAAATCTATAATTTGAATCGGATTCGATTTCGTTTCGCCAAGTTTAATCGGTCGAAAATCAGCAAGTGCATTAGCGCTTGCATGAAAAAGCATTCCTTCAATGTTTCTATAGTCACGTGTGCTTATAGCACCTGATTCTATCGCTTGTAGCAATTCAGCCAACAACATAGTGACAACCTCCTTGTAAAATATTTCGTCGTAGATGTTAGTCTGGTATCATTTCCATTATCTCGCCAATATCCACGCCGAGGGCCGCGCATATCTTCCTTAAAACATCCATGCTTACATTCTCATTTTTTGAAAGTTTTGCAACAGATGCAGGACTAAGCTGTGCGGCTTCTTGTAAGTCCTTTTTCTTCATATCCATGTCGATTAACAGCTTCCACAGCTTTTTGTAGCTTACTGCCATTTGCAAATCTCCTCTCCAAGTTGATTTACTTATATTGTAGCAGAAAAACTTCATGAATGCAAGTTTATTATAGGGTAATAGAAACTTTTATTTCATGTTTCGCTTTGATTTATGCTTTCTCTCTTGCTTTTATTCCACAGATGAACTCGAATTCTAGTTCTCAGTCTGCGTGGACGGTGATGCCTGTCACTAGGGCTTTGAACACCGCCTCATCGAAGCTGTCGAGCATATCCTTTTCGAGGGCTATTCGGATTTCGTCGAGCCTGTGGCGGGCGAGTTTTTTGGACTCTATCAGCCCCGCTATGAATTTCGTTTCCTCCATTAGGCGGGTTATGGTTTTGACTAGGATTTTCATTCGCTCTCTGCCGTTTGCGGTTTGTAGTTTGGCGGGTTTTTGTATTTCGAGCATTTCCTCACGGGCATCGTGGAGTTCTTGCATTTTGCGGTCATAGTCGGCTTGGTCTTGGTCGGTTATTACCGTTGCGGCGGCTTGCATGATTTCCTCTACCAACTCGTCCCTGTTGCCGATTAAGCGGTTCAAGGCTCGCACGAATGCTTGCTCTATGTCGACCTCTCTCAGCGGCTTGATTTTACAGGTCTTGGCATCGCCTATCCGTTGCTGGCAAGCCCATGTGCGGTGCGTTATGCCCTTATAACTTTGAGCGTGTCTGCGGAATAATGTGCCGCACTCACCGCACCGTATCATCGTGCTGAATGCGTATTGACAGCTGTACATCCCCTTGCTCCGACCTCCGCTACCTTTCACTTTTCTGCGTTGGATTTCGGCTTGAACTCTGTCGAAGGTATCTCTGTCTATAATCGGAGGGTGGCTGTTTTCCACTAGAGTCTGCACCCGCTGGTTGTCGTCTACCCTTGTCCTCCGCTTGCTTAGGAAGTTTTCCATGTAGGTCTTTTGGAGGATAGCGTCCCCTCGGTATTTTTCCTGCTGGAGCATATTTATGATGCCGTGCGCCCTCCAGTCCTTGCCGTAGTAGGTTTTGATGCCGTCCTCATTAAGCCGTACCGCTATCTGTGAGGGTGTGTAGCCGCCAAGGTATTCCTCGAACACTCTTGCCACTATCACCGCTTCGGTCGGCTCTATTATAAGCAAACCGTCCTCGCTTTTGCCTATTGACTTATCTCGGTTAGATGCTGTCGAATCACTAAGCCTGCTTGGCGAACCAATAATAAGCACCGCCGATAGCCAATTCAGCCGTTTCATGCAATCTATCGAAGCAACGCCTTGGGTTCGACAAGGGTATGAGCATTATGCCCCCAATTCTAAGGGGCAATGCCCTTTCTGCCAACAGCATCTCCCCTCTGATTTCGAGGCTCAAATCACAGAATGCTTTGACAAAAAATATTCTAACGATTGCGCCAAAATTGCAGGCTTTCAAAAAGCCTATGCAGAATACACCGCATCTGTTATTGCAGCAATTAGACAAATTATCGAAACCTTGAAAACCTGCCCGTCTGGCTTTGGCTCTGTTGGGGATTATGAAAAATCCTTAGCACTGCTCGAAAAAACCGTTTTAGAGAATAATCAGCGAATTGCAGCTAAGGTTGCCAACCCCGCTGAAGTTGTTCAGATTGATTCCATTCGCGCTGTTCTTGCGGCAATCAATGCTCTTGTCGCAGATACGAACGCTAAAATCACAAAAAATAATGATGCCTTGGATAATAAGACGAGGGAACTGTCTGCTATTATGACAGAAGTTTTTGAGCATCTGGCTTTTGAGTTGAAAAATGTGGTATCTTTGTTTAGGCAGGATGACAAGGATATTGATGCCAAAATATTATCCCAGACGACCTTGGTCGGCTCACAGCAAGCGCCTATCACTGCTCTTAGGGCAGAAATCACAAGGCTCACCAAGAAGCTTGGCGGCTCTGCTCCAACTATTGAACTGGTCAATGCCTTGTTAGACAGGGTTGGTTTCCGAGGCTTTTCACTTAAAGCCCACCCCACCGTTCCCGACCGATACCAAGTGGTGCGTGATGACGGAACTCCCGCTACGCTGCTCAGCGAGGGTGAGCGGAACTTCATTGCTTTCCTTTATTTCTACCACCTTGTAAAGGGCAGTTGGAAACAAGAGGATTTGCTCAAAGGCAAAATTGTCGTTATCGACGACCCTGTTTCAAGCATGGACAGCGGTGTCTTGGCTATTGTCGGCTCGCTCGTGCGTGAACTTATTGACGATTGCTTCTTGGACGGGGCCAAATATAACATCAAGCAGATTTTTATTTTGACGCACAACCCATATTTCCACAATGCCGTTTCACAGCAGATGCTCCGACCCGACGAGGCCTACTTCAAAAAGGTTGCGTTCTTTGAAATCAAGAAGAACGACGACAACATTTCAAGCATCAGCAAGCCCTGCGTCCAAAAAAGCAGCAGCAAAGACCCTGATATCGAATACGAGAATGTCACCTCGGTTCTCAACGCCTATTCTGCATTGTGGCAAGAGTACAAGGACGCTAAGCACCCGTCTACCCTGCTACATATCATCAATCGCATTGTAGACTACCAGTTCCTCCAACTCTGCAGCTACGACCGTGAGGAGCTTCGCTCACGCATCAGAACTCATATCGGCAGCGACACAATTAAGTTAAACCTCATAGACGAAATGCTCCACCATATCTATGAAAAAACAACCCCCGCCGATAGCGTCGGCACAGAAATCTACTACCCCGCCGTAAACGATGCCGCCGATTACAGAGCCGCCCTGCGAACAGTTTATGTCGCCATGGGTCAAGATGCCCACTATGCCAAAATGTCCAGCGAGGGATAAAATCCCCATAAACGCAAAAAAGCCGAGCGGCAAGTCGTTATGACCTACCGCTCGGCTTTAATTACCATTTTAATTCATTAAATTTTTGGATGCGTACACAATATTGGCCCACAAGGAATCGGCCCAAAAAAGGTATTTACATATAACTGTGTTTGCCATTGACACCAGCATAAACGACCAAATATATCTTGTTGACCAGCGCAAAGACCATTTTGCATACATGCTTTTTGATAGCACTCAGTCTTTGATATAGCTGCTAATAAATCAATCAAACTCGACACTAATGAATTCACATCATTTTCTGTAATATCATTTTTATCTACTTTTTCAATATACTTTTCGCTGTTCTCATTAAAACATTTTTCGCAGACGAAAAAAGTGGCATTTTTCGCAGACACTTCATAGCCTTCGTAAACCAATTCGCCTCCAAGCGCACAGGTTCTACCTTGAGAATAACTGTTTTTTTTATAAGTACCGATGTCACACCTCTTTTGCTTTTCAAACAGCCTTCATGATTACGCTTTAATCATCCATCTCGGTTTCATCAATGATGTTAGCAAATTGCCCAAATATAACTTGAAGTTCCTCAAAACTTAGTAGCCCCTTTCCAATCGCTACTTTCAAGTATTGTGCGTTTACCGCATCAAACAAAACTCTCGGTATCAGCTCATCTTCTGCCATTCCTTCGGGAGCAAACATATAAATAAACTCCTCATAGGTCAACAAGCCGAATGTTTCTATATCTGAAATAAGCAACTCTTGGTCGAAACGCATTGTATCTTGCACAACCTCAAAAGTGTTTGCAAAGCCGACAAGCGGGTATGATATAGAAAGCAGTCCGTTCATGTAAGAACTGATGCCGCCGTAAGTGACAATATCCCATGTGGTTGTATATTCGCTATAAAGGCTTACACTTACGAGTTGAACCGATGTCGACGCAGGCTTATTGTTTTCATCGATATATTGTTTATGAAACCATTGTCCAACAAAATTTTCCGCATCCTCATTAATAAATACATATTGATTAGGGTTAACGCTCCAAACACCATGCGCTCCAATTACCTTCAGTTCTGTTCCATCGGAAAAATATAAATGAATTATCTCAACTTCTTTTGCGGCATGACTGGTTATAAGAACTATCGGTGCAACAGTAAAATTCCCCGTATGGAAATTCCAAATAAGCACTAAATCCCCTGTTTTCGTTTGCTCAATCGGAATTTGACTTCCGTCAAAAAGTGTTATTAAAGTTCCGGCAGCAACGCATCCACCGCCGCCACTATTTGTCGTTGTATAACTAAAACTAACTATCCGGCTTACACTTAAAGTCGTATCCGTTACTCTTACATAAAAAGTATCGCTTTGGCTATCCGCTTTTTTTGTTAATGATAAGCGGTTAATGTTTGCACCTGTACCCCACGAAAAATTAAGGTGGCTGTGTGTTGTAATTACGGTTCCCGAAGAGTTTACGGCCTCATACCTATAATTGCTCGAACCGCCCGACACGTTGATAGTTATATTAACGGTATCCGTGCCAATACCGCTTGCACTTCCGCTAGTTGTTACCTCAAGCCATCTCGCATAAAAAGTAACACTAGAGGCGGTCATGGTGTACGGCCACGCTATTTGTGACCCTGAAAAATTAGTTGTTGACCACCATCCAATAAACGTCGAATTTGATTTGGTTGGGTCAGTAGGCTTTGTAACGCTTGTTCCAAAATCTCTTGTTATGGCGGTTACACTCGTACCGCCGTTTGAATTAAATGTTATTGTATATTGACTAATCGACCATCTCGCATACAATGTCGTGCTTTGAGTTTTATCCCACGACCGCGCGCTCAAACCTGCAGAATTGTAATACTGTGTGCCGCCCGTTGATTCTTGTGTATCGTACATGCCCAAAAACGACCATCCCGTTCTGCTTGGCATAGTTGCGGTTGGCATCGACTCGCCGTAAGTTGCCGTAACGCTTGAGCCGCCGCTTCCACCATTTGCATTGAGCGTAACTGTATAAGTTCTAGCCGTCCATTTGGCGTATAAAATTGCATCCTCTTTTCTATCCCACTTGTTTGCACTCGTCATTGTTTCTGTATAAAATTGCTTTCCATCGCTGTCAAAGTAACCCAAAAAGGCAAAGCCCTCTTTTGTTGGGGCTGTCGCTGACGGCATCGCTTTATTGTTCTTTACTTCAACGCTTGAGCTTCCACCTGTCCCGCCTTGCCGGTCAAGCGTAATAGTATAAACCTGACCGCCGTTAATTGATAAAGGTATTGCTATCGCCAACGTGACAGCCACCGCAAGAACTATTATTATGACTATAAGCGTACTTCTTCTCATTTTTTTACCTTGGTTAGCTTAATGCAACAGCGATAATTATTACCGCTACTACTATCGCACCGATTATTAATGCTATTAATGTGCTTTTTCTCATATCTGCCTCCTAGTCGCTGATATTCCAATAATAGTTTACCACGTCGACGCCTTTTCGCGTTAATGTTACATTCTCTTTGCCTTGCTTGATATAGCCCTCTTCACATAAAAACGGCAAAAAATATGCGTGTAACATATCACTACTATATTGACGAATATCCCCTAAGGCTAACGCCTTCAAGAACCTCAAATCATTCCATTGGAATCCATCTTCTTGTATTTTCAAATCGTTTAAGTATCTAGTGACTAAATGAATTGTCAAAAGCCGTATCCTTCGGCTTACCGCAAATCTAACCACATAACTGAGCCTCTGTGCCTTTTCATCAATCTCAACATTGCTATTTGGAATCAACATCTCGATCTGACGCCGCACACTTGACTTCATCGTAATGTTATCTAGCCAATCTGTTTTTGCCCTTTCACTTGTACTGGCGACAAAGTGAAACTCTTGGCTTGCTGCTCTTGCTGCTTGCTCAGAAAAGCCTATGCAAAATGAAATATCACGCTCTATGGATAACGCAAAATTAACAGCTTGATTAAAAACAAAACTCCCATAATTCTTTGTCAACGGAATAATAGTTTTTGCACCAAGCATAGCCTCGCTGTATATCTCAGGATAAGCCAAAAACTCTCGCTTGATGTTTGCGTTCTGCGGTATTGTTTTATCTTTACATAAAGCAATTTTAGGTTGGGTGTTTAAGTTATCATCCCAACAAATATCGTAATAATATTTGAGCAACGAAACCAAATAAGTTTCGTCTAAAGAGATATATCGCTTTGACAAAAATTCACGACTCGTTGTATCCAAACACCAACCAACAAACGCATAGGAGGGATAAGGCTTCCCACCCCTTTGGCAGTTAGCGTAGCGTTGGTTAATGCCGCCTGTTTGTGCAATTTTATTAATATTTAAGTATGCACCGATTAGGCACTCTTGCCCATATTTTCTAACGATATAAACAATTGGCGTTTCCTGCTGAATAAAATCACGAGCCACGTAAGCATCAAAGGCTTGTCCAATTGAACTTTCAAAGATACCGCCTCTATATTCGGTGAAAAAATGGTAATCATTGAATTTGCTTGTTGAAAAAACTATTTCTTTTGCCATGCTTACCTCTAATATAACCGATTAAGAATGCCATCTATTGCTTTAATAGCCTTCTCAAGTCTTTCATCTTTGGGAACTACCCAGATTTTTTTAAACCATCCCGACCTTGGAGTATCTGCCAAAATTTTATCTATGTTTAACTTCATCAGCTTTAAGAATGGGATTTGCCCTCGCCTACGATTATCGTTATCTAAGCTATGGGAGTTCAATCTAAGTGAATAACTTACCGTTTTCGGCTCTTCCACATCAACAAAAAAAGTATCTATCGACGGCAATCCTTTCGATATGCAAAACTGCACTATGCGTTTTATTGTTTGGTCAATAAGATTTTTGTCTTGTTGCGATAGTTTATCCGCATGCGCAATAACAAGGTATGTCGGTATACGCCCCTTGCTCCTACTTGCTTGAGCAGAACACTCAATCAGGTTCTGCACCTGTGAACCTGTTCCTGCAATGCACAGCCCCTTGAAATCCTCGCCATCAACAATAATCAGTATTGCATTATAATTACGATGGTCGTACTCAGCATAGCCATAACGAGTGTTCGCTTTGTATAAGATGCTTTCCCAATCGGAAGGCGGGGTGCTACTCTGCAAAAACTGATCGTATATTCCCCCCGGCACATCAACGAAAGAAAAATCAAGGACGCTCTTATCCCCACCAACCTGACCACGTTCATATCTTAGAGTAAAATCATGACTTTTAATAGCGCCTGTAGCCACAACAAAATCCATTTCCTCTGCATCTTTTGGCAATGAAAAAAAATCGCTCATAGGACTAGTTCGAGAAGCGTATTTGCCCTTTGTCTTAAATAAACTTCGAGCGTAGTTGAAATAACAAGTTTTGCCCGAATTTCTTTTTCCTATTGCTAAAATTTTCATCTATGCCACCTATATAGCGACCTTTAATCTTATGTCGTTAAGCACATTCGGTCGTACACTTATTTGCAATTTTTCCATAATCAATGTGAGCAATTCATTTGCCAAAATCCTTAATTGTTTGCGCACCTCATTCCCTTCATCGCCTAAATAACACAAGTATTCTCTATAAAGCATTTCTAGTTCTATTTCGCTCTTTTCTTGAAACGATATTTCGGTTTTGCCAGGCAATAATTGTATGCTACTCCTATAATAAGTAAGTCGATTGTCTGTACCTCTTGCTGTGCAGCTTGGCATAAATAACTGTGCTAAAAACAATTTTTGATTGGGCGATGGTAATCTGCGGTATAGTTGCTCAAATCTTTGTTTGTCTGCACCGCTAATCATACTAACAACGAGGCTATAAACGCTTTCAATATCCGATAACAAAAAAGAATAATCCCTGTTTATCATAGGTATGAGGCTATTATCCCAAACTAAGATGCCATGTGCAACAGTCGTTGTTCTTCTTGCGCAATCCTCACACCACTTTACGAAAGCACCATGTCGAACCTCTATTCGATATCCGCTATAAACTACTGCTCCACATCTGGCGCACGTAAACTGTTGTGTGATTGTTCCTCTGTTGTGCATCCTTGACCTCGCATCATTTTTCCAAAATAGTTGCTATTTCTTGGCACATAGCAACACATTGCCTATATCGCTGATAGACCTCTGCATCCATGCCAAACAAGTATTCTTCGCCTAGTCTTGTCATCGTTTCTCTTATTCGCATATTTTCTTCAGCAAACCGATCCTTAATCTTTTCAACATATAACCAATTCATCCGAAGGTCATGCAACTCGCGTGAGTTGCACTCTTGCGTACCTTTTACTACCCGCGCTCTTAAATTCTGAATTTTAGTTAAAAAATTACCTACTTCAACAGAGAAATTTCTCATGAGCGTTTGCATATTTGCCGTCGGGCGTGTTACTTGGGCAATTTCAACAATAATTTTTCCACTACTGTTGCTCGGCAGAACCGAGTTCTTTTCAAGTGGTTTGACAATTGAGGCTGCGGTATAGTCAACGCCTGTTCTAACCAACGGCCACTCTCTTTCAAAATTTAGTTTGGGAGCAATATAACTAAATCCCGGTGCCTCAAAACGACAATCTACTTCATATATTTTTGAATCCGAATCTTTGTATATAGCTGAAAATGAGTGATGTTCAGGGCTGAAAACAAGATAGAATTCACGACTTGTCGATGCCTTCATCATCTTTACATCCATCTCGGAAAAAAAAGTTGCATATTTACCATGAGAATGGTAGTTGCCTATTATGTTTTTTTTGTATACGCCATCTGTCGAGTAGTTCTTGGTACAATATGAATATGCTTGCAATCCTGACTCAGATGTAAAAGTAAAATTAGCCTGAGTTCCACTTCCTTCAATGAAGAAAATATCATCAATTTGACCAACCACAACTACATCGTCGTGTTTTTCCATAGTACCGATTAAATATCCACCGCACTCTAAACCCGGTTCGACATAAACATGATGCCAAATCTTAGCTAGGGCAGTTGGGTTGATAATTAATACTACTCTTGACAATAAACGTCCTTTCATGCTTCACCTCGCTTAGTATAGTCTATGTCTACATGAGGAATTGTAGGTTCACAATATCTAAACTCCGATCCACTTTTTTGCTTTAAGTGAATTGCAAATAGTTTTTGAGCTTTATTTTTGAATAATGCAGTAACTTCTTTTCTGCCCGGACTAAAAACTAGATAAAACTCTGCCGCCGTTCCCGAAAAAATCATCGTCCTATCTGTTGGTGAAAAAAACGCATTAAAGCCGCCATGTGAATGATAGTTCCCTATAATGTTTTTTGAAAACACACCATCTTCGTTAGAATAGTTTTTAAGGCAATAGGAATAGGCTTTAAGTCCGTACGGAGCAGTAAAAGTATATTGAGCTGCGGAGCCCACAGAATCATCATGAAAAATATCCTCGACATATCCCGTTACATATTGCCCATCCTCACTCCATTGCAGGCGTCCAATAAGATAACCGCCGCATTCTAAATCAGGTCGAGTATGAACATGTTTTCCTATCCTTGCAAGAACATCGTCTGACAAATGTAACCGAATACCCTCTGCTTGTACAATAGGTGCGACTATCTTTGTGCCGACTTGTTCCTTTCCACCAATAATTTGAAAACGAATTAGAGCCGCCTCTATTTTTTTAGTTACAATATCAACAATTTCGGTAGGCGTAACATCGGCGTAATTATAATTCCAACGCTTATTACACTTTATTGACTGCCATGCAAAACAATTGCGGCGAATCCATAAAAAACCAATTATGAGAAGCCCTTTTTTTGTTTTAATGCAAACACGAATTTTTGAGTTGATAATCCAGTCGCCACGGAAAACAACATCCTGTCCGTGCCTCGACTTAATGTTTTTTGCTGAGGAATTCAACAAATCAACTATGCCTAATTCTTTTTTGGTTTTTTTCATCGCTTTTACTCCACAAAAATTCCGATTATTTCGAAGGCGTTTGTAGCCTTTACAATTGTAACTTTCTGTTCCCCTATATTGGGTCCACAAACCACTAAACAAACCTTGCCTACTGACAAAGACGCAATAGCATCCCTTTCTAACTTACTTCCACCCATGGGAGCATGCCCTATAAATTTTCCGAGTATGTTGCCGGACAAATTTGCTTTATCAAATTTTGATTTATCTTGAGGCGTCGCAAATTGATACTTTAATGATATTAGCGGCGTTAAAATAAAGTCCGTACATTTGTATCTTAATATTTCCCCTGCAAGCGGTTCGATTTTGTTCCCTATAAGATAACCTACCGGCAATGTTGCGCCTGAATGTGAAAGAATGCTTCGAACTGCAATTTTGCTTAAAATAAGTGTTTGGTTAATTTGCGGATGCGAGGTTTTAAAGTCACGATCATATACCTCCTCCGAAATAAGCATGTTTAAACTAGGGCTATTCAAACAAAAGCCCGTATAAACCGACGCTCCGCTTCTTGCGCAAGAAACAGGCGACGACACATTAAATCTAACGGCAAAACTACTCATTCTTTTACCACCAACCTTATAATACGAGCGTTGAGAAAATCCCCATCTTTCGCTATACGATATATGTGATCACGCGGCAACTTCTGCGCAAATTTCTTGACATCCAAGTAGCTATCTATCAACAGCGTTGGTGCATCGCTATGGACTTCATCAGGAACAGTCCTTGATTTTGTTTTATATACCGAATAAAACAGCATAGACCAACCCTCTAAGTCTATTATATACCCATCCGCATCATATCCCTTAAATGCTTTTTTAATTGCGCTAAGTAGCTGTTGCGATGTTGTAGTTTTTGATATAGTAATTGTCGGGATTTGTTCCTCGCCCAAAGCTTGTTTTTTTCCGTGTTTGTCAAACGCCCAAACCAAGCGCCCTGCCCTGAGAATATCACTTCCACTATGGTAGGTACAGGTTTCGACCGTTGATGATTGTTTTGTCGCACACAAATTGTGGGCATCCGTTTCTTTGAATGAAAGCCCAACCTCTTGTAGCGAGTATTTCCAATATCGCTTTGCTTGCTCCGTTCCCCCATCGTTCAACCCTGCTTGAAATTTCCCCAACAAGAAACTAATTGCAATTGATGACGCTATGCCAGCAATTGTCGAAGAAAATCCCATAACTTGAGGCTGTGTAGCTGCGGAATAACCGTCGCCGCAATGCACACGCTTTTGTATTTCTTGTGCGCCCCCTAGTTCAGTACAGGCATAGCATACCTTCGAACCTGCGGGCGACACAATTATATCCCCAACCATTCTTTCGTGTGGATATTTGAATAAACCTGTCGCCGCTGTAATGTGTGTCTTTTGATATAACTTACAGCCTCTATCCACATAGTATCTTATTCCTAACGAATCTACGGGCGAAAGTATTAAATCGAAATCTTTAAAGAAACCCCAACCAAGCATAGTTATGTCTGCATCAATACCTGTTACAGATATAGAAAAAGGGCTGCGCTCGGCACAGCGCTGTGCCAAAGCCAATGCCTTTGGTCTGCCAACATCCTCTTCGGTAATCATTGGCGAACGAGGAAGATTCCAATATTCGTATTTATCAAGGTCGACTATGGTTAGGTCTGAAACACCTGAATAAATAAGGTTTTTCGCAACCTCGTTTCCAAGAGTTCCGGCACCAATCATCAATACACGCTTGCTCGCCAATTCGCCTTTATTAAAGTTAAAACGCTTGCTTAATTCAACTTGAATTACCGTGCTATATTCGACTTGCTTGCAGTATGTTTCAACTGCAACGAATGGAATAAGCGCTGGTGCGACACTTGCGCTTGTTGAAACTTTTTTTGTTACACCCATTTTTTTACTCCTATTGCCATTTTAGCATTCCTATCCTCAAACGAAACTGACCATCTATCCATTGCGACAATTCAATACTGTCGACAGGGCTTAGTCTGAATATCGCATCTACACGAGCTGCTTGCTTCTTTGCGTTTTCGTAGGCCTCATCAGCATTGTTCCCAAAATCCCTAGTAGCAAGGTGACCATTAAGCGAATATTTTCCGATGTTAGCACAGCGCAAAGTCAAAATCAGATGCTTAATTATTTCTTGAACCGTAGTCAAGTCTTGATTTCTATGCCCCCAACACGGATGTCCACTATTGAATACATGTGCATGCAAAAAAGGACTTCCAACCGCACCTTGCCAAAAGCGAACATTTGCGGAACTTACTCGGCTAGGGGTTACTGCGACTTTTCCATTGATATTTGATAAACTGAGCCACGTGAATGGATAAGAAACAATAACGTCTGATTCAACACCGTTAGGGAAACTTGGGTAATTGCTAATAGTAAATAAAACCGATTGACCATCGGCACTTCTTGTAGCAGTACAATTAGGGCAGTTTAGTTGCGCTTTTATTAATCCTGCTATAATTCTGTAAACAATCAACCTATCCATGTTCATTCTCAGCTAAATTAAAATATCCCATGGCAAAAAAATTACACATGGGATATGCATAATGATTGCTCCTTACGATTTTTTACCCTATTAGCCTACGACCTTGCTTATGTTGGCAACAAAAGGCACTTCTTTGCCACTTGCTTGCAAGGTCTTTACTTGCTCGCCAACTTGCGCTTGCAACGGCTGGTCCCAAGCAAGTGTGATTACTTCGCCGCCCGCCGTCAATCCAATCGAAGAATTTTGGGTGTCGAAATCGCCTTGGGTTTTTGTTTCGTTGTACCCATCCTCGCCGCCAAAGACACCAATCATTGCTTCCTTGGATTGTGACTCAATCAATTTTAAAATCATCGCTTTCGGCGTTTCCGAAAGTTCAAAGTCAAAGCTGATTGTCGTTGAATTGTTAATGTCTGATAGTTTTCCTCTCATGATATACTCCTTATATAGTAAATTTTTTATATCTTACGGTTTTCCGCTGATACCAACATTTTACTGCCACCTAAGCATGCCAACTCTTAAGCGGAATTGCGCATCTATCCATTGCGGCAGTTCTATACCCTTGACTGGCGACAGTCCGTACTTTTTGTCAACACGTGCCGCTTGATTTCTTGCATTTTTCATAATCTCAGCAACGGTGTTTCCAAAGTTCCTAGTCGCAGGGACGCCAACTCTTATAGAATACTCTCCGATATTAGCGCATCTTAATGTCAATATCAAATGTTCGACGACCTCTTTTACCGTAGACAAACCTTGATTGTTATGACCCCAACAAGGATGTCCATCATTGAAAATATGTGCATGTAAAAAAGGTGTTCCTACGCTGTTTTGCCAAAACCTTGCACTTGTTGAATTCATTCGTCCCGGTGCTACAGCAACTTTTCCATTTGCGTTTGATAAACTAAGCCAAGTAAAAGGATAAGTGGCAATTACGGTTCCATTTTGACCGCTAGGGAATGTCGGATAACCAGTAATAGTAAAAACAACAGAACTCCCATCCGAACTTCTGCTTGCTGTGCATTCAGGACATTTTAGTTGCGCCTTAACCAAGCCTGCTATTATGTTGTAAACGACCATTCTGTCCATTCTGTAGCTCCCCTCTGCGCCCGCAAGGCACACCTATCGCAAGTATAAACTTGTATTAATAAATTATAGCATAACACAAGTACACTTGTCCAACAAATTTAGTAGGTTTTCAACAAATTTCTTTGAAAAACGACAACAAAAAATAGGGCTAGAACGATTAAATACTAATCTCTTGTTTAACGCAAACAAAGTTTTGCTTGTTGCTATTTAATGAAAGAATAAATTTTCTTAGAAATCTCCCTAGGATATGCATTATTGCAGTATTCTGAATATCCTTCAGCGAAAAACTCCACTATGCTGTGACAGGCATATTCTGATAAGCCACTTCTAATGTCGCTAGAGGTTAACGAGCCATGATAAGAAATAAATTCTTTTTTAGAAGATATGCCTCTAGAAAAATCAATTAAATGTCCGACTTCGTGGTCGACTATCGATTTTATACTCGAACAACCTGTGGGCGAAAAGCCTGACTTGCAACCCCCCGATAAATTAATGAGCGTTCGAAACAGCGATGAGTTGTTGAAACTTTTCTCTCGTAGCATGATTCCATCAAACAACCCGCCTCCTGCTACGGCATAAGCTATATTGTCGTTCACTTCCCCACTCGCATTGTTGCTTTTAATAAGTTGAGTTATTTTCTGCACTTCATTTGATGGCAAAATACTATCCAAACCAAATTTTTGCAAAACAGTTACATCCCCTCTTTCTAGGTCAGCTATTAGCTTTGCAAATGCAGTATCCGATCCTAAGAAGCACATTTTACTTCGCAATTCCGAGAATCGATTCATTGACTCTAGTATTGCAACTAAGCTGTATTTTGCTGCATCCATATGCAAGCCACTGTAATCGCAACAATCACAAATATTGTTCATTTTAGCAATTGTATTTATTTGAGCAATACTATTTGCATTATGAATTTGGTTTGCAAGAACTAAGATATTTTGCTTAAGCATAAACCGTCGTTTTTGCCGCTGCATATATATCTTTTTTTGGTCACTACTAAATCGTACTTTAATCACTTGCCCATTAGGCAAGCAAAAAGCACACTCGACCCCCTGTGACGGGAAATTAAATTGAAATGGAAAATTGTTGAACATATCGTTAATCTCATAGGAGCGTATTATCTTAATCTAAATTATAACATGTTTCGACACAAAACTCAAGGTAATAACACTACGTCTAAACGAAAACTTGTTTTATTCGGGTTCAAACCGTAAACTTTTCCGCTTTGGTTAACTGGTTGAACGGTTGTCAAAAAGTCGATACTTCAACCCCCCTCTTGACGAAAGTTGGTTAACTTCTTTAATGTCGGGCGAAAGGGATTTGAACCTCAAAACGACTACAATGGCAGAAAAGGCTTGAAACGAGGTCAAATATGCCCTAAATAGCCCCTAAAATGCAAAAATGTTGCCTTCGTAATTTCTTACGAAGGCAACAAGTCTTGTGGCGGGCAAGGGGTGTTTAAGTTTGAACACGACATTGCCTCTGAAACTGCCTCGTTTGTTTCCTCTAAACTTACGCTTTCAATATCATTACCAACATTAAAGTTAAAATATACAACAAGCCTATCGTCATATATATAAACTTTCTCAACAACATTGTCAATGATTTTCTTTTGGTGGTCTTTGTTGTGCTCGTCAATATAAGCAACTAACTCCTCAGCAAAAGCAATGATTTGTTCTTTCGTTATTCTGAAACCTTTTTCAAGTTCAAGTTGTGCCTTTTGTAGTGTCAAGTCTTTAAGCAAGATTTCATTTTCATTCATACGCTTTTCAATGCTCTCTTTAAGCAGGGCATTTTTTGCACCTATATACGAGGTTGTCAACTCCTCAATGTCTTGCCTTACATTAGCAATTCTTGTGTCAAGGCTTTTAAATGTATCGTTGCTTGTTCTCGTGTCGTAATGCCGTATAATGTCATTTGCAACTTTATTAACAAAAACGCCGTCTTTCAAGTATTTGACAACACGAGAAACAACAAGATATTCAAGCAAGTCTTTTTTATCTCGCATTTTATCGCATAAACTTTTCTTTGTGCGTTTGCAAGCGTAATAATGATATGTTACGCCTGTTTTGCTTGTTCCGCCGTCTGCCACAATAGGCGTACCGCAATGACCGCAAAAAGCCTTGCCAGTCAAAAGGTATTGCTCTTTTGCCGAGTTACTGCCCGAAAAATATTGATTTTCTTTTAACCGCATTTGCACCCTTTGAAAAAGTGCCTTGTCTATAATCTGCGGAAAGATGTTGTCGCAAAACCTACCGCCAAAAAGAAACTCGCCAGTATATTTTGCATTTAATAGCCACTTGTCAAAAGTCCTTGCATAAAATGGCTTGCCTCTAAATTTATGCCCTTGCTTGTTTAACTCAATAGCAATGTCTTTCTTTTCCGTGCCTTTGTCGTATTGCTCAAAGATAAACCGCACAACATCGGCTTGCTCCTCGTTTATTTCAAGTGTATTGATTTCGCCACGACTGCCTTTTCTGCCTGTGCCTACTAAGTTGTAACCATACAAAAGTTGACCGCCTGCGTATGTACCATTCGCAACGGAAGTGTCAAGTCCGACAAGAACACGCTTTGAAAGTCTTTGACTGTATTTCTCTGCGTTCCACTCCAAAAACATCTCGTAAAGTTCGCCACCCTCGTCATCGCTTATTTGCTCCGTTGCTGACAAAACCTTTACGCCGTTTTTCTGCAACTCCGTCTTAAATATACGGCTCTCTGTTCGGTTTCGTGCAAACCTGTCCATTGCATAAACTATGATACATTGGAAAATGCCAGACTTTGCGTCCTCAAACATTCGGTGCAAGTCTTTTCTTTTTTCCGTTTCCTTAGAGGCTGACTTTGCCTTGTCGCCGTCATATATGCGTATTACATTATAGCCTTGTCGTTCCGCATACTCTCGGCAAACTCTGATTTGTCCGTCAATGGTTTGTTCGTTTTGTCCTACGCTTGAAAACCTTGCGTAAATTACTGCGTTTTTCATTTCTCTATACTCCTATAAGTTTTTTACTGATTAAGATTTTGGGTTTATCCTTTTTAGATTGCTGAGGCAAAAACCCTTATTGCCGTTAGCGAGTGATTTCTCTGTGTTAAGATTTGCCCCGAAAGCACCCAAAGGGTTTATCCCCTTTGAGTTGCTTTCGGCAAGGCAAAGCCGACACAGAGAAATACGGCTTGTCAAGTGGGTCATACTTTTTGCAAAGCAAAAAGAAGTTGACGGTGGAGATTTTTTTGGAACAAAAAAATACAACCGCAAAGCCCATTGACAAGTCGTAAACTCGCAACGGATTTACATAATTACATAAATTTTATTTTTCTACTCAAAAACACTTGCTTTATGATTTTCATTGTGCTATTATACATAACGATACAAGCGTATTGTATTGTAGCATATTTACATAAGGAGTGCAAGTGATTTTATGCAAGTTATGAAAGAAAGTAAAATACTTCAAGTTTTAACTTTTATTCAACAAAGAACAATGGAAACTGGTCGCACACCCTCATACAGAGAAATAATGAAACAGTGCAATTTAGCAAGTATCGGACAAGTCCAACGCTGTATCAAAGTATTAAAAGAGCGAGGCGAATTAGATAGCGACAATGACGGCAAAGTAACAGTTCCTATCTTTTCAGGCAACAGTGTCAGCGTACCGCTTATAGGCACAATAGCGTGCGGTCAACCTATTTTTGCAATAGAGAATTACGAGGGCGTGTATCGTCTGCCAGAGGAAATAACTGGGCGAAGTGGCGACTTCTTTATGTTAAGAGCCAAAGGCGACAGTATGACAGGCGTTGGCATTAGAAACAACGACTTACTAATATTCAGAGAACAACCCAGTGCAGATTACGGCGATGTGGTTGCTGCGATTATTGAGGACGAGGCAACAGTTAAAACCTATCAACCTAATAAGGCAAATATCGTATTACGAGCAGAAAACCCACAACATTCTGATATTGTGGTTAAACACGAGGACTGCCGTATCATAGGTATATTAGTTGGTAGTTTTCATAAACACAAATAAATTAAAAGGAGCGTGAAAAAATGAAAGATTGTTTTTGTTCCGTATGCGGAAAAAAGCAGACTGCAAAGTTACCCTTGAAAAGCAAGGTTATACTTACTTGCCCCAAATGCAGTAAGCCGATTTTAGCAAAACGAGATAAGACAGGTGTTACAGTAAAAGCGTTTGAAAACGCCGTGATAGACACACCGCCTTAAAAGTAACACAGCATTACAACTGAATACCTTATAATCCTAAGCCTTTGAAATAGTAAGGCAGGCTGCAAATTATAAGTAGACACTTTGTTCAACAAGTAGAGATTTCGCACTATTAGAGAAAGCGAAGGAACCCACCTACACCCTTGCAAAGATTAACCGAAAAATAACTCGGTTGATTTTTGTAAGGTTTTTTTATTTATAACCCTAAAAAATTAACACCCCATTTTGTCGGTTGACGGAATGGGGTTTTTTCGTGTCCTCAACTTTAATTCTCCACTCCGTTTTTCCGAAAAAGAAAAACCAAAAGGAGAATTAAAAAATGAAAACACCCTACAAACTAAACGGAAACTTAACCGAAATTGAAGTCAACGAGGAAGTTGCAGAAACACTTGCAGACTTTCACAGAGAGGAAAAAAACTATGCTCGCAAAGAGCGTTGGCGTAAAGAAGTGTCTATTGAGGCACTGTACGCAGAAACAGGCTGGGAGCCACAAGACGAAACTGTTGACATTCTTGGCGACTATCTCGCAAAAGAGGAAGTCGCAACTTTGCGATGTGCTATTAAGCAACTTAACGAAAAGCAACAACGGCTTGTTCAACTTTACTATTACGAACAAAAAACAATGCCTCAAATTGCAAAGCAACTTGGCGTAAGCAAAATGGCAATTAGCAAACAACTTTCAGTTGTTCATAAAGACCTAAAAAATATTTTTGAAAAACTTTAAGTAGAAAGGTTTACTATTGCCTTTCTCATCTCCTAAGTGTTAGAGGGGTTTATTTTAGCCTCTACTATACAAAAAAGAGAGGTTAGAAAATGCCAAAGTACAAGTACAAATTTTGCGATGGTACATCGTGCGAGGTTGAAGTTACTGACGAACAGTTTGCCTTGCTTAAAGAAATGGACAAGCAAGAACACAACAGTAATTTCAAGCACAAACGCAAAAGCACTTCCCTTGAAGTCTTGCAGGAACAAGAAAACACCTGTAAAGAAAATGACAAGGGGGTTATGAAAAAATGAAACAAGTCTTTTACCGACAAGTAGGTTTCACTATTTTTAGGAACGAGGACAACACGGCGTTTATAGATGTGCCTTTATATGTAAAGGTTACTGAACTAAACGAAAACGGCTTAACACCCAGTGAGCAACGAATGATAAGCCGTGTGTCAGAGGTAATTCTAAAAGACAACGACCAAAAGATTAAAGACAAAATTATAAGTTTGAAAAAAGGAGTAAATGAAAATGGAAATGACAAGTGTGTTTAGAGTGGAGTGCAATTTTGGTTGCAGGTACTTTACGAGTATGAAAAAAGCGTATGCCTATTTTTCAAAGTGTTGTGCAAAGCGTTTACCAGTGGAAATTTGGTGGGTTCACTATGAGTATGACGACTTCGCAGATATGTACTTTGCGACACAGGATTTACTTGACTATGCTAACAGTGATTTACCGCACCATTAACAATGTGGCTTGGGGTTAGCCCTTGATACTCGGTATCTGCAAAGACAAGCCCTGCCATTAACCGAACATAGTTTGAGTGCACGCAAGCAAAGTGAGGTTATAAAAAATAAGGGTAGCGACCTACCGCAATTTATTAAAAGGAAACGAAAAACTATGGAAATCAAAATCGTAAAAACCGAATTTAAGAACGGCGTAAGCAAAAAAACAAACAAGCCTTATACGGCACTTGATATTACTTATCAAGGCAAAGAAAAGTTTACTGTTACTAAAATGCTATTTTTAAGCGATACGGAGTATCAGTTGCTTGGTATTGAAAAGCCTAAGGCATAAGCGAGGAGCGTATGGTAAAACCAGTTAAAGGGCAACCGTATCACTGCCCAATGTTTGAAGTTCGCTGTAAACAAGAGTGTGTTTCAAACGGGTTAAGAGTTACAAGCAAATGTCCTTATGACAACTACAAATCAAATCATTTTTGCAGATGCAAAAAATGCGGCAGTTTGCTTTCGCCATACGGCGAACAAATATGTAAATGTGAACTGCTACCAACAAACAAAAAAGGAGTAAACACAATGGCAAAAAACACAAAGACAAGCGGTAAAAATACCGCAAACAACAACGGCACTTTTACACCTACTTTCCGCAAATATGCCTCTATGAATGAGGGCGAAAAGCAGGCTTTTAGACAAGGTGCTAAGACAAGCGAGAACAAGGTTAAAGAGCGTTTAGGCTTAACTAAGCCTCGTGGCTAATTCGCTTTAAGTAAAAAGGTTTGGGGTTAGCCTGTGTAAGACACAAAAACCCCCTCTCTTTGAGAGTAACAATAAAATAAAAGGAGCGTAAAAAATGAAATCAAAAGCATTGAAAATCATACTTGCTATGACACTAATTATTTCGTCCGTGTTTATGTTGACTGCCTGCGGTGGCGGTCTTTTTGACTTTATAAAGGGCGACAAAAACAACGAGGACGATACGCCGAAAGTTGAACTTTCTACTTTCGGCACCGACAGTTGGGAAAGAATATCGCAAGTGTCGGCAACTGGAAAAGCAAGCACAATCTACAAGATTGGCGATGAAAAAACTATAACACTTTCAACTGGCGAGTTTGTAACATTGCATATACTCGGCTTTAACCACGACAACAAATCTGACGACACTGGCAAGGCAGGAATGACTATCGGCGTTAAAAATCTACTTAGCACAACTATAAGAATGAACACATCAACCTCAAACACAAACGGCTATTATTCAATGGAAATGCGTACGACAACCTTGCCAAACACTTTTAAGACCTTACCGCAGGAATTGCAAGACAAAATTATTGAGGTCAACAAAATAAGCCTTTTCAATACCACTGGTATTGTTACAGTTTGTAGCGACAAATTGTTCTTACTCTCTCGTGTGGAAATAGACGGCACGGCTGAGGACGGCTATTCAAAAGAGGGCAAGCAATACGAGTATTGGAAAAACAAAGCCGAAAACGCCGACAGATTAAAAGCGTTAAATAATGGTCTTAGCAATACCTCTGCTTGGTGGACACGCAGTATAAGTATGGTAACGACACAAACTTTTTTAAGGGTTGGCACTGACGGCATTTTAGCAACGGCAAGTCCGTCAACAACGCTCGGCGTTAGTTTCGCATTTTGCGTATAAGGGGGTAAAAAATGAAATCTAAATTAGCAAAAATCTTAATCGCAACAGTATTGACAGTTACTTGCCTTTTCGCTTTAACAGCGTGTGGCGGTGGCGGTCTTTGGGACTTTATCAAAGGCGACAAAGACAATGGCTCTGACAAAGACGACAAGACTACACCTATTGACTTACTTACCCTTTCAGTATCGTTTGAGGCTGACACTTGGGAAATAATCAACGCCGTATCTCAAAGCGGAAAAGCAAGAGAATATTACGACATCGGCGAGGAAAAAGAAATTAAAATCGGTGGCATAACTTATACCCTGCAAATACTTGGCTTTGCACACGATGACCTATCTGACGGCACTGGCAAGGCAGGAATTACTGTCGGACTTAAAGAAATATTATCGCAACATTATGTGTTGCATAACGCAAATACAAACGAGGGCGGTTGGTCGGAAAGTTTTTTCAGAAACACAACGCAATTTGCCATTGTTGCTATGTTACCGACTGAACTGCAAGCGGTAATAAAAACTGTTGATAAGCGGTCATACTTAGGCAAAGGCAGTACAGAAATTGCCGTAACAGCCGACAAACTGTTTATGTTTGCAAGGCAAGAAGTCGGCAACTTTACAGGAAATCACGAGGGCGACAGATACGAGTTTTATGTTAAGGGTGGCAGTATAGTAAAACCACTCAACGGCACAAACACCTCTTACTTTCTACGCACTCCTGTTTCCTCGTCAGATGTATGGTATCACTCCGTTTCTTATGGTGGCAGTATATCTAGCAACACAAACGCAAATCAAAGCAATGTTTATGTAAGTTTTGGCTTTTGTGTTTAAGGGGGTGCTGATATGAAACATATCAAACCTTTACTTGCCATTGTGTTGGTGGCGATAGTGCTTTTTGGCATTATCGCCACTTTCAACAACTTACCCGACTTAATAGACACAGGCACAAAAAAAGAGTGTGAGGAAAATCACTATCCTTGCGACAAAGACCATAGCAACAACGGCAACAACGAAATACCCACTTTCAACATACTGACACAGCAAATAATACAACTGCAAGAAAATATAAAGGTTTTAGAAAACGAGCGTAATTCCGTTGTTGAGGAACTGCTTAACTCGCAACTTAGCAATGAACTTAAAGAACAACTTATTTACGAACTTGAAAACAACATCGCTAATATGCAAGTGTATATCCGAGAACTTAACAATATGATACTTGACTTGCAAGCGGAAAACGCCGAACTCAAAGCCTACATCGTTGAGTTAGAGGAAATCAGAGATAGCCTGTTACAAGCGTGTTTTGCGTTGGAGCAACTTGTTGAAACCTTAAATCAAGGCTTGTTAGAGTATCGCTTTGGCATTGTGTTTATGTTCAATGACACAATTTACTCGGTGCAAATGATACCAGTTGACGGCAAGATACAAATACAGAACCCTGTATCAACGGACTATGTTGTTTTTCTTGGTTGGTCGCTCTCACTCAACGGTGCATTGGTGGACATCTCGCAAATAACGGTTACAAGCGATATGACATTCTATGCCGTTATAACACGCAAATACAATGTCAACTTTGTTTACGAAAACAACTCACACGGCAACTTTATTGTTGAAATGGGAAACACCCGAACAGTTACAAACCCTGCAAATACTGACCGCAAAATATTCTTAGGTTGGACACTCAACGGCGTTGATATTGTCAACCCTGCGACACGGCAAATCTTTGAACACACAACTTGGTTTGCAAAGGTTGAAACAAGGCACTTTGTTACTTTCGCATATAAGCGGAACGACACAATAACAAACATCTCAACGCAATATGTGGCAACGGCAAACGGCATAACTGTACCGACAACACTCACTTTTGCTGGCTATTCTTTCGGCGGTTGGACACTTAATCAGTCGGCAGTTTCTAACCCTCGCACAATAACGCTCAACGGCGATGTAACTTTCTTTGCAAAGTACACACCGACAAATCAGACTGTTGCAAGTGCAAATCTGCCTACGCCACAAAACAGCCTAAACCAAAACATAACAAACAGCGGTAATTACAGAGTTGAAAGAGTGTTTTTCAACCTTGACCACTTAATTGATACCTCGCAACCGCTTGACAGTATGACGGTTACAGTAAAGTTGGAGTTTCCGACAGTAACAAGGACAGTTAAGGTTACACTTACAAGTTTTCACGATATGTCGTATCGTGCTCAATATTCGGGTGGTCGTTTAGATGTGTTTAACTTTGCAGTTTTTCACAAGTCAAATGCAGTGAGTTCAAGCGGTATTCCGTTAGGCACGCACATAATTTGTTTTGACACTTGGGTTGACAGTAGCGGTTACAGAATACCGCCCGAAAACTGCTACATCACAATAACAGCAATTACATTCAAGTATGCTGACAACTTCAAATATTAAAGGAGGCTCAAATTGAAAAAGAAAACTAAAAGAATAATAATGAGTTGTGTTTCACTTATGCTTGCTTTCATTTGCCTTTTTGGTATCTTGTATGCACAAAAAGCAATGACCGCACAGGCAATGACAAGCGGAGTTTCGCAAGGCTCACAGCCTATAAGCGTTACGCAAGTTTTACAAAGCACTGCCTCGCTCCGTGTTACGCCCACAGGAATAACGGCATACAGCGACACGGAAAAACCACCCAGTTCTCTGCAAGAGCGAAAACTCTATGACGCTGACGGCAAAGAAATTAGGCTTATCCGTGAAACAGGGCAACTCATAACAGAGGACGGCAAACTGCTTTACAACCCCGACAACTTGGCAATGGGTCTATACAACGAAATAACGCAAGAGTTGTACGATGCCGCAAATAAAGCCCTTACTTACTGGTACAACAGCGTATCAATGCAATATGACATTGGAAGCGGTGGCGGTAAAACACTAACCACAGTCAAGGCAGGCGACAAAATCTATATCGCAACCATACTTGACAAAAAAGACAATCTGATAAAAACGCTCTATGTCAAAATGGAAAAGTTTGAAACAAACTGGTGGGATAGACTTAACCCTTTTAGTCAGTCCTCATTTGAATACAAGTATTTTGATATGCTTGGGCGTGAAATACCAGTCAGTTGGTTCATAGACCAAAACCGTGCAGTTTGGCTACCTGCTGCTGCAAGAACGGCTGTAACTCTTGGCTTAACAATAATGGCGTGTGCCGCTTTCGGCGGTAAAATCGGTCTTGCTATCGGGGCAACTGTTGCAGTCGGCATTTGGCTGTACGGCGTATTCAAAGGCTTTGACCCTATACAATCGGTTAATCTGATTGAGGCAGGAACAGTCGGCGAGGCTGTGGAGTTAATACAAATGGTTTCGCACCCTTGGGAAAAGATTGAGGGCGTGCTGACCGCAAACGATAGCGGAGAGTTCAAATCGGGCATATACATCAACCCTGCAAACAACCAACTTTGCGACAGTTTAGGCAGACCTATCTATCAACTTGACAGTGGCTTGCCTGTTGTTTACGACCAAAAAAACTCACAAGTAATCACAGTGCCGAACAAGCAAGTGCAAACCATTAGAGGCGGTATATTAGAAAACTGTGCAACTGTGGAGTTCTTACGCAAACTCAATTTCAACATTTATTTTCACTTTATAGACGACCCAGAGTTTGGCATATTAAACACCATTGTTTTGCGTAAGGGCGACAAATGGTTTTTGCCTAACGGCGATGAGGCAACGGATATTGTCCGTCCAGATGTCGGAATAAACGAGGACGGCGAACAATTCTCACTTAAAAGCCTTTTTCAACAATTCGGCAAACTGTTCGGCGATAGTTTCGGCACAGTCATTGCAATAATCATAATTGTACTGCTTTTGATATTCTGCTTTCCGCTTGTCGTTCAAATCATAACGCTGTTAATCAAACTCATAATCGGAATGGTTAAGGGCGTTGTCAAAGCCATATCAAAAGCGTTTGGGGGCAAGAAATGAAAAAGCCAAAACTAACACAAAGGGTTGATGTTTGGCAAAACTTCTCGGCGGTTTACTTTATACTGCAATACTTAGTCGTACACATTTTGTTTTTCGGCTTTGATTTTAAGATTGACAGCGTTGTTGTTAAAGCCGTTACTTCGTTTAATTATGCCGAAATAGCCAACGCAATTTACAACTTCCGAATGGTCTTTATAGCAGGCTTTACCTTTCAAAGCGTACTCGTGTTTATCATAGTGGCAATACCTTACACGCTCATACTCGTATGGGCGTTAAGGTATGTCATTATTTACTTATTTGTTGTGTATCAACTGTTGCAGTATATCCGCATTAAAATATCTCAGATAAAGCACGAAAGAAATATCAACCTTGACAATGTTGTAGTTGTTAAAATCGGCTCGCCCGGTTGCGGAAAGTCAAGCAGTGGCTTATATGAGGCAGTTGTAATGGCTCGTAAGATGTGGAGCGACCTGCGATGGCGATACTTCAAGTTTGTTAAGAAAAAAGACAAACCGCTTGACTGGAACGAGATAGAGTTTTCATACAACTTTTTCAAAAACTCAAACGCCGTGCCGTGCCTCTTATCAAACATTCCTATAATGGTTGACGGCAAATACACAACCTTTGTTTCAAAAGAACACTGCGAACAGCGTGCAAGACTACCTGCTCACTGCGTGCTATTCCTTGACGAAGTTGGTGCAATGCTTTCAGTAGACACAGCAAAGCAACGAATGGGCGATGAAAACGAGGATATGCAAAACGCAGTCAATGTTTCTGACTTCTTTCGCCTATGCCGACACTTTGGCAACTGGCGTATAATCTGCACGGAACAAGACAGCGAAAACATCTACATTGATGTTAGGCGTGTTGTATCTAAAAACGAATATATGATACAGCAAAAATGGGTATTAAAGCCTTATGCCTTTCTTGCATTGTTATTGCCTCTCAAAGCCTTAGCAGTCCGTTTTGTCCACTGGGGAAACGACAGCACACGCAAAGGGCGAATATTTGGCAAACTGCAAAAAGTTCTTACACCGTCTCTGATATTCCTTGAAAAGATATGCAAGGCAATAGGCTTTCGTAAATACCTATACTTGACCGAAAACAATACCGAAAGAGCAAGCGGAATGGAAACAGGCAAACGCACTTTCTATCTGCCGTCATTATTAAACTTTAAGTATGACGAGCGAACTTTCCGAAACTTCTACAAATGCAAAGACGAAACAATAACACCCTATGTGTTTGATAATTTAATTTTAGAGGACACAGACACATTCAAGCAAATGTTTCTACGAAGTGCAAAGAAACGCAAAAAGTAAAGGCGAAAAAATACACACACGCAGAGGCAAGCAGTTTGGCCGTAGTGGCGAGCAGGCGTTCACGCCTCGCCACGCCGAACTGCTTGCCGTGTGGTATTTCGCCGTTTGTTTCGTGGGGGGCTAAGGTAACTATGTCCTTAGCCCCCCATTCAACATTCAACACTAATATATATTATATAAGGAGCATAAAAAACTATGGACTATTCAAGAATTACATCAACTTGGTGGTCTGGCACTTGTTATCATAAAGAACAGTTACAAGCAATTATAACATCGTCAGACATACACCGCTACGCATATATTTTACACGACAAAGACAAACAGCCAAACAGCGAGGAACTTAAAAAGCCTCATTATCATTTTGTTGTTCAGTTTGCTAAAAATCAAAGAGGCTCTTGGTTTAAGGCTTTTGCTACTGACGATATGGGGCTTGTATTTGTTCAACGCTGCTCTATACCCGAAAGTGCTTATAACTACCTGATACACGACACGCCGTCTTGCAGAAAAGAGGGCAAACATTTATACGATGTATCGGAGCGTATCAGCACAATAGAAACCTTTGACGAGCCTGCCGAAAAGGACGAGGACGAACACACAGTTTTATACAATGACATTTTGGAACTTGTAAACAAACAAATCTCGTGGGGCGAGTTTATAAAACGCAAGCCTAAGCGTATTCATATGATAGGCAACATAAAAACCGCCCACGACTTACTAATTAGAGAAAACAAGTTTGATAACAACTTCCGCAAGTTAGATGTTACTTACATTTATGGTCAAACAGCCAAAGGCAAAACACGCTCAATTATGGAACGCTACGGCTACAAAAATGTTTACCGAGTTACAAAATACGACCATACCGCTTTTGACCAGTATATCGGGCAAGATGTTGTTGTGTTTGAGGAGTTTCGTTCAAGTTTCAAAATTGAGGATATGCTTAACTACTTAGACGGCTACCCTCTAATGTTGCCGAGCCGATACAACGACAAAGAGGCTTGTTACACAAAAGTTTATATCGTTACAAATTGGGTACTTGAACAGCAATACAAAAATGTTCAAACCGAACACCCAACCACTTGGCAAGCCTTTAATCGCCGAATACATAAAGTTTTCAATTTTGACCGCAACCCTGAACTAAACCTCAAAGAGAAATACGAACAAACCTCACTACAAGCAACCCAACTCCAACAGCAACGCAAATCAAAACTCACACCCATTGACGATGACGGCGAGTTGCCATTTTAATTTTTAATTTTGAAAACATAGTTCCTTTTGTTTGCCTTTTCACTTCCGATTTGTTATACTAAAAAGTAAAGAAAGTAAAGAATTTTGAGTTGTAAGGAGTTTTAATGAAAAAGGTCAAGGAAGCAATACTTTCTGCGAAATGTCAAATAACCGTTCCGAAAGAAGTGCGGAAACGATTAGGTATTGATAGCGGTGATGCTATTGCTTTTTATTTTGACGGCGATGATATAAAAATTGTTGGAACAAACAATCTTGAAGTTCTACCAAAAGAAAAAAACAAAGCAGGCACAGTTAAGGGGGAAAAACAAAATGGATAAGCAAAAAATTGATAATAAAGCAGGTCTAATATGGAGCATTGCCGATAAACTTCAAGGCGACTACAAACCGCACGAATACGGCGATGTGATTTTGCCGTTCACTGTCTTAAAGCGTTTTGACAGTGTTCTTGCCGATACAAAAGCAAAAGTCTTGAAAGTCGCAGGCGAATACAAAACAATCACGCCACCGATTGACAAACTGCTTAAAAATGTTGCAAAGCAAGAAATATACAATGTAAGCGATTTTGATTTCAAAAAATTACTTGCAGACCCCGACAATATAAAAAAGAACTTCAAAAAATATATTACTGGTTTTTCGGACGATGTAAAAGATATTTTAAGCAAAGAACGAGGCTTTGAGTTTGACCGACAAATTGACAAACTTGATAATGCAGGCTTGCTTTATCTTATTATTCAAGAGTTCAATACAGACAATGCAGACCTGCACCCCGACAAAATCAGCAATATAGAAATGGGCTACATATTTGAGGAAATTATTCGCAGATTTAGTGAAACATACAATGCCGATGCAGGAGAGTTCTACACGCCAAGAGAAATCATTCAGTTAATGGTCAATCTTCTTCTTGATAACGAAGAACTAAGCGAACAAAACAAAGTAATCTCAATATATGACGGAGCGTGCGGAACTGGCGGTATGCTCTCTATTGCCTACGAGCATATTAAAGCATTAAACAGCACAAACGAGGTTTTCTCTTCTGGGCAAGAAATCAACCCTCAAACTTATGCTATTTGCAAAAGTGATATGCTGCTTAAAGGCGGTAAAAACTCTTCTATAAAATTTGGTAGCACTTTATCAAACGACCAGTTTCCCGAAGAGCATTTTGACTATATTATTATGAACCCACCTTTCGGCAGAGAGTGGAAAAAAGATAAAACCGAAGTGGAAAAAGAACATAAGCGAGGTAAAGGTGGTCGCTTTGGTGCAGGTCTTCCTGCGATAGATGATAGTCAACTATTGTTTTTACAAAATGCGGTTGCCAAAATGAAACCGAATGACAAGAAATCGAATGGTAGCAAAGTTGCTATTATTCACAATGCCTCTGCCCTATATCAAGGCGACCCTGAAAAAGGCGGTAGTGAAATACGCAGATATATTTTGGAAAATGACTTGTTGGACACCATTATTCAACTTCCAACCAACATTTTTTATAACACGCCGCTTACAACATATATTTGGTTGCTTTCAAACAAAAAACCAAAAGAACGCATTGGTAAAGTGCAACTTATCAATGCAAGTGAAATATACGAAAAACGCCGTAGGTCATTAGGCAAAAAAATGAAAGATATTAGTCCGACACAAATTGACAGCATTGTTGAAATGTATAACAATTTTAAAGACAATAAAAACTGTAAGATATTTGACATTGCTGATTTTGCATATAGAAAAGTTGTTGTAAACCAGCCACAACTAAATGAAGACGGAAAGCCTATGACAGACAAAAAAGGCAAAATCGTATTTAACAAAGAACTTGAAGACACCGAAATAATTTCATTCAAAGAAGATATAAACGATTATATGAAGCGTGAAGTCTTGCCATACTGCCCTCACGGAGCATTTATAGACGAAAGCAAAATCAAAATAGGCTATGAAATACCTTTCACAAAGCACTTTTACAAATATCAACCACTACGCAAAAGTGCTGAAATAATGTCTGAAATCTTAGAATTAGACAGCCAACTTGACAATGCGTTAAAGGAGTTGGCGAATGATAAATAATGTAAGAATAAGCAATATTGCTAAACTTGTTGGCAATACCGTAAAAGCGTATGAAGGAACACGCCTGTATATTTCAACTGGCGATATTGATAATGAAGAAAATGAAACCTATGTATCGTTTTTCTCTAAACCATCAAGGGCTAATTTGGAAGTAAAAGAAAACAATATTCTTGTAGCCAAAATGAAAGATACAGTTAAGACCACACTTATAAACAAAACCGATGAAGACAGCATTTATTCAACAGGCTTTTTTGCCATTGCAAGTGATGTTCTAAAAACTAAATACTTATACTATTTGCTTTTATGTGACGAATTTGAGCAAGAAAAAAACTCTTGGTCTTTTGGAACAACACAAGTTACTCTTAACGCCGATAAATATAAGTTCATTAGAGTTCAATATGAAAACGACACTAACATACAAAGCCGCATCGCCTCGTATCTTGATAAAAAAATTGACATCATCAATCAACAAATCGCAAAAAATAAAAAAGCCATTGACCTATTAAGCGAGTACAGAGCAAATGTTATTTCGCAGATTGTTACAAAAGGCTTAGACAACACTGTTAAGTACAAGGATAGCGGAAGTCAATTTTTGGGGCAAGTTCCCAGCCATTGGGTACTTACAAAATTAAGATTTTTAGGTAAGTTTCAGAATGGAGTTAGTGCCAGTGGCGACAGGTTTGAAAGCGGTTTACCATTTGTAAATTATACCGATGTTTACAATAATTTTGCACTGCCTCAAAGTTTTGACGGCGTCTTTGATAGCAATGAAAGAGAGCGTGAACTATATTCAATTAACAGAGGCGATGTTTTGTTTACGAGAACATCTGAAACGATAGAAGAAATTGGTTTATCGTCTGTTTGTTTTTCAGATGTGAGCAATGCTACTTTTTCTGGTTTCTTAATTAGGTTTAGACCTTATAAGGAAGAGTTGTTGCCTCAATTCTCAAAATACTATTTTAGGAGCAATCTGCATAGAGATTATTTTGCAAGAGAAATGAATATGGTTTCTCGTGCCTCATTAAGTCAAGACTTGCTAAAAAGTTTAACCGTTGTAATTCCACCAACTGACGAACAAAGAGAAATTGCTGACTATCTTGATAAACAGTGTGGTCGTATAGACAAAATAATTGAATACCGTAAAGGCATAATAGACAAATTGGAAGAATACAAAAAATCATTGATATACGAATGTGTAACAGGCAGAAAGGAGGTTTTATAATGCAAACCAAAGAAAAGAATTACGAGGAGTTTATTGAGAAGTTTCTCACAACTTATGGTGGATATGTCAAGGACACCGCCTCTGCTTTTGACAACCGCAACGGCATAATTACTTCCGACCTGCTTACTTTCATAAAACAAACGCAACCCAAAGAGTGGAAAAAAGTTACCGACAGTCAAGGCTCACAAGCCGATACATATTTTGTTGAACGGCTAAAAAAGAATATTGACGAACACGGACTGCTTTTTGTATTGCGTAAGGGCGTAAAATTAAACGGAGCGACAATAGAGTTGCTTGCTTTCAAACCCGAAAACAACATTAACCCCGACACTGTAAAATTGTACGACCTCAATATTTGCAAACTTGTTCGTCAACTTCACTATTCCTATCAAAACAAAAATAGCATAGATACTGTGCTTTTTATAAACGGCTTTCCGCTTGTTACTATTGAACTCAAAAATGAGTTTACTGGTCAAACTTATGCAAATGCAATCAAGCAATATAAATATGACCGTGACCCACAAGAGATTATTTTTCAGTTCAACAAACGCTCGCTTGTGCATTTCGCCGTTGACCTGCAAGAAGTTTATATGACAACCAAACTGACTGGCGGTTCAACAAGGTTCTTACCTTTCAATCAAGGTTCTAATGGTGCAGGCAATGACGGCGGAAAAGGCAACCCAAACAACGAAAGCAGTTTTCTGACCTCTTACTTATGGGAGCAAGTTCTTAGTAAAGACAGTTTGTTTGACATACTTAAAAAGTTTGTTCAGTTAGAAGTTAAGAAAAACAAAAAGACTGGTGCGGTAAAACAAACGCTCATCTTCCCTCGTTACCACCAACTTGATGTTGTGCGTAAACTTATTGCAGACACTCGTTTTGCAGGCAGTGGCAAAAACTACTTAATACAGCACAGTGCAGGAAGTGGAAAAAGCAACAGTATCGCTTGGCTTGCATATAGGCTTGCGACTTTGCACGATGCAAAAGACAAAGCGATTTTTGACAGTGTTATAGTTATTACTGACCGCAAAGTCCTTGACCAACAGTTGCAAGACAATATTTATCAGTTTGAACACACAACAGGTTTTATTGAAAAGATAGATAAGAACAAAACAAGCAAAGACCTTTTGAAAGCAGTCAACAATGGCAAAAAAATTATCATTACCACCTTGCAAAAGTTTCCGATAATATATAAGGACATTGAGGCAGCAGACAAACGCTTTGCTGTAATCGTTGACGAGGCACACTCCTCTCAAACTGGAAACAGTGCAAAGAAACTTAAAGCAGGTTTAGGCGACCTTGAAGAGGCTATCCGTATTGAGAGCGAACTGGAACAAAACTTTGTTGACGATGAAGACAAAATGTTAAATGAACTTGCAAGTCACGGACAACACAAGAACTTGTCATTCTTTGCTTTCACGGCAACGCCGAAACACAAGACACTGCAAATCTTCGGCAGGAAAACGGAAACAGGCAGTTATGTACCACATCACATATATTCAATGCGACAAGCCATTGAAGAGGGTTTTATTTTAGATGTTCTGCAAAACTATATGACATACAGCACATTCTATAAACTTGTTAAGAAGACAAACGAAGACCCAGAGTTTGAGGCAGGCAGAGGCATAAAAGAATTGATACGCTTTGAAACCCTGCACCCTACAAACATAACGCAGAAAACGGCAATCATTATTGAGCAATTCCTAAACACAACCTCAAAAAAAATAGGCGGTCAAGCAAAAGCAATGGTTGTTACTCCGTCACGACTTCACGCCGTTAGATATGTTCACGCATTTAAGAAATATATACAAACAAAATCACTGGCAGACAAATTGAAAGTGCTTGTTGCCTTTTCGGGCGATGTGTTTGACCCCGACTTAAAAGAAAGTTTTACAGAGGTTGGCATAAACAAAATAAGCGAAAGCCAACTGCCTGATGCGTTTGAGGAAGAGTACAATGTTTTGATAGTTGCCGAAAAATATCAAACAGGCTTTGACCAACCTTTATTGCACACAATGTTTGTTGACAAAAAACTTGCAGGCATAAAAGCGGTGCAAACGCTCTCTCGCCTCAACCGAACTTGTGAGGGCAAAACAGACACTTTTGTTTTGGACTTTGTAAACAAAGCCGAAGACATTCAAACCGCTTTCCAAGACTATTATCAAGCAACAGTTCTGACAGAGGGTTTTGATGTAAACAACATTTATGATATTTACAGCAGATTAGAGGCATATCAAATTGTTGACAAAAAAGACATTGACGGCTTTGCAACGGCTTACTACTCCAACACCGAAGATATGAGCAAACTTAGCGGTTTTCTTTATAAAGCCAAAGAGAAATATATTCAGTTAGAAAAAGCCGACAAATTAGAGTTCAAAAACATAATGCAAGCGTTTTTGAGAAACTACAACTTTGTTGTGCAAGTTGCTCGTATGAACGACAAGGAATTACAAAGTGCTTTTGTTTACTATAAGTATCTTAATCAATTCTTACCGAAAGAACACACAAAAACAATAGATGTAAAAGACCTTGTTGAACTGGAATTTTTTAAGGTTGAAAAGAAGTTTGAGGGTAGCATTTCACTTGTGAAAGAGCAAGGCGAGATTGACCCACCTACTGGCTACATCGGTAAAAAAGGCGAAGAAATAAAAGTCAAGTTAAGTGAGATAATCACAAAGATAAATCAAAAGTATCAAACCAAGTTTACTAATATGGACAAAGTGTTTGAGCAAATTGAAAAGGACTATTTAGACGATGACCGTATGCGTGCATTTGCCCAAAACAATGAAGAAAAAGACTTTAAGAAAGTTTATGACAAAGAGTTTGAAAACAAGGCAATAAACCGCTACGAGCAAAACAGCGACCTTTTCAAAATACTGTTTACAGACGAGGAGTTTATGGACGATGTGAAAACAGCATTGTTTAAGGCAATTTATGAAAAGTTGCGAAGTGGTAACAAGCAAGCATAAAGGAATAGAAAATGGCAGATAAACCAAAAGACGAAAAGACAAACAAGGAACTTATAGATAATAAGTTTGTTATAGATTGTGCTCGTGTTCTTGCTTACGATTTGAAAAGATATGCAGAAAACGGCGGCGATATGGAAAACATCACAGCAACGAAAGTTTACTCGTTTTTAGAGGAACTTGACAAAAAACCATATACGACTAAGTTCGTTAAAACTGAAAAAGACACAGCAACAATTCGCAATGCGGAAATAAAACACAGTACGATTTATCTTGTAGGTAAATTCTCTATACTTTGGAATGTGTTTGAGGACGAAAAATGTACTTGTGCTTGTAACCACCAAGACATTTTGTTGGCGGTGAAAAATATTAGTGAAACAGGTAAAGTGATTTTTAGAGCGTTTGCAAAGCAATTAAAAGAAAGAATGAAAGAGGTAAACCCTCCTGCACAAACTGTTGAGCAATATGTAAGCGAATACTTATATCCGACAGTTGACCAACGAGCAAGAATATCTGCGACAGAAAGAAAAACATACATAGGCATTGTTATTGACTTTATAAATTCAAACGGCGAGAAATCATTTGACGGTGCATTGTTGGCGATTTGGCGTATAAGAAATAATATGTTTCACGGCTTAAAATGGCACGGCGTATTAGATAGTCAAGTTGGTCTATTTAAAGCAATGTGCAGCGTGTTGGAAGAAGTAATCAAGTAATCAAGTAAACAAAAAGACGGCATTTCTGCCGTCTTTGCTTTTATTCCGTATTCTTGCAAAACCCTTTGCTGTTTCGCTTTTGTGTTTTCCAGTTTTCCCAACCTGCATTATATAATGCTTTCTTTGGCTCTGGTCTTTCATAATGTACGATTAAGCCTGGAACTCCCTTAACGAATATGTAATATTCGTGGGGGAGTTCAAACTTAAACGACATTGGCGGAGAGGGTGGGATTCGAACCCACGTGCGCTTTCACGCTCCCTGATTTCGAGTCAGGTCCGTTATGACCACTTCGATACCTCTCCGTATTTAGGGGGAAAATAAAGCGGGGCAAACCGAAATTTGCTTGGCTAAGATTAAGATAGCACGGTATTAGCCGATTTGTCAAATGAATTTGTGTTAGCAGCGAAAAAAAGACATAATAAAAGACGGTGGTAATATCACGCGCCACTACCCATTTAAGGGGATAGCCTCGTTAAAGGCAGGCAACACCGTCTTTCATTATTAGTTTATATCATAAATTTGTTTTTGTCAAGGAGATTTTGCACGCACAAAAAATAACAAAGTGGCTCAATCCATTTTGACGACCTTCTTCCCTACTCCTTGCCTACCGTTACGTTGTCTTGGGTGCGGTCGTCTAGGGCGTGTATGGGGTGGGCGGATTTTTGGCTGCGGTAGTCTTTGCCGCCGAATGCGCTTATGGATTCGCGAATCACCAAATGGCTGGCGACTTGCGCAGGACTGCCGTTAACGGTATTGTTAAAGCGGAAAAAGTCCGCGCTTTTGGGCAGTTTGCGCGCGTCTACATATTTTTCGCGGTCGGAGGTGATATATACAGACTCGGCTATAACCTTGCGCACATAGTCGATGTTAGAACCGAATTTTATGGGCGCGGGAAATTCTGGGTTAGGAATAACCGATTTAACGTCCTTTTTTTCGTATTTTTTGAGTAATTCGGCAACCCGCTTTAAGTGCGCGGCCTCCATTTCAAAATGCTCTTGATAAATGCCTTTTATATAGGCGTCCGACTCGTCTTGATACAGGCTGTGGTAGAGGTAGCATTCGGTGTATTCGTGCATAAGCCATTTTTCTAGCCAACTGCATGTGGGGTCGGCTAAGCATTCGTACTGCGACACGTGCATTTCTTCTACCATGCCGATTTCGGCAAAAAGCTTGCGCCCTAAATCGTTGGGGTACGTTGCGGCAATGTTCATGTAAAAGTTCATGGTTTGCTGCTCGGCCGCCGTGATAATGCCTGCTGCAAGCTTAGAGTACGGGTCGGCGGTTTTGGCGCACAGCGAATATTTGATGTGGTCGAACGGGTGGCGGTGCTCGTTGATAGTGGGGCGGCCCGGCATAATTTCGGTGTACTTGCCTACTATCGTTTCGGCCTCTATGCCGAAATCCTTTTTTAACAGGTTGGCAAAGCGGAACAGGTGGTCGAAATCTTCTAACAGCGCAAGGTCGAGGGCGGCTTTATTGTTTTTGTCTTTTTCGTTTTGCGCTAAAATTGCCGTAAGCTCGATGGCTAGCTGCTCGTAGCTGATGGTGGTTTCTAAAAAATGCTCGTCTAAGGGCTTTAAACAGCTAAGGCGTTTTTGTTGCTGCTGCTCTTGATTGCGGATGAGTGCGATTTCGCGCCGCAAATCGTTGTCGGCGCAGTTGCGCGCGAACTGATGTAAAAACCACGTAGACTCAAACTCTGCGCCGTTTGCCAAAATCACGCGGATTTTAGTAAAGGGCGCGGCCTTTAACTTGCTGTACGGCTTAGGATACAGCTGTGCCCAACTTTTAATGTTTTCCTCTACGGGCTTAGATTGTGCTAAAAACGGGTTCATAAAAAACCACCTCCGCGCATAATGATTGCCTTATGCAGGCAGGTTTATACGCGGAGATAAAAGGCGGATTTTTGCGCGCACGAAATATGCTTGACTTTTTTATGAAAAATGTGTATAATTATTTATGAAATTATCAGGAGGAAAGTTTTTTATGAAAAAGAAAATCGGAATTTTTTTAATGGTCAGCCTTTTGTTTGCCGGCACATTTGCTTTTTTAGGCTGTGAAGAAAAGCTTACCTACTACACGGTAATTTATGACGTGCAAGGCGGAAATAGCTTACCCTCTATTAGATATGAAAAAGATACCCGCATAGCTTTGCAAGTTCCTAAAAAAGAAGGGTATTTCTTTTTTGGTTGGTATTATGAGCCAACGTATATTACCCGTGCCGGAAATACTCTAACCGTAACTGAGGATATTACAATTTATGCCCGATGGTTAGAGCAACCTTTTGTTGTAGAAAGCGGAAACGGGTCCATTATTTTACGCGATGATATTATTTGGAGTTCTACTAGCAGATTCCGTAACACACACGATAATTACGAAGCAGTTCCCGCCGCCGGATATTATTTTGAACGGTGGGCTTATTTGAGTCCTGACGGAACCGAATCAGCAAATCTTGACACGATTGCTAACGGCGTTGATCGTAGAAATGTCAATATAGTAGCACGTTTTGGCAGTACAATATTGGCGGCACACTTTACAAATGACCCGTCTAAGCTTGTAGATGTACAAGCACCCGAATTGATAATCAATCAAAAAGGCATTGCGAATATAACAACAAACGAATTGCCTGCTAAAAAAGTTGAAGGAACGCATTTGGTAAAATATGTAATAGCAGAGCCCGATGCACATATCACAAGAATAGGTATAATTAACCCGCCTGCTTCGCATAGCATGGAAACTTTCGCGCACCTCGATACAACCGTTGCATACGATTATTTGGACGATGAAATTAGCGGCGGGTTTCTTATAAACTCAATTACGCTAAATATTGCTGACAAATCACTTGTAAACATCAAACAAAAAATGGAAAACGGTTTTCTTGTATATTATTTTGAGGATAAATAATGCTTCTGTACGGTTATACTACTCGCCGATAATTTTAATTAAAATGCGTTTGGGGCGTTTGCCGTCGTATTCGCCGTAGAAAATTTGCTCCCATGTACCGAAGTCTAGTTTGCCGTTTGTTATCGCGCAAACTACTTCTCTTCCCATAATTTGACGCTTTAAGTGTGCGTCGGCGTTGTCCTCGCAGCCGTTGTGGCGGTACTGGCTGTGCGGCTTTTCGGGCGCAAGCTTTTCTAGCCATGTTTCAAAATCACTGTGCAAACCGCTTTCATTGTCATTGAGTTATAGACACCAATTTCAGTTTTGACTGTTTAGGCAAATTATTTGCCTATAAATCTGAAATAGATGTCAACCTCTTGGACGGATTCCCCATCTATTTTCTTTTTGTGTCCTATCTCAATACGGTCAATTAAATGATTAACCATATTACGGTCAAGGACATCAAAGTCTGCAAACTTTAAGAGCGTATCTTTGAATAGTTGGTAATTTTCCAGTTCGTCCTTACTGTCCGCAAGTATTCTGCCTATTTCAGCAATCCGCTCGTTAAGGTGCGCTTGTTCTTCTTGATAGCCTGCCAGCAATTCTTGATAGTTCAACAGCGTTAAAATCCCCGAAGAATAATCCTCATAAAGCCTACGTATTAGATTTTTTAGCGAAGCCACTCTATTCTCCGATGTTTGCTTTTCGCTTTTTAACCTATCGTCTTTTTTAGGATTATTTACTCTTTGCACAAGCATTTTAGGGATACTCTCATCTGCGGAAAACAATGCAATCTTTTCTTTGATTTTTTCGGTAACAAGATTTAACAACACCTTGTAGCCGATATAATTGCCTGCTTCACATTTTTCTGGATACGAGTAAGATTTTAAGCAACGATACCAATTCATTCTTCCAGTTTTTTTATTTTTGCCTTGAATAGTTAACCGCCCGCCGCACTTCTTGCAAAAGATTATACTCTTAAACACATTTTCGTCAGCGTATTTTTGCGGTCTGTGCCTTGCGCTTATCAAGTTCTGCACCGTCATAAAATCTTCCCTGCTGATAACTGGTTCGTGCGTATCCTTGACGATGATTCTTTGGCTTTTCGGAATCGTGCGAAATTTCTTTATCTTATAGCTGATTTTTTCTTGCTTATGATTTTCCATATCGCCGACATAAACCATATCTCTCATTATCATCTGCACAGTGGGAACACACCATTTGTACTTGTATTCTTCGGGCTGTTCGCTAATATATCTTGCAAACCTTGTATCGCCTTTTAAACACTTGTATGCAGACGGTATTAAAATACGTCTTTCCGAAAGCTCTTTTGCGATTTTAACTACACCATTGCCTTCTAAGGCCATTCTGAAAATTTCCCTAACTACTTCCGCAGCTTCTTCGTCAACAATCAGTTGATTCTTGTTTTCTGGATTTCTCTGATAACCATATGCAGTTTGTCCGCTGATAAACATACCCGCCGCCATTCTTCTTCTTTTCGCGTTACGCACCTTTTTGGATATATCCCTGACGTACCACTCATTAAAAAGATTTCTAATCGGCATCATTATGTCGTTGGTAGTATCAGCTTTGAGCGTATCAACCCCATCGTCTACCGCTATGTAACGAACATTCTTCCCCGTAAAATACAATTCAATGTACGTTCCCGTTTGAATGTAATCTCTTCCGAGTCGGCTTAAATCCTTCGTTATCACGCAGTTGATCCTGCCGTTCTCAATATCGTCTATCATTCGATTGAAATCCGGTCTGTCAAAGGTAGCACCCGAATATCCATCGTCTGTATAGTATTCTGCGATATTAAGACCATGCTCGTTGCAAAATTTCTCTAATATCAGCTTTTGGGTTTCAATACTGATACTTTCGCCTTTTTGCAGGTCATCCTTAGACAATCTCGCATATAATCCAGCTTGATAACAACCATTTGTCGGAATTGCTGAAAGCGTTGATGTTTGTAATTCTTGTCGTTCCACGTTAACCTCCTTTTTGGAACGCCTCAAAACATCTTTTTTGCTATTATAATTATAGCATAATTTGTTCCAAAAGTAAATGATTTTAGCCTTTTTTAGCTGGCTTTTTTATTGTTTTTCTCCGCATTAAACCGAGAATGTAAAATGTTAATAATAGCGTCTTTTAATTCTATTTTGCCGATATAAAATTCCGTTATAATATATTTTGTTTTTCTGTCGTAAACAATGCTTTGATTTTTTGCAATTGTCATAATGAACAATCTCCTTATGCTTTTTATAAACTATGACTAAGATACTTTAAAACGGTAGGCCGGTGTCGTTGATGGGTTGGAGGCAGAGGGTTTGGATGTGGGATTTGGTGAAGGGTCTGGGGGCGGGGCTGCGGTCGTATTCCCACAGGTAGTGGATGCGGCGCAGGAAGGCTTTCCATGTTTCGGGGTGTTCGGCTTGAATTTTTTTGTATTGCTGGTCAAGCGTCCAATTTGAGATGATGTAAGCCTTTGTGTAGCAGGCCGTTTTGTCGCCGTAGCGGGCAGGCAGATTGACGTTATAGATGTCTAAGTAATTTAACATATTGGAGATGGAAATATGGCTGCGAAATTCTTCAAAAATTATAATGGGCTCGCCCGCGTAGCCGTCAAACTTTTCTTCGTTCATTTGATTGCCGTAGCGCGTCATGCGGAACACGTTTTCGTCGCCGTAGGTATCGAGTACATAACGGGTTTTGCCCGCGCCCGTAGTGCCGCAAATATACGTTACTTCTAAATCCAAACGGCGGCTGCCTTTAAATTTTTCCTCGCGCAGAGATTGAATGTACTCCCGAATTTTGGCTTTCATTATCAGGTACTGCGTCGGGAACGCTTCGCGGACTTCCCGCTCGGCTGCGCCGCCGTCCAACATTTCGGTAATCTTAGCTAAGTCCGTGCGCGCCCGTTCTTCGGCAAATTCTCCCCACTCTATTACCTCACCGATACGGGTGTGGGCTTTGTCTGCGTACTTGCCTGTTTTCATCACGTAATCCCGCGCCGCTTTTTTTGTGCCGTTGCGCGGTTCGATGTGCGCGCGCGGAAACAGCTTTTTGAGAGTAGCAAAGGTTTTGCCGTTAGTAAACTCTACGTATCCTTGCAAATGGACGGTGCCTTCAGGGTTTTGAGTTGTGCCGTCACCCCTTTCGCGGGCGAAAACGAAGTATTTTATGTGGTCTAGCGATTGTAGGTATTCGCTGAATTGCTCATCTGATTCAGCGGGATTGTTAAGCGTTAAGCAGTAATTACGTACTCTGGTTGACATATATTAACTTCCTCCTTTTGTGGTTTGTGGTTTTACACAGTTACACACAGTGGCTAAAAGGTAATACTATTCTTTTAGCCACATTAATGTATGTATAGTGTTAATTTATATATAGTAGCGGTATTGCGGCGGGTTGCGGCCCGCCCGTCCGCTGTTAAAATCCGCAACCGAAAGCTTAGGGCAAATCCTAGGCCTTTCGGAGAGCGGCAAGCGCACGCTAAACCGCTTGTGCGCCATTGCCGCTTGTATTCCGTAAAGGCTTTTAGGATTGTTGCCTATGCGTAATTTGGTTGCAGACGGGCGGGGTTTTGTTTTTGAGCGGTTATACTCCGCACTGCTAGCCCTTATACAGCGAGTTGATGAAGTAGCTGTTTTGGGCTTGCAGCTCGGATATGTCGGCTTTTTCGGTTGCGTATTCGCGGTAATCGTTTAAGCCTACTTTGGTTTTTTTAGCTAAATCGTTAAAATAATCCGAAAAGCAGTCTGTGGAAAAGCGGCGGGCGTAGATTTTGCGGTGCATGAGGTAGTAGGCTTTTTTAACTGCGCGGCCGTCCATTGTGCCGCGCTCTTTTTCTATGCACAGCGAGGAAAATCCGAAACGGTTGTAGATGCGCATATTGCGGCGGAAAATCCATGCGGCGGCTTTTTTGAGCAGGTACATAAGCAGCGTGTTATCCCCGCGTCGGAAACGGAAATCGTAGTACAGGCGGATAAACCAATTAAACACTGCCTCGCTTAACATATCCTCTACCGTGTAGAACGGCAGCGTTAGCTTAGCGTCGGACGAGTCCGTTATCCTGACAACCTCGCATAAATCCCGTGCGTCCGCGCCCCACGATTCGGGACGCTGTTCGTCCGTAAAAACCTTGATGAACGGAAAGTTATCCACCGTTGCCGAGTGGCGGCACATTTTAAGCCAGCTGTTGAAAAGGTCGTTTTTTTGGTTGGCGTCTTCGGTTTTTTTCTTAACCTCTTGCAGTTCTAAATTGTTGCCGCGCTCTTTGCCAATCTCCGAAATAGAAACCACGCCAAACTCGAAGCTGCCGATGTTGGGGTTGTTATCCAACACTTTTTTACCCAGCCGCAGGACGTCGAAGTCTAGCACCTTTGCGTGGCGGCTGTGCTTTGTATGGTGCTTCGGAAAAAAATCCGAATACCACGCGGGAAAATTGCCCTCGTCTAGCAGCGCGTTATCCGTGCGCACGGAGTAATTAGATACTATTAGGCTGGATTGAATAACGAAGATAAAATACGCCTGCGCGTAGGTTTCTAACACCTCAAACAGATTAGATATTTTTAAGCAGTCGTCATATTCCATGCCGTACTTTTCGCCGTTGTAGCCGTAAAGCTGTAAGGCGGTGTTGCCGTGCCTTTCAAACCGCAGCCGCTTTTTTTGCACCCATTTCTTTGTTGTGGCAAGATTATATACCGTGCCGTACTCCATACATTTTTGTAGCTCTTTTTCAAAGCATATCCACGGAAAATACGGAAATTTCATATCGTTTTGCTGCAAAATTTTCTCCGCTTTTTGACGGAACATGAGCTCTTGACTTAGCGTCATATCCGTAATGGCGGTGGTTTTTTTCTTGCCCATGCTGCCGCAGGTGATGGATACAATAGGCAATGCGTTTATAAAGCCGCAATTTTTAGCCTCCATATGGCGCAAGCGCATGAGGGCTATTTTAACCCGAAAACGGCAAAACAACAGCCAACCGACTATCACCCAGCACCCCCACGGGATTGCTTTAAAAAATATGCCTAAATCCGTAAATAATTTGACAATCTGCACATAGAGCGACCCTATATTAAACGACATTGCAAAGTAAAAGTAATACGCGAGTGCCGCAACCGCGATAGATGCCAAGTTTAAGTTAAGCACCCACAGGGCAATCCATGCTTTCCATATCCATGAATGTTTTTTTACAAAGGCTATATAATCGCGGATACTGTTTTTTATGGGGATAAAGGTTTTTTTTGACAGCCGTTTAAAAGCTTTTAACGGCTTAGTGTCTTGATTGTGGTTGGTGTTAGGTTTTTTATACACCCGCTTAATAATGAGCCACGCTATAACGGCGCACGGCAGCAAGATAGACAGTGCATTTAAAAAATTGACCAGTGCAAAGCCCGTAGCGTAAGCCCAAGAGCCGAAGTTTTCCGCGCTGAACAACAGCGAAAAAAAGCTTTGCGAGGATTCCTTAAAGCCGCCGAAGTCTTGCGGCGTAGTGGGTGCGGGACGCAACACCCTTGAAAAGTCTGTAACAGAAGGGACAATGCTATGCTCTATGCCGAATAATTCGCAAAAATAGTATTGCACCGAAACGCCTAAATCCCGAAAGGCTTCGCCTAAGCGTAGGTACGATAAGCGGAATGTTATAAAGCCGAGCAGTAAAAACCACAGCGATAAAGCTGTTGTTAAAACTAGGTTAAAAGCTTTGCGTTTTTTCATAGTAAATGCTCCTTTGCCCGTGCGTGGTACAATCCGCTGACGCATGACCTTTTATGCGGACTGCAGTAAACAGTATGTACCCTGCCAGTGCGGCGGCCAGTATAAGCAAAATTGCCGCTAATACCCTTCTAAGCGTCTTTTTCATTTTTTTGCCTCCTTGTCGGCGCGCTTTTGCGCCGCTTTTTCTTGCAGGTTCTTTACTTTCTTTTTCACCCACCTAAACGGCGCGGTAATAGCTTTCCATACAGCCTTAAAGACGGGGGCGATAAGCGGCCAAAAAATTAGAAATACAATAAGGATAACGATAACAAACAACACCCCTAAGATGTTGCCGCAGCCGCTGCCGAACCGCTCCCAAAAGCTTTTCCACGAAAGCTGCTCTCCGTCGGTGTCGATGCCGACGCCGACGCGCACAATCCCGTCTGCGTCCTCCCCGTTGGGAAAAGTCCATTTTACCAGCTTGCCGTCGCCGTCCTTAACCGCTAAAACTAACACGCCTATAATGCCGAACTCAGGGTCGTCGATATAATGGATATATTCCTCAAAGCCTAAATTTCTAAGATATTGCCTTGTCGCGCCGTTTTGCAAGATGCCGCCCGCCGAAACCACCTGCTCTTTTTTATCGGGCAGCGTGAGTATTTTGTTATCCTTATACACAAACGGCAAGCCCGTTTCGATGTGGTAAATCGGCGCGCCTAAGCGGTCGGTTAGCTGACGGTTAGCGGGATTTATATACACGCCGCTGTTATACACGCCGTCGTTATTAGCGGTTAAAATGCCTTCTAGCTTGTCCCACGGGTGCCACGTGGCAAACTCTAACAGCGCGGCAATTTCACCAAAAGTTCCCGCTTCCGTAACCACTACGCTGGATAACGGCGCGTAGCCTTTAAACACGCCGTACAGCCAGCCGGGAGTTGTTAAGCCCGCTGCAACGCGCAAGGCTGAACGCCACCACGGGGCGCGGCTGTGTTCGGTAAACCACTCGTCTGGGATATGCCGCCCGTTCATGTCGTAATATTTATAGTAATAGCCGTCTTGTTTGCCGGGCAGAAGCCTGTCCCACCAGTTGGTGGTGTAACGCTGGCGCGTAACGTAAATGGTTTTGGTAAAGCCGTCTTGACGGTCTAAAATGGTGGCGATGTATAAGGTGTCGCTGGCGCGGATATGGTGCAAGGTCTGGCCGCTGCCCGACTGAATTTTGTGCTGTACCGAAACGCTGTCGAACCAAATTTTCATGGAGCGGTTTGCGCTGTCTAAGAGCTCCTGCGTTACCTCGTCGTAGCGCGCCATCGCGTTATCTGATACGGTGTGCAACAGCTCGCCGTTAGCGGTAATAAGCTGCCCCGTTTCGCGTATGTACAGTATTTCCTGCCCGTTATCCGCGTAGAGCTTGCCGCTTTGGGTTTCGCCAAGCTCGTCCGTTTCCGCGCTTGCGTTAACCATCGAAAGCGACAGCGGCGCAACCGTGCCGTGAACCATAGGCGGTATTGTGCTTGTTTTTTCTTGCGCAAGAGGCGCGTGATTTTCTGCCGACTGCTGCGACTGAATTTTCTCCACATCGGAAGCACACATAACGCCGCCGAAAACTAGGATAATTGCAAGCGTTACCGCCGCCGCGATAAGTATAATTTTTTTCATTTTTTAGATGTCCTCCTTTTAATATTTAAAATTATCCGTAAATCTGTACGTAATCGCGGTTACGCGCACCGAGATGTTATCGGGCGATTGTAGGATAAAATTGCTTTCCACCCATGTATCAAACACGATGATGTGCGTACCGCTAGGTATCCCCGATGTGTTGGGCGCGTTGGCTTTATGGTACAGCGCGTAGCAATACACCCGCAGTGCGCCGCCCGAATAGCTGGATTCGTAAGAAATATCGTGAAAGCTATCCAGCGTTACCCGTATGCTGCGGTTGCCGCTAGGCAAGCCTAATTGCACCGTTACGCTTAAGCTGTCCAGCGGCGAACTTTGGTCTATAAGGCTGTCAAGGTTAATAAACACGCGGTCTATGTACATATTGCTTATCGTCATGCGGTTTTGGTTTAATGAGTGCTGCGTTGCGGGTAAGCTGCCGCTTGCTACGGTTTGGTTAGCGGGCGTGTATTTGGCAAAGAAAATAACGTCGCCGTTCAGAGCAATATTTCGCGGCGTTACCGTGCTTTGGTTTAATGTCCAGCCGCCGAAAGTATAGCCTGCAAAGGTCGGCGCGGACGGTACGGTAATACCGCTTGCAACGGCGGCGAATTGCGTGGAAATGTTAGTTATCGTATCGCCGCGCTTATAGGCAAACTCTACGCGGTGCCGCGTTTCTACCCGCGCAAAAAAGGTTGTATGCTCAAATATGGGGTGCGCGGCCGTGTTGATTACCGTTACGCCGTTTAGCGTCCAGCCTATAAATATTTTGCGGTCTGTGTTAGCGGGGGCGGTTACGGTGCGCGTATTGCCCATTTCCACAATGTAGCTGCCGTGTGAGGTATTTTCGTACACAAAATTGACGTTATATTTGCGTGTAATTACCGCGTAGAGGGTTATGTCCGCAGTGGCTTTAATGTCGGCAAGGTTTATAATATCTCCGTTCGGAAACAGCGACCAACCTAAGAACACCACATAATCCGTTGACGCGGGGTTTTCTATTTCGATGCGCCCGTCTACGGGAACCAACTGCACGGAATAAATTGTGTCGTTAAACATAAACACTACGCCGAAGCGGTACTCTAACAGCCCTTGATTTAAGGTTTCCACCAGCTGTTCAAGCGCGTAGCACGCTTGCAGCAGGCTGTCGCGGATTTCCTCTAATTCTGCTATGGTTGCTTTAAGCTGAGCGTTTTCCGCTTGCAAAGTGAGTATCATTTCGTTAAGCGCGGCGATGTAGATTTGCATAGTGGCGATGTTATTTTCTAGGTCGTAAATCAACTGCTCTTTTAACTCGTTAGATAATTCGGATTGCAAAAGTTCCTCTATAACCGCATCGCGCTCGGTAGTTAGCACGCGGATATTCTCTTGCAGGCTTTCAATCATTTGCAGTACGGGCGTAGCCGAAGTGGGCGGATTTATATTTCCGCCGCTGTTATCTCCGCTGCCGTCTTGCACAAAATTTCCGCCGTTGTCATGTGCGGGGTTGTATTCTTCCAAGCGTACGGCAACCGCAATCATTCCCGCAAGCAGTATAACCGCCAATATAACCGCTATAACAGGCCTTAGCTTAACTGCATTATTCTTCTTCATAATCCGTTACCAATCTCCAACCTGCGTTTTGCCCTGCCGCCGTGCTAGGCGGCGAACCCGAAGTGATGACTTTACTTGCTATGTACACATTGCTACTGTGTACAGCAAGGGTGCCTGTTGGAAAAACTCCGTCCACAACCAAAGCGGTGCCATACGCAAGAACGGGCGACGGCAATTCCCCGATAAGCTCCCATACAGTTTCGTCTGAATCGGGAGTTTTATCTTGCGGTAAAAGCTTTAAGTAAATGTTTCCGTTGTAGTGTACATAGGTTCCTACGGCATAACGCGGCTCTGTATTTTCGGCGTTATCCGTGCCGTCATCGTTGTTGCCGCTGTCATTTTCGTTGCCGTCGTTGCTTTTGTTGTCGTCCGTTTGGGTATCGCTGCTGCTGTTATCGGTTTGGCTATTGTCTGTTTGTTCGGTCTCTCCTTTTCCTTGAAACAAGCCGTCAAAATCAATACAAGCCGTAAATGTAAAGATAAGCACCGCCGTCAAAACTACGGCAGCTATAATTTTTGCAAAGGTAGATTTCATTTAATTTTTCCTCCTTTCTAAGTTTTTTGGTATAGCTAAGAATAAAAACTACGGCCGGCGATTAGCCGAAAAGACCACCATCACCAAGCCGTAGAAACGCTAATCAGCGTTTTTTCTGTCTGTCCGCAAGGCTTTTAGGCGGCTATGCCTTTTGCAGCAAGGTTTACGGTGTCGTCAATAAAGCCGCCCGCGCTTGCCTGCCCGCCGCCTTTGGGAATTTTGCGGATAGTGTCCACTACGATGTCCGTGCGGTATACCTTATCTTTTGCGCCTTTCGGCGTAAAGCTGCCGCTGGATATATGCCCCGTAACGGCCACGCGGTCGCCCTTTGTAAGCGAACCCGCGCAAGATGCGGCTACTTCGCCGAAAACCTTGCAGCTTATAAAGTCCGTGCCGCTGCTGCGCGTGCGCCCGACGGCGACATTTACATAACAATATTTTCCGTCCGCTTTAAGCAAAACGTCTTTTGTTACGTTGCCTTCTAATTCAACTAAATTCATGTAATAACTCCTTTTTAATTTTTTAAGACGCTTTTTTAGCCCATTTTGCTTTGGCTGCCTTTGCCGCCTCGCTCTTGCTCTTGCCCGCTTTAATCGCCTCGACATACTTAAACATCGAAGCCGAATCGGTGCGGCATTGCAAATAACCGCTACGCATACCCGCCTCGTAATCGGTTAACGGTTTGCCCTCTTTCGGACCTTTCGTATGTACCTTTGCTTTGCGGTCTTCGGCGTATTTTTTTGCGCGCTTGTTTGGATTGCTCCACTTAAATTCTCTTGCCATTGTTACATCTCCTTTTAAATTTTGTTTTGTTAGAGTCGGGCTTTTTTTTGACGGCTCTTCACCGACTAAGCCCTAGACCTAACTATTAAATTGTTTTTAATCTGTAAACAGCTTAGCTTATGAAACATTTCGTTTCCTGCGATTATTAACAGCTTTTTTTTACGGCGGCCGTCCGCAAATTTTGCAAGCCCTAAATTTAATCGTTTTTTTGCTTCTGTGTTTCAGATTATTTAGAGGCGTAAAATTAACCCCTCTATCTCTAAGGAGATGAAAACGGAAAAACATAAGGTTTTTTACAAAAGTTTTTTTAAATTTTTTCGGATAGTTACTAATTGCTGCAAAACTGCGGATTCTGAAACACCCAAATCTTTTGCAATTTCCTTTGCTGTGCAACCGTCAAAAAAGTATAATCGGAAAACATTTTGCTGCTTGTCCGTTAAACGGCTTACTAGCCTATCCACCCGCTCGCGCTCTTCATTCGCCTCAGCAATAACTTCGACATTTGCATAAGGGTCGGCAGGCTCCCACCCCGTTTCTTCGCGGAAAGCGTCCAAGCTTGCTTCGTTTCGCCAGCGTTCTTTGCGGCTGAAGTTTTCCTCCGCGCGCTTTTGTTCGTCTAAATACAGGGCAATTTCCGCGCTTACTTCAACCACAACCGCTTGTCCGTTGGCTAACTTGTACTGTACCTTCATGTTAAAAATTCCTCCTCATGGAATGTGTTTTTTGGTTGTTCCAGAGGGAGAATTTTTGTGGCAATAGCTATACTTCGAAAGTAATAAAAAAGCCGAATGAAAATCCATCTCTGGAAATCATCCGGCTATTCGGTTGCACGGCTGGTTACGGCACGCTTGCACGGAATGTGTTACTATAATTGTAGGGTAGATTTTTAGGCGGCTTGACTTCGCCGCCATACAACGCGGTGTTCGTTTCGGCAGTGCGGACATTTAATATACAGCACCGCAAAGTCCGCATCGATATCCAATACACGCTTTCGGCATACGGGACACTTTATAATTGCACGTCTTTCCATAAGTTTTAAGTACCTCCTTTAAAGATTTTTTACTGCATAAAAAAAGCCGCAAGCAGCTCCCGTTTTCTTAACGGAAACCACTTACGGCATACAGGCATCAGGACCTTATAGGCAGCTTTTACAGCGCAGGTCTCAGGCTCAGGCTCTCTGTTTACCCCCGCGCTCTTTCGCGGGAAACAGGTAAGAATATACTTTATTTAGTTGTTATGTCGGCTGCTCCGACACTCGGCCGCTTGCGTCAATCTGTAAAATGCGCTTGCAGCTTTTACATTGAGTGGTAACGTCGTGGCAAATGCCGTGCCTGCTCATCCACACATCAAGTGCGCCTTTGCAGTATGGGCATCGTAGTTTTTTAAATCTTTCGCTCTTTGAGATTTCGGTTATCCGCAAGCCGCTGCGGTTTCGCTCCGTCTGTGTACCATAATTCATTTTACCTCCAACTTTTCTTAAACAAGAACAAACTTGCTTTGCTCTCCATCCTTTTTAAGTAAGACATTTTTCATCTTACTTAATTTTGGGCTTTTTGTTTCTTCACTTGCTATTCTTCCTAAACTAATCTTACCTGCATAAAAACCTTGCTTTCTAACCAAAAAATCCTTTGCTTTCCTGCTTGCCTGACGCCTCCTTTCCCAGTGTAATATTTACTGCTGCCAACCACACTTAAAAAGCATTATTAACAACTTCTCCCTTTCGGTGAGTTAATATTATCACATACTGCGCACCCCTGTCAAGCATTTTACACAACATTTTTTTTCAATACTAAAAAATATTTTTCAAGGGGTTTTGAGGGTACGAAAAACGGCTATAAGCTGTTAATTGCTTATAGCCGTTTTTCTTTGTTTATTCTGCAAGTAAATACCTATACATAAATTCAATTTGAGAAATTTTGAGATATTGCAACCTCGGAAATCCATCACTATCAAAATGTATGATAACGAATATTTCCAAATGTCGAAGAAGTTAGGTTGTTAGAATAAGTAACATATTTTTTGCCATTTTCACCTTCTATACGTACTGTAATAGAAGTCGCAGTCCAATTCTCTTGTATAATTACACGTGATGTTGCACCCGATGCTAGTTGGGCTATATACTCAATATCTTTTAAATTAGTCCAATTTTTAGCATCAGAATCATGTGCTAATTTTGAATTATAGGCAATTTTTACTGGATACGGATTTGGATTTGTCATCTCAACATAGTATTTTCGTAGACCAGAAGTACCTGTTCTATTTTGATATGGTTTAATTGTGAGATGTTGGTAATCTCTTTCCCATCTTGCAAACAACATGGACGGTGCATCTGCTAATGATAACTCTGTTCTATTCCCGTTTGCATGACAATATTGTTGTGCGTCATCATCATCATCATCATCAGTTGCTGCACTGAAATATCCTAAAAACTTGAATCCATTCCTTTGAGGCACACTAATTGTAGCATTCAAAGTAGGAATGTTTCGTGGCACAGCTCTATCGCCTGTTCCACCGTTTCTTTCAAGCAAAACAACAGGTATTGTGTAATTTACATGAACTGCTCCACTACCAAGCCAACCTATATTAGAAGTTTTTAGATTTTTAAAATGTCTTTCATTGCCAATACGCCAAGGGTCTGCAGACGTTCCATTGCCTCCAGCGAAATGTGAATGTATGTTTATCGTTCTTTGTATGATAAACTGATTATCAAGTCCGATGTTAAATGTAGCCGTATATGTCAAAGTTAGCTGCCTCGGAGTAAGAGACACAGTAATTAAACTAAGTTCATAACTTGACCTTAATATACTGTAAATCACATCATGTCGCGTTCCGCCACTATCCGCAATCAGCAGTCTCATGTTCCCAAATCCTGAAGTTGAAGTAACCCAATTAATTCTAAAATTATTGTCATCTATCGTTGGTTCATAAACAAAATCCGCTACTCTAATATCAATAAAGAAAGTGGTCTTAACTCCGTTGAGATACGCAAATACCCTTGTAACATAGTTGCGTATCGAGGATGGCTCCGCGTGTGAAGCTATTTTAAATACTCCTGTATGTGCATTAAGAGACTCCAAATTTGCTCCGCCACTTTCAACAATATACGTTACATTAAAAATGCCATCCGTTCTATTTATGGGCTGAATAATTTGAGACACAGTTCCCGTATTACTTCTAGCAAAGGTATTGTTCGAACTCGTTGTTGACAATAAAATATTATCCACAGGAATATTTACGTTAAAGCTAAAGGAAACACTTATACCGTCAATATACGCAACAAATGAAACGAAATAATTTTGCGGAATAGTTGTTAGATTTCTTAGAGTTACAACTCCCGTAGTAGAAAATATATAATGGGTATCAATTTTATATATGAACTCTCTTGTGTTGGTATGATAATCTCTTACGGGAAAATAATTAAGTTCAAAATTTATTGTCTGTTGCGTTGTATTTGTTAATCTGAATATTCCATCATTTGCTACAAGTCCTGTCGGGCTTCTCAACTCTCTTGATGTAATTGGTTTAACTATTTGAAAAGAAAAATTTGTAGTTCCTTCAACTTTAACGTAATAAACAACATTTGCTAACAGGCTTGAAATTGAAACTTCCGAACTAAATGTCCCGTCAAACAGCGTATGAAAAGTTGCAGATAAGCCAGTGCCTCGTAATAAATAATCTCCACTGACTGCGGGTGTAAATGTGAAATAACTATCTTCATTGGAAAAACTGGTTCCCGATATACTTGCGCCCTCAACAATAGAATTAGTGTTTAATCTTATTGCCTGTATTCTTGTGGCATTTGTTATTTGAATATAATAAATATTTCCACGCTCGAAAATAAAATCTACTGGCAGACCCGCAGAAGATGTTCTCTGCAAATTAAATGAAGAATCATAAATTCTAATTACCGCATTTCCACCTGTAGGGATTATGCGCAGATTTTCTGTTCTTGCGGGAGTTAGCGAATAATTTGTAAGGCTCGAATTAGCTGTTAAAACCATGCCATTTGATACTGCAAGTATGGTAGTATCAAAAGAAATTTTAATGGTTGTACTACTTAATGCTTTAATAAAATAAGTGTGGTTTGCCTCTAAACGTCCGCCGAAACCGCCAATGATTTGATTATAATTACTATCTAATAATTCATATTCATATAAACTCAAATCAACATTATAGTTTCCAGTGATTTTAGGAGTAAAAGAGTAATAGAAATCTTGGACAATAGCTGTGCTTTCATTTGCGATAATAGCGGTAGTTGTAGACGCGGACAAAATGAAAGATGAACACGCCAACTCAAATCCAATATAGTAAACAACATCATTGCTGAATAAATAATATAGTGTATCTGCACTGCTTGTTATTACAATATTAAGATTGCTATCGTATAACGTAACTCTCCCGCTATTTGCTGTAATTTGATAAAGAACTGAGCTGACGGAGCTAATTTCATACAATCTTTCCGCCTCAACGAAATTTGCGTTTAGAGCTACATCTTTTGCATCAAGTGTTAACATTAGTGAAGAATTTGCCATAGCGGATTGATTATTAACCGCCATTATTTCGTATCTTGTTCCCGCTTGAAGCAATAGCGGTTGCGTGTATAAATCACCATCCACAAAAATCGAAATGCCTATAGCGTCTATTTTGTAATATGTCGAAATCGTTGGAGTGAATGTAAAGAACTTAGATTCTTCTTGTAACAAAGAGATTAAGACCGTATCATTAAACGTAATCGCTGTATATTTTACATCAACACCAAATTCAACAATGCCAGAGCAGATAATTTCAATAAAATATGCTCCGCTCGGCAAACTTTTAACAATTTGGCTAAAATAATTACTACCAACTATAGCAGTATCAAGCAAATCAAAATTACTGTCATAAATTCTTATTTCTACGTTTACCCCTGCATTGTGAGCTGCCTTGAAAACATATTCGTCATCTGCTGAAACAAAGTAATAAACATGATTATTATTTGTTAAAACAACCGAGCCTAAAAATATATCCGTAGGTGCAATTACGAATAAATCGGCTTTGTTTGCTAACACAATCTTATATTCTTTACCTGTTTCTAAGTACCGAGCATCGCCCGTCATTTCTAAACGATTTAGATATTTATCATATAAAACAAAGGTGTCACTAGCATAAATATTGTAATTTCCACTAACTTCTGGAATAAAAGAATAATTTGTTTGCCCTGTATTAATTGCGCTAATTTCAACGGATTCAGTTGCTAAACGAATATAAAGCGTACCATAATAACCATTGATAATAGAATCCTTTAGAATAGTTTCTACTATATATGTTTCTCCCGCAATAAGTGAGAAAATAAAACCGTCTAAAGCAGCTTGTCCTTGTTGACCGTTAATCATGACATCAAATTCATTGCTCTTAAAAATATAATCGCCACTAACGATAGGTGTAAATGTTTGCGTCTTAAATTTTTCAAGCGCAACAAAAATATCGTTAGGATTTTCAGTCAAGGACGCGTTATAGTGCAAAGCATCATAATTTATTTTAATGATAAATGATGCCGTAGCTTGTTCAATTTCAACCCAAATGACATAACTTTCGTCAGCATACATAGTTGCAAATAGAGTGTCTCTATTGCTGGATACAAAATTACCACGGCTATCAATAAGCGTAATCTTGCCATCTGCCGTTATTATATAAGATGCGCTCTCAGACGGCGTGAAACTGAACTCGTTCATTCCATTGGAAAGATTGTATCTTTGCCCCAATATCGCCGTTTCTCCCATTGAAAATCTAATGTTAGCAATATTGTCATTATTAGTTAAATTTTGCAATCTTAAATAATATTCGTTGTCTCTGTCTAAATAAACAAAGCCTTCTGAACTACGGGCTATCATATTCCCTTTACCATCTGTTATTTCACATTCAAAGTTTTTTACACTAGAAATTTTAAAACTATATATGCCGCTAATACTCGGTCTAAACCTCATCAATACCGTTTGCTCAGCTTTTAATGTAGTGTTGTTTTCGACAGATAAACGATTAGACAAGTTGCTTAAAGTTTCTTTGTCCACATATCGTCGGATTATTACTTCAAATCGCCCAGAATCACTTTCATCTGCATATTGAACACTAATTTTGTATGTTCTATCTTTTATTAAATTAAGGCGCAACTTGCTTGCACTTACATTTGCGACAACTTGACCGTCAAGCTCAGATTCAACCAAAATAAACTTTTTGTTTAAAGTATTTAAAAGTTCAAACTCATAATTGCCAGTAGTATCTGGCTCAAATCTAAATTGATTCGTCGCGCCGTTAGGTTGGCAATACGCTGTCTGAACAACATTCTGTACAATGTCTTTTGCTATATTATTGCCCTTTATTTTTGTAAATGTTTTGCTTTGTCTATTTGATGCTAATTCATAATAACTTCCGTTTTTTATCCAACCACTAAAAAGAGCCCAGTGAGTCGAACTTGTATCACGCACTAATGTTAATTCAACAGACGTATTAATTCTTGTGAGATAGTCGCTTTTATAACCAATTTTATAATTACCCGAAACATATTGCCCATTGTTAAAATTCTTATCCTCATATCCTGTTGATATTAATAGCGGTGTTGTACCCGAACTATGGCGGTCACTACGCAATACTTGGTTTTTAATTAATTTGTTAATGTCTTCTGGCTTTGTTCTGCGTTCCCCTATTCCGTTTCCATCAATATTATTCTTCACCTGCTGTTCTGCCGAAATACCATAATCCGTTCTTAAAGGTGATTTTTCATTAGCAAGCTCTTTAACTTCTTTAAAATAGCTTTGTGCCGTAATTCTTAACATTTCATTCGCAGTGAAAAAACCTGTAAATATATTGCCGTATTTGGGGATCGCGGAAAGTACCTGTTTGATAACAGGCACATAAACCTCACCCCCGCTGCTGCCCCGCACCGTATCGCCTCTTGCCTTGCCCTTATAAAAATAATCTGTCTGGGTAATAAATGCGCCTTTGTCCAAGACTTCCATTTCTTGCGTTGTAGCCGCATAAGGATTTCTAACCGCCATATAACTCGGATCCGAAATGTTTTTATCCGTCTCATTTGAAAGCTCTATTGCAAAAGAAACATCTGTTATATTTATATTGCCTTTTCTGTCACTAGTTAAATTAAAAGTCACAATATCTAAGTGAGACGCAAACCCTCTGCCGTGCGATGGGGTCCGCCATCGCCCGTCTTTTTTAACATAGGTTTGATAGGTAGCTTGAAACAGAGGATTAACTTTTGTTTCTATGGTACCAATTTCCCATTCTATTGTATTTACAATTTCGAACATAAAAACATGGCTTTCGAACGCACCCATGTAATCTGTTACGTTAATATCCACCCCTCGAATCATGCAATAATTAACCACAGGACGCGTTTCGATATAATACCCATACCGTTGACCCATGTAAAAGTTTGAACCTGTTTTTAAAAATAATTCTTGGTCAATAATATAAATAATGTAATTATTATAGATAATGAAACCATAACCGTTTGTACTGTTGCCATCGCGTCCGCTATGCATATGCATTTTTTTGTATTCGTCTATAGAGAATTTGGACAGATTGCCGTATGTTCTATAATCCGTAAAAAATTCAGCGTGCTTATCAGGTTCTATACTGTCAAAATAAGGATCATCTATATAACGCGGCGTCATATCGTAATTCATGCGTTCAAATTCAAACTGCGCGGACAAGCTTGTCATGATTCGGCGCTCAGTATCCACTTCGGGTTCGTTGGCATTTAAAAAGCTGTAAATATGCGCGTATACTGGTTGCGGACATTCAGCGTAAACGACATAAAGCGTCTTAGTTTCTTCGACTGCATATTGAACCTCGAAAATGTCTCTTCCTTCCACATCTTTATTTAAGCGCACCAAAACAATATTTTCGACATATTCCTCTAAATCCGCGACGTAAGCACTTTTAAACTCGGTTTCATGTAAATAATACGTATAGTTAGGCAACTCGAACCGTAAATCCTTATTCGCACCCACAAAAATATTGCCAGCTTTGTTTATCGAAACGGCTTCGGCCTCGACATACACGGTAGTAAAATCCGTCGTGTCTATTTTTGCCGACGCAACGCCCAATACCGAAAACATCAAAGCAATAATCAAGCTTATGCAAAGAATAAAACCGAAAAGATTTTTCTTGTTGTTTTTCATATGCCTCTCCTTTTTTTAATAAGTTATAGAATCTCTGTAAAACTGGAATGCTACTGCAAAGTGGTTTAAGGAATAAAATCCTGTATCTGTATCTGCCCCAAATGAAATTATATGCGGGCGATTAAAAGATATTTCTGGCGACCAATAGTGAAATGTCCATTGTTTTCTTAATCCATTGGAAAAATTCGTAGAGTCTGATTGGTTAAGCCTAAAAGTAAATTTATAACCTGGTCCACCGCCTAAGCTTACATAAGACAATATTTCATCGCGCGTACCTGTGAATTGAACACTATGCGGATTGAAAATAATTTCCTTGCCTACGTAATCTAAAATTTCTTTTGCAAATAAATAATGCTTTTCTCGTTCGGGGTCTAAGGTATTATTTAAAATTGCCATAATGTCCGCGCCACCTATATCAAAAGTCGCGCCCCGATAGTAAGCATTAAACCAACCAAAAACATATTCTCCGTATGCGTCTGGATACGTTTCATATGGGTCAGGCTTGTTTTCCTCGCAACCTGCAAATCCTAATACAAAAACAGCCATCATTAAAACCGCAAAAATACAAAAAAATCTCCTCATATTTTTAGAAACGCTACTCATATTTATAAGTATATCATATCTTTTTTTATAATGCAATCAATTTTTACAAATTTTTCATTTTTCTCCATTATTATTTCTATTATTTTATAACAAATGTCGCTGCCCCGTCAATCGTTATTATTATTGCGCCTGATTCAAAATAATAATTTATATCGAAATTGAATATTAGCGAACCAAAAAAAACAATTTCCGAAATGTTGTTAATATCCTTATGCAAAGGCTTATCAGCCTGCATAACTAATTCACCATTAAAGTCAATATGATTATCCTCGTCATAAATAAAATAATAATCTTCGCCGTCAACCTCAACAAGTAAAAGTATTTCGTTGTCTTCTTTTTCCACGTCAATCTCTAACAAATAACTGCTGCCATAATTATCAGCAATTAAAACTTGAATATAATAGCGATTAGAATATACATCAAACAAAATAAATGCGGTTATTGAACTTACAAGTAATTCGTTTTCATCAAAAAATTTAAACTCTGCGGAATTTATAAACAGCGTGATGCTGTCATCTTTGATTCCAGCAAATAGTTTGTAGTTTTTATTATATATTATATCGTCAAACCAGAAATCACGCTCAAAATAAATAAACTCGTGTCCGTTTTCGTTAATCATAAATACTGGCGCACCGTAATATTCTTCCAAAATAATAATGGTTACTCTAATTAAATACGACGTGGTAATTCCCGACACGGCTTTGAGGCTAAACGGAATTTGAATCTCTATTGTTCCGTTTAATGTATATAAGTATTCCATATCATAGTATAAGCCATAATCTCCATTTCTAAGAATAACAAAATCAAATGTAGAATTTAATACCGTCAAAGCGTGTGTTTCAACACGGATAAATAAATATGTATCGTATTCAAAATAATTTTTATCGTATTCATATTCAAAGGTAAAAGTATTTGCATGATTAACAATGCTCTCCCCCATTACGTAAACATTCGCGGCAAGGTCATTATTAAAGAGCAGCACACGGAAACTATAAACTTGAATCAAATAACAAAATACATTTACATTAAACCCTACTGTCAAGCCATTATGCGTGATTGCAGAATGTCTAATCTGCAAATCATGTTCAATAAGTGCGTTTGTAAACGGATAAGATAGCAACGATTGATTTAGTTGATTTAAATTATTAATACGGACTATAAAGTCGTCTCCTGTTTTACCGTATGCAATGCCATTGTAAAATATTTGATTAAAATTTAACGCATTAACAACTAATACATTATAATCATCTAACGAATAACCAGATAATAGTTCAAATTGAATATCATTAATTTGATTGTCGGGTTGAAGCACCAAGTAAACAGTGTTATTATCAATGCGAAATTTATCGCTTTCTATTCCCGTTATTGCAACAATTACTTCACTTAAAGGTTTCGGCGGCAAACCAATATTAAAGCGCACAAAGACTGAGCCAATCAATATTTCATCATAGATAACTACAATTTCTATATAAACTATAAATTCGCTTTGCATCCCGACAACTAAAATAAAATTGATATCCGAATTATTTACTCCGCTAATAACAAGCTTGTCGGTGGAAATTACAAAACCTACGGGAAATGAATGCTCATAATTAATAATCGTTATGCCATCATAAGTTAATACATCAATATAACTCGCAGCCGTGTATAAATTATAAATAATTAAGTCATATTCGTAAGATTCGCCGTTGATATAATATACGGCTTGCACAATATTTTTGCCGTATAATAAATCAAAACCATTCACAATAAAACCATTTTGTAAATATTGCGAACTAAAGCCCAAAAACTGCGAAAAATCAAATATGTCAGCATACGTAACAAGGGTTAGATTAGAGAAAACAAACGTATTGTTATTTGTCAAATATACGGCTTTATTGTTAAGATAAATCACAGATAAAATATCACGAAGCGGCGGACGATAAACGGCCGTGATTGTAATATTCTTACGCCCAAGCTCATAATTGTTTGAACGGAGTAATATGCGAATTAAAAATTCATTATCACCTCTAAAAAGTCGCGCATCAGTCACCGCTTCTGTATTCTGTTCAATTCGAATATAACTATCCAAAGCCGTTATGCCGCTGTAATGTACAGATATAAAATCTTCTATGTTGAATGTACTTCCTAATAAATGTTCAATTATCACCGTTTGTTTTTCTATCGTAATTATGGCAGAACCTATATGTTGATTTGTAACATTAACCCAAAAATCTGAAGTAAAATATATTACGCTTGTAATTCTGTCCCTAATTTGAATACTTATGCGATGCTGTCCATGAGAAACTTCTGCAACAATACACTGCTCGTTGTTTACAAAAAATCTAACTTCGCAGTCATTTTCATTTATACCGAAATAATTAATTTGTTCAACAAAGCTATCAAGCGTTAACTCGATAGATGTAGCTTCTGTGAATATATGTGTATGTTGCGGGAGTAAATCTATCGTTACCCTTTTAAAAATGTGAACTCGGACTTGAATTACTTCCTCAATAATGCCGAACAAACCGCTTAGACTTATGTGCAATTCGTATGTTTTATCAGTATTCGCAAAGAAATAGTTTGCGTTCACTACGTCGCTGTTCATGCGTAATTCAAGCGTATAATCCATGCCGTTATCTACAATCGAAAAAAGCTCGGCAAGATTGAAACTGTCGCCGCTTGCGCTTAGGATATAGTAGTCAAAGCTGTTGCCTGCTGTTAAAATTAGCGGTAAGTTTTCGGCGGCGGAGTTGTCTGTTTCAAAATGAACAACCGTAGGCGGTGCGGTTTTATTAGTTTTTGCCCAATCAATTCCTTGTACAACTGCGGCACTGGTATTTGCAACATAAATATCTGCTAGATTAATGCAGTTGAGAAACGCGTCTGCTCCAATCGTAACAACCGTTGACGGAATATATATTGTTCGCAAGACCGCATTATTAGAAAATCCATTTTGCGCAATCGCCGTCACAGGCTTGCCCCTGTACTCGGAGGGTATATTAAGAATATTGAGCATTTCGTTAACACTGCCAAAAACTATATAACCGTCGCCTGTTTCGTTAAGCGTGAAACTTAGGCCGCGAGCGCGCCATAAAGCATAAAAAGTTGTGGCGGCGGTTGCGATGTACGGAAACTGTACGGGTATAGTGAATGCGGCGTCTAAGAACCAACCCTCAAATATAAAGCCACTCTTTGCCGTAAAAGGGCTTGCAGGTATCGAAAAGGCTGTTGTATCGGGTACGGCAAGACCGCCGCCCGTAACGAATGTAACAGGATAGAACAGCGCAATTTGCACCACTTCTTCCATTTGATTAAACGTGTAATTATGTGTGTCGAAGGGGGTGAAAATTACGTTAAAGGCATCCGCTGAAACAGGCGTATGACTTGCGTTTTCCCATGCAAAAGTGCCGAAAACGGTTGAGCCGCCGACTAAGGCCGACGCAGATAACGGTTGACCGAACTGTATATTTGAAGCTAACGGAAAGTTGACTTGCACTTCTGCTCTGTTAACCGTAATAGGGATTACTGCAAATAAAGCAATCCCCGAATAGTTGTAATTGACCGTATCGCGCGGAGTAAAAAACATAAGAAACCCGCTGTTGTTTACATCGGGCATTTCCGCATGATTATCCCAAACAAATATGCCATCGCCCTCGCCGCCTGTTAAAACGCTTTCAAATAAATATTGTCCGTATGTTATGTTGGATGCGGACGGAAACACAACGGGTTGCGGCGTTCCTTGTAACACGGTAACATTTATGCGGATTTCTGCCGACCTGTAATTCTGCGTTTGCGGAACACTTATTAAGATATTATTATATGTGCCTGTGGTTACTAAAAACTGCGTAGAAAATACAGGCTGCGTTTCATCGTGGTTAAGGCTTGCCGTTATACTATGCGGTGTGCCGTCATAAACAAACGTGTTAGCCGTAGTGTTGGTTATTACCGAATCAGCGCGCTCTATGAACAGCGTCCTATAAACCGTTGCGGCATTATAGTTTGTATCGCCTGCAAAGCTTATTCTTACATCATACATTCCTGCGTTTATAGGCTGCGAGCTTGTAAAATTATTTGCGCCGCTTAAGCTGTATAACACCTCTAAGGTCTTAGCGGGCGTAGCAATCGGTGTGTTAATTTCATGCGCAAAGGTATTAAAAACCGCACTTTTATCCTCTGCGGTTATCGCGATATCGGCTTTGTTAATTCTGAATTTGCCTACACCGTTTACTAGGGTGAGATTAAAATTGTTATCAATATAATGCAGGTCTATTATATCGTAATCGTCTGCGTCCTCTCCTAAAACTCTTGTAAACGTAAGGCTTATGTAATCGCTTGTTTGTGCGTGATAATAAAGGTACGAAAGGTTATCTGCTTCCCCGAATACCTTTGAAAACTGCGGCGGGGTTATATTAACCGATTTAGGAGTTATTTCGGCATCAAACTCTAAATAACCATAGAAAGAGCGGTAACCGATTTTTTCCACATAGTAACGAACTGTTAAAACGGTTGCGCCGACATCTTTGCTTTCAAAGCCCGCTTGTATAATGGTAACCGTAACCTCTTCGCCGACTATCTCATTTTCTACGGTAAAATGCGTGGTTCGGTCAAATACATAGGTTGAATCAAAGCTTGTAGTTCCGTCATAGGTTTTTTGGTATGAAAGCCCGCTGACTTTGTTAATCTCAACTTCGCGCGGCACAATCTCAAACTTTGCCGCTCCGCTACCCGAAACCAACGAAACCGAATAATTGAGATTTGCAGTTGAAACCCCTGTAATGTCGTATACATCAACTGCGCTACCTACACTCCTAGTAAATGTAACGATTATGGTTATAGCTAAATCTTCGTCGGTTACTTCTTGTGTCAAGTAATCGGCATCTCCGTATTGTTGAATAAATTCATTAGGCGTTACGGCGAGATTTTTAGGCGTAATCGAGGCGTTAAAAACTATGCTTTCCGCGCTTAAATCATAGTTTGCGGATAATAAACTTATATGGACAATAGCAGACGTGGCTGAAATAAACCGCGAGTTGTAAACTATTTCCGTTACCGTAATGTCAATTTCATCTCCGAACACCGTATTAGTAATTTCATAGTCCGTACCTTTTAACAACGCATTCGTGCCGACCTCAGAATTGTTAAAGGTTTTTGTTAAACTGGATAACGGGTTAACGGTTACCGTCCGTTTTGTTATTTGAAATTTTTCCGCACCGTCCACGATATGGATTAAGAAATTTGTATTATCGGTAATTCCGTTTATAATATCATAGCTGCCCACGTTAAAACCGCTTTGCCTTGTTAAGGTGATTTGCAGCAATTCGTCCGTGAAATTGTCAAAATAGCTTGCGTCTAATATATCCGAATCGCCATAGATTTTAGTTATACTAGCGGGCGTATAATCTATTATTCTTGGCGTTATGCTTGCGGCTATTTCAAACACTCCTGCGGATATTACGTAATTGTGCGCGTCCAATCCTGTCAACACAGCACTAAATGAAACGATTAGTCTGTTGGTTGAGATAACCTCATTAGAATTAAAGTGAGCGGCCGTTATAGTTATATCCAACAAGCTGCCGTTAACTAGGTTTTCAAATTCGTAATGCTGATTTAATAATAACTGAATATCGCTTAGACTCGTTCCGTCATAAGCTTTTGACACCAAAACATCTTTTGCCGCTACCGTAAGTAAGCGCGGCATAATTTCAAATTTTCCGATTCCGCTCCCTGCTGGCAGCACCAATACATAGTTTGGGTTTTCGCTGACGGCACTTGTAATATTATATGTATTCACGTCCTCGCCGAGCGTTCTTTCAAAACGGGCATTAAATAGGTTGTTTAACTCTACGTCTAAGACACTTTGTGCTAAATTATCCGTTTCGCCAAACTGTTTGGCAAAACTATTCGGAATAACCGTTATACTTTTAGGTAAAATCCTAGCCGTAATATCTAGCGTTCTGTTTTCCAAAACATACACACTGCTGTTAATTAAATCAGAAAATTCAACTACAACCTTAGACACCGCATTAACGGTTTTATAATCAAATTTTGCGTTAAGCATATCTACCGCCGCGTCATGCCCAAAGACTAAATTATTAAAACCGTAATGAACGCCGAGAATAAGCGGTTCAGTATAATAATCTACGTCATCATACGTTTTTTCTAAAATTAAATCTAACGCCACAAGCTGAATGGTTCGCCTTGTTATGTTGAAACCCGCTACCCCGCTGCCCTCGCGCAACACCGCCCTGTAATTAGGATTTAATGAGTTCGCCGCCAAAATGTTGTATAAACCAAGTGCCTCGCCGCCGACTCTTTCAAACTCAATAGAAACATCTTGCTGCAATAAATTATCTTTAAAACTTTTTACTAAATCGTCCGCATCACCAAATTCCTTTGAATATTGCTCTGGCTCTACTACCATTTCTTTTTGTGTTATGCGCGCGGGTATGGTAAAAAAGCCGCCGCTGATTGAAAATTTTTCTGCATCGCTCCCCGATAAAACGGACGAATACTGCACGACAACACCATTAGCCTCTAATACATTTGGACTGTTAAACGCAATAGATGTTATCGTAATATCCACATCGGTCTGTGCATTCAAAAAATAATAGGTATCCTTTATTATTTCCGTTTCACACAACACGGTGCCGTCGTACTCTTTTTCAATAACAATTTCGGTATTAGCGGTAACTATAAGGCTTGTCCTAGTATCGTTACTGCCCAAAGACGCAACAACAGCAAGAATCACTGCCGTTAATAAGATTGCTGCGACAGCACCCATCATTAGGTAAATCAATTTCCTTTTTCTATTAAGTGTTCGTAGTGTCATTGTAATATTTTAGCATTATTTGCGATATAAGGTCAAGCAAACTAATTAAATTTGTTCCTCGTATTTTTTGCCTTTCGGCTTTTTGGGGGTGTCAGAGGGTGCAAGCCCCTGTGAGGGTGGGAGTTGAGGAGGGCGGGATTTGATACAACGGAAAAAATATTGTGGGCTTTTTTTGGATTAGGGCTTTGGGCGGACACAATTTTTTTTCTGTTTCGTTGACAGGGGCAAGGACGGGATTTTTAGCGTGTACGGGATTGCAAATTGTGGGGATTTTAACGTAGGCTTGCTTGCAAGTTTATAGGGGTTTATCACGCTTTTTATTGCTTTGTTATTGAGCCCTCTGAGTTTTTTGGGGTAGCCGAAAGGCAAAAAAAACGGAGGTCATAAAAATGACAAAAGGAAAAGAAAGTGTAGGAAAGTTCTTTCTCAGCGAGTTTTCGTTTGATGACGGAAGCAGAGAGAGTACATTGAACATCGTGGGGTTTGATACGGATATGAAAGAAATATCCGTAGCCATAACCTGCGAGGGCAAGGTGAGCGTTCAATCGTTTGACTTAAAAGCCGATGAAAATGACTGTCTGTATTTTGAGTACGGGCAGTTTTTTAACAGGATTGAGTTAAACGACTTTGCGCAGGTACAGGAGGGCTTAGAATGAGTATGTATGTAAAATGTACCACTTGCGAATTGAATTATGTTCCTAACGGTACGGGATTATGTAAAATTTGCGACCCTAGAAAGAACGCAAAATTTTTAGCGGCAGCCCGTGAGGAATCGGCAATGGAAATAGCGCGGCAGGAACGGAAAGAGAAAAACGAAAAGCAAAGACACTCTATGCACGATTTTTACGCGTATAGATACGACAGTCCCGCAAAGCGGTAAAGGAGGAAACTTTTATGACACTAAAAGAAGTAGACACATACCTAAAAGAAAACGGCATAACGGGGCTTGCGCCGTTTTACTTGCAAGATAAGCCCGACCGCGCGGATATGATTAACTTTATTCATATCTGCGATGAGGATATCCCCAACGATTATGATTACGTTGCAACACAGCACCTAAGCGATATAACGCTTTCGGCAAAATTCAGCCGCAAGGCCGTTGGCGAGGGATACTTTAAGGCTTTGCTTAACGCATCTGGCCACCTGCCCGCCGAGCTTACGGTAGAGCGCAGACTGCGGCATTTAATTGTTGAAGGTTATGCAGGATTTGCACTGCCCGACGATTCATTTTATGCGTATGAGAGCGATAGGACATTCCCCGTCCAAAAAATCAAACTCAGCTACTCTTTTGTTAGGTAAAATTATACAGCTGCGCTATCGGCTAAACGGGCATAGGAGATTTAATATTATGAAAAACACTAAGGAACTACAACCTATCTTGACGGCGATACACTGTATCAATTATGTCAACACACCCCGCGACCCCGACATTTGGAAACTTACGGATTATGCTTTCAGACGGTTTTTAGGCGCGAATACAAACATTTTAACGCTTTGTTGTGTCGGCAAGACCAAAGAGCAGCTTATGCCGGATATTATGGAGTTATTAACAGCAGATACCGAATACCAAAAATACTTAGACGAATACAAGGAGGGAAAATAATTATGGGTTACGCAAACGATGTAAGGGTTTTACTGCCCGAAGCGGAATTTAACGCTTTGGATAAAAAGCTGCGGGAAAAAGGATGCTTCCGCGAATATGACGTTAAGGGTTTTCGCAGCGAGGGCGCAGATGACGTGAAAAAATATTCGCCCGAAAGAGAGCCGTTAAGGTTTGTATACTTCGGCTGGAACTGTATTAGTTGGTATAACGACGAGTTTGTGGACGCGGTAGAATCCGCTGTTTATGCAAGCGAGAACTGTCATTTTATGCGGATGGGCGAGGAACACACCGATGTTGAAGAAAGCTACGGATTAACGAATGCCCATATTGATTGTATTTCAATCAGTCGGCATTTTGACGATGAATACGAGGAGGGTTAAAAGTTGAAAAACTACGGATTTAAGATTTGCTACCGTGAGCAAGGAAAGTGCCGCTTTATACGGCATTTTTTAACCTATACGAAAGCCGCCGCCGAATGTGTTATGGACGGATATATCCGCGACCCCCCTGCCGCACGGCAGGACGGACACATACTTATAAACCCAAGCTGGAAAATTATACCCGTAACGCGGCGCGAGGTAAGCGTCGGAATTTGGGACGAGCCGCCTTTCTAGGGGCGGTTTTTTCTTTATCTAAAACATAACCAAACAAAAAAATTTACAAGGAGAATTAAATAAATGGTTAATATAAACGTTGAGGCCATAACCCCCGAACAAGTAATTTTAAAGGATTATTTAGAGCGTAACGCCAGCGATGTACTGGCGGAGAAAGTCAACTTAGGCGTAACCATCATGCGGGACGGCGTTTCACTTTATAACAAAAAAGACCTTGCCACTTTTATGGATTATGCCTGCACGGAGGCGCAAAGCCGGGCCGCGAAAGGCGCGCGGTTTGCGTGCTTAACCCACACAACCGTATTCGATTGGCTAATACACTATTTCGAGGAGGATTCGATTGTAGGAAAGCTGTATAACGGGGACGGAACGGAGTATAAGCCGCCAAAGCCCGTATACAAGCCCTCTAATAAGCCCTCTGCGGCCGCAAGCGTAGTAGCCACGCCTAAACCACAAGCGCAAGCATCGTTTTTTGATAGCTTAGGAACTGCTGTTGAATCCGTTGAAACGGAGCATACAGCGGCGGACGAACCCGAAGAATTTATCTGCGATGAACCTATCGCGGTTGCCGAGCCTGTTACAAAACCCGCGCCCGTAGAGCAAAGAATATTTGTCGTGAAAGCTCCGCCCATTGAAACAGAAGTGCCTGCTGCAAAACCCGCGTCCGTTACGGTTGAGCCGAAATCCCAACCTACATTGCGGCAGCTAGATGACGGGAAGCTTATAGACGAGGACGGCGTAGTGCAAGAAAGCAAGGGCGCAGCGGAAGTCCTGCCGAAAGCGGAGGGCAATCCTCTATCGAATGTGTTGCAAAAGCTTTTGAGCACTGCGTTTATTGTGAGGTGAAACATGGATGCTAAATTTATTAAACCTATTCCGAAGTATATTTTGCAACGTATAGACAAACGGGACAAAACCGAATGCCCTTCTCAAAAAGGAATACGGCTTTATTCGTATCTTGCCCGTCTGCAAAAAGAGCTTGTAAAAATCACGGTGGCCGTAAAAGACTTCAAGCGCAAGCGGTACTACAAGCAGGTTGCCGTTCACGGCGTCAAGTCCGATAACTGTTGGGTTAGGGATTTTGAATATGTCTACTTCGGCATGGGCTTTCGTGTAGGTTGGCACGCAGAAGGGATAACCAGCTACAAAAAATGGTACGAGGACGGAAAGTGGTACGCGGTAGAGTTTAAGTATTATAACGCATCAACTACTACCGTGAATACCGAATTTGTTGGCAGATTTCCCGAATACCGTTACAGCGCGTATCAGCATTTTAAGGGTTGGTGCATTATCCGTTACCTAAAGCTCTACAAGCAATACCCGCAGACGGAATTTTTACTTAAATTCGGCTTATTTAAAATCCACGACAGCATTATGGTATTAAAGCGTATCGCCAAAGATAAAGCGTTTTGCCGCTGGCTGATTACCGAACGCGGCGAAATTGCCGAAGGCTTTTATTATGCAACTACCGTGTTGCAAGCGTACAAAAGCGGCAAGCCCTTAGCGCAGGTACAGGCGTTTAACGAGTGCAAGAAAAAGTTAGCAAAAGACAACGCGTTCCGACCCATTAAAGAGCTGTTCGGCGGCGAAGAGCTTATACGGTTCTTTACCTATTTAGACGAACAAAACACTGCCCCGCGAAGTTATCTGGATTATCTTAACGCTTGCAACTATCTGAAATTAGATATGTGTTTAGCCAAAAACCGTTATCCGCACAACTTTAAACGTTGGCACGATATCCGCATTGACCAGTACGCTGCCGCCAAAGCATTAGCCGATGCAAAAGAGCGCGCGGAACTCTACGCACAATTCGCCGCCGTTGCCGAAAAATACATGGTGCTGCAAAAGCATAAGGAGGACTACGCGGTTATCATAGCGCGCAGTCCGCAAGAGCTGAAAAACGAGGGCGATGCGTTAAATCACTGTGTCGGCAAGATGGGCTATGACCAAAAGATGGTACGCGAGGAAACGCTTATATTCTTTGTCCGCGATGCAAGCCGACCCGACACGCCGTTTATGAGCATTGAGTATTCGCTTAAATCCAAGAAAATCCTGCAATGCTACGGGCGCGGACACTGCACGCCCGATGAAAACCTTAATCGGTTTATCAACAAGGTTTGGCTGCCCCACGCCAACCGCAATCTTAAAAAATTAAAGGCGGCGGCCTAAAAAACGTTAAACGGCGCAGAAGTGCCGTAAAAGGAGAAATATATCATGACTACTAACTATTACAGAGTAACCGTTTACCACCCGACCGAAGACCTTTCGGTTATTTTTGACAGCTTTGGAAAGTATGAAAAGCTGTGGCAATTTAGCTCATTTTTTATAAACAAGGGCTTTTCCGTTTTAGAGGTATCCAGCGCAGATAAATTTTTAGACGGCAATATTACCAAAACCAAGCCGTGCCCCGATAACCTTATCCTAAGAGCCAATCAGACGGGCAAGCCCGAATACACCACCTACGAGCATAACGGCACTGTCTATCATGCCGTTAAGGTTGAGAATAAAATCTATATTCCCGACCGCGATAAAAGAGCATAACCCCAAACATAAAAAGACCCGAAAAGGCGCGGATTGTATAGTCCGCGCCTTTTTGCGTTTTAAAGGAGAATTTTGAATGCACACACAAATTACTATACAACCGTTTTTTATGTTCATTTTTTACGAGGAACTCTACCGCGAAATTGCTGTTTGCGAAAAACCTACTGCCCTGCCCGCTTTTAGGCTTTCGGACACGCACACGCAAAGGACGGGCGCAAAGCAACGCTTCCGCCATAACCTAGACGCAATTAAGCTTATCTACGAGCTAGACTCTTCGGGCAAAGCCGCATCGCCGCAGCAACAAAGTATCTTAGCACGATACGCGGGCTGGGGCGGATTAAGTCAGGCGTTTGACGCGTTTAACGACGCTTGGCGCAATGAATATAACGAGCTGAAAGAGCTGCTTTTGCCAGAGGATTACCAACGCGCAAACGAAACCGTTTTAAGCGCGTTCTATACCCCTAAAACCGTAATAGATGCCGTTTATGCGGGTTTAAAGCGGTTGGGCTTTACAGGCGGCACCGTATTAGAACCCGCGTGCGGCACAGGCAGCTTTATAGGCTGTATGCCGCCCGAATTTACTGCGCACATATACGGCGTAGAGTTAGACCCTATCACGGGCAAAATTGCTAAACACCTCTACCCGCAAGCCAATATCCTTATATCGGGCTTTGAGCGCACGGACTTCCCCGACAACTTTTTTGACGCGGCCGTTACCAACGTACCCTTCGGCGCGTTCAAGGTGTACGACCCCGCATACGAAAAGCATAACCTTTTTATTCACGATTATTTTATTCTTAAAATTTTAGACAAGCTGCGCGCAGGCGGCATTGCCGCTGTTGTTACCAGTAAAGGAACCTTAGACAAAGCAAACGCTGCCGCGCGTATCCTCTTTGCCGAGCGCGCGGAGTTAATCGCCGCAATTAGGCTGCCGAACACGGCTTTTAAGGATACCGCAAACACGAATGTAACTTCGGATATTTTGTTCTTTAAGGCGGTGCCGCAGGCAAATATAGATGCAGCGGTGCCTCACTGGTTAAGCGTAAGCCAAGACGCAAACGGCATACCTATAAACAACTATTTTATCCAAAATCCGCACATGATTTTGGGCACGATGAAAAAAGGCAAATCCCTATACGGCAGCGAGGACGAAACAACGTGCGAGTCGGACGGACGGGATTTAGCTACGGCGTTAAGCGAAGCCGTACAAAACCTGCCTGTCGGCATCTGTACGCAAGCGGCGTTCAACACAATCCTCGCCCCTAAGCTGCTTGCCGACGATACCGTTAAAAACTATTGCTACACCGTAATTGACGGCAAAATTTACAAACGCGAGGGCGCGCAGCTTTTGCCCGAAGCTTTCTCTACCGCTAACGAGCCGCGCATGAAAGCAATGATTACACTGCGCCAAACCGTGCGGCATCTGTTAGACATTCAGCTGCGAAACTGCTCAGACGCAGAGCTGCTTTGCGCCCAACAAAAGCTCTCCGGCCTATATAGCCGCTTTACGGTCCGTTACGGCTTGCTTAACGATACCCTAAACCGCAAATTGTTTAGAGCGGACGCAGATTTTACGCTGCTGCTCTCGCTGGAAGAATACGACGAGGCTGCGGGAAAAGCACGCAAAACCGATGTCTTTACCAAACGCACCATACGCAAATATGTCCGCCCCGACAAGGCAGAAACCGCGCTTGAAGCCCTGCACATTTGTAAAAACGAAATCGGCAAGGTTGACTTAAAAATCATTCAAAAGCTAACGGGCAAAAGCTTAAACGAGGTGATAGCCGAGCTGGACGGGCTTATTTACCGCAACCCCGCTGCCTGTGATTTATTAAGCGGCCATCACCCGCATTTATCGCAATCTGACGGTTGGGAAACGGCGGCAGAATATCTGTCGGGCAACGTCAAACAAAAGCTGCTTTATGCAAAAAGCGTAGTTGCCGATTACCCCGAATTTACAAAGAATATAGACGCGCTGTTAAAGGTACAGCCCGTGCCGCTTTCTGCGGCGGAAATTTCCGTGCGTGTAGGCGCGCCGTGGATAGACGCCTCTGTCTACAAGCAATTTATCGCGGAAAAATTTCAATTATCCGTCTGCAATGCTATCGAGCTAAACATTACCTTTAATACCTTTGCTGCCGAATGGAAGGTTGAAAGCGCACAGCTTAATTTTCAAGCCCGCAGCGTTTACGGCACAAACCGCGTACACGGCTACAAGCTTTTTGAGTACGCGCTCAACCTGCAAACCCCGTCCGTGTACGATACCGCGCGCGACTCGGACGGCAAGGATATCCGCATACTCAACAAGCCCGAAACCATTGCGGCGCGGGAAAAACTGCGCATATTACAAGAGGAATTTAAAGCGTGGATATTTGACGACCCCGCACGGCGCAGCGCGTTGGTTGAGCTGTACAACGACCGCTTTAACAACACCGTACTCGCCCGCTACGACGGCAGCTATTTAGCCTTTCCCGAAATGAACCCGCAAATAGAGCTTAAAGACTACCAAAAGGACGCAGTGGAACGGATAATAACCAGCGGAAATACCCTGCTGCACCATGTTGTCGGCGCGGGCAAAACCTTCGAGATTGCCGCCGCCGCGATGAAGCTTAGACAGCTTGGCTTAGCGCAAAAGCCCATGATAGTAGTGCCTAACCATTTAACCTATCAATGGGCTAACGAGTTTCGCACCCTATACCCTAACGCAAATTTGCTGATTGCAGGCAAGAAAGACTTCGAGAAAGAAAACCGCCTTAAATTCGTTTCGCGCATCGCGCTGGGCGATTGGGACGCGGTAGTAATTGCGCTGTCGTCCTTTGAGCGGCTGCCCATCTCGCAAGAGCGGCAAGAGCGCAAAATTCAAGAGGAAATAGATACCATCGAAAACGCTTTAATAGAAATTCGGCGCGACAGAGATAAGCGCGTTACCGTTAAAACGCTGCAAAAGATTTTAAAGAATAAGCAAGCCGCATTAGAGGCCTTGTCAAACGGCAAAAAGGATTCGCTGATTAAATTTGAGGATTTAGGCGTAGATTATTTGTTCGTAGACGAGGCGCATAAATTTAAAAACAAGTTTATCTTTACTAAAATGAATAACGTAGCGGGCATTTCGCGCGCCATGAGTAAACGTTCGACGGATTTGGATATGAAAATAGATTACATAACCGAATTGCACGGCGGGCAAAAGGGCGTGGTTTTTGCAACGGGAACGCCCATCAGCAATTCAATGGTAGAAATGTACACCATGCAATCGTATTTGGCAAAACAAGCTTTGCTTTCATCGGGGCTGCGGTGCTTCGACGACTGGGCGGCTACCTTTGGAGAAACCGTTACCGCGTTAGAGCTTGCGCCCAGCGGACAAGGCTACCGCACTAAAACGCGGTTTGCTAAATTTGTCAATTTGCCTGAATTGTTAAAAATGTACCGCGCGTTTGCCGATGTTAAAACGGCGGACATGCTAAACCTGCCCGTGCCCAAAGCGATTAAGCGCGTCATCACCATTAAGCCGACAGACGAAATTTTACGCTTAAACGACCTCATTACCGAGCGCGCCGAAAAAATACACGCGGGCGTTGTTAGTCCCGAAGTAGACAATATGTTAAAAATTACTTCCGACGGCAAAAAGCTTGCCCTAGACCCGCGCTGTTTTAGCGGTTGTTTAACCGACCTTGACGCCAACAGTCCGCCCGTTCTGAAAATAGATATATGCGCCGAAAACGTCTACCGCATTTGGCTAGGTACCCAGTGTTCAAGCAAAACGCAGCTAGTATTTTGCGACCTTTCCACCCCGAAAGTTAAATTTAAGGATTACTGCCCCGATAAGCATTTTGACGTATATAACCACGTTAAATACCGCCTTATACAAATGGGTATTCCCGAATGCGAAATTGCCTTTATCCACGACGCCAACACCGATGCCGCCAAGCAAGCTCTGTTCGACAGCGTGCGCTGCGGCAAGGTGCGCATTTTACTGGGCAGCACGGAAAAGTGCGGCGCGGGAACCAATGTGCAGCATAAGCTTATTGCCATTCACCATTTAGATACGCCGTATCGCCCGTCGGATATGGAACAGCGCGAGGGGCGCGGTATTCGGCAAGGCAACGAAAACGCGGAAATAGAGATTTTTACCTACGTTACCGAGCGCACTTTCGATAGTTATAGCTATCAGATTTTAGAGAATAAGCAGCGTTTTATATCCCAAATTAACAAGGGCGAGCTTGCCGTGCGCGAGGCGCAGGACATTGACGAAACTACATTCTCTTACGCCGAAATTAAAGCTATCACCTCCGCCAACCCGCTGATTAAACGCAAAAACGAGATTGAAACAGAGCTAAGCAGCTTGCGCGTACTTCAAATCCAATACCGCCAAAGCCGCTATTCGTTACAGGATAACATCGCCAACTATCTGCCAAAGGCGATTGCACGGGCGCAAGACGCGATTGCAAAACTTATGCAAGACATCGACTTGCGCGACAGCCAAATGCGCAAAGACTTAGCCCAAAGCAGCTTGTTTTCTACATCGCTGCCGCCCTCTGCGGGTTTCTTTATGAGCGTCGCAAACAAAAGCTTTACCGAGCGCAAAGACGCGGCGGAGTTATACCATAAGCTAGTCTGCAACCTAAACGCGGGTAAGAAAATAGCCACGCTGTACGGCTTTGAAATTATTCCCGAATACTCGGATAATCCGCAGGAAAAATACGTTGTTGTTAAAGCCAGCGGCAGCTACCGCGTACCCGTATCAAGCAGCGCAATCGGTTCCCTCACCCGCTTAGAAAACTTCTTTAAAAGCATGGAAGAAAGCCTAACCGCCGCCAAAACCGAATTATCCGCCCGCCAATCTGAACTCGCCTCCGCCCAATCCGAACTAGAAAAACCTTTCGACCACGAACAAAAGATTCTAGGTCTATCAAGTGAACTAGCAAGCATAGAAGCCGAACTCAACCTAGATAAAAAAGATATCGAAACCGTCATAGACGACGCTGCGTTTCAATCGGAAATTTCCAAAGAAGAAACTGATACGGATAGCACAAACGGAGATAAATAACCGCCCCCGAAAATGCTTTGATTAAATCTTGTCTATGTGTTATACTTAATGTCATGAAAACACTTAGAAAAGAATTAATTATAAACACGCCCACCCGTAGGGCTTTCATCAACATAACCCAAGACGTTCAAAAAGCCATAACTGAGAGCGGCGTTCAAGAGGGGCTTGTTTTGGTAAACGCCATGCACATCACCGCAAGCGTGTACATTAACGATGCCGAAGACGGTTTACTTTCCGATTATGAAAAATGGTTGGAAAAACTTGCGCCCGAAAAGCCCCACAGTCAATACGCCCACAACGGATACGAAGATAATGCCGACGCACACTTAAAACGCCAAATTATGGGACGCGAAGTGGTTTGTGCTATTACTAACGGTAAATTAGATTTCGGCACTTGGGAGCAAATCTTTTATGCCGAATTTGACGGCAAAAGAAACAAACGTGTCCTAATAAAAATCATTGGAGAATAAAAAAGAGTAATCTCGTATTGAAATTACTCTAATTTATGCAAAAAAGATACTTTTAAGGCTGTTTTTCTTTGTTTTTTCGGTGTCTTTAACTCAATGATAACTCGTGGTCGTTAATGAAAACGCTTGCGGTGATGTGCATGGCGTTTACCAAAACAAGCCCCTCTTGAACGCCGCTTTCGGTTATAGCTTTTTGAACGTCTTGGGTGATGTTGACGTAGGCGCGCCTTGACGGAACGGACAGGGTTAATTCTTTACGGTACGATTTCATGGTTTTACCGCCTTATACATTATTCCATGCGGGGAGGTTGTTTAGTTCGTAGGCGCGTACCCAATCTATTTGCAGTTCTACGGGTAATTCTCCATCGGGCGGCAATCTATGACCGTCAAACATTCCGCCTACGGCAAGGTTTAAAATCAAGTAAAACTCTTGGTCGAAAGGCGATGACGCGGTAACGGTTTGGTTGGAATTCGCGGGTGTAGTGCCGTACATATAGTTGGGGAGGGTTAAGTGTGGAACTCCGTTAATTAAAAAGGTGATGCGTTCGGGCGTCCATTCTACGCCGTAGATATGCCATTGTGTAATGTTTCCGCCGTTGGGCAGCGTGTATTCGTTATGCTCGTAATAATGTCCGCCCCATTCGTAAAAGTGCAATGCGCTGGACGCGCGATTAGGAAAACGCCCCATCATTTCCATAATGTCAATCTCGCCCGAACGCGGCCATCCGCCGTAAACAGAATTGCGCGGCATCATCCAAAACGCAGGCCACATACCCTGCACGGCTTTGGTCATGCGGATTCTTGCCTCGAATCGGCCGTATTTTTGCGAAAAGGTATGCGTGTTGTATCGCGTGTCAAACGTTACTAATTTTGCGGACGTGTATTCAAAGTGTGCGTCATCAGCTCTGCGTTCTTTTTTAGCCTCTAACCGCAAAATGCCGTCTTGCACGCGGACGTTTTCACGGTGATACGATTGTTTTTCGCTGTTTCCCCAACCCCAAATTCCGTACTCCCAACCCGTGCCTTCTTGGTGTATCCATTTACTCATGTCCAACGAATTGCCCTCGAACTTATCGTAAAAGGTGGTAAGCGACGGGTCGAAGTTTTTAGAAAAATAATCAAAATTATCGTAATTAACATTGACGTATGAGGAGGTGGCAGTAAAATTGCCGATTTGCGCCTCGCTGTTAAGGTGCATATCGCCGTCGCCGATTGAGATTAAAAATACGGTAACGGTGCCGTTTTGCGTGCCTGTTAGCGTATAGCTTGTAGCGTAAACCGTTTGACTGGTTATGGGGGTTTCTATCGCGCCCGTAACGCTAAGTAAATAGCCGATTGCGTTTGCTACCGACGACCATGAAACTATTTTGGTTTCGTCGTTGTAGGAAATGGTTTCGGCGCGGGCAAGCTGCGTAGGCTGATCAGTCGGCAAATCAATATCTTTGTCTATTAAAAAACAAGCCGTAAAAAATACCATGCAGCACACGGCGCACAATGCAAGCGTTCCATACCTAAAAAGTTTTTTCATTTTTTTCTCCTATTTCGGAGTTACTCCGCACTCTTATATAGTTATTATACCGCATGTTTTTTTAAATGTCAAACTACTTACGCCGTACTTCATAAAATAAAGTATATGTTACGCCGTTATTATTTTTGCGTTTATGCTTTATTTAAGACGAATTAACCATGTGCCTACGTTAAATTTTTCTGATTTTAGCCTTCCAACCTCGATACAATCCGCTTCGAAGGGTTTAGCAATTTCTTTTCTATCGTCTATTAAAACTGCGTATTGTGCAGACGTATACTGTTTAATCCTTTTTATCGACTCGACAATATTGTCTTTTTTATCAAACAGTATTTTGCAAAAATATTCGTTAAGTCCATAATGAGAAATTATTTTTATTGCCCTTTTTCTATCTGCGCTAGTCCACAACAGACAATTGTTTTTGCCTTTTGCACTAATTGCTTTCAATAATTTTCGATTAAGCGTTGTACGGTACGGCATCCACGACTCAACAAAATATGCTTGCTTTTGGCGAATAATTTTATTTATGTTATTAGGATATAGTGTTGCAATATTGCTTTTAGTGATTCTATTGCTGCTGTTTATTCTTGGATAACCTAATCTTTCAAGCGCATAATTGTATGCGTCGCTATTTAAGCTATGCGTATAGATAAGTGTATCGTCTAAATCAACAACAAAAGCAATGTTATCTTCATAACTCATTCAGACCTCCAAGTGTAAGGATAGAACAGCCTTTTGCCGCTAAATCTGCATTAAGACCGAACACCGCACGATTCGAATCTGTCTTTGCGTTATACATTACATATGTTTTTCTGCCGTATTTGTTTGCATATTGCATACAATGACGCGAACCGCTATCTCCTTCTCCTTTGCGGTAGCTAGCTATCAAAATAGCAGCCGATGAAAATAGTGCTTGTAGTCTGTCGCGCTGAATAAATCGTTTTATCGTTTCAAAACGGTTTGGGGGTTCGGTAATATATTCTGTAACAAGTAATCCGCCCGCTTCAACAATTCTTTTTGCAAGCTCACGGTTTTGCTTTGGATAGATTTTTTCTAATGTGGACGGCAAAAATGCGACGGTTTTTGCACCGAATTCTAAGGCGTATTCGTGCGCCGCAGTATCGCAGCCAACGGCAAGACCGCTAATAATTGTTTTTTTGCGAAACGCCAAATTTTCTATAATTTTACGCTCACGCTCGATTATGTCTTTATCGGGCGTTAAAACACCAACCACAGCAATATTGTTTGTACGATCAGACAACAAGGTAATATCGCCTTTGTATGCAAATATTGCAGGCAGCTCGTTGGGCTTTTGCTCAAATAAAATATTCGTAAAACCCTCGTCATTTATCGAAATAATTTTATAGCCGTTCTTTTCTGCTGCAATTTTATATTTATCTAGGTCTATGTTTTTATCATTCGCCATATTTATGCCGCCTTTGCCACTATGTATAGTATCACATTTTTAGCACCTAAGTCAAACAAAGCCTGTATGCAATCCTCATCAATATTAATACCTTTTGTATAGATATCGTCTACCAAGATAATATCTTTACCTCTGATTTGTTTTGTATCAAAGCGGCAAGTATCCCTCGTTATCCCAACATACGGTGCATTTCCGTTATTATCCTCTAACCGCCAATTGTGTGTTACTTTTGTATCTTTTATCCGTTTAATTGCCATTGTTCCATCGGTCAAATCTAATTCATCCGCAACACAGGAAACAACCTTTCTAAACAACAACTGACTGTTTGCGTAACTGCTGTCAGCTTTTGAACGCGGAACACAGCAAACCATTAGCTTAGGATTTTTTATTTTTTTAACAAGCTCTTGCAAATCGGGCTTAATCGCCTCGTATGCTGCAATAAAATCTTTAACCAAATCCATCTCGCTCTTTTTTTTTGCATTTTTAAGATGATTAATATAATCTGGATTATCTTTTTTTTGATACCCCAAATAATCGCAATGATAAACTCCTAATACATCTCTGTTTAAGTATTTATTCTGCTTAATTTCAAACACCTTCATTTTTTCATTCTCCTTGTATTTTAAAGTTTTTATTTTTTCGGATTTCAATTAAAAACTCCAACCAACTGTGCTGAAAACACAAAGTTTGATTGAAGTTATCAAAAAAAACCCTATATTATAAGTATATCATACGTGTCAAGCCCCCCCCTTTTTTTGCCTTTATTTTAAAAAGCCGTTGATGATTTCTTGTTCGGCTTGTTTTTCGGTTAGGCCTAGTGTGGTTAGTTTGATAATTTGCTCGCCCGCTATTTTGCCGATTGCGGCCTCGTGAACCAGCTGTGCGTCTACGTGGTGGGCAAAAATCTCCGGTGTAGCTGAAACGCGCGCGTTATCCATAATAATCGCATCGCACTCTACGCGCCCTATGCAGGCGTTGTTGCCCGCAACACGCGCGATAAACTCTTGCTGCGAATTGTTTTTTGCCACCGAACGCGAAACAACGTCTGCGCCCGATTCTGCGCCGTTAAGCTCTACCGAAAACTTAGTTACCGCTTTTTGCGCCCCGTGCGTCATAAGCTTTTCTCTTACTACTAGCTTTGCTTTTGCGCCCAGCGTTGCGCGGGTTATGCGGCTTGCGCTGTCTACGCCCTCAATTTGGACGGTTTCGGTTTCGAACACGCTGCCCTCGCCTACCTCAATCACCGTTTCGGGGTTTAAAATCCGCGCGCCTGTGCCCGCGCCCGTGCCGTAATGCTTTTCGATATAGCGCACTGTTGAATTTTTTCCTACATAGAAAGCGTGTACGCCGTCGTGCTGCGAAACATCTGCGCAATCGCTGTGGATGCCGCAGCCCGCTACAATAGTAACCTCGCAGTTTTCGCCGATATGAAAATCGTTAAAAACCCTTTCGGAAATTGCGGCTTTCAGCGCGACGGGAATATGCAGTTTTTCGCCGCGCGTGCCGTCTTTGATATGAATGTCTATACCCGATACCTCTGTTTTAGACGTGATAGTAATGTTTTTTGTGCTGTTGCGGGCAATGCTTACGCCGTCCGCGCGGAGATTATACGCGCCCTCTTGCGGAATGCCGTCTAAATCGGCAACGGTTTTATACAGTTTTTGCAGAATTTTATCCATAGTGATTTAGTTTCCTTTTAACAATTCGCACGTTTCCATGCAGCCGTGCAGCAATTTTGGCATAATTTCGTTTTTGGTGCCCTCGTCGGTTAATTTGCCGTCTGCAATAACGACAATTTTATCGGCAATTTCTAAAATGCGTTCTTGATGCGAAATAATAATAACCGTGCCGTCGCGGCGGGCGCGTATTTTTTTAAAGCACGCGATTAAATGCCCGAAACTCCATAAATCTATGCCTGCCTCAGGCTCGTCAAAAATCGAAAGCTTAGTGCCGCGCGCCAGCAGCATAGCGATTTCGATGCGCTTTAACTCGCCGCCCGAAAGCGATGCGTTTACCTCGCGCCCGATGTAGCTGTTCGCGCATAAACCAACCTCCGATAAATATACGCAAGCCTCCTCTGCCGCTAACGGCTTGCCTGCGGCTAAGCGCAACAAGTCTTGTACGCGCAAGCCCTTAAACCGCACGGGGCTTTGAAACGCAAAGCCTACGCCCGCCCGTGCGCGCTCGGTTACGGATAACGGCGTAATGTCGCAGCCGTCTAACAAAATTTTTCCTGTTTGCGGCTTTTCGATGCCCATGATGATTTTTGCCAGTGTAGACTTGCCGCCGCCGTTAGGCCCCGTAATAACTAAAAGCTTGCCCTTTTCGGCCTTAAAGCTTACAGAACGTACAATTTCTTTTTCGGGAACGGCGAATGAAATGTTTTTTAATTCTAACATGTTTTTCCTCTATTCTTTATTGTACCCTATTTAGGGCGGGTTGTCAAATCGCGGGCGGCAAAAATTATTTAGCAATCCTACTAATCATATAGTATTACTAGGATTATTAGTAGTATAGCATGTCCCCAAATACTTGTCAAGCGGTTTTTGCATAATTTTAGCGAAGTAAAGCTTTGCGCTTATGCGATGTGCGTATCTTTGATAAGCTGCATAAGCGTATCGGGGTTAGATGCTTTTAACCATTGCTCTTTGATTTCTTTGCCATGCAAAACGCCTTTAAAATAATACGCAAAGTGCTTGCGCAGCGTTAGAAGTGTATAGCGGGCAGGAAAATACATAAGGCTGTATGCGATGTGTTGTAGGATGATTTCTTTAAGCTTAGGTTGGGCAGTGTGCGAAAAGACAGCGGGATTGCGCAGCGCGCCGCGCCCGATTAAAATGCCCGCTATGGGATAGGTTGAAAGCTTTTCTTCTGCTTCGTTTATAGAAAGCACGTCGCCGTTGCCGATAACGGGAATTTTTAAGGCGGCGGCGATAGTGCCTATTGCGTCCCAGTCGGCTTTACCCGTGTACAGCTGTGCGGCGGTTCGTCCGTGTACGGCTATTGCTGCCGCGCCCGCATTTTGCAGCATGCGGCAAAAGCTTAGCGCGTTTTGCCCGTTATCCTTGCCTAAGCGTACCTTTACCGTTACGGTGCGCCCCGCCTTTGCGCAGGCCTCTACGATACCAGCTGCGGCGGAGGGGTTGCTTAATAATGCCGAACCGCCGCCGCTTTTAGTAATTTTGGGCATCGGGCAGCCCATGTTGATATCGATAATATCAAAGTGCGCCAGCGCGTTATGCTGCAATGCGGCGGCAAAGTCGTTTGCGTCCGCGCCGAACAGCTGCGCGCAGGAGGGTGTTTCGTCTGCGGCGATATTTAGCAGTGCGGCGGTTTTTAGGCTTCCGTGCAAAAGCCCCTTAGCCGAAACCATTTCGGTAGCGGTAAGCGCGGCACCAAAATCCCTACACAGCCGCCTGAATGCGATATCCGTATAGCCCGCCATAGGCGCAAGCAGCAAGCGGCTGTTTAGCGTTACGCCGCCGATTTTTAGGACTTGTTTTTTTTCGCGTTGTTCCAAAAGGCTAACGCCTCCTCTTCGGTTGCGGCCTTATCCGAACCGAAAACGTGGGTATGGCGCGTAATAAGCTTTTTACACAGCGTGTCTATAATGTCTTCTATGGTAAACGTGCCGTTTCTACGGGCGATGTCGCCGTGAAACACGGCTTGCAGCAATACATCGCCGCACTCCTCTTGCATGTTTTGAATATCGTTGTTGGCAATGGCTTGTGTTAGCTCGGCGGCCTCCTCTAAGGCGTTTTTGGCGATAGACCCGTGCGTTTGGGCTTTATCCCACGCGCAGCCGTCGGGCGCGGTAAGCCGCTGGGTTATGCGGATTAAATCGGGATAACCGTACCGCGCTTTATCAAACTCAGACTGCGGCAGCATTAACACGGTGCATTCTTCTGCGCCGAAGCTTTGGGCGTCTATATTCGAAACGGTACTTTGTAAAGATTTTCCGCCGCATAATATATAGGCGGTTTCGGAGGCAGCGTAAAACCGCAGCAAAAACTCTTTAACTTGCTTAGCTTTTTTGGGACTGTCTACGCCGCTAATGGCAACGAAAGCGGAGGTGTCTAAAAAATATAAAAATTCACCCAATTTTTCCGCCGTATAAAATTGCGCCGCGAAATTCGTGCGCGGAAGTTTTTCAAAACTTATATCTTGCATGGCTTACTTCCTTTTTTTAAACTTGCCGGTGCCGGAGTCGTAATCGCCCAAATTGAAAAGGTCGTGATACTTAGTAAAAAAATCGTAGTAAGCGCGGATATTTTTTAAATTGTACCACTTTTCTACCGTAACGGGCTTTGCGTCTAAATTGTATACCTTTGCATCGGCAATAGCCAAAATAAACGGCGAATGCGTGGCAATAATAAACTGACAGCCGTCGTACCGCGCCTTGTTTTCTAACAGCGTTTTTAAGTCTAGCTGAAACTTAGGCGACATGCTGTTTTCGGGCTCGTCTAACAGATACAGGGTTTTGGGCTGAATTTCGGATTTAAAAAACTGCATCGCGCTTTCTCCGTTAGAGAACTGCCGCTGCTTTATGCCCGCTTTTTTTTCTACGTACCGCTGCTTTGCCAAATTTTTAGACACTAAGTGCGCGTTCTCGAAACCCTCAAACTGATAATCAAAGCTTCCGTAATCAAAAAATTCTTCCTCTAAATCCTTGCGCTCGTCTATATCAAGGTTTTTCTCGCGCGCGGAAAAAATGTTTTTAAAAACGTCCTCGCTGGTTAGCATAGAACTTCCCGGAGGCAGGCTTTTGCCGTGCCGCGCATTACACGCATCCGAATACGTCAAAAACGAACGCGAAAGCGCGGCGGACGCGTGGCGCAAAAATCCGAACTTTAACGCAATCAGATTTAAAAGCGTAGATTTGCCCGAACCGTTGCCGCCGTAAAATATGGTAACCGTTTCAAAATCCAACTGCTTTAAGCCTTTGGCAGGAAAGAACCCTAGCGGAAACCTATCGTCCGCCGAATACGCTCTTTTGATTTTTTGAACAAATTCGGGGTTGCCTTCTTCGTCCATCAATTCAAATTTATCCAAGTACACCATGCTGAAAAGGTCCTTTTGCTTTATTTGTACTGAAACGCTATTCTGCCGCGCCGCCCTCTTCGTCTTCATCGGAAAGTTCTTCGGCTTCGGGAGGTGTTAAGGCTACGCAAACCACCTTGCCCTCGTTTTTAAGACGCATCATGCGCACGCCCTGCGTATCGCGCGAAATTTTAGAAACCTCTTTGGCGCGCATGCGGATAATGATGCCGTTGTCGGCAATAACCATGATATCGTTTTCGGGGTCGATAAGCTTTAAATTGACCAGCTTGCCCGTTTTTTCGTTAAAGTTGCCCGCTTTAATACCCTTGCCCGCGCGGCTTTGCAGACGGTAATCCTCTAAGTCGCTGCGCTTGCCGTAGCCGTTTTCGGTTATGGTAAGCACTTCAAAGCCGTCTTGAATGACAGTCATATCTACTACGAAGTCGGCGGGGTTTAGCTTAATCGAACGAACGCCTTGTGTTCCGCGCCCTGTTCTGCGCACATCCTCTTCGGAGAAACGGATACATTTACCCTCGTGGCTTGCCAATAGAATTTCGTCGCGGCCGCCCGTGTATTGAACGCTCATAAGCTCATCGCCGTCTAATAATAAAATAGCGATTTTGCCGCCCTTGCGCACGCGCTCGAATTCGGCAAGCGCGGTTTTTTTAATCAGCCCGCGACGCGTAGCCATCATTAAATGGCCGTGCTGATAGCTGTTTTCTTTTACGGGAATTACCGCGCTGACCTTTTCGCCGTCTTGCAGCTGTAATAAGTTGACTATGGCACGGCCGCGTGCGGTGCGCTCTGCCTCTGGTACCTCGTAGCCTTTTATAACGTAGACTCTGCCGAAGTTGGTAAAGAATAAAAGATTGTCGTGCGTGTTGGTTACAAACATCTTTTCTACAAAGTCTTCTTCTTTGGGACGGTGCGCCGTAATGCCTCTGCCGCCGCGGTGCTGTACGCGGTATTCGTTTTTGGGCAGACGCTTTACATAGCCGTAATGCGTCATAGAAATTACAACGTCCTCTTTTTCGATTAAGTCGCCGATGTCAATTTCGTCGTAGTCGATGCAGATTTCGGTGCGGCGCGGCGTATCAAATTTTGCTTTAATTTCCGCTAACTCGCCTTTGACAATAGCTAGCACCTTAGCAGGGTCTGCTAATATGCCCTTTAATTCGGCAATTAACGCTTTTAGCGAAGCAAGCTCTTGCTTTAAATGCTCTACCTCTAAACTGGTTAAGCGTTGCAAGCGCATTTCTAAAATGGCGTTGGCTTGCTTGTCGGACAGGATAAATTCGTTCATTAGCGTTTCGCACGCCTCAAACTTATCGCGGCTTGCTTTGATAATTTTAATTACCTTGTCGATGTTGGCAAGTGCCTTAACTAAGCCCTCTACAATATGCTCGCGCTCTTGTGCTTTTTCTAATTCGAACTTGGTGCGGCGCACGATAATTTCTTTTTGGTGTTCTAAATAATGGTAGAGTATTTCTTTAAGGTTTAAAATCTTAGGCTCGCCGTTTACTAAGGCAAGAAAAATTATGCCGTTAGAAACCTGTAAGTTGGTATGCTTATACAGCATATTAAGCACTACCTGTGCTTGCGCGTCGCGCTTAACCTCTACTACAATCCGCATACCGTCGCGCCCCGATTCTTCTTTTAAATCGGAAATGCCCTCGATGCGCTTATCCTTAACTAAATTGGCAATGGTTACGATTAAATCTTCTTTGCTTACTTGATACGGCAATTCGGTAATTACGATGCGCTGGCGCATGGCCTCGCCGCCTTCCTTAACGGCGTACTCCTGAATTTCTGCCTTAGCGCGGATAACTACGCCGCCGCGCCCTGTGCGGTACGCATGGCGGATATTCATGCGGCCCATGATAATGCCGCCCGTAGGATAATCGGGCGCGGGCATAAATTTGCACAGCTCGTCCACCGTAATGTCGGGGTTGTCTATCAGGGCGTCTACCGCGTTAATCGCCTCGCCTAAGTTATGCGGCGGAATATTGGTAGCCATACCTACGGCTATACCGTCCGAACCGTTTACCAAAAGGTTAGGAAATTTTGCGGGCAGAATGGTGGGCTGTTCTAAGCGGTCGTCGAAGGTAGGATACCAGTCTACCGTTTCTTTATCTATATCGCGCAGCATCTCGCCCGCAATTTTAGAAAGGCGGGCTTCGGTGTAGCGCATCGCCGCAGGGGGATCGCCGTCTACGTTGCCGAAGTTTCCGTGCCCGTCTACTAACGGGCAACGAATAGAAAAGCTTTGCGCCATACGCACCAACGCCATATAAATAGAACTGTCGCCGTGCGGATGGTATTTACCCATTACCTCACCGACAATACCCGCGCATTTGCGGTAGGGCTTATCGTGGTGCAAGCCCATCTCGCCCATCGTATACAGGATACGGCGGTGAACGGGTTTTAATCCGTCGCGCACATCGGGTATAGCGCGCGAAATATTAACCGCCATCGCATAGCTGATGAACGATTTTTCCATTTCTTCTTTAAGCTGCTTTTTGACAATTTTGGTATTGTCTATAATATTCAGCTCTTCCGATTTTTTCTTTGCCATGATTTATAAATCCTTTTGTTTTGGTAACCTTAATACTTAAACTCTATATATCTAACTCTTCTACCAGTTTGGCGTTTTCTTCGATAAACTTGCGCCTAAGTTCGGGCATGTCGCCCATTAAAATGGTAAAGGTTTCGTCTGCCTCGAAAGCGTCGTCCATAGTAACTTGCAGCAGGGTGCGGCATTCGGGGTTCATGGTGGTGTCCCAAAGCTGTGCGGCGTTCATTTCGCCTAAGCCCTTGTAACGCTGAACATCGCAGCCCTTGCGCCCTAAGCGGTTTAGGGTTTCGTTCATTTCGGCGTCGGAATAGCAGTAATAATCCTGCCGCGATTTTGTTACCTTGTACAGCGGCGGCTGTGCGATGTAGATATGCCCTTTTTCGACTAAGGCTTTCATGTAGCGGAAAAAGAACGTAAGCAGCAATATGCGGATATGGCTGCCGTCTACGTCCGCGTCGGTCATGCAAATAATTTTGTTGTAGCGCAGTTTTTTCTCGTCGAAGTCCGGGCCTATGCCGCAGCCGAAGGCGGTTATCATGGCTTTGATTTCGGCGTTTTCTAACGCGCGGTCTAGGCGCGCCTTTTCTACGTTAAGAATTTTACCTCTAAGCGGCAAAATGGCTTGAAAACGTCTGTCGCGGCCGTCCTTTGCCGTGCCTGCCGCCGAATTACCCTCTACTAAATAAATTTCGCAGCGGGAGGGGTCTTTATCGGAACAATCCCATAATTTGCCGGGCAGCGCACTGCCTTGCAGAAAGTCTTTGCGCGTGGTTTCTTTGGCTTTTCGGGCAGCATCGCGTGCGCGTTGCGCCATAATCGCTTTCATAATTAAATCTTTAGTAAGCGCGGGGTTTTCTTCTAAAAACGTGCCTAAGCCCTCTTGCATGGCTTTTTCTACATAGCCGCGCATTTCGGAGTTGCCCAGCTTTGTTTTGGTTTGCCCCTCAAACTGCGGATTATATAATTTAACGCTGATAATCGCGGTTAAGCCCTCGCGCACGTCCTCGCCGTCTAACTTTTCGGTAGCCTTTATAAGGTTTTGCTTTTGGGCGTACTCGTTGATAATTTTGGTTAGCCCGCTTCTAAACCCGATTAGGTGCGTTCCGCCCTCTTCGGTGTTGATGTTGTTGGCGTAGGTGTAGATGATTTCGCTGTAACTGTCGTTGTATTGCAGCGCGACTTCTACTTCGGCGTCTTTAAACTTTTGCTGAAAATATACGGTTTGCGGAAACAGCGTTACGCGGTTGCGGTTAAGATATTCCACAAAGTCCATAATGCCGCCGTCAAATTTAAAAATTTCTTCTTTTTCTTGGCCTTTGCGTTTATCGGAAAGTACGATTTTTAAGCCCTTGTTTAAATACGCAACCTCGCGCATACGGGTGCGCAGGCGGTCGTAGATAAATTCGATGGTTTCAAAGATTTGCGAATCGGGGAAAAACGTAATTTTAGTACCCGTTGCGCGCGTTTTGCCTACTTCGGCAAGCGGACGCATCGGTACGCCGCGGTTGTAACGCTGACGGTGAATTTTGCCGTCGCGGTACACTTCTACCTCTAACCATTCCGAAAGCGCGTTAACCGCCGACGAACCTACGCCGTGCAAGCCGCCCGAAACCTTGTAGCCTCCGCCGCCGAACTTGCCGCCCGCATGCAGGCGCGTTAAAACCAGCTCTACCGCCGAAACCTTTTCTTTGGGGTGGATGTCTACGGGGATACCGCGTCCGTTATCGGTAACCGAACAAGAACCGTCTTTTTGCAGCTCTATCCAAATTTCGGTACAGTAGCCCGCCAACGCTTCGTCTACGCTGTTGTCTACAATTTCTACTACCAAATGGTGCAGTCCGCGCTCATCGGTAGAACCAATATACATACCCGGCCGTTTGCGTACAGGGTCTAAACCCTCTAATACCTGTATGTCGCCTGCTTCGTATTTTGAATCGTTTTTCGGCATAATTTAAGCTCCTTCGCCCGTGTGGAAACGCTGAATAAATCGCACAGTATTTCCATGTTTACAGCTATGCTTAAATTGTACCACAATATTAAAAAAAAGCCAAACGATTTTGGCGTCTTTCGCGCTTTTTTTGACGGAATTTTGCGGGATTTTTTATAATATCCGTTTAAAAGCCTTGAAAGGGGTCAAAAATGCGCGAAATTTTAGGGGTGCGGATTTTTTTAAAGAGGAAAATAGGCAAGCATGGCGCGATTTTTGCGGATTTTATTTTTTAGGCAGTCCTTTATTGATAGCTTTCGTTATCGGTTATGCGTCCGCGCAGTCTAAACGATGCGCCCAAAGATTCTGCCAAAGCCTTGCAGGCGTCGTGCTCGGCGCGGCTTACGTCTACTACGGTGGCAGTGGTTTCGATGCCTGCTAAAACGCAGCGTTGTATAAAGCTTAAAACTTCGGCAAAAGCGTTTGGTCCGAACACGGGGCGGCACACTTGTTGATAGCTTTCTGCCCCAGATGCGTTTAACGAAACCGAAACGCTGTGAACAGAATTTTGCAGCAGCGGAACGATATCAAAGCCGTTGATAAGACCGCCTAAGCCGTTGGTGTTAAGGCGGACTTTTTTGTGGTGTGTGCGGATAAATGCGCTAACCGCAAGAATTTCGTCTAATCGGTAAGTAGGCTCGCCGTAGCCGCAAAAAACCGCCTCTTTGCTGAGGGCAATAAGGGGCGTTAATTGCGCGATTACCTCGTCTGCGGAGGGCTCGCGCGCAAGCCACAGCGTATTGCCGCACAGTGTGTCCGCGTTTTGCCGTATGCAAAAATTGCAGTCGTTACAACAGCGGTTGGTTAGGTTGATGTACGCCGTGCCGTGCAGCATGTATGCAAATGTTTCGGATTTATCCATAGTACTTTACTTTTTAAGAATGTTCAGCGCGCCCTCGTGCCCTAGCCGCGCGGCCTCTATAATCAATGCGGTGGCGACGTTTGCGTCTGCGGTTACGCCTAAGCCGTTTAGATAGCATAACGCCAAATTAAACGTAGCGTCCGCACTGCCCGCATCGGCCGCTTTGGTGTACCATATAACGGCGTTAGAAAAATCCTTAGCCAACGCAAATTCGTCCGCTGTTTTTAGCTGCTGCGCGGCATCGTCTTGCGTGTTTGCGGAGGATTGCGGCGCGGCGGCAGTGGGTTGCGCGGCGGCTGAGGGTGTGCTTGCAGGCGTTTGCCGTGCGGTGGAGAAAGAGGATTTTTTTGCGGGAGTCGTATCGATTACATCGTTACACAGCGCGGTTTGCGCTTGCAGGGCCTGCTCGTCTTTCATAGGAACAATCATCAGCGCGATACCGCCCGCTTGCAGTACGGCGTCGCGTTCTTCGTCCCACACAAAAGGGCGGCTAGACGATTTTTCGGTGTTCGCCATAAGCCCGATAACAGGCTTTCTGCGTTGAACGGCAGCTTTTTGGGCGCGGTATGCCGTACACGCGTCTATAAAGGCGGCAAAAATTTTGCGGCTGTCCTCGCTGCGGTCGTAATTGGTTTCGGGGTGAAAGCGCACCGCTATATAAAAGCGTTTGCTAGGTGCTTCCATAACCTCGTTGTTGCCGTCGGGGTCGCGCGCCGATACAATTAATTCTTTAGGAATTTTTTTAGAACTGAACGTGTGCGCCGAATTAACCATAAACTCGTCTTTGCCCGTAATTCGGTGTAATTGCGTGCCGCGCGTAACAAATATGGGGTGCGTAAACGCTATGCCCTTTTTATCGTGCGCGTCTGCGTTTATGGATTTGGCGTCGCTGCCGCCAAGCGCCTTTACCATTGCGCCCTCGCCGCCACAAAATCCTATGCACGGAATATCGTTATCGAAAGCGAATTTTGCTACTAAGCGGTAGTAGCGCGTTATTTTGGTGCCGCCCATCAGCATAATGCCGTCGCACAGCCGCATTTGGGCGTATAAATTTTCTTTTTCTTCCGTAGACCAATGCTCTGGCTTAATGCGGTGGTTGCGCACGGCGTGGCAGCCGATTTCGGTGGGCAGTATGCCTATCGGTACGCCGCCCGCCTTTAAGGTTGACTCTACGCAAGACTCGCGGATAAAGGTAGACCTAGGCTTGCCCGACTCTATGGCCAGTGCGTTGTTTTGCGCGGCAATTCCTATAATGGGTTTTTGTTGCATGATGTAGTTCCCTCCTAGTTTACTTTAATTGTACTAAGTATTTAAGGAAAAGTCAACTTGTTTTCTTCCCCCCTTGTCTGATTTTGGGGCGATGCTTTTCTTTCCACCTTGTCTGATTTTGGGCATATACTTTTCTTTCCACCTTGTCTGATTTTGGGCATATACTTTTCTTTCCACCCCGCCCCTAACGGGGCACCCCTCAAGAGGGGAATTTTTCTGCGGTTATTAATCATAGCCACACATTCTTTGTAGTTAAAGTATTAGCCGTTAAAAAATTCCCCTCTTGAGGGGTGGCAACGAAGTTGACGGGGTGGAAAGAAAAGCAACTCTTTCAACACGGCTAATATTTAAAAACCCTTATCCGACATTCTCCATTTTCCATTCTCCATTAACAATAACGCCGCGCCTACATTGTTAGCCCTTAACTAACTCATGTACCGTTAAACCAAAAAAATCGGCAAGAAACTCAACATAAGGAATTGCGGTGCTGTTTCTGCCGTTTTCAAAGCTGCGGATTATATGCGCAGGCACATTCGAAAAAGCAGCCAAAGCTTTACGCGATAAACCTCTTTTCTCGCGCAGCTTTTTCAGTCTTTTAGCAAAACCGTCTAAAAACTCTTTTTTTAATGCCGCTTTATATAGCTTTTTATTCAAGCTTATCCCCTGCCATTACAATTGCAGCAATCTTTTCGATTAACTGCTCGGCAGTCGGCATGGTGTCAAACATTTTGCGCAGTTGTTCGTTGGTATCCCAAGCGTGCTGAATGGCATCTTGCATTTCGTCCTCGTCTTGTTGTTTTGCGATTTGGTTAAATAAGTCGTCCATGTTATTTTTTCCTTTTGGTGTAGATTATTCTTGTTTGGATTAGTGATTTACCACTATATGGTAGCATAAGTGATTTACCTCTGTCAAGTGATAAATCACTTCGTTTTTTGATAAAATATACGTATGTTTAGCTTACGCTTAAAAGAATTAAGAAAAGAACGGCAATTAAGTCAGTCGAAAGTTGCGGCTGCCATTGGATATACCCAATCGCATATAGCAAGTTGGGAATTGAACAAGAATGAACCGACAGCAAAAGCAATTACGGCTTTGGCTAATTTGTTTAAAGTATCGTCAGATTATTTGTTAGGGCTAGAAGATGAGTACGGCAACATCGAACGGAATTATTCCGCTTTAACGCCCCAAAAAGCCGCCGACCCTATATTCAGCGAATTAGAAAAGATTTGCGCTTTACTTAGTGCAGACGATAAAAGCCAAATCTTAGGCTTTGCAAAAGCACGCCTGCACGAACAACAAAAAAAGTAATTATTTTCTTTGCACCTTGTCTGATTTTGGGTATATACTTTTCTTTCCACTCTGTCCGTTGCGGGGTATAGGCGTTCTTTCCACCCCGTCCGCTAACGCGTCCACCCCTCAAGAGGGGAATTTTTATATGGTTAATAATTTTAACAAAGAATGAGACTATAATAATAACCGAAGAAAAATTCCCCTCTTGAGGGGTGGCTGCGTAGCAGACGGGGTGGAAAGAAAAGCAACTCTATCAAAACGGCTAATTAGCCTTTATTTTTTTGGAAAGTTGTTTGGCTTCTTTGGTAAAAAAGACTAGTGCGGCAATAAGCAGCAGCATAGAAATTATGTAAAACACTATGTGCGCAACCTTACCCGCACTCAACTCTGATATATATACGTCCATCAAGCTAATTGCCCCACCTTCCCAAAAAATTCCTAACGCGATTGATGCAATTCCCGTAAATAAAAATACGCCCAAAAAAGCGGTTAAAAGCTTTTTGTTTTGCTTTTTGAACGCAGGTACATACAGCCCGACAGCTGTAACCGACGGAAACAGTATAATAAAAAATGTAACTAAATTAAATACTATCAGTTCCATATCAATAATGCTGGATACCGTATAGTAAACAGCAAAAAATAGTGCGGGAGAAAAAAATAGCAGCAGCTTATAGCGGAGTTTTACATAATAAAACCGTTTAAAAAAGGAGTTTTCTGCGTTTTCGTACACATTGACAATTTCGGTTTGCTTACTTTTGCGCAAATTTTTATTGCAATATATACAAACTTCTGCGTCTGTATCGTTTATTTGCTTGCAAGATTTGCAAATAATCATTATAACCTCCTAAAGGGGGATTTTACTTTGTCCGATTTTGGGTATAGGCGTTCTTTTCACTCTGTCCGTTGCGGGGTATATACTTTTTTTTCCACCCCGTCAACTTCGTTGCCACCCCTCAAAGAGGGGAATTTTTCTGCGGTTATTTAATTAACCTCATTCTTTGTTGTTAAAGTATTAGCCGTTAAAAAATTCCCCTCTTTGAGGGGTGCCCCGTAGGGGCGGGGTGGAAAGAAAAGCAACTCTCTCAACACGGCTAATATTTTAAATCCTTATCCGACATTCTCCATTTTCCATTCTCCATTCTCCATTTCCTAACATAGCTTATAAAATAAGCTATGTGCGTTGCGGGAGGTGATTTGGGCGATTTCGTCAAGCGGCAGGTTTAATACGTCTGCGATTTTTTGGGCGGTGTAGCGCACGTTTTTGGGGTAGTTGGTTTGCCCTCTAAACGGTTCGGGGCTAAGGTAGGGGCAATCCGTTTCGATTAGCAGACGTTCTATCGGGCAGGCTTTTATAATATCGGGATATTTTTTTGCGTTAGAAAACGTGATACAGCCCGAAAAAGAAATATAAAAGCCTAAATCCGTGTATTGCTTTAAGGTTTCCGCGCTGCCCGAAAAGCAGTGCATTACGCCGTGCCGCGTTAATTGGTGCGCGTGCTGCGCTAAAATGCGGTGCAAATCCTCGTGCGCGTCGCGCAGATGTATAATAACGGGCAAATCCGCCGCTTGCGCTAACTCTAACTGACGGATAAAGTGCTGTGCTTGCATACTCTTATCGGTGTTGTCGTAGTGGTAATCTAGGCCCGTTTCGCCGATTGCTACCACCTTTTTACACGCGGCAAGCTTTAAAAAGGCGTCGTAATCCGCTGAGGCTGCCTCGCCCGTGTTAGACGGGTGAAAGCCTAGCGAACAAAAAACCCGCTCATCGGTTTGCGCGATTGCGTAGCCGTTTAGCGAAGTTTCTTTATTGTAGCCTACCGTTATAATGCGCGAAAGTCCGTCCGCTTGCATATCGGCTAAAATTTGTTTATGATTAAGCCGCGCATCGGTTAGGTGCGCGTGCGTATCGATTAGCATACTTCGGCACCGTTAGAAACAGCCGTTTCGGGCGATACAATAACGGGCTTGCCGTCTTGCACCGCGCATAAAATCATGCCTTGACTTTCTACGCCGCGCAATTTGGCGGGCGTTAGGTTGTACACTAAAATTACCTTTTTACCTACCAGTGATTCGGGGGTATAGCTTTGGGCGATGCCCGAAACTACCGTGCGCGTTTCGCCGCCGACGTCTAGGTTAAGCTTTAACAGCTTGTCTGACTTTTCGATTTTTTCGGCTGCCGTAACACACGCAACCTTTAACTGCGTTTTAAAAAATTCGTCTATGGTTATCATGGGCTTACCTTCCTTTTGGGGTGTTTCGGTTTTAGCGGGCGGCTTTTCGCCTGCGCGGGCAATTAAGTCTAATTCGTCTAATTCTTTTTGCACATCGTAGCGCGTGTACAGCGGCGGGCTTTCGGTAGTTTGATACGCTTTTACCGCGCCGTATTTTGCCGCCTTAAAGCTTTTAGGCACGCTTACGCCGATACTTGCAAAAATCTTTTGGGGCGCGTCTTGAATAAACGGCAGCAGCAAGGTTGCGGCTACGCGGATAGCTTCGGTAAGGTTATACAGCACTGCGTTAAGCGCGGCGGTATTTCCCTCTTTATTTAATATCCACGGGCGGGTTAAATCTATATATTTGTTAGCGGACGAAACAACCTCGAACACCGCCTCTAAGCTGCGGCTGATTTCTATTTTGTCTACGCGCGCAGCAACCTCTTTATATAGGGTGTTGGTTTTTTGCGTTAGGGCTTGGTCGAACTCTGTGCCCTCGCCTGCTTTGGGCTTAGTGATTTTGCCGTTAAAATACTGCCGCGCCATTGCCGTAGTGCGCTTGACTAAATTGCCTAAATCGTTGCACAAATCCGCGTTGGCGCGCGTAAGGAGGCTTTCGGCACTGTAATCGCAATCTTGCCCGAAAGACACCTCGCGCAGCAGATAATAGCGCACCGCGTCTACGCCGTAGCGTCCGCATAGGATAAAAGGGTCTACTACGTTGCCTTTGCTTTTGCTCATTTTATCGCCGCCAAATAACAGCCAACCGTGCCCGTACACCTTTTTGGGCAGCGGCAGTTCTAACGCCATCAGCACGGCAGGCCAAATGATAGAATGAAAGCGCACAATTTCTTTGGCCATCATGTGTAAGTCGGCAGGCCAAAATTGTGTAAAGTTTTGGTTGTTATCTTGCAGATAGCCCAGTGCGGTAATGTAGTTAGAAAGCGCGTCAATCCATACGTATATCACGTGGCTTTCGTCTTGCGGGACGGGAATGCCCCAGCTAAATGAGGTGCGCGAAACGGCTAAATCGTCTAAGCCGTCTTTTAAAAAGTTGTTTACCATTTCGTTTACGCGGCTTTGCGGCTGTAAAAAATCGGTTTCGGTTAACAGCTTTAATAATCTGTCGCGGTATTTACTCAGGCGGAAAAAATAACATTCCTCCTCCGATTCGACGGTGGCGCGGCCGCAATCGGGGCAAAATCCGTCTTTTGCCTGCGTAGCCGTCCAAAACGATTCGCACGGCGTGCAGTAGCGTCCCTTGTATTTGGATTTATAAATATCGCCCTGTGCGGTAAGCTTAGTAAAGATTTGCTGCACAGATTTTTTATGACGCGGCTCTGTTGTGCGGATATAGCCGTCATACGTTATGCCTAAAAGCTGCCAAAGCTGTTTAAGCTCTGCCACTAAGCCGTCTACAAATTCTTGCGGAGGCTTGCCCGCTTCCTTTGCGCGCTGTTCGATTTTTTGGCCGTGCTCGTCTGTTCCGGTTAGATAAAATACGTTAAACCCGTCCATGCGCTTAAACCGCGCTAACGCGTCGCAGCACACGGTGGTATAGCTATGCCCTAAATGCCATTTGCCCGACGGATAATAAATCGGGGTGGTTATATAATACGGTTTCATACGGTTTCCTCATCGCGGTATATTAAAATTTCTTTAATCTCGCTTTTGCCCTTTATTAGCGGCTTGCCCGCATGCGTGCGGTTTTCGATATTTAACGTTTCCGTAGAAAATGCCGTCATATAATCGCCCTCTTGCACAAAAACTAGTTTATACGGCTGCTTAACGTATGAAGAAAAGAGTACGCGCGTGCCGTTATCGTTTTTAAAGTCTACAATTTTTACGCCCTTGCGGTACCGCGCCATAACGTCTAAATCTGCGGTTAAGACGCGCTTAGAAAAGCCTCTGTCGGTAACGACAACCGCCTCGCCCTCGTCGTTGACTTGACGGATAGAAACGCAAAAGTCGGCTTCGGAAAGCTGAATGCCCTTAACGCCTGAGGCGATGCGCCCTTGGTTGGGAATGTCGCTCATGTCGGCGTTTAAGCACATACCCTCGCTGGTAACAAATAACAGCGTATGGTTTTTGCGCTCATCCTCCATAGCGATTACCTCATCGCCCTCTTTAAGCTTGATAGCTTGAAACACGGATTTTATTACGTTGTACTCGCTCCAATCGCTTTTTTTAACCATGCCCTCGCGCGTGTAGAATAATAAATTTCCTTTGGGCAGCGCGTCTACTAAGCTTTTAAAGTATACTACATATTCGCCCTCGACCGCCTCAGAAATTACTTTATTAAGCGGCGCGCCTTTTTCGCGCCATTTGCCGTCGGGGATTGAGTCGGCGTCTAATTTAAAGCAGTTGCCCAAATTGGTAAAGCACCATAGCCGCTCTACACTGCTCATGCGGGTAATGATAGAACAAATTTCGTTGCGCGTGGAGTTATCCGAAAAATCCTTTTGCGCCATATTAAAGTTTTTAACCAACATTTTTTTGATTTGCCGATGCGCGTTGCAGCAAACGTAAAAGTTTTCGATAGGCTTTTCGTCTGTTTCGCTAGGGATAGTGTATTCGGTTGCGTCCTTTAACACGGTAGAACGGCGCGTAGCTTTGTACGTTTTTTTGATTTGCAGCATTTCGGATTTAACTAATTCCATCTGCATTTTTTTACTGGCGACAATCGCGCTAAGACGCTTGATAAGCTCGCGCACGTCTTTAAGCTCTTGTTCTAGTTTGAATATTTCTAAATGCGTCAAACGCGCTAAACGCAAATCTAAAATCGCTTGCGCCTGACGCTCGGACAGGCTAAACTTTTGGCGCAGCCGATCGCGCGCTTCGGAGGTGTTTGCGCTGGAACGGATAATTTTAATAACTTCGTCTATGTTTTTAACCGCAATGACTAAGCCCTCTAAAATATGCTCGCGCTCTTTGGCTTGTTCAAGCTCGAACTTTGTGCGCCGCAAAATTACCTCGCGTTGGTAATTGATGTAATACGCGATAATATCAAACAAGCCCATTTGCTGCGGCTTTCCGTCTGCAATGGCTACCATGTTAATGCCGAATGTGGTAGAAAGGTTGGTGGATTTAAATAGCTTTTCGATAATTTCCTTGGGGTCGGCGTCCTTTTTTACCTTGATAACGGCGCGCATGCCCGTATGGTCGGATTCGTCCGCGATTTCGGCAATTCCCATAAACACGCCTTTCTTTTCCTCGCGTACCTTAACAATGTTTTCTAACAGCGACGCCTTGTTGACCTGAAAAGGCAATTCGTCTATAACGATTAGTTTTTTATCGTTTTCGCCCAGCTCTATGTGCAGCTTAGCGCGCAAGGTTATTTTGCCGCGCCCTGTCTCATACGCTTTAACCAACTCCTCGTCGGCAATCACGTAGCCTCCCGTAGGAAAATCGGGGCCGCGAATAAGCTTCATCATATCTTTAAGCGCGATTTTAGGATTGTCGATATACGCGATTACGCCGTCTATACATTCGGCCAGATTGTGCGGCGGAATGTTGGTGGCTAAGCCGACGGCAATCCCCGACGCGCCGTTTACCAGCAGGTTAGGAAATCGCCCAGGCAGCATATCGGGTTCGGTAAGGGTGTCGTCAAAGTTGCACGAAAAACGTACCGTATTTTTATCTAAATCGCGCAATAATTCACTCGTTATGGGCGACATGCGCGCCTCTGTGTAGCGCATAGCCGCCGCAGAATCGCCGTCGACGTTGCCGAAGTTTCCGTGCCCGTCTATCAGCGGCGTGTTCATCGAAAAGCTTTGCGCCATGCGCACCAGTGCTTGATAAACCGAACTGTCGCCGTGCGGGTGGTATTTGCCTAAGCAATCGCCTACGATACGCGCGCATTTTTTGTACGGCTTATCGGAGGTAAAGCCTAATTCGTGCATGGTGTATAAAATGCGCCGCTGTACGGGCTTTAAGCCGTCCTCTACGCGCGGTAAAGCCCTATCCAAAATAACGTATTCCGAATACGGCATCATGGAGGCGTGCATAACCTCTTCCATAGTTTTTATAATAATATTTTCGGCAGGCTGTTCTTGTATTTCGTCTTCTTTTTTATTCATGTTAAACTCCTGTGCTTTTGTCCGCATTTACTTGCTTGCGCTTTTAAAGCTGTCCTCTTTATTAAAGTCGGCGTTTTCTATAATATAGGCCTTGCGTAAATCTACCGCATCGCCCATTAACACCGACACCAATTTTTCTGCTTCGGCGGCGTCGTCTATGCTTACCTGAACCAGTGTGCGGCGGGCGGGGTCCATTGTGGTAGTTTTTAATTGCAGCGCGCTCATCTCGCCTAAGCCCTTGTAGCGTTGAATTACCGCGCCGCGCCCCACGCGCTCTTTTACCGATTCTAACGCGGCATCGTTGTATACATACTCTACCGTATCTTTTTTGGCGATTTTATACAGCGGCGGCAAGCCGATATACACATGCCCCTCATTGATAAGGTTTTTCATATAGCGGAAAAAGAAAGTAAGCAAAATGGCACGGATGTGCGCACCGTCTTGGTCGGCATCGGATAAAATGATTACCTTGTGGTAGTTAAGGTCGTCTAAGCTGAAATCCTCGCCTATGCCCGTGCCCAATGCGGAAATAATGGTGCGGATTTCCTCGTTTGCAAGCACTTGGTCGATGCGCTTTTTTTCGGCGTTTAACGGCTTGCCTTTAAGCGGCAAAATAGCTTGAAAGGTGCGGTTGCGCGCGTCCTTTGCCGTGCCGCCCGCCGAATCGCCCTCTACGATAAACAATTCGTTCTGCTCTGGCTTTTTGCCCGAACACGCCCACAGCTTGCCTACCAAATTAGAGTTGTCGATTTGTTTTTTGGCGCGTTGGATATCGGTTTCTTTACGCAGTGCCTCGCGCACCTTGCAGGCTTGCAATGCCTTTTTAAGCATGATGTCCAAAGTTGCCTTGTTTTCGGGAACCTCAAAAAACCGCGCAAGTTCTTCTTCTATTACCGCATCAACGGCGGCTTTGGCTTCGGGGTTGCCTAGCTTAGTTTTGGTTTGCCCCTCAAACTGTACGTTTTGCATTTTAACGGATAATACTACCGTTAAGCCCTCGCGGTAGTCGTCTCCTAACAGATTAGAATCCTTTTCTTTTAGCATACCCGTTTTGCGGGCGTGGTCGTTCATAACTTTGGTAAGGGCGATTTTAAAGCCCGTTTCGTGCATGCCGCCTTCGGTGGTAGGAATGTTGTTTACATAGCTGCAAATGTTTTCGGTGTACGCGTCGGTGTGCTGCAAGGCAACCTCTGTTTCGATATTGTCGCGCACGCCTTTTAGATAAATCGGCTCATTAAATACTGCGGTGCGCGTTTCGTTAAGATATTTAACAAAATCCACTAAACCGCCCTCGTAGCAAAATTCGCGGCGGTGCTGCGGATTGGTGGGCTGTAAGCGGTTGTCGGTTAGCTGTATTTTGATGCCCTTGTTTAAAAACGCAAGCTCTCTAAGGCGCTTGGCAATGGTCTCTAACGAAAAAACTACCGTTTCAAAAATGCGCTTGTCGGGCTTAAAGCGCACCATCGTTCCGTTTTTTGCGGTCTTCATTCCCGTATCGAACAATTGATATTTAGGAACGCCGCCTTTAAATTTGCCGTCTACGTTTTTGGTTTCGAACTCCATGCGGTAGGTGGTTTTATGCTTGTACACCTCGACAATCAGCCATTCCGAAAGCGCGTTGGTAACGGCCGCGCCTACGCCGTGCAGGCCGCCCGAATGCGTGTAGTTGTCGTTGTTAAATTTACCGCCCGCGTGCAGCTGCGTAAAAACCACCTCTACGCCCGAAAAGCCTGTTTGCGGATGGATATCTACGGGAATGCCGCGCCCGTCATCCTCTACGGAAATCGAACCGTCCGTATGCAGCTCTACCGAAACGGATTGGGCAAAGCCGTTGGCGGCCTCGTCTATGGCGTTATCTACAATCTCCCACAATACGTGGTGTAAGCCCCTTGCCCCCGTAGTGCCGATGTACATACCTGGACGCGTGCGTACCGCGTCTAAGCCCTCTAATATGGTAATATCCTTTGCTTTATATTCTTTGCTCATAAAATTTAGTAGCTCCTTTTGTTAGCCGTTGCATGAATTTACGGTGTCTTAGCCATTATACCACACTTTTTAGATAATCACAACTGTTTGCAATCTATATTTATACACAAAAAAACCGCACTTTATACCCTATTGCGGTTTGTAAGATGTTTGCATGAATATTTATTCATTTTCTTGCATAATTATTCGCCCCCATTCCCCTAAATTACCAAATAAACCCCCCGCAAATACTGCGAAGGGTTTATATAGCTACTTTATTTTAAACAAATTTCACGAAAGCCTATAACCACTTTAAAGCTTATAGTGGATATATTTAAGTGCGGCTATAAAGGTTGTATTTGTGAAATGACAGTTGCAGATTTTAAAGTCTATAAGCATGCTTAAAGCTTGTGGTGATAATCGAACAATAGCAGATTTACGGAAGATTTTTGCGTATGTCAAGCGGTTTCGACGACGCCGTACTAGCGGTACGGCTAGGAGAATTAGCGCGGACATACGTAAAAAGAACCGTAAAGATGCTGTTGTTCGGTTATCACCACATGCGCTTCTATTTAATTATTTTAGCGATAACGCCGGAACCTACCGTTCTGCCGCCCTCGCGGATAGCGAAGCGCAGGCCTTGCTCGGCAGCAATGGGGGTAATCAGCTTTGCGTTAATGCTTACGTTGTCGCCGGGCATAACCATTTCTACGCCTTTGGGTAATTCGATAGTTCCCGTAACGTCGGTAGTTCTGAAATAGAATTGCGGACGGTAGTTAGAGAAGAACGGAGTGTGGCGTCCGCCCTCTTCCTTTTTAAGAACGTAAATTTCCGCCGTGAATTCGGAGTGCGGCGTAATAGAACCGGGTTTGGCTAAAACTTGGCCGCGCTCGATATCCTTACGGTCTACACCGCGCAATAAAATACCTGCGTTGTCGCCTGCTTGCGCTGCGTCAAGCATTTTTCTAAACATTTCTACGCCCGTAACAACCGTACTGCGCGTTGCGCGGATACCAACGATTTCGACAGGGTCTTGCACCTTAATCGCGCCTCTTTCTACACGTCCCGTTGCAACCGTGCCGCGTCCTGTAATGGTAAATACGTCTTCTACCGGCATTAAGAACGGTTTGTCGGTGTCGCGTGCGGGTGCGGGGATAAAGCTGTCTACCGCAGCCATAAGCTCGGTAATGCACGCACAAGCCGGGTCGTCCGCTTTGCCTGCCTGCGCCGCTTCTAACGCCTTAACGGCAGAACCGCGAATAACGGGGGTATCGTCGCCCGGGAATCCGTAAGTGTCTAACAATTCGCGGATTTCCATTTCTACAAGGTCTAATAATTCCGCATCGTCAACTAAGTCGCATTTATTCATAAATACAACAATTTTGGGTACGCCTACTTGGCGCGCTAACAGAATGTGCTCGCGCGTTTGCGGCATCGGGCCGTCGGTAGCCGAAACAACCAAAATCGCGCCGTCCATTTGCGCCGCGCCCGTAATCATGTTTTTAACGTAGTCGGCGTGACCCGGACAGTCCACGTGCGCGTAGTGGCGCGTTGCCGTTTCGTACTCGACGTGGCTGGTGTTGATGGTGATACCGCGCGCTTTTTCTTCGGGCGCTTTGTCGATATCCTCGTAACGCATTTTTTGCGAAAGGCCTTTGGCGGCTTGCGTCATAGTGATTGCAGCCGTCAAGGTAGTTTTACCGTGGTCAACGTGGCCGATAGTACCGATGTTGACGTGGGTTTTGCTTCTGTCAAACTTAGCTTTTGCCATTTTTAAATTCCTCCAAGAATTTCTTTACTTTTTTTATTTTTGTTTTTATTTTTTTGTTGTTTTTCGGCGCGCCCCGTTAAGCCTAAGCAGAGGCGAACCATTATATTATAACCGATTGTTAATTTTATTTCAATCAAATTACAGCAGATTTAAAAAAGATTTTTTTAAGGGCTTAATCCTTGCGCGCCCTGTCGCCGATAATTTTTTCGCCGATACTGCGCGGCACTTCGGCGTAGTGGTTAAACGTCATGGTGTAGTTTCCGCGCCCTTGCGTAGCCGAACGTAAATCCGTTGCGTAGCCGAACATTTCCGAAAGCGGAATTTCGGATTTAATTTCCATAACGCCGTTTACGTTTTCGGTACCCATTAGGCTACCGCGCCGCGAACTTACGTCGCCCATAACCGTACCTAAATATTCGTCGGGCAGCGTGATATCTACCTTCATAATCGGTTCTAGCAGTACGGGGTCAGCTTTGCGCATACCTTCTTTAAACGCCATGCTGCCCGCGATTTTAAACGCCATTTCGGACGAGTCGACATCGTGGTACGAACCGTCGTATACGGTAATTTTAAAGTCCATACACTCATAGCCCGCTAAAACGCCCGACTGCTTAGCTTCGGCGATACCCTTGTCGATAGCGGGAATGTATTCTTTGGGGATAGAACCGCCGACGGTTTTATCCTCGAACACATAGCCCGAACCAGGTGTAAGCGGTTCCATATAAATTTTGCAGTGGCCGTATTGCCCCTTGCCGCCCGATTGACGGATGTATTTGCCCTCGACATCCACCTTTTTGCGGATAGTTTCGCGGTAGGCAACCTGCGGCTTTCCGACATTTGCCTCTACCTTAAACTCGCGCTTTAAGCGGTCTACGATAATTTCTAGATGCAATTCGCCCATACCCGCAATAATGGTTTGGCCTGTTTCGGCATCGGTGTAGGTTTTAAAGGTAGGGTCTTCTTCGGCAAGCTTAACCAGTGCCATACCCATTTTTTCTTGGTCGGTTTTGGTTTTAGGCTCGATAGCTACGCTGATAACGGGCGTAGGAAACTGCATGCTTTCTAATACAATCGGCTTATCCTCCGCACATAGCGTATCGCCTGTGGTAGTGTCTTTAAGCCCTACTATCGCGCAAATATCGCCCGCGTAAATCTCGGAGATTTCTTGACGGTTGTTTGCGTGCATCAGCAGTACGCGCCCTACGCGCTCTTTGCGGTCTTTGGTGCTGTTTAATACATACGAACCCGCGCTTAGCTTGCCGCTGTAACAACGGAAAAACGTGAGTCTGCCTACGTAAGGGTCTGCCATAACCTTAAACGCTAAGCCCGAAAAAGGCTCGGTGTCGGAGGCTTTACGCTCTTGCTCTTCCTCTTTGGGGGTTAAACCGCTGATTGCGGGAATATCTAAGGGGCTGGGCAGATAGAAAATAACCGCGTCTAACAGCTTTTGCACGCCTTTGTTTTTGTAAGACGAACCGCACAGTACGGGGTTGATTTTCATGCCGATAGTAAGCTTGCGGATACCCTTGCGGATTTCGTCTACGGTGAAAGACGCGCCCTCGTCCTCGAAAAACCTTTCCATTAAAGCGTCGTCCGATTCGGCAACCGTTTCTAATAAAATAGCGCGGTGCTTTTCGGCAAGCTCTTTTAATTCGTCGGGAATTTCGGTTTCTTTCATATCCGTGCCTAATTCGTTGGTGTAGATAGTTGCCTTCATGGTAACTAAATCTACAATGCCTTTAAAAGTGTCCTCTGCGCCTACGGGCAGTTGAATGGCAACGGGGTTTGCGCCTAAACGCTTTTTCATCATATCCATGACGTTAAAAAAGTTTGCGCCGTTGATATCCATTTTGTTGACGTAGGCAATGCGCGGAACGCCGTAGCGCGTAGCTTGACGCCACACGGTTTCGGATTGGGGTTGTACGCCGCCTTTGGCGCAAAATGTGGCAACCGTTCCGTCTAAAACCTTTAACGAACGCTCTACCTCTACGGTAAAATCTACGTGACCGGGCGTATCGATTAGGTTGATACGGTGGTACGGCTGGTCGGGCGCGGTGCGCCATTGCGTGGTGGTTGCCGCGCTGGTTATGGTTATGCCGCGTTCTTGCTCTTGAACCATCCAGTCCATAGTGGCCGCGCCCTCGTGAACCTCGCCTAACTTATGCGATTTTCCCGAATAAAATAAAATGCGCTCGCTAGTAGTGGTTTTACCTGCGTCGATGTGCGCCATAATCCCGATGTTTCGGGTGTGTTCTAACGTATATTGTCTTGGCATAAATTGTTTCTTTAACTCTCCTTAATTCTTAAATGCTGTCAACGAAAGCCTTAGCTGCGCCGTAGACGGACAACAGACGCCGCGCCGCCGAAAGGCGTGTACTTAATGTACTCAACTGAGGCGGCAAGGCGTACGTAGTTCGTATACGGTGCGGCTAAGGCTTTCGTTTACCAGCGGTAATGTGCAAAGGCCCTATTCGCCTCCGCCATACGGTGCATGTCCTCTTTTTTCTTAACCGATGCGCCCGCGCCGTTTGCCGCGTCCATCAATTCGCCTGCAAGCTTTTCCATCATGGTTTTTTCGCTGCGGGCACGCGCGTAGTTTACTATCCACCGAATCGCCAGTGTTTGACGGCGGTCGGGACGGATATCTATGGGAACTTGGTACGTAGACCCGCCTACCCTGCGCGCTTTTACTTCTAAAACGGGTTTTACGTTATCTAACGCTTTTTGGAAAACTTCCATAGCGTCTTTGGATGTTTTTTCTTTGATTAGGGTGAACGCATCGTATACAATGCCTTGTGCAATTCCCTTTTTTCCGTCGGTCATAATTTGATTTATCAATTTGGTTATAACTTTTGAATTATATAAAGGGTCGGGCAAAACGTCGCGTTTCGGCACCCCGCTTCTTCTGGGCATAATGATTCTCTCCTTAAAATTAGTGTGGGTTATTTTGGAACATTCTTATTTAGGGCGCTTTGCGCCGTACTTAGAGCGAGCCTGCTTCCGTTTCGCCACGCCTGCTGTATCTAGCGTGCCGCGAATAATGTGATAACGCACACCGGGCAAATCCTTCACTCTGCCGCCACGAATCAACACGACGCTATGTTCTTGCAGATTGTGTCCGATACCGGGAATATAAACCGTACCTTCCATCTTATTAACAAGACGGACTCTGGCAATTTTGCGCAGTGCCGAATTAGGCTTTTTGGGCGTAGTCGTGGTAACAGACAAACATACCCCGCGCTTTTGCGGGTTTTCGTCTAAAATCGGCGACTTCGACTTATAGGTGCGGTCTTTACGGCAGTTGCGAATTAACTGGTTCATTGTCGGCATAATTACTCTACCTCCTTTTTAGTAGTATCGCCCTTGCTTTTGCAAGGAATTCAAAATAATGCGTGCCTTTTACGACACGCTAAAACATTATATAACAAATCCACTAAATCCGTCAAATACTTTTAAGGGGTTTTTTAAAATAATGAAAATTTCGGTAATGGAGGATTTACTTTTTTGGAACGCCCCAAAAAAGGTAACAAAAAAGGGCGGTTAGGGGGACTTTGCGGTTGTGTCCCCCTTAACAACTCCTGCGCAACTCGTTACTTTTTGAAAAAGTAACCAAAACACAATTACGGCTGTAAGTTTATAAATACAGTTTGTAATAAATAATTAAATTAGCCTTTAAAAAATTCCCCTCTTGTAGGCGCGACGCGGCGGCGACAGCCGCAAAAACACACCGTGTTTTTAGCCAAAGCGGGGAGTGAGGAACGAACGACCCATTGCAACGAAGTTGACGGGGTGGAAAGAAACCTTTAAAGTTTTTTTGCTTTTGTCAAAATTCGATAGAATTTGCATCTAATACAAAATGGCATAGTTCGTTGGCGGCGGGCGGAAAAACTCCCCCTTTATCTAGGGTAATGCTGCCTATTAGCAGCCCGTCTGCGGCGTAAACCGCGTATGTTCCGCTTTGGGGGGCAATATCCGATGCAGTAAGGCGTATCATGCGGTTAGTTTTTACCAAAGGGGCATTGTTTATGCGGCTATTGCACGGCTAGTAAAATGTGTTTACATTTGTACGGATATATGTTATACTATTAGAAATTGCGGGCATTATTTATACTAAATATATAAATAATTCTTGTGAGGGTAAAAATTTTATGTCCGACTTTAAACAAAAACAACTAGAACGTGAACGTTTTAAAGCATTGTGCGACCTTTTAGTAGCGGAGTGTAAATCTAAGCATGCCAACTTAGACAGCGTTAAAACCTTGCTGCAAAGCGGTGCGGATGTGCAGTATAAATATTCTGAGCCGCTGCGCCGCGCCGCTAAAAACCAAAATTTTGAGCTTATTAAGCTGCTGATTAATCACGGCGCATTAACCGATGCTCCGATAGCGCGCACGTTTTTGGCGCAGATTTGCGACCATAAGTTTAACGAAAAAATAGAGCCTGCTTTTTTTGAGATTTTAGATATGGCGCATTCTAAAACGGGCGATTACATGAGTTTGTTTACGCCATATATCAACAGTATGGCGGTTCACGGACGCTTAGATAAATTGCGCTGTTTGCAAAAACGCTATTATCTTACCGAATCAGAGTTGGCAGGCGTAATAGAACGCCGCGTGATTTTTGAAATTGTTTTAAACAACCACGACGAAATTTTAGAGTTTATCGAAAAGCACAAAAACTGGTACGTGCAGGAATCGTACGATATGGCGGTGGATTCGGGCGAATGGATAGTGTTAGAGCGGCTGATTAAAGTAGGCGGTTATGTAAAGCCGTCGGATAAGGCCGTTGCTAAGGCGGTGTTTGACGGTCATTTTGCGGTACTGGACATGCTGTTTAACTGCGGATACAGCTTTGAGCGCAAGGAAATATTTTTAGAAAAGGCGTGCCGCGCCGCGCTATCCAGAGGCACACGCAGTTTGGCATATCTGACTCAGCACGGCTACGCGCTTTCGGACAAGTATATGGGAAAAACTATTTTAGAACACGCGATAGACGATAAAAATTTACCGCTGTTAGACTATTTGCAAAGTAACGCCGGTTAATCCAAATAAACTTTTGAAATACACCTTAGGATAAGGAGAAAATTATGCTAGACTACGCTGCCCTGCCCGATGAGGAAATCGAAAACCGCGCCGCCCTGGACGAACCCGGCGCATTGTACGAAAAAGGCGACCGCCTGTTAAATAAAGGCGAACTTGCGTGCGCCCGAAAGTATTTAACGCTTTCCTCCATTTTAGGAAACCGCGACGCGCATATGCGGCTTGGACGCATTTGTGAAGATGAGGACAACATCGAAGAGGCGTATAACCTGTACGCGCTGGCGTGGGGAAAAGGTTTAGACAACGCACTGCCCCGCCTTGCCCGCATGCTGATGCACAGCGACAAGCGGCTGGGTATAGATATTTTAAAAACACACGCGCATGAGGGCAATGCGGATTGCGTGCGTGAACTGATTGACATTTTTAAAAAAGAAACCAGTGCGGCGGCAAAAAAAGAACTGGCTTTATATAAATCGCTGCTGCGTGACCTTACGGGTAAAGATGAGGATGCGGATAAACCGCAGCCGCAAGATGGCACGGACGAAGCGAAGTAAAGCCGCAAGCGGCGTTTATTATGTTTTACTGCGCACCAAAACGCGTAGTCTGTTTGAAACAAAAACCGACTACGATACTTTTTTGGCACTGTTAAAAAATGAAAAGACGCGCGATGCGGCAGAAATTTTTGCGTACTGCTTATTTTCGCATGAGGCGCATTTGGTGGTAAAAGAGGGATTAAGCGGACTAAGTACGGGCGTTATGCGCTTATGCAGCCGCTACGGCGCGTATTATAACGATACGCACCAAACTTGCGGGCGGCTTTTTTACGGGCGGTTTCAAAGCAAGCCCTTAGAGGAGACGGACGAAATTTTAAACGCTACGCGCGTTATCCACCGCGCCCCGCTATCGCTGGATTTAGGCGCGGATTACGAATATTCTAGCTATCGCCGCTATTTTAAAGAATCCGACTTACTTTCCAGTCAAGAAATTATTTTACTGGCTGGGTCTAATATAGATTATAAATTATTTTGCGGCCTATAAAATCTATCTGCGGCGTTGCGGGCTATTACCCTTTTTCTTTGCCTCTTTTCCCTTAGCGGAAACGTAAGGGGCGACGATACATACGGCTAGGCAAAGCAGCCAAATAAGTAAGGCGATTTGCCACCAACGCAAATCCATAAAGCCTAGCGATACGTTGCGCTGGGTTATTTTTGCCGTTGCGCCGTGAAATATTAAAAAGTCGTTTGCGTCCGCATCAAAACGGATGCTGATTACAATATCCGAATTTACATCGGTGCGCAAAATATGTTCCTCTAAAAAGCCCATGTCGTTAAACCGCGACAATACGTCCGCGTGCGGGTGCCCGTAGCTGTTAGAAAAGCCGCAGCTGATAATAATTAACACGTCCTTGCGCGACGCGGCGTTGGTTAGGGTTTCTAGGTATTCGCGGCTAGACGAAGAACGGCTGCCGTGATGCCCCGCTTTTATAACATCTACCGTAAAGGCAGACGTAAAGCGCGCAAATTTAGGCGCGGCAAGGTTTGCAACATTTGCTACAAATTCCTCCTCTGCCTCGCGCTCGGCATCGCCCGAAAGCGCGATGCGGCGGTTTTCGTATTCTATAATGATAACGGGCGAATAATCGTTTCGGTGACGGTAGGAGTTTTTTGTAGGGCCGAAGAAAATAATTTCGTAATAGCCCGCGTCCGTAGCCGACAAGCCTTGCGGCGTAATTTTATCGCTGCCGTCTGCGGGGCTTAGTCCGTCCGTTACGATAACCGTTGCGCCTGCGCGGTGCGCGCTTTTCATAGCGTCACCGTAGGCGCGGGTATTGTGCGAACCGTGTCCTGCGCGCAGTAAGTGTTCGCCCGCGTCGGGAAAGTCGGAGTGCGTGGCTTTTTCGTTAGGGCGGTAAAATACATCGGCGGGATACAGTGCAAGCACTGCGGGAAAGCCGCCGCAATGGTCTTCGTCTGCGTGGGTTAAAACGGCAAAATCAAATTTATTAAAATCCTTGTCGGCAGGCTGAACTAAGTGTTCGTCTATGTAGGCAAGCAGTTGGCCGCGCGCACGTGCGGGCCCTGCGTCTATAATCATAAAGCGTCCGTCGGGCAGTTCGGCAATCGTGGCATCGCCCTGCCCTACGTCTATAAAATGAACAATTAAATCGCCGCCGTCGCCGCGAATAACCTCTGCACCTGTGCCGCCAAAGTCGTCGCGGTCTAATCGGTACAGCCCCAAAGCGGAGTCGATTTGTCTGCCCCAAATCAGCGATAAGCCTAAAATCAGCGAAATTACTACAAACGCCGCTATGCGGAACATCCATGCTTGCTTATTTTGCTGCTGTTTTTTAGTGTTAGAGTTTTTAGCGGTGTTTCTTTTTTTAGCTGCCATGCTGATGATTTTTCCTTTATTCTGTATTATGGAAACGCTGATTGAGGTAAGCGCGTTTCCTTATAGGGGCAGTAGCGGAATTTCGGCTAAAAAGGCGATGTCGGTGCGTCTCGCTGCTTCGCCCTCTGCCAGTACCGCCGCTTTGATAAAAACCTCTCCGCCTGCTAAGGCGGTAAGACGTTCTAACCCTAACAAGCTGCCGCCCGTAGAAATTACGTCGTCTAAGATAGCTACCTTTTTATCTTTTAATAGCGCGGCGTCGGTTTGCGATAGGTATAGCCGCTGCTCGCCTGCGGTGGTGATGCTTTGTACAACCGTTTCTATGCCGTTTTGTAGATATAGCTTTTTTGATTTGCGTGCAACGGCGTAAAAGGGATGCCCTAAAATCCGCGCTACACAATGCGCAAGCTGTAAGCCCTTGCTTTCGGCGGTAAGAATCACGTCTGCGCCCGCAACCGTCTTTGCAAGCTTAGCGGCGCAGTATTCGGTTAGCTCTACATTGCCGTGCAGGTTAAAAAAGGCTATGCCTAAGTTTTTATCGATTTGCAGTATAGGCAATTGTTCGGTGCGGCCGCAGATATCTACGGCGTAGTTTTTTTGCATGATATGCCTCCTGTTCGGGGTTTTAGGATAATCGTGTAACGGCCGTCATATTTGCCGCATTACGCTCTAACCTGAGTACAACATAATAGTCGCTTGCGTCGGGAGAATAATGGCTTCCTAAGTTAAATTCAATGGTCATTTGAATATCGGTTATTCCATTGCCTGACAATACGGATGTTTCAAAAAGTGTAGAGTCGGGCGTATGCTCAACACTGTATCCGCCAGTTACTGTCGCGCGTTCTACGCTAACATGACTTGCAATGCTCCATGCGGCCGCGCCGTAATTAACTCTAAACCTCCTAGCCCCCGTAGTCCCTCCCAGTGTAAAGCCTCCTGTTGTCATGGTTCCAGCAACCGTAACACGCGTTCCGATATTAAACCCTGCTATACTAACAGGCACAGTCCATGTCCATGCAATGATGTCGGCGCGGCTGAGTGTGCCTACTAAAAATTCCGTTCCGCCGCTAGTGTAGTAAATATCGGCAAACACGGTAAACTGAACCGAACCGCTTTCTTGCTGATTGTACCAGTAATTCAGTACGCCCGACTCTGTGTCAAATTCATACTTAATAGCTTCTTGGGCGGGGTTATCGAATTCTATGCGGTATGCGGCGCGCCAGGAGGCGGGCGGTGCGTCGTCGGGGTTTAGGCGCACGCGGTAGGTGTTTTGCAGTTGGTCGGGCGTGGTGGTAATTTCTTTTGAAATGACGGCGGCGGTGCGCGTGGTTGCAATCGATGCAAAGCCGTTAAATTCGCCCGCTACTTCTTCGATTTGCAGGGTTATGCGGATTACCGTAATGCCGTCTACGGGTGCGGTAAGCTTAGTATATCGATAAACAATTTCGCCGCCGCCGTTGATTTGGGGGTATCCGCTAACGGGCGCGATGAGCGGCATAGGGCTTAGTATATCCGTAGTAAAGGAGGTTATCCCGTACAGTTCGCCGTGCGGAGTTTGCACGCTAACGCGGATTTCGTATTCGCCGCCGCCCATATCCTCCTCCGCAGATATAACTAGTGTAGGGATTGCGGGCGGTATATAAATTTCTACGGTTTTAACTATTGTGCCGCCTGTAAACGTCATGGTAATTTCTAAGGTAACAAAGCCGCCGTTTATGTTGTGCAATTTAACATATTCAAAGATTTGGCTGTCGAAAACCGTATCGGAGGGGGTTAGCGCACTAAAATCCGTTACAAAGAATTTCTCGTCCCCAGACGCTAGCATAAAGCTGTACGTAACCGCATCTGCCCCTGTGTTGTGGTGCGTGAGGGTTAGCGTGCCGCCTTGCGGAGTGTCGGCTAACTCTACGGTAAAGTCTGCCCAATTTTCTAAGTTCAGGCTAAACGGCATCGTTAAGGTAACCGCGCCGTAGGGAGAAAGCGCGTTAAGTGCAAAGGTAACCTGCCCCGAAAGCGTTGCCGCCGTATGCGCGGAGGTTAGTTTAAATTCAGCGGCTGTAGGCGAAACTGCCGTTGCGCCGCCCGCGCCGCCCATAATATAATCTGCCGAATGCGCATCGAAAACAAAGGTAGTAGCGTCTGCGAACATGGCATCCGAAATTCCGTTTGCGCGCAAATACAGGTAGCCGTTTACGCCGTTGGCAAAGCCGAATACCTCAAAATCGGGGAATATAAACACTAAATCCTCAAACTCTACGCGGTATGTGCCGCTGTAAAAAGAGTTATCTAGCGTTAAATCTGCATAGCCGCTTAGCTGATAGCGTCCTGTATTTTGCGGGAATATTACCGTGCCTTTTGCGTCTGCGATGTGGGTAAAGAATGCGGTTGTGGAGGATGTGAAATAAAACTCTGCACTAGGGGCGTTTATGCCTGCGGGCAGTAATACCTCTACCATGCCCTCGCCCATGCCGTCATGTGTGCCGCCGCTAATCGACAGCGATGTAACCGCATTTACCACCGTAAATACGGGGAAAGGTTGGTTTGTAAGCGTATAGTAGTAGATATATACCCCGCTGCCGTCTAGGTGCGTTACGGCGATTTCAACCGTTACGGTTTGGCTTACGAAACTCTTTTTAAAGGTGAAGAGGGGGTTATCTATACCAAACGGAACTTCGGTAAAGAATTGAGTATAATCGTTTACCAGCGCGGTATACGTAACCGTTACGCCCGCATCGGGCGCGCCCGTTACGGTGCCGCTAAGACGGCTTTGTGCTAAACCTCCCGTTGTACTGCGCGTATCGCCGAATGCGTCGGGCAAGGCGGCGTAGCGGTTGGTTACGGTAATGGTTTCGGTAAACAAGGCAAACCCAAACGTGCCGCTTTCGGTATAGAACGGTGAATTTAGGTCGGTAATGCGCAGACGGAGTAAAAAGTATGCTTGATTAACGCCGCCTTGTATAAAGATAGGCGTAAAGCTGAACGTATCGCCCAAAACAGTAAATGCTTGCACGTGGTTTGCGCCGCCCAAAACCTCTGCTTCTTCAAGCGCGAAGGCAAGGCTTTCGCCGCCGATAGACGCCTCTACGGTAACGGAATAGCCGCTATAGCTTAGCGTAAAGTCGGGCTGCGGAACAGGTTCATTAACCAATATATAGGTGTAGTAATATCTAGCCCCTTGATAGGAGGCGGTTATGGTAACGGTTACCTCTTGGCGCACCAGGCTTTGCTTAAAGGTAAACTCTCTGGGGTCGGAGGGAAAGCCAGGGCTTTTCTCAAATTTATCATAATCCGCCGCAGAAACCTGATAGGTAACAGTCACGGCTCCCGGCGTGGGTGCGTTAATCCTACCGCTTAAACGCAACGCGTCTGTGCGCGGCGATTCGGTAATTTCGCCCGTTAAAATAGTAGGAATAACAATTTCTGCAAACACGTTAAACGTTTGCCCGTAATACGCCGAATCTGCTTGCGTAACGGTAACGGCAAGCCTTACGTATACGGTGTTGGCAGCGTCTTGAAAAAAGTCAGGGGTTATGGTGAAGGTATTATCCGTAGTTGTGCTGCTTTGTACGTGCACCTCGCCGCTTAAAATTTGGTGCGCACCTAAATTAGCCGTTATGCTTTCGCCGCCTGTATGCGCCGTTACCGTTACGGTAAAGCGGTCTACCTCTACGGTAAAGTCGGGCGACGGAACGGCGTAGTTGTGCAGGATTTTAAAGTACGTGTACGTGCCTTGAAACAGTGTTATAGTGATTTTTACGGTTACTTCTTGCGGGGTAAGGCTTTGCTTAAAGATAAAGTCTAATCTGCTTGCGAAAGAATCGTTATCAAATTTGGTAAAATAATCCTCCCATGCCGCGCCCTCAACCTCAAACATAATGCTAGTTGCGAGGGTGTCTAACGATAAAGAACCGATTAGGCTAAGGCTGCCTTCACGCGCCTCTTCGAGTATGCCGCCCACCGAACTTAGGCCTAAATCATCTTCAAAGGTAACTAAAACGGTATCCAGTACTTCGGTATAGCCGTAGAATGCGCCCGCGCGGGTAATTTTACATACTATGCGCACCAGTACTTCGTTAGTTTCGCCTGCAATATAGTTAGGAGTAAAGCCTATGGTTACGGAGGTTCCTTGCGAAATACTGCCCGTAAAGAAGGCATCGCGCACGAACATACTGCCGCTGATAATCTCAAACGAAACCTCCGTTTGCAACGCGGACGCAACCGTAACGCTGTAATCGCCCATAGCGGCGGTTTGGGATACTGTAAACTGCGGCGCGGCGAAAAACTCGGCTTCTACCCATGTGCCGTCTGTTATGGTTGCGCCGCCCACCGTATAGCTAACCAGTGTAAAGTTTGCCACAATCCGCCCCTCGACGGTAAACGCATCGGCGGGAACAAACAAACGGATTTCGCCCGTAAATTGTCCGCCGCTTAATACGGGTTCGGCTGTAACGCGGGGGTCGGAAACCGTAAATACAAGGTCGTTGATGTTTTTAAATTCTAAGCGGGTTGCGCTTAGCTGTACAAACATCGGCACATCTGCCGCGCCGTACACCACTATGCCGTCTAACGGTAAAACCAGTTTTGCCTGTTCGGAGGCGGCAAGCAGTTCTACCTGCGCCGCGCTTAAAAATCTGTAACCGCTAGAAAGATTAGCACTGCTTCCCGATTTAATATAGTTAAATACCGTTGCCGAAATCGTAGCCGAAACCGTAGCGGATGATTGACTGTACAGCCGCAAGGTTAGCGCGTCGGCGGGCAATGCGGGCGTAAAGTCTATTGTACACAGCGTGCCGTTTTGCTTGACAAGGCCCGATACGTCCGTGCCGTTTAGGGTAACCAACGCGGGGTTAAAGCGGTTAGAAAACTCGAAAATCACGCGGGTAATTTGGTTTGCGCTAGCATCCTTTTCTACCGTGAATTCGGTAAAGCTGCCATTAAACAGCTGCGGAGTGCTTGCCGAAACGCTGTATGCCGCGCCCGATGTGTCGGGCAATGCAACGGTAAAGGCGTTGACGGGCGCGTCTGTTTGGAACCATGCGCCGCCTATCAATGCCCGCGCATATACTTGATACGTGCCGACTGCTAAGGTTTGGGGTACAACGTAATTTATCGGTAAGCCTTGTGCGGCTTGCGTAGCAACAGGGTTGCCGCCGTTTACGCCCGTTATAAAAAATTCGATTTGCTGAACAGCCGCAACGTCGGACGAAACCTCAAAGGTAAGCTGATCGCCCGCGTAGACTGTCGGAACGCCTAAACCGCTGTGCGTAAGCGGCGTATCCCCCGCTATCGAAACCGCCGCTGCCCCTACCGTTACCGTAGGAGGAGACTGGGGCATAATGTATAGGTTAAACACGCGTCGGTACGTTACCCAGTACATGGATTGTTCTACCGAAACCTCTACCGCCGCGCCCAAATGTATCGGGTCGCTGCCCGATGCGCCGAAATACGCGCCGTGCGCAACCGAAAGGTCGGTTCCTGTAAGCGATAAATACCACGTGTTGACATCGTTTACAAGCCGTACCGAAGGCGTAAACGTGCCGCCGGGGAAGCTTATAGCGGTGCGGTCAAATAAAAGCATTCCGCCCGACGCGCCCAAAGAAATCGTTTCGCCGGAACGGATAAAGATGTCGCCGCCGTCTGCAAAGGAACGGTTTACATCGGGCGCACGGTCTTTTACGCCGCTTAGCGCCAGTACGTGCACGGTTAATTCGGCGCGTCCGTCAAAGGCATATGCGCGCCCCGCATACGGTCCGCTAGAAATTTCCAGCGAAACGTACAGCGTAACCACTCCGCCCCTTGCTGCCGCGTAGGTATTAAAACGGTCTTCTTCTATAAAGCCGATGCCGTTGATTACGGTGCGCTTTGCGCCCGCAGTACCCCCGACGACTTCGGCTATACTGTATACGATTTGCGCATGAGAAACGTCACCCGATGCGCCGTCAAAGGCGGTATCGTAGCCTGCGGAGGAAAGCTGAATAGAATCGCCCGCCGTTAGCGTGTACGTGTCTTCTACAAATATCAGCTGCGGTTGATTTTCTACATCTATAAACCCTAATTCATCCGGCCGAACAAAAAATTCAAGCGTTAGGCTGTCGGTATAGCCTTGCCACTGCCCTGCCGTAACGGATAAATCAACCGTCAGCATAAAGTAGAATAAGCGGTTAGGGAACGTGAATACCGCATCCGCGCCGCTGCCCGTGCGTACAACTTCTGCCGCTATGCCGTAACGGCTATCGCCTTGCCATGCCGTAACGTTAAAGGTAAACTGCGCCGCGCCGTGCGTATCGGGTGCATCAAAATCAAAATCAATATAATCGGAAAGGTTAATCGAAATTGTATCGGCGGGCGCGGGTGCGCGCGCTACATCGATATCCGCGCCTTGCTTTAAGGAAAATTCGGGCGCGGCGGCGGCATCTACTATAACCTCTATATTAAAGTGCTGTATCGCGCCCTTGTACGCGCCGTCTGAAATTTGGACCGTTACGCGCAAAAGGGCGGTGTTGTGCGGGGAGGGCGTTATGCGCGGCTGTGCCGTTACGCTTCCGTCTGCCGCTACGTTAAGCAATGCCGCGCCTACGTTGTTTTGCGTAAAGGTATACGAAACCGTAAAGCTTCCGAAAAATCCGCTTGCGCCCGCGTTTGCCGCGCGGTTTTGGATAAACGGCGCAATCGTAACGGTTTCGCCCGAAATAAGGGTAAGGGTGTCGTTTACGACTCTTGCGGGGAATGCAAAATCTGCCTCTTGCGCGGTTAGCGTTAAATCGGCGCGCGCCGTGTAGGTTTGGTTGTGTACGGCGGCGGTTACGCGGAACGAAACGGCAGTATTAGGTTGGCTTACCGAAGTAAGCGTATAGCGTTGGTAAAATACGTGCGTGCCGTCGGGCATTTCGGCAATGCCGTTTTCTAGTGCGGTTAGCACCGCCGTGCCGTGCGTAATTTCGGCAAGGAAAATATCGGAATAGTTTAGGCTGTTTACGCCGAATGCCGCCGCGTAAGCGGTTACTAAATAGAAATCGGTTTTTTCACGCGTGCCGACTGCCGCCGCGCCGAAGTCTACGCTAAACGTATCTGATAGAAGGCTGACGGGCGTAAAGATGCCGCCCGCAACACTGCCTGTGTAAAATTCGGGTTCTAATACGCCTGAGGTGTAGACCTCTAAGGAAACTTCTTGCGATGCAAAGGCTAAGCCCGCCGCGTTAAACGACAGCCAAATAAACACCTCTCCCGTGTTGCCCGACAAGCTGATTACGCTTTCAAAATTCGGACGCGCGGTAATGCCGTTAAGCACGTTGCTTGCGTTGGTATAGCTGTACGCGTGGGTAAACGCGCCGCCGAATAATTGGTTAAGCTTTTCTAGCTGTGCGGTAAAGGGCGCGTTAGGTGTTGCGTTAATCGTTTGCACGGTAAGAATATCCGCGCGGTAACCGTCCGCTACGGCTTGCAATGCGGGCGCGTCTAAGCCGATAGCAACGGCATTTGTATCTACTACGCGGAAGTGCGCGTCTAAACCGCCGTCGGGGGAAATTAATTCTTGCCCGTCCGCAAAGCATACTAAACGGAACGCGGTGATAAAATCATTAGAGGTTAAGATTTTGTCCGAAGAGAATTGCTGTAAGGTAACGGTAAAGGTTTGTAAAGCTTCGTCATGCGCGTAGGAGAAGATAAAGTGTCCGCTAGGCTGCGTAAGAGCGAAATCGGTAATTCGGTGATTAAGATTTGCATCTGTATACAGCGTTTTAGTACCGTTATAATCGGTTTTATATACTGCGTAGCTAAACGTAAATTGATTGCTTTGCCCTAAAATTAGCGGCGCGGTGCTATGCGCGGAAATCGCCGTAATTTCGATAGATAGGTCTACTACTTCTACGGTGAGTGCGATACGCACGGCAGGTACGCTGTCGGCGGCGTGGTGCGCGGCGGTTATTTCGTATACCATAGAAGCGGCGGCTTGGGTAGCGCGCAGGCGCGTTCCGTCTTGAATAATGCCTGTGCTTGCCGCCGCTTGCGGTGCAACGGTAAATGCAGAGTTAAACACGGGTACGTTTACAGCGGCCGAATTGATTGCAATAAAATCGTATAAATCAAGGTCGTAGCCCGTAATCAGCGTAACCGCATATTGATTTGCCGCCGTTTCGGTTATGCGCGGCATTCTGCCCGCAATCGGCGTTAGGCTTTCGATTCGGTTGTATTTGTATACGGTTACGTTTGCCGTTCTTAGCGCGTTTGCTTGATTTTGCGCCGACACGGTAACCGTAAAGGCGGCGGTCGCAGGGTCTACCGTTAGCAGATTTGCGTTTGCCCCGCTTCCGAACGCGCCGCCTGCGCCCGCGTTGAATGCAACAACGGGTGCGTCGCCGTACAGTTGGTCGGCAATAGTTGCCGTATCCCACAAGTACATCACGCTTGCGTCCCACACGTTAACGGCTTGGGTTACAAAGCGCGTATTTTCGGCAAATATGGACGTCTCTCCCGATACGGGCGTAAAGCGGCTTAAAGGATTTGTATTATCGTAGATGTCGATTATTTCTAAGGCAAAATCCGATGTCGCCGTTAAAATATCTATGCTTTGCTTTAACACCCTGCCCGAAAGGTTGGTAACGGTAAATTCCAGCGCGTAGGTGTTTAGCGGCCTTTCTATGTTATGCGGAACACTGTATTCTAAAAAGCGTCCGTCGCGCACGGTAAAGGCTACGGGGAAAGTTTCGTCCGCATCGCCGCCTTTTACAAAGGTGCGCACGCTGACGGTAAAGCCTGCTAGCGGAGTAAAGTCTGCATCGCCGCCGTTAAATATAAGGGCAAGGTCGTTTCTGGAAAGCGTACCCGCGCTGCCGTCTACTAAAATCTTTAACGCACCGTTGTACAATTCGTCGTTGGATAGGCTGATTGTAAACACGTCCGAATGCACAAAAAGCATAAGCGGTGCAACTAAAACGGGCGCGTCAGAAAAGCCTGCGGGCGCGGAATAGCGCAAGAAAAATTCTATTTTTACGCCGTCTTGCACACTGCCCTGCGACCAAATGCGGAAACGGCCGTTGGATAAGGCTTGAATACGCACAATGCCGTCAAACACGTATTCGCCGCCTATGGCGTCCTCCGCACGGATAAGGGCGGCATCGTCGTCGTTGATGCGGATATCAAACACGTAATTTTGCGAAAGGTTTGCCGCATTCAGCGGTGAAATTTGCCCGATAGCTATATCGTGCCATGCCTCCGCATGGTGGCCGTTAGCCGATAATTCCATAGTTAGGTGGATGTTTGCGCCGATGTGCGCGTCCGTATCCGCGCCCCGTATTTCAATCGCGTCTGCATAGTTGGAAACGCTTACCTCAAACGGGCTGCTTGCAATGTTGCTGTTATCAAACGAAGTAAACACGTATTCGCTGTGCATCTCGCCGCCCGCAAAATTAGTTCGGGCAGTCAGTTCGATACGGAACAGGCGCGTAAAAGCAATTTCGGTAGACGATATTGCCTCTACCTGCGGCGCGGCGTTGGCAATAATTTCGGTAAATTCTATATGGTTGTTTGAATCGCGGCCGCTTTCGACAAAATACCTCATCGATACGTTGCCGATGTTGTGGGTTTCTTGCGCCGCAATCAACCCGTAATGCTCGTACTGCGCCGTGTCGTGGACAGAAACGTTGTAGGTAACCAGCGCGTAAATATTGCGCGTGTTGGTACCCACGCCCGCATTATGCAAGCGGACGGTTTCGTTTAATACCACAGGTGACGGCTCAAATTCGCTAAATACCTCTATGCTTACAATCGGCACTTTTACCTTAAATTCCAGCGTAAGGGTAAACTGTGTTTCGCTTGTTTGGTTGTGGGTTGCAACCCGCAGCCGTGCCGTTTCGTCGCCCGTGTAGTCGGTTACGCCCCCTGCGCGGAAAGCGTTAGCGGATAATTGTTCTATATTAGCGTTGGTTGCGGCAGGGCCGAAAAGCGTAATGCGGTCTATAAAGTTGTCGGACAGGTCGGGGCGCACTACCAGCTTTTCAATGCCGCCGCCCGCAACGGGTGCGTGGATAATGCCAAAAGCGTACAGCTCGATTTGCGTGCCCTTAGATATGCGGAACGGGGCGGGATTAAGCTTAGACATTAACATTTCGTCCGCATCGGAAGTGCCCGCATCGGTGCGGAAAAGGGCGATATCGTCAAAGCTGCGTATTGCGCTGAATTTAATATACGGGGCAAAAACCTCGTCTAAAACCGTATCGGCAAAATCAAGCGTAAGCTTTTTAGCATATAAAATTTCAAATTCATTAAAGCACCTCCCCTCTTGACTGCTGTATAGATACAGGTCGCGGCGGATAGTGATACCTCCGCTTTGGCTGCGGCTGAACAGCGCGTTATTTATATCTGCCGTGTATAGAGGGTTATCGGCGTATTCGTAATCAAAATAATACGATACCCCGTTTATTTCGTTGCGGTACAGCTTTTGGCGCACGTTATCGCGCGATACAAAAATATCTGCCGTTAGCGCGTCCTCCGAATCCGAAAGCGCGGTGGTACGGTTGCTTATGGTGGTTTCTGAAACCGTCGGCAAGGAAAGCGCAATGCCGCCTGCGGGCAGCATCCCGTATTCTACTACGCGGGGCTGTGCGTCCGCAAGGGTTAGCGTCGCCGCCTGTTCCAGATAGATGACGCGTAGGTTAAGTGTTTTTTGTGTACCGACAGGTGTTGCGCCCTCTGCGCTAATGGTAAGGGTGTAACGGGAGTCTACCGTGCCTATCGTGTTTACGGTGCGCAGCGCGCCGTGCCGGCTAAAGCTGACGGGTGAATTCTCACTGTAACCCAAACTGTCAATTGTTATGCCCGCCGCCATGTCGGAGGGAGATTCGAAATCCAGTTGCGTGCCGCCTGTGTCGTAATAGCTTAAAAGCTGAAAGACGCTGTACCCTACGTCTTGCACGACGTTTACATTCTGCGCGGAAAAACTGCGGACTAAAACTGCATGGGTAGCATCTGCGGATTGCGCAACAGGTTGCCAGCTTGCGTTTGCGGCAAAGAAATATGCGCCCGCATCGCCCCTTGCTATATCTCCGAAATCGTCAAAATTAAAGTTGATGCCAAACGGCGTATGCGCGATTTTAACGGTTAAGACAAACGTAACCTCCGCCTCCTCGCGCACGGCAAACTGCGGCTCTAACCAAAAGTTTAACACCGAATCTATGCCGTAATGATGCGCGCCGATAGACAGCGTTAATACGCCCGAATACCCGCCGCCCGCACTGCCGGGCATTTGCAGCGGCGCGCTAACGGTATAGATGTTTTTTCCGTTTTCGTCTTCGCCGTATAGCTGCATGCCGTTAATAATAGCCGTATGGTCGTACTCGGCCGCATTCGCCGCTAAAAATACGTAGCCCGCGCCTGCGTCCTGCGGCATAAGCGGTTCTTCGGATTTGTCTTTGTACGAAAAGAACAGCGTGTTTTTTATATATTGCGTATCGGGCGATGCCCCGTCGGGACGCGTATCAATGCGGTATACCATATTAGCGGCTACGTTGGTTTGGCTGGTAGTGCCGTACACCGTTAAAGAATTTTCGTCTTCGTTGTTCACCGAACCGATGGAGGTAATGCGTTTGTGGATAAGCACGCGGACTACCGCCTGCGCGCCGTAGCCGCCTACCTCGTTAATTCTTACATACGTTTTGCCCGCGCGCTGCGGCACCAAAGTAAACTGCGCGCCGAAGGAGGTAGATAAATAGCGGTCGGCAGAAAGCGTTACTGCCGTACCGTCCTGAAAAACCTCCGCAGGGGCAGAAAATACCCAGTCGCCGCTATCGGGACGTTTTGCGGGGTTGGTGCGGATAAGGCTGCGCAATTCAAAAGCGTTTGCGTTGATGCCCACGCTTATCGTTTCGTGCGCGAAGATTTCTACACCGTACATACCGTCTGCAAATACAACGGACGCATGGGAGTCGTCTAAGGTAATCTCGGTAAGTATGCCCAGCTGAATCGGGTCTACCGTGTTTATTTCCAGTTGAACGGTATAGTCGCGGCCGTCCTCGTCGCGCCACGGATTAAAGCGGTTTGCCTGAACCTGCAACACGGCCTTTCCGCGCCCCATAAGACGCAGTCTGACGTGTTCGCTGCCTTCGTTTACGTTAACCAGCTGAATAAAATCGCTGCCCGAAACAATCGAATACGAAAGCGCGTTGATATCGCGCCCGTCGTAGCCCGCGCCTTGACTGCGGTGGTACGCGCCGCCCTCCGCCAAAAAGTCTACCGACACAAAATTATATTCCGATTGATGCGCAGCAGTAAAAAAGGGCACGCTTACCGCGCCGCTGGAAATGATGTACTCGGCCGAATTGCGTATGTTTTGCACCGACTGATAGCTAACGGTTTCGGTAAACTGACGACGGACGACAAAATTTAATTCCGCCACTACGTTTTGCGCCGCCTCGCCGCGTGCGGTAATACGCGCTTGCAATCCGTCGGGTGCGTTTTCTTCTACCTTAAATTCATACAAAATTATGTTAGGGTTATCGGGCGAAGGATTTACAGAAAGCTCTTTGATAAACTCTGCGGGGCTTGCCGTCCACGCTATGCGCGTGTCTGCGTTGTGCTCGGCACTCAGCGTTACCGAAACTAGGTACGTTCTGCCCGTAGACGCCGAAAATACGGTTTGGCCGTCTACCGTGTTTTCGGCAAGGCCGAACTCGGCGGCGGGATTGTTTTGCACAAAGGCAATGCTTTTTAATTCGCCCGTATCGCGCGAGGGCTTTAATACCCAAAGCAATAAAAATACTACCGCAAGCGCGGCTAACGCTCCGATTAGGCAAAAAAACAATATGTTATTGCTTTTTTTAACCTCTCCGTATTCTATAATTTTTGGTTCGCGTTCCTCTGACATACTACTCTATTCCTTATTATTTATTAGTTCTGGTGCGTATATACGGTTTAGTTTATATAAGTGTAACCGATTTTGCACGATTTGTCAATATATTAACAAAATTTTACCAAAAACTAATGCACAAATAAGCCTATATGTATACAAAAATGTAAAACAATACAAAAGCGTGTCTTCGTCTATATATAGCGTGTATAGCGCGAAAATTGCGGTGTACATTGAATATTTGTACGGGTGTGTATAAAAACCTTTACAAAATTGTCTATGTATTTATTAGCAGTCTGCCCTTAACTCTGCTAGCAGTCTGAACTTTGAATGATAACGGGATTTACATGCACGTTGCAATGCTTAACGGGATAAAGCGGTTGTGCTTCTAACGCGTCATGCACGGCTTGGGCGATATCGTGCGCCGCCGTAACCGTTAAATCGGGATTAACGCCGATTTCTACATCTACTAAATATCCGCTGCCGAATATTCTGGTTTGCAGCTTGTCTACGGTGATTACGCCTTGTGTTTCGGTAATGATTTTTAAAAGCCCCGCGCGCGTGGGTGCATCCGCCGCCTTATCGGTAAGCTTATCTACGGAGGTTTTTAAAATTTTAGCCGTTATCCATAAAAGCGTTAGCGCAACTATGATAATCGCTATGCTTTCTACGATATCGTTTCCGATAAAAACGCTGCTAATCAGCCCCGCCAAAACCGCCAGCGAAGAAAGGCTGTCTGACCGCTGGTGCCACGCATCGGCTTTTAATAAATCGGATTTTGTTTTTTTAGCGTAGGTTACGGTAAACCAAAACATCGCTTCTTTGGACAGGGCCGAAAACGTAACCACGCCGATAAGCATCCAAAAGCCTGTATCCACGCCGCGAAAGGGCTTAGGTGAAATAATGCCCGTTATTCCCTCGTAAATCAGCCAGCCGCTTAACGCCCCTAAAATCAGGGCGAAAAACAAGGTGATAAGCGGCTCGCGCTTTTCGTGCCCGTAGTTATGACTTTCGTCTGCTGCGGGCTTAGAAATAAATACCGCCGCCAACACTAATACGGTAGTGCCTATGTCCGAAAGCGAATGCAGCGCGTCGGATATTACCGATACGTTGCCGAATATTGCGCCAACCGTCATTTTGGCCGCCATAATTACGATGTTCGCGCTTAACGTAACAACGGCTACTTTTTTAATCGTTTTGCGCCGTTTGCTATCCTCTGCTAAATAAGCTTTTTCTTTCATACTTGCATAAATCCTTTTTAGATAAAAAAAGCGGGACACGTTTTACTGTCCCGCAAGGTATCGCCCGTACAATACCCGCTGCCTTTCAGCCCGGCGCTAAATCGCCTGTTCAGATTATGCTATTATTATATGATAAATATTTGTATTTGTCAACCGTTTTTAAGTATTTTTTTCTTTTCCCTCCCCTGCTTTGAAAATGGAGTTGCGGTTAATTAAAACTAAGGAGATTGATTATATGAGTAAGTTGAAAAGAAATTTTTGTATGACAAAATTAGTCACAAGACTTGACAGCTAGATTGTTTAAATGCTACAATGATTGCAGTTAAATTGAATTAAATGGGCTTAGGGAGGTGTTAAATGAAAAAGGTAGTAAAATTACTGACATTAGGGGTGGTTTTAATTATGGGCTTAGGAATTTTTGCGGGGTGCGGAGGTAATAAGTATAATGCGGTGCTATATGATGATGCAGGAGAATGGATTAAAGAGTCTTTTTTGGACGAGAACATAACTTATCAAAACAATGACGCAAGGGTACCTAATGCAAAATCATTTATTATAAGGAATCAAACGGAGTTTGAAAGTATATTTTTAGAATTTCCGCACGAAATTGATTTTGAAAATGAAATGTTTCTGCTTTATGTTTTTGCTTGTGAATTAGGCGGCAGGTCGTACAAAATTAGAAAAATGATAGTAGAAAACCAAAATTTGACTATTGAATATAAAGTAGACAGCAATACAATATTTAACTGGAGTTCTGCGCCTTGGTTAAGATGCTTTGTTGTCCGAATGGATAAAGTTGATATATTATCGGCAGAGTTTAAAAGAGTTTAAAAAAAATCAAAGCAATGAGGCATTTACCATGGTAAAAAAATTTTTGAGGTGTTGCAATAATGATTGACGAGAGCATTACAAGAGAAGTCAAGTAGAAAGCACAAAAGCGGAAAACACAAACAAAAAGAGCTTTGTTTTGAAGTTGCTATGTTTGATAAGTCCAGCGGTTTTTCTCGGATTTTATGTGTTAGTCTTTACAATAGCCGTCGCTATAGTATGGAGGCTATTAGACCTTTCACTTGCCCCAGTTCTGTTTAATGATTGCAGTTAAATTGAATTAAATGGGCTTAGGGAGGTGTTAAAATGACAAAGAGGTTTTTAGGAATAGTCGTAGCGGCGGTTATGTTGTTGGGGATTTTTGCGCTGGCGTCTTGTGAAGCGGGGCTTAACGGTTATAAAAAATCTGCAAAGGAATGGTTTTATTCTATAACCTTAAAATCTTCTTCTTTTATTAGGATTGAGGCAATATCTTTTCCTGTGCCTTCTTCAGAAAATGTAATCTCCCATTTTCCTTTAAAAGCAAACTTTCCGATAACGCACCCTTGCATTCCTTTATAAATGCCGTGTTTAGAATACACAGCTCTGTCGGCAATAAGTTCGACTAAGTCATGTTCTTTTACTAAGCTTTCTTTAAAACTAACGCTGTTAAAGATTTTAGAGTTTTTAACCATGCTTGCTATTTCTGCCTTATACTTATCGGGAATTTCTCCTAGTGTTTTTACATCACTTTTATTTGCAAGACCGATTGCATACTCCCCAACATTCATAGGATTAAAAAATAATACTATATATTGATTGTTTTGACTGTTTTCTAATATAACGCCCACACATCCTTTTTTAATGCCTTTTTCAAAAAGAAAATTGTTGTCTTTTATTAGCTCAACTGCCCTATATTCTTCCATAATAATTTATCCTTTTTTTAATTGTATGCCCTACCTCTATCTTCCTATTTTACATTATTTTTTTGTTTTCCGCAAGTTGCTTGCGGTGATTTTCACTCTTATGCTGCTTGTTTTTTTCGGCTTGTTTCAAAAACAAAGGCTGTATGCGGGGTTTTTGCATACAGCCTTTGCAGCCGTTCTTTTTATTTGGGGCTGTTGTCTTTGTTTTGGTCGTCCGCAGGGGGGTCTGTTTTATCAGAGGTATTGTCTTCTTCATCTTATGTACTTGGCGCAACCGACACACTCAGCGCAACCGTAAAGCTAGTCCAAAGCCATGCGAACTTACCTGTCCGCCGTTGCCGCATAAAACAAATCGAATGTGCTCTCCTTTTAAATTTTCCACGCTTAATTTTGCATAGAATCTTCCAACCACATTGTATTTTATCTTATATAATTTGTCATCTAAAAACCATTCAATTTTATTTGCGTTATCGCTGACAACCGTTATCGTGCCGCTGTAATTATCTACGATTATCAAGCGGACTTGGGGCAAAACTGTCTCTTTTTTATCGCTAGGCTGAATTGTAAAAATGTTGCTGTTAATTCTCCAATCTCTTAGGTCTGTATTTTCATACGGATTTTCAATAAAGGGAATATGCCGCTCTTTAAGTTCAATCCCGTATCCGCCAAATTTTTTAAGGTCTGCGATAATTGTCCATCTATAAATTTGGTTACGCTCTTCAAATAATTGCTCTGCCCGCGTAAGATGATACGCAAACTCCATAGAATCACATTTGTTTATTTTTAAAAAATGTTCTTTAGCATAATCTCCGTAACCAGTTCGCTGAGAATTGCGGAAATGCTTAACCCCATGGCAAGCGACGCAAAGTGCTGTTATATCTTGTAGCGTTTGCGTTGCGCGCGGAATATCAAAATTCCAAACTTCATGTGCCTCTAACTGCACGTTGCTTTTTCCACAACCCGCGCAAATATAATTATGCCGCTTATAGCATAGTTCTCTAAGTATGTCCCAATCTTTTTTAGCCAATCTTTTGCTTAAATTGTTTCCCCACGCGCCTCTTGGCAACAGGTCGATGGTTAGTTTTAATTCTTTCATGCTACCTCCCTAGTTTGACGGATACACTTCTCCTGCTATAAGTTTTTTTACATATTCTTTCAACCCAAGCTTTTTTATAAGTTCCTCGTGATTAAACGGACTGATTACCTTGATGTTTCCTGTCATGCCGTTAAACGGCTCACCGTAACAAATAACTGCGGAGGGCTTAATAGTCTCCATCATTGCGTTAAACCCTTGTAGAAATTCCTTTTGATAACCCTCTCTCCGATACGTTGACACCGCTACTACCGCGCCTTGCTCTATGCCGTCAAAGCAGAATTCAAAGCTTTTTTCGTCTCCCCATTCGATTGTAGGAATAACCCTCATGCCTTGTTTTTGCCAAAACGCGCCGCACCAACGGTTTTTAAATGTGCTGTAAATTTGCAACGCTAGCGGCATATTAAAATAGCAACTAAAATCAGGTGTTAACAGTGCATAGTATTGGTCTAACTTTTCCAATGCAGTTTCTGGTTTTGTGTATACAGTTTCGTAAAGCCAATCGTAGGTAAAAAAGTGTATCGTTTTATGCGCGTTATCGTAGTCGTCTAACTTTGCTTTAACTATACTCCAAAGTTCAATTTGTTTTATGTCGATATTTTGTTTTTTAATAAATGGCATACCGTATTTCCCTACTGCGGGAAACTCATTGCGCACTATTTTTTGTTTTTTTTCGCGTTTTTCCTCATCGTAAGATTTATCGCCTTGCATAGAAAAATCTTGCGACACTGTTTCGTTTTGTCCCATAAATGTATTCCTCTTATTTTAATTATTTTTTGCCTTAAGAAGCTGTTCCTACTTTTTCAACAGAACTCCATATATCTTTTAATAATACGTCGTTGATGTTTGCTTTTGCCGCAAACTCTTCGATAGAAGTATATATTTGAACTCCTTCCATAACGTTCCATTCGTAAAAATCAACCATTTCATAATTATCGGTTAATACTCCGTAGTGCTTGCCTTTGTAATAAAATTCTAATTCGTTATATACCCGCATACATGCAAGAAAATCGCTAAAATCGGGCTTAATCGGCTTGCCTTCGCTAAATAATTGTTTTGCTTTATTGAAAGATATGAAATTGTAATTCCAATTGATATCATCTGGTTTATCTAAACCCGTTTGTTTCCAGCCGCAATTCTCACAGCGTCCGCTTCCGTATTTATCAATTAAAAAAGGCTTTGCGCATATAGCGCAATTTGTTGGAATGTTTTTTTCATGCGGATTCTTCATTTTTTTACTCCTAATTTTTATTAAGAAGCTTCTCCTACTTTTTCAACAGAATCCCAAATGTCTTTTAATAATTCGTCGTTGATGTTTGCTTTTGCCGCAAACTCTTCGATAGAAGCATATATTTGAACCCCTTCCATAACGTTCCATTCGTAAAAATGATACTCGCCTTTAATGAATAAAAGCCCATATTGCTTGCCTTTATAAAAAAATTCTAATTCAAAATAGACTTTCATACAGTCAAGAAAATCGCTAAAATCGGGCTTAATCGGCTTACCTTCGCTAAATAATTGTTTTGCTTTATTGAAAGAAACAAAATCGCCCCTCACAATTTTATCTGGTCTATCGTATACATTATGATGTGTCCAGCCGCAGTAATCACAGCTACCGCCTCCGTATTTATCAATTAAAAAAGGCTTTGTGCATATAGCGCAATTTGTTGGAATATTTTTTTCATGCGGATTCTTCATTTTTTTACTCCTTTTAATACCATTCATCGAATATTGTCCATTCGCCGTCGACCCAACCCCAATCGTGGTCATGCGGCACTTTGGGGTGTTTTGCAGGATAGCCGTGGTCGTTATAATGTCTGCTTTTTATAGGCCATCCGTCTGCATTTGTCCATGTGCTTGTTTTTAGCTTTCCGTTTTGGTAATAATCATACCGCGTATTCGGGTCTCTCGGCTCGCTAGGTCTTTTGGGCAATTCATCTTCTTTAGTTACTTCTTTAATTCCGCCGCTATCACCAAATCCCATTATATCATGTCCTCCGTAAAATGTGTAGTGATTTTTTGTTTTTTTACAAAGGCTGTATGCAAAAAATCTGCATACAGCCTTTGCAGCCGTTCTTTTTATTTGGGGCTGTTGTCTTTGTTTTGGTCGTCCGCAGGGGGGTCTGTTTTATCGGAGGTGTTATCTTCTTCGTCGCCGTTTTTAGGCAATTCGACAAAACCAAACAGCACCATCAGCGCGGAAATTGCGGCAATCACTTCGTTCACCACAGGCGCGGGGATTTTTACGCCGAATGCTTGCAGCAGTATAAGTGCCGCACCCGCCAACGCCGCCCAAAAGCGCGGCGACTTCTTTTTTTGTAAAAACATAGTTTTTTCTCCTTTAATTTTTTTTCAATACGATGAATTTCGGGAACGCTGCATTAGGTACATTGCTATTTTGCACGGATAGTTTTTGAGGAAATTTGCAGTTTTTTTTAGCCAAAATCGTAGCAGGGCTACGTTAAAAGGCTAAAAAAAGCTGTGAATTTGCCAAAAAATACCGTGCAAAATAGCAAAGCACGAAGTGCGGTGAACCTAATTCAGCGTTTCTTATCTAGCGGGTGTAGCGGTCGTACAGTTTGTAGAAGTAGTAGTCGCTTACGTTGTCGCGGAATACGGGGTTTTCCATAACTTGCTTTCTTGCGTCCGCGCCGTTCATGGAGTCTAAAACCTCTACCATTTTTTTATAAATTGCTTCGTCTTTGTTGGTTTGCCCCGCCGTGAGGTTATTTTCCTTAGCGCGGTTATCAAGCTCTTTGCCGTAAATAGACGCCTCCTTATCCATTTTGTCCACCGACGCGCTATGCTCCTTTTCGGAAAGCGTGTTGTTGTATTTAATGGCTTCGGTCTTGCGCTTATCCTGCTCTTCTTTTAAGGTGTTAATTTGCTGAGTAAGCTTGGCGGCGTAGCTGATGTTAAAATTGTTAAGCGCGGTTTCACGCTTATGCGTTAAGCCTTCTATTTCGTTATCCAGCTTATTGATAGCGTCTATAAACGCGGCGTTTATCCGTGTGGATTCGGCCGCCTTAGCATCGGCTAGCTGCGCTTGCTTATTTACCGCGATGCTGGAACGCGCTAAGCCGCGCTTTAACGTATCGTCGTTTACCGCTTTTTTGGCCGAATCGTATGCAGACGCAAGCGCGGCGTTTTTGTCTTTCGCGGCTTGGTTTGCGGTTTCCTTTTCGGCGGAAAGCTTGTCGTTTAGCAGTTCGATTTCGCGCTCGATTGCGTTTACGGAATTTAGCTTATAATCGGCTAAATTGCTTTGCGCCGCACGCTCTAAATCCTCCGCGCTTTTTTCCTCTACCGCTAAACGCTGATATTGCGGAAGCTCGCCTAAATCGGGGCGGTCGGGCAGCGATTGCGGTTTGTTTAGTTCGTTGATAAACGCCGCTAAATCTTCAAGCCCGTTTTGCATATCTTCGTCTTGCTTCTTTCGGTTGGTAACCGAACCTACTGCTTCGGACAACAGTCCGAAAAAATCTTTACTTGCCATAAATTATTTCTCCTTTATATTGCTAGACAGCTTAATCTGTCCGCATAATTTACTTTTTCTAGCTACCTATTGTCTTTACTTCTAATTCGTTGCCCAGCAGCGAAATAGACAGGCTTGCGGTTTCGGTGTAATCGTCGGCGTAGCTTACAATTTCGCCCTTGCTTACCGCGCGGCTGCCGCGCCGCATTCTGCGTTTTACAATCGCGCCGTCTGTATCGATAAAAAACTCTATCGCGCCGCCGTCGCGCTCTACCGCGCCCGTAAGCCTTCCCTCACCTACCAGCAGCATACTTTTACTAAATCTCATATCGCCGCTCCTTCACGAATAGGCTCTGCAATAGCCAGCCGTAATTTTTTTACGCGCACCGTTTTTTTAGCCGAATCGGATTTTTCTTTTTCGGGCGCGGGCTTTTCCGCCGCGCGGGCACTAACAAACGTAAGTATTTTATCGGTGTTTTCTTTTATTTGCTCTACTTGGGTTAAGCGTGTTGCCAAATCCTGAATAAGTGCTGTGTAGCGTTGCTCGCGTTTTTTAGAATCCTTGATTAAATAAAACAATAAGCCGCACGCAACCGCTGCCCAACAGCCGTTGCTTACTACAATACGTACAATATCTTCCCACCACATGTTTCTCACCTCCTTTTTAAAATTGAATAAAATTATTTTTGTATTTTACGGGTTAAAATTTAAAAAACACTGCAAAAAAGTTATTTCAGCGTTTCCTTAATAATCTAAAATTGTAATGGTTTTTTTTCTGGGGCGCGCTTGAATTTGGTCTAAGCCGATTGCCGTAGCAGAAAGATTTTGCCCCGCAACAAAATGCGGATGAAATAAATCGCTGCGGTAGGGCTCGATTGCGTACTCTTCTAACGTGCCGTTTTCGCGGCGCACTAGCAGTAATTCGCCTACGCGCGCGACTTCGGCAACCGTATTAGCATCGTCTATCGGAACTCTTCTAACGCGGCTTGCATCGCGTATAAAATAAAACAAATTGCGCTCAAACGGATTGATTACAAGATAATATTCGCCAAATATCTTAACCTGTGAGTTTGTTACATGTTGATACGCCAAATCGGAATACGGCGAGTACACATACGAAAAGGCAGGCTGCTCCGGCTTAAAAAAATGTATACTGCCGTCGAAAGCATCGCCGATTGAAATAGGCGCGTGCAATGTACGGAATGTTTGCAGCGCCGCAGCTACAGAACTTGCACCGCCGGAGTTGAAAGCATCGCCGAAGCAGTAAGTAGCCGTATCGGTTAACAGCGTGCATAAATAGCGGTTTCTGAATATTCTGCGCGGAACTTCATTGATAGTACTGTGTAGCGAATTTTGCGTTACCGATGCGTTAGCCGTCCAATGCTGCGCATGCGTACCGCAAGAACGCAAAATAACGTATTGATTGTTGCGCTTTACTATCGCACAGGTTAAGTCGGCAGACGCGCCGTCAAACGCAAAGCCGCCGATATGCACAACGCCTTCCTCTGGTGTATAGCGGTACGCGTCAAAGCTGTTTGCTCCGATTAAAACAATTTCGTTTTTTTCGGGCAAATGCGCGGCGCGCCCTTGCGTTTCCAAGCGCGCTAACGTAGAAAGCCGCCCGCTTTTTTCGCCGATTAAAAACAGCTCTTTATCCGAAACGAACGCAGCGCACGTAAACGAAGGGTCGGTAATCAGCTTTAAATCGCGGTCGTAATTAATGAGTATCGGCTCGCTGCATTTAATTACGCGCCACGGAGCGTTTAAAATTTGTACTTGTGTAAACTGCTGCGCACCTTGCGCGGCAGAACCGCACGAATATAGGGGCTGTTCCTCGCCTACGGTTTGCTCGCCTGATACGCTTTTAGAAATAACGTATGAACGCCGCTTAAACGAATTAACCGCAACACGCAAAAAAGGTGTATTCTGTAAAAATAATACCGCGTCCCGTGCCTCGCTAGGCACTTCCAAGGTTAGCCTTAAACCGCCCGAAATATAAGCCTTCCCAACCGAAACGGGCTTATCGGTGTTGTGTACCGTGTCGGTGATACCGTAATTTCCGTTTACGTTGCATTCGCCCCATTGCGCATCTAACCAAGAAAGCATAAAAGACTTTGCGCCTAAAAGCCCTAGCACTAAGGGATTATTGTCAGAGGCAATTAAGCTGCAACCTTGCAGCGATACCTCTAAAAATACCTGCGCGGTAACGGTAAGCTCTTGTGAGGCGGTTTTGGTGTACGGTTTAATTTCGGCATAATTTACTTGTGTTGTCCCGTTGCTTAACCCAAACCCGATAATCGTTTGCCCCGCTAAATCTGATTTTGATAATACAACCGAATACGTTGCGGTTAAAGGCCCGCGCGCATGGTTTGTATTAGTCGATGTCCGTTGGGTTTCAAACTCTACTACCTCCGTGTCGGTATGAATACGTACGTAACGCGCATACGGGCTCGCGTCGCCCAACATGTGGGGCGCAGAAACGGTAACGCTGTTTTTTACGGTTTTTTTAACGCCCGCGCGAACCGAAAAGCTAAACGTATTATGAATTTCTTGCATGATTATAAGTCCTCCAAAAATGCGGTAATATTTCCTATAAACGTGTCAGAATTCCGCACGGATTCTTCTGTGCCGAAACGCGCAAAGATTTTTCTGCCGTCGGATATAAGCAAAATAGGATGCTCCGTATTTTTTACAAACGCTGCACGGCTTACCGTGCCCTCGTGCTGCAACCGCTCCTCCGCGCCGAATATATCCAAGTTATAATCCAGCTCATATAAAAAAACGCCGCCGCCGCGCACAAGGGCTGCCAGCAAACCCTCGCCCGTGTTCATAACCGCTGCCGATTCTGCGCCGCTGCCGATGCGCGTGCGGCGTTCTCCGCCTTGCGCACTATAATGCGTAATCCAGCAATTGTCGGAAAAGTCGGAATACGCCGCAAAAAATCCGCCCGCGCCGTCTGCACAAATATCCGCCGATGCGCCGCGTCCCATAGAAGTATGCCGTATAACCTCTCCCGCTCTAAAAACTTGCAGCTGTAAATCGCCGTTTATGCCGCGCAGTACCCCGCAATCGCCGTTGGATTCATCGGCGGCGAAATCGTCGCGCATGCGCATAAGCGATGCGTTTTCGCCAATCAGCGCGGCGGAAATTCCCGTTAGAAAACCGTAAAATCCGTTTTCGGCGCGCAATAAAATCTGCCCGTTATCGGCAACACGCACCGAAACGCACAGCACGCGCTCAAAAACTCCTGCATCGCTAAAATCTATAAAGCCCGCTTTAATGCCGCCTATGTACACCGATATTCTGCCCGCCGTTCTAACCTCTGCCGAAATGCACAGTACCGCCGTAAGCGTGCCTGTTCCTTCCAGCGCGGCAAAATGATAATCGTTTGCCGCTATAAGCGGAAAATCGGGATATACCGACAAGCTTGTATTTTTAAGCCTTGCCTGCCGTTTAGGGCTTAACGCGGCCTCTACCTCTTCTAACCGAAGATAGGCTAATTTTCCGTAATCCATAATTTTGCAACCTCAATTTCCTGTAAAAATCTGTCGTCTTCTGTCCGCAATCCCTAATCCCTGTTATTTGGAATTTTAATAGCAGATTTTTGAGAAATTTTTGTGTTTTGTCAAGCGGTTTCGACAACGCCGTAGCAGCGCTACGGCTAGGAGAATTAGCGCAAGACAAGCGCAAAAAGAGCCAAAAAGATGCTATTAAAATTTCAAATAACAGGGATAAATTAACTGCTGAATATAACCGTAGGGCGCGTTAGCCGTGCTTTTGCGGTGTGCGCGGTAAGCGTTACGCCGATTTTACGGCCGCGTACATTTGCGCGAACCTTAGTAATGCCTGCCTCAGGTAAAACAAAAAACTCTCTTTTGGTGTTTTCGCTTTCTACCGTTAAAGTAAAAGCGTCGTCGGATTCTATGTACAATTCGCGCACGGTTTTGATACGCTCCGTGCCTAAATCGCTTAGACCGCTTGTCCATTTTTTAACCGTAGGTTCGCCGAAAACATGGCCGCACCGCGACAATAGTGCCGTGCGTCCGTCTGCTGTTACCGCTATCAGCCGCTCGTCTTTGGAGGCAAACGCCGTAACGGACGCGCCCTTTAAAATACTGTACGCGCCGTTTTTAAGGTCGTAGACCAGTACCGCATTATTTTGCTCTTCCGCTGCGCTGTCGGATTCGTCAAACGCGGCGCGAAAGCTGAGATAATATTTTCCTTCGTGAAATACGCCCGCAGCGGCAGCACTCGGCAATACCAACGGCGAAACCGCCGATAAGATTTTGCGGGTGCTTAATCCGTCAAAGCGGTAAATTCCGTCTGAGGCTAAAAACAACACGCAGTCGCCGCACAACGCAACGCTGCGCGCGTAAATTTTTCCGCTGCTTACAAACAAATTTCCTACAAAAAAATCGCTTTGGTCGGCAAACGCCGAAAGGCGCGAAATGCCGTAATCGCGAAAAATGTAGATATAGTTTAGGTAGCTGATTACCTTATTCAGCTTGCCGCGTTCGTCAAGCATCTGAATAAATCCGCCCTTATCCAGCTCTAAATCCCAGTTGGTGGGGTCTAGGTCGCTAGAAAACCAAACCGCGTTCCGCTCGCCCGCTACGGTGCAAAACATTCGCTCGTAGTGCATCGCCATAGACGTAATCAGCGGCGAATCGGGAACGGTGTAAGGGGTGGATTTTCCGTCCCAAACCGCCATTGCGTCCGTTTCGCTGGTTAGCAATATAACATCATCGCCGTACAAGCGGTAAGTAACGGCTTGCGGAACACTGGTAAACGAAATACCGCTAAGCTCGTGCTCTGTACCGCCGCGCAAATAATAAACCTTGCCGTATATGTCCGAAAACATAATGATTTCTTCATCTGCCGCAGTGTCAAAATCGTGCCGTTTAAACGTCCAGATGTTGGTTATAGCACGCGCAGAAAGCGGTTCGGCTTCTAAGCCGTAGCCTTCGGTAAGCGCGCCTGCGGAAAAATCAAAATTATATATGCGTTTGGCAACCGACAGCGGCAAAACGCTTTCGTCTAAGCTTGCGTTCATGCCGCCGCCAAAAGTGGTTACCGAAATTTTTCTGCGCGACGACGAAGGCGTTTTAATATAATTAGGCATTTTAAACCTCCTAAGTTTTTTCCTTTTTTAAAGCCAACGGCGGCGTGCCACGCATGATTCGCGCCTACGAACAGCTGCGGCAACCATAGCGTCTTTATACCTTTTATCCCAAAGCGCGGCATCGTCGGTTTGGCCCGTGCGTATGCAGTATTCGGCCGCAACCCCGTAGCCCGCGTTGCGCGCGTTCACCTTGCCGTTTGCGTACGCAAGTGCGGCATCGGGGTTTTCGGTATTGGGTAAAAATGCGTACGTTACCTCAAAAATCCCGTCCGAAAAAACGTGCGCTCCGTCATAATCACTGCTAAACAATACGGCGCGGCCTGCTTTTTTAACGGAAATAATCTCTACTAAATCCTTTGAGATATCGGCATAGGGTATTTTACCGTTGCGCGCGGCAACATTTGCTGTGCGCGTCAAGGGAACAAATTCGGCAGCAATTTCTAAAAGCACCGCCCGCGCGCACGAAAGCAGTAGCTTATATTCGCGCTCGTCCGACGCGTTTAACCCGCTAAGCGGGGTTTTTTCGGTCAGAACCTGCGCAACGGCGTCAAGCCCTAGCGATTCTGCCGCAAATTTCACACAATCATGTACCGTCATTTTAATTAAACTCCTTCCTTGCTGAGAATACTCTCGTACGTATACTCGGCGTTTTTTAAAACTTTTCCTATTTCGGCGCGGGTAAGCTTTTCATTCTCTTCTTCCATTTGCGCAAGCAAAATGCTGTGCCGTTCGGCGCGTGTTTTTAATACATGCTCTACCGACCGCGCATCTAGGTGCTCAAACGGAAGGCACAACGCGAGAGAACTCCCGCGTTGGCCCCGTGCGTGTACCTCGAAACCTCGCGTTTTGTAGTTGCGCACGATAAAATAATCGGAGTCTATGCCCTTAACTCGCTGCGCTATGCCAAACAAATCGTCATAAATAATTTCGTAAGTACCAATCATAGGTAAATTTCTCCTAAAGCCTTTATTTCGGCTCTACTGCCAAATATTTGTAATCCTGCCTTGCGCGTTAGGCTTTTCGCAGATTAAATCGCAATATTTTACTAACGTCGCGGTGTAGGTGGGTTTGCCTTGATTTTGGCGCAATATTTTGCCGTTCTCGTTTTCTAAATAACGCCAATCGCATAACTGATGCAGTTTAAAGGCAGTAGTGTCTAACAAATACATCGTATTTTTGCCTATAAAACGGTCGTGAATTAGGGGTATTCCGTTATAAGAAAGCGACTTAAATCCGCCTGCAAGCTCCATAACATCAATGTTGCGCTTGAATTGCGCCATATAATTTTGATACGTTTGCTTTACGTCTAAGGAACAAGCAATGTAATTTACCGTACCGGAACTATTCATTTCAATCGAATCAATAGCCGTTTGAATCATAGCTTCGTCTAAATATTCGCTAGAAAGACGCGCTTGTTGGTACGGATTTAAAAACTGATGCTGCGCGCGCGTTACGCCGTATAAGGTAGCACTGTTTGAAAACAGCGCGCCGAGTCCGGTGATTTCTTTGTTTTTGGAACCTTGAACGTATGCCGAACCGCCTGAGAATGTCGAGTACCCTGTATTATTTATATAGGCAAGCCTTGATGCACGGTCTACACGCGTAACACGCGCACCTGCCAGAACCAATTCACCTGCGTTGTTGTAAAGGTCTATCACAAGCCCCTCAATAAAGTTTTCTATTCCGTCGCTCATAGTTAATCTTCCAAGCATCGAACTGCTTACGTCCGCAAGCTTTCCGCTTCCGTCGCCGTACAGCATACGCCCCAGATTAAATTTCGACGCTTCTAAAAGCCCTTGCAACTCGGCGTTTAATAAATCTACAAACGAACCGCGTTCGTCGCTGGACGCGCGCACCGCTTTATCCGAAATTTCTATTTGCCCGTACAGATTTTTTAGCTTTGTTACAAATTGCAAATAGTTGTTTCCCGCAGGCGCAGGTAAAATAGAATCTTCGTCGCCCGCACCGATACCGCCGTTGATACCGTATGAAACGGCCTTGCGGATTTCCTTTCCCCAAACGTCCGAAGTCGTTTGCTCGATTTTAGTCATAAGGGGATTGATTTTAGTGTTTAATAACTCTGTAACCGCTCCTAAATAAACGGTTTTTAAGGCGTTTTCCGCCGTTTGAAGTGTAACCATATTTTTTTCTCCTTGTTTTTGTTTTTTTGATTTTTAAAATTTTATTGTTTTAACATTTGTTGTACTAAGTACTTTGCCTCTTCCAGCGTTTTAGGCTTAGGGGCAGGTGCGGAAACGCTGAAACCTACGCTGCCTTGCAGAACGGGGGCGGGTTTGGGCGCAAGCAAGCGTTCGGTAAGATAGCTTTTTACTACGCGCTCGGCAACACGCACGTCTTGCGCGGCACGCTCTAAAAACTCTTCGTCTGTAAGAATTTGGTCTAGCTTTGTTTTTAGGCGCGTGCACTCCTGTGCGCTTTCGACAGCGGAATATTCTAATGCCTTTGCCTCCTGACAACGTTTAGTAAACTCTGCCTCTAACGCCTTATACGCCTTAAACAGCGCGTCCGCATCGCAAAATTTCCCGTACCGCTTTTCGGCAATCGCCTGTTCGGTTGGTTTTTCCGTTTCCTCTTGCACCTGCGGGAGCGTTTCTTGCTGCACTTCTGCTTCGGGCGTTTCCCCACTCTCTTGCGGAGTAACCTCCGATGGATTAAGGTCTGTCATGTCCGCCTCCCTCCGCCTCTGTTTCAAGGCTGCTAAATTGCTTATGCTCGCGTATGTGCTGCATTAACCTTTCTTTTAAACTAGGGTTTTTAGCCGAAAGCTTTTGAAATTCGCCGCCCAAGCAATATTTTGTGTGCTCGGCAATATGCAAATCATGGCGGTCGATTTCTAAAACCTCCGGGTTGCCCTGTTTAATTGAGAGGTTTTCTTTTGCGGCGCGCGCAATATTTAAGCTTTCCATATCCCGCGTAAATTCCCAGCCGCCGTAGCCTAAAACGTCCAAAATCTTATAGCGCATCGCATCGCTTAGCTTGCCGTTTTCGTCGTGCAAAAGCCCCATGCGCAAAAGGTCGAACATCAAGCTTTGCTTAACAGCGGGCGTAGACGAAATTTCGTTTTCTGTATCAAAAACTACATCGTCGCAGGTAATATCGGATTTGTTCCAATAAATCAATTCTACCTCGCCGCCGTCGCCTACCACGCGTGAAAGCCTGCCCGCGCCCGCAAACTGCTTATACAGCCGCAAAATTTGACGCCCGATTTTTCGGATAGCAGACTTTACGTATTCGGCCGTTACCGACAAACGCGTATCGTCCTGCTCGATAAGCAGCTGAATCGCCACGCCGGAGGAATGCGCCGAAGTGGTAGTAGACGAACGCATAATCTCGCTTACGCCGCTAATCGAAATAAACTCCGAAAGCAAGCGTTCTTCCTCGTGCGCAAAATCTAGCGGCACGCGCCCCGTCTCTAATAGGCGCGGAGGCGCACTGCCTTGCCGATACTGCAAAATTTTGCCCGGCGCTAAGCCCTCTGTTTCTAAATTATCGATATCAACCGAACCGTCCTCAACTGCGAGAACGCCCATGGAAATACGGTTTAAAAACTCATGCTTGCGATTTTTAACCGCGTTATAGGCGCGTTGAATAGGAATCACGCGCTCGACAACGCTTTGGCAAAAGAAGTTTCCCGCCTTTTTTAGCGAATCCTGCTTTACAAAAGGAAAATCTAAGCAGCCGTAATTGCCGTTTTGATACGGCAAGCCGCCGCAATGCAGCAGCCTACCGCCCGCAACAACGGCAAATTCGCCGTTCGGCAAATCCGCGCGCGGCCGCGTATAACGTTCGATTACCAAACAATACCCGTCCCCCTTTTCCATTGCCGAAATACCCGCACCCGGCGTAAACACTTCTACCTCTTCGCTAGAAACCTCTACGCCCCAAACCCGCCTGACTTCGGCAACAGGCACGGCTTTTGCGTGGATTAAACTCTCGCATTCGGAAAGCTCCTCTACGGAAACGGAAGAGGGGTAGAGTTCGTACGGCGGACACACGTCCACCCGCACCTCGCCCTCGTATACGTTTGCTCCGTCTACCGAACCTACCAAACGCCCCGCGTTTTGGTCCCACGAAACCTTGTAAAAAGAAGAGCCGCACAGCTCGCTCCACATAGCTGCCTTAGCCGCTAAGCTGCTAAACTCTAAAACGCGGCATGCGCCGTCTAAGATTTTGCCCGCCGTTTTTGCGGTGCGCATATCATCCTCGTCCGAACTTGCGGGACGAACACTCATTTTAGGACGGATACGCCCCAGCTTTGCTAAGCGCGTTTCAAAAATCGGCGCAACGTGGTTGTACACCCCGCGCTCTTGCCAATGGTATTCTTTTTCGAATTCCGAAACGCCGTCGGGGCCCGCAATACAATACTGATTGCCCGCAACAAAGTTTACGTTAAGCTGCCATTGCGTTTCCAACGGACGCCTAATACGCGCACGTTCTAGATAGTCCGCGCGGATTTCGGCGGCCTTGTCGGCTGCTGCCTCGTCTGCGCTTACGTTTTTGCGTTTGATTTTTGCACTCATTCCTCTTCCCCTTTTACTGCTTTTTTTGTTTTCTTTTTCGGTGCGGACGGTGTGGCCGCGCTCTCTTGCGGCGGCGTTTCGTGCGCTGCGCCTGCGCTTGCTTTTGCTTGCGCTTTTTCTTGCGCTTTTTCCTTTTCGAACAATGCGCAAATTTCGCTAAGACAACCGCGGCATACATGAAGCCGCGAACGGATTCCTACATGCGACGGCGCAACCGTGAATTCGGCAGCATTTCTGCATATACCCAACTCGCACCTGACTTTTACTTGCGTCTTTGTTAATTGCATAAAAATTCCTCCTTTTTTTATTTTTTAAAATACATACCCGCATTCGGTATTTATTTAAAAACTTACCTTATCGCCGTTTAGCTCCCCTAACAATTTAAGCAGCCTGTCGCGCTCGGCAATCAGCTGCTGCTCGGTTAATTCTTCTACGGCAGTTTCTTTATTGGTTTCTAACAGCAGTTTAATCGCGGTGATATCGGGCGGAACTTCATACTGCGTTACCTTGCGCTTTAACAGCTGCATTTTACCGTCTTTATCCGCTGCGTATTCTTCTACCTCGTCTTGTGCCGTATAGCCTTCGGCACGCTTAAATAATGCCTTTTCCAACGTATCCTTTGTTTTCTTCTCCCCCATACACTCACCTCCGTTCAAGTTTTATCTGCGCCGAATTTTTCTAAGCAGCCGCTCTTTATCCAACGTGATGTCGGATTTTTTAGTGCGCGGCGTATAGCCTTGCGGACGGCTCATTAAGTAGTAGCGCAATTCGTCCAATGCGTGGTCGTCCTTTTTTTGCGGCGTATCGCCCTCCTGCCAAAAGTAGCCTTTTATTTCGCGAATCAGCTGCGTACAGTTTTTAAAAATGTATAGCTTAGGCCCTGCGCCGTCGCCCAACAAAAAATTTTTTACGCGCGCTATTCCCGCAAAAATATCCTTAACTACGTTAGAATTTGTTAAGATGCCTTTTTCGTAAAACAACTCTGATACCGATTTCACACCCGCAAGCGTGCGCTGCCCCGCCGCGCTGTCGATTAAGCTCTCGTACCGCCCGTCGCGCGTGTGCGGCCAATTTAAAGCCCTGCACTTGCCCTTAATCGCCTCTGCGTGATAATCTATATCTTTACGCGCCTCGTAATGCTCGGCAACCGCATACACCACGCCGTCGGGCGAAACCGCGTACCAATGGCACGAAAGCGGATTGTTTAGCCCTGGGTCTATCGACATTTTATCGTACCATTCGCGCGGGATTGCAAACGGATCGATTACGTGCACGCGCTCGTCAAACTCGTAATACACCAGCCCCGACGCGGCAGAAAATTTTCCGTAGCGGCGAACCGTTAATTCGTTTTCGCTCATGGTGCGCGTAACCGCCTCAACCTCGTCCGCATCTAAATACGGGTTGTCCGCCCACTCCATAGTGATGTGCCAAACTTCGGGGTCTGCGTCCTCGTTGAGGTAAAATTTGTTGTAGACATAGGTTAGCCCGTTTAGCGGCGTCATCGTGCCGAACAGCTCGCCCTTGCGGTCTATTATGCGCATGCGGCATTCGTCGTAAATGTCTTGCGGCGGTTCTTCGTCGAACCATACAAAGTCCAGCGACACGCCCTGAAATTTTTCGCGCCCCATCTCGCAGCTTTTAAAGCCGATTTCCGATACGCCGCCCAGCACATTTTTAATGGTTATGTAGTCTATAACGCCGCCGCGCGGATTAGAGGCTTTGCCCGAAACCATAGCTATATCTACTATCCAATCGGGGTTTATGTAATCTAAAATTTTGCTTTGCGCCACATCGCGCTGTACGCGGTTCGACAGCGACACTACCCAACCTTTGACGTTATCGCGGTTTTTTCGGTGCGGATGAATGCCGCGCGCCATATACACGGCCTCTGCCGCGCCGCACTCGGTTTTGCCGCTTCGGTTGCCGCCGAACACCCAACGGTTGCGCTTTAAGCACGCATGAAAAGCTATTTGCTTTGCATGAACCTTATCGGTATTATAATGCGCAAGGCGGTTTTTTACGCGGCAATGCTTGATAGCTTTTTCTAGCCGCAAAATTTGTGTAATAATTTCTTTTTCGTCCATACTTCATACTTTGTTGCTTTACAAGGTAGTTTTTTAAATTGAGTGCGTCATGCGTTAAATTGTTTCAATAAACAAAACTACCTTAAAAATTCGACAGCCGTTTTAATAATGTTTGATTTTTCTTACTTGGGTCTATCATATAATAGAGTTATGAAAGCCGCGCGTAAAATTTTTATACTTTCGCTGCTTATGTTGTGCTGCGCCGTTTCCGCTTTGCACGCTGCGGTGCGCAGCCGCGCAAACGCAAGCACGCCCGTGCCTGTTGTTCCCGACATTCCCTACGGCGTTATCGAAGAGGACGGCGTACATTTTTATCTGCACGATAATGGGATACTGCGCGCCGTAACCACTTTGCCAAAAACGTATTTTGTGCTGCTTACGGGCGAGCATAATGCCGAATTTTATACCGCCGTATATTTTGATTTAAACGGCTATGTGCGCAAATCCGACGTAAGCCGCGTAGACTTCGAACCCGTAACAAAATTCGCAAACGGCGGCCTAACCGTAACGGCGGACGTAACGGGCATTAACATACGCGCAACGCCCGACCATATTAACGGACAAGTGTTAGGCGATTTGCAGCGCGGCGCAACGGCGGTGTATTACGGTACGCTTGCAGGCTCGTCCCCGATATCAGGCGCGAACGAATGGTTTTTTATTAAAACTACCCTTGCAGGCGAAACCGTATTCGGCTATGTGTACGCGCCGTATGTAACGGCAACGCCTATCCCCGACAACGTTATAGAAAAGGTGCTGCACATTCCCGAAAACGGAGGCGGCAGCTTTGAACCGCCTAATCCCGAATGGCCTCCGTATTTGACATATGTGTTTGTAGCGTGTTTAAGTATTCCCGCCTTTTTGGTCATGCTGCTGCTTTTTAAAAAACCCGAAAAACGCAATAAAGTGCCCAGAGGCTTTTAAACAAGAAAAATCGTTTACGCGGCCTTTATTCCCGCCGCTTTGCTAAGCCTGCGCACGGTATCGTATATTAAGGGTATATCCTTATACTCCGCTATAAAACGCTCTTCGGTAAACGTTAAGCTTAATGCGGCGTCTATACATTTTTGTACCGCCGCATCGCATTTGCGCGCCGCGCCGCTTCTAGACAGGCCTAGGCTTTTTGCAATTTCATCAAACGATTCCATTTTTGCGCGCCGCTGTAAAATTACCGCCTCCTCTTTTTCTAAGCGGCTTTTCATCATGCGCCCCAAAACCAAAAAATTTACAATGCGCCTTTTTGCGTCATTAAGCCGCAATACATTATTAAATAACGTAAGCGTATCGGTGGTAAGATTGCGCGATGCCTCGTCTACCTGCTCTTCAATCCTTGCGCATAACGTGCCTAGCTTACTCATCAGGCAGAATATGCAAAAAACCCATTGTTTCATACGTCGAACTCCTTGTTTGTGATATTACTATCTCATATTATCATATTAAAGGTGCCACAAGTTTGTCCTCTTTATGTTTCTGTCCCAATATTTTTTGTGATTATTTATAATTATTTATGTGAGAATTCGAAAAACCATAAAAAAAGACTGTTTCTATTTAATAATAGGTACAGCCTTTTTTAAAACAACTATATAAAGATTAAAAACTTCTTATAAATACTGTGCTATTTTTTCTAAAAATGCGCGGCTGGAAAGCTTTATAGGCTTAATGCCGTCAAGCTTAAACAGACCCGTTAAATCGCCCGTCATAAAACCTGCCTCGACGGTATCCAGCGTTGCTTTTTCTAAACGCGCCGCAAAAGCGGATAAATCTTTATTGTTATCGGTTTCGCCGCGTTTTTTAAGCGCGCCCGTCCATGCAAAAATCGTTGCTACGGGGTTGGTAGAGGTTTCGCCGCCCTCGCGGTAGCGGTAATAATGCCGCGTAACCGTGCCGTGCGCCGCCTCGTACTCAAACTTGCCGTCGGGTGAAACCAACACGCTGGTCATCAATGCAAGCGACCCGAAAACAGACGCAACCATGTCGCTCATAACGTCGCCGTCGTAGTTTTTTAACGCCCACAGCATACCGCCGCTGCTGCGCACAATCTGCGCCACTGCATCGTCAATCAGCTTATATTCATACACTATGCCCGCCGAATCAAAATCGGCCTTGTATTCGTTTTGGAAAACCGTTTCGAAAATATCCTTAAAGCGGTGGTCGTATGTTTTAGAAATCGTATCCTTTGTAGCAAACCACACGTCCTTTTTAAAACTTAACCCGTACTTAAAGCAGCTGCGGGCAAACGACGCTATCGAACGGTCGGTGTTATGCACGCCTTGCACAATTCCGCAGCCGTCAAAATCGGCGATAATGCCCCTATCCTGTGTGCCGTCCGAATACGTTACCACTAATTCGGCCTTTGCTGTTTTTACACTAGGGCAGCCGCACGGAGGCGTACAGCGGCAGGGCCTTTCGCACGCGCAAGTATCTACTGCCAGCTCGCGGTTTTTATAGATATCGCCGTATGCGTGGCGCGCAATGGCAACAGGCTTTACCCATGAGGGAATAAACGGCGTAATGCCCTTTACTAAAATAGGCTCGCGGAATACCGTGCCGTCCAGCGCGGCGCGAATCGTAGCGTTGGGCGAAATCCACATGTTAGAAAGGTTATACTCTTGCACCCTTTGCGCGTTGGGCGTAATGGTGGCGCACTTAACGCCCACGCCGTACTTTTTAATGGCATCCGCCGCCTCGTGCGTTACCTTGTCCTGCGTTTTTTCGCGCTGGTCTAAGCCCAAATCAAAAAATACGGTGTTCAGCTTAACATAGGGCTCGATTAAAATTTCTTTAATCCAGTCCCATAAAATCCGCGTCATCTCGTCGCCTTGCATTTCCACTATCGGCGTTTTAAAGGTTATCTTTGCCATTCCGTATTTTTCTCTCCTTAAAGCTATGCTTATTATGCTATTATAGCACAGCCCTAGCTTACCTGTCAAATTACTTTACAGCGCAATTCAAAAACTGCCCTCCGTTTTTTTAAATCCTATTAAAAAAAGAAAGCAAAATTTACTTTCTTTTTTTATGTATATGGATTTGCGTTTATTTTAACACTTTATTCCCATTGCCCGTGCCTTACCGTTATAATGCTCCGATAATTCTTCCTCGCCGCCGTCCGAGTAGTATTCACCCAAAAGTTGGCATGCGTAAGGATGTCCCATGTCGGCGGCTTTTTGATAAAGCTCAACCACCTCATCGTCCCAGCCGCGCTCGTCAAACAATGCCGATGCGGCATCATACGCGGCGGCTGTTTCCGGCGTAATACTAATTACCGTCTTTTTCGGCTGCGCTGGCGCAGGTTGGGCTTTAGCCGCAGGCGCAGTAAAAGCATTTTGTACGCTGTTGGTTATCATGGCAGAAAATGCGTCCATTACACCCTTCGTATCCTCCGCACCTAAAGCTGCCAAATGCTCTGCGCTTAAACCCGCAACGCTTGCCATGCTTTCCATGCTTGCGTCATCGTCGTCCCCGTCGTTTTTAGCCTGCATTTCTGCTGCTTTTTTATCCGATTTATCCTCTTTGTTTTTCTTTTTGAACTTGTCAAAAAAGCCCATCTTTTCCTACCTTCCTTTTTATTTTTAGCGGCTGCTTACAACCACCAAATACAGCATATCATACAATTCGCTGAATGTCTATTCTTTTACCGAAAATAAAACAGTATTCTAAACGGATGCCGAAACATTCTTCTAGAAAAACCGTTATTTATAGTATGTGGCACATTGTCGGGGGCAGGCGAACCACATTAGTTCTCCTGCCCCTGTTTTGGTGGAGAATAGGGGGATTAAGTTTGAACCGTTCGTTTATACTTTATATCTTCCGATAATAGCTGATTCACAATCTGAAAGAAAATTCTCTATTGAAATATTGCTACCAAATCGTTGAAAAGAATATAGAACATTTTCGAGTATAAAATATAACCATAAATCCGTCACATTGTCATACCCGCCTTTGTGAAATTTACAGTAAACACCATCTATAACCATATCTTGATAATCCAAATAATTCAAAAATTTACCGTCCAAACTCGCGACGATATTGAGTGAACCTAAGCGCATAGTATATCTAATATAACTAATAGAACCAATGCTGCACGCACGAGAGTTATTTGTGACGGCAAAAAGATTGGAGGGTTCATCAAAATCCGTTGAATCAAAGTAATAGTAATAATCGGGCAAAACCGCTTGCATTTCCTCCAAGCTGTCAAAAGGCACCGAAGGGTCCATGCCGGCAACAAAACCAAATGCCGCAACCGTCATAAACAAAGCGCATAAAATACGACTGACTTTTGATTTCATATGCCGTTACCTCCGCATAAATACAGTATATCATAACAATGTCAAAATCGCAAACCTATATATAATACAATTTTGCTCGCCGTTTTGTTGCAAAATTACGCATTTTCCTTTGGGTGGGCGGGCAACATTTCAAAATGGAACCACTTAAAAAGTAATAGGGCGTTAATAATAGCAAAAATGCCGAGTTTATATCTCGGCATTTTTGCTGACAAAGCCTGCTTAACCTTTTACAAAAATGTAGCGGTTCAAACTTTGACGGCTTTGGTGGGCGATACTGGGCTCGAACCAGTGACTTCCACCATGTCAAGGTGATACTCTCCCGACTGAGTTAATCGCCCAAAGTACGGATACAAGGCTATTATACCACGAAACAGCGCGGTTTTCAAGTAAAATCGGGCAAATTATCGGGGATTTTTACGTCCTCTTTTTGCTTTTTTTATAAATCATTTTTTATTTTAATACCGGAAGCTCTCCGTCAACCAAATTCCAAATTTCCTCATCAAAATTCATGTTTTCTCTTTGCCATGTAATAGACTTTAACAGGGCTTCGCTTACAGCAGTCGAATTATCGGCAACAACACTTAATCCAATCGTATCAATATGAAAGCTGTTTGCAATACTGTTCGGTCTCGGCGGATTTGTTGCTATGCTTGCCAGCATTTCAACAAACGTTCCGTTGGTGATTTGTAAATTTGTTACGATACTGCCCGCGAAGAACGTGTTTTCAATTATGGGGTCATTCGCACGCAAAGCAATACCCACGATACCGCCAATAACAATATTCTGATTCGTGGCCGCCACACTAATATCAACACTTGAATATGATTTTGTTATTACACCAGAAGTCCTTCCCACAAGCCCGCCCGCAATAATCATGTCGCTTGAAAGCCAGCCTTCACCTTGCACAACCATATTACCTATCGAATAGGAATTCTCAACATTGATAATCGTACTAAGCCCTCCGGCTCCTTCCTCGCCGCCTGCGAGACCACCCGCAGTTACTCTTCTAAATCCGTCCGTAATATTAAGTTCAACCTCTGCGTAAGAATTCAATATGGAAAGAATTTGACCACGACCTGCCAAGCCGCCTATCGCTACATGTCCGCTTCCGCCAGCAGTTGTTGTGCAGTTTATTACAATATCGGCCGATGAATTTAGAATCGAATTTCCTGTAAAGTTTCCGGAACCTGTCATTGTACCCACTAAACCGCCGACATTAACACGCGAACCTGAAAACGCAGGAATATCACTTTCTATATTTATCACACCGTTGACATGAACATTGATAATATCGCCGTTAAGCAATTCTCCGACTAAAATCCCGAAATGCGAATCATTGTTGGCTTTAACATTCATAACGGCATTTTCTACGGTAAGGTTCCGAATCGTTCCGACACACTGTCCGAATATCCCACTTCTTGCAATATTTTCATAACTCATTACAGGGTCGATAAATTTTTTTCCGTTTCCGTCAAACTGCCGCGCCGAGCCGAGAGAAATAACATTGGTAAGCGGTGCTGCGGGAAACACGATATCGTCAACCAATTCAAAATAAAAGGAACCGGTCATCAACTGTAAATGCCCGAAGTTTTTTATTTGATACGGCTTTTCGCTTGTTCCTAAGCCACCGTAGAAATTACTGATATTAACCTCAATCACCTGTGCGTCGCTTTGGTTGGCTTGGTTTGTTTCTTTGTATCTGACGCTAATGGTTTTATTGCCGTTTGTTTGATACGTGTGCGACGTTTCGGAGCCGAAATTAACACCGTCAAACGCAACCTCCATTGCGTCCGTTACACCTACAAGCGTAATAAGCTTATCGCTTTGAACAAACGAAACGGCGGGAACTGCTTGGTCAGCCTTTAGCGTGGTAACCTCTTTAATCAAGCTGTCGCTTGCCGAATGTTCCGCAGTCGCCTTTTGCCTGATATAAACCTTATATTCGGTATTCGGGCTAAGGTCTGTAAATAAAGGCTCAGACTGCCAATTTGTCCCGCCCAAACTAAATTCGACCGCATCAATGCTTACAACTCCCTGAACATTCGATACGGTAATCGTGTTATGCGTCGGTATAACGTCCGCCGAACTCGGCGTATGTAATTTCGGCTTTTCTCTATCACACGCCACAATCAACAACGACATCACGATGGTTGAAACTATTACAACCAATAACCTCAATTTGCTTTTCACTTTTATGTTCTTCCTTAAACTAATTTGTTACTAAACAATCGGAAATCCCGATTGAGTTCGCATTATTAGTATAGTGCCTATTTACAATTTTGTCAAGGAGATTAAAAGTTTATCCTTAGCTATTTGATACAAAACTAAGCTTATAGTGGTTGACGTGCCCCGTGCCGAATGTGCAGTATTTTTATGGTAGACACTTTTTCGTCAATTGAATAGTTGATAATATAAGGTTTTTTTACTAATCTGCGGCGTTTGTTTTTTGGATTTTCTTTTCCTATGTAAGGAAAATCAGCTAAATGTCTAATATGTTGCCGCAATTCGTTTGTATAGCTTTCGGCTATACTTGGATTATCTAACGCAATATAATCGTAAATTTCGTTAAAATCTTGCAAAGCTTTTTCGGAAAGTAGTACTTTATAGTGCATTATTTGTTTTTCCACTCCGCAATTTTATCGTCCATAGCTTTTTCAAATTGTTCTAGTGTAATAAAACGCCCTGCCGCAATATCTGCTTCGCCTTGTTCAACGCATCTAAGCTCGTCTAATAAGCTATATTCTTCTGCGCTTAATAGAACAGCATCCCCGTGAACAGTGCTAACCGTTACGGTATTTTTAGAGGTGATTGCCTCAGCAAAATATTTATCAGGGTCTTTTAAAAAACTTTCTGTATTGATTGTCATAAATCTATTCTACCACTGATTAGGGGTGTTTGTCAAGAGTAATTTTGATTGCAAAATCGCCAAAGTTTAATTGCGGAATTAAAAAAACTTAGGGCGGCGTTGTAAGAATTTCGTGCAAAGGTCTTGAATTTATGAATGTATTCTTGTATACTAAGAATATGGTTGACTTTTTGCCGTTTTTAAAACCGCGTGAGGAAGGTTGGGTGCCGCCTAAGCCTATTTTTTTGGGGCGTGAGGCGCACTTTTACAGCGGGGTGGCAATGTTTATAATTGCCTCTGCCCTTTTAGTGGTTTTTTGTGTTATGTTTGCAAAGCGCGGGGTCCTATTGCGGCGTCTATATTGTTTGTGTTGGGGTCTATTTGTGTATGCCTTGCGGCGGTTTTGCGTAAAAAACGCTTTACACCGCAATAACCGCATGCTATAATACAGTTAAGTAAATATTTTACTGCAAAAGGAAGTGATAGAATATGTTTTGTAATTCATGCGGTACAAGCAATGCGGACGGCGCGGCGTTTTGTAATAAGTGTGGGAAACGCGTTACTGCTGCGGCGGAAACGCCGATACAGCCGCAACAACAGCAACAGCCTAGCGCTTATCATACAGGGCCGCAACCCGACGCCTTTAATAAAGAGGTAGCGTTGCAGAAGGCTAACCGCGCGTTTCTTTTTGGCTGTTTATCGTTTATTCCAGGCTACGGGCTTATATTTTTTGCCTTTTATGCCCTATTTAGCGGCCTTTCGGCAAAGGGACTTTTGGCCTCAATAAATGTTGAGGAGGGTATGCAAAAAGCCAAACGCGGTATTTTGTTTAGTATAATCTCGATTTGCGTACACGGTGTGGTGTGGCTAGTTTGTATGATACTTTTGCTGTCGGGAGTTTTTGGGTAACACCGCCAATAAAACAAAATAAAACACGGGCATATCGGTTGATTTACCCGTGTTTTTTTATTTACTTTTGAACCTTGTTTAGTTTTTGCTTTTGTTGTATTTTTGCGATTTTTGCTTTAAAACGGCTAATAGTATGCCGAATAAGCCCAGTACTAATAAGCCGCCGCCAAAGCCGATGCCGCCGTTTGCCGAAAGCGTTCCGCCGCCGCAAGGCTTGCGTTTTCCGTTGTCGTCATCGCCGCCTTTTTCGTCCTCTTGCTTTTGCAGTTCGGCAATTTTAGCCTCTGCCGCTTCTAAAACTTCCAAATTAGTTACTAAGGATTTTTGCGCAGAGGTTAGCGCGTTGTACGCACTGCGCGCCGCCGCTACTGCCGCCGCGTTAGCAAGCGTAAAGCTTGCCGTTGCAGGTAAGGCAGCTATTTGGGCTTGCACCGCTGCCGCTGCCTCCGCTGCCGCCGCCGCATTTTGAAGTTCTGTAATTTTAGCCTCTGCCGCCTCTAATACTGCCAAATTAGTTACTAAGGGTTTTTGTGCCGCCGATAACGCATTGTACGCCGTGCGCGCCGCCGCGACTGCTGCCGCGTTGGCAAGCGTAAGGCTTGCCGCTGCGGGTAAGGCGGCTATTTGAGTTTGTACTACTTCCGCCGCCGCCGCGTTTTGTAAAGCCGTCAGCGCGGCTTCCGCCGCCGTTAAATCTTCAAAGTTGGCAACCCTTGCCTTATCCTCTTCCGAAAGTGCGTTGTATGCGTTGCGGGCGGCTTGAATGTCGCTGCCCGAATCAAGCGTTACCGTGCCGATTTCGCTAATCCGCGCGATTACCGCTAACACCTCTGCGGGCAATAGCGCGGCAAGCGCGACCTCCGCGTCGGTTAGCTTGTCGTAAACGTCTACAAGCCCGTCTTGCTGTGCGCCGCTTAGCGCGTTGTATGCGCTGCGCGCATAGGCTATTGCCGCCGCATCCGATTCCTCAACGTCGTTTTCGTCGGGCAGGTTGTTAATAAGCCCTCTTACATACGTTACCTCCGCATTAGAAAGCGTGGTGATTCTTGCGCGTTGGGTGCTTAATGCCGCATGGTCTACCCCGACAAGCGCATCGCCCGTCCATTCGTTAAGGCGCGTATCTATTGCGTCTATTGCATCGGATAACGTTGCGGACGTTTCAAATTCACTCAGCGCGGCAATCAGTGCGTTAATAGCGGTTACTTCTGCCTCGCTGGCCGCAAGCGTTGCAATTCTTGCGCGTTGAATTTCAAGCTCTGCCGTATTTACGCCTGCAAGCGCAACATCGCCCGTCCATTCGCTAATCCGCGTATCTACCGCATCTACCGCCGTAGAAAGCGCGGCAGAGGTAGTGTTGCTGTTTAACGCCGTAATCATTAAGTTAATTGCGATAACTTCCTGCGCCATAAGCACGCCTGCTAAGGCGGATTCGGCCGCTTGCAGAACCGCATAGTTGATTACCATTGCACGCGCCTGCGTATTTAACAGGTCATATGCAGTCCTTGCGGCTTGCACCTGCGCTAAATCTCCCTCGACAGGAGATGCGGGCAATTGACTGATAAGCAGTATAACCGCGTCCGCCGCCGCTTTATCCAGGTCTGCTTGCGTAGCGTCTAGCATTTTTAGTGTAACGGTAAAGGTAGCCGTTTCGGTTGCCGCGCCTTTGGTAAGCGTAGCGGTGAGTGTGCCTGTTGTATCGCTGCCGTTTGCAAAGGGAGGGCGCGTAACCACGCCCGCGTTAGACACACTGCCCGCCGCGTCGCCGCCCGTATGCGCCCACGCCCACGTAACGGATACGCCTGCTGTGCCGATAGTATTTACAAGATTTAAGTTGGATAAAATGTTGTCTTCTGCCGAATTGCCGCTGCGGATAGCATTCCAGTTTAGCAGATTTTTTGCCGCCGCAACATCTATTGCGTCTTGCTCTGCCTGTGTAGGCTCGGCACGAAGGATTCTGATAACCTGCGTACTGGGGATAAGCACTTGAAGGGCACTTGCCGAACCCTTAGCAACACGCGCTTGAAGCCTGCCCGTTACATCACGCTCTCCCGAAAACGGCGGACGGACAATAGTACCTACACCCGAAACAGACACATCAATATATCCCGTATCGGGCGTATCATCAGATTGCTTAACCCACGTCCATGTAATGGTTGTGCCAAATAAGCCTTGCGCAGGTAAAACTAAATCCGAAGTGATATTGTAGCCGTTGTTGGTAACAGCCATATTGTTACCGCCCTTAATTAAATCCCAGCCTTCGGCAACTAGCCAATCACGCGTTGCGGTGATAGCTTGCCCGTCGGTGGGGTCTAACTGCCCTACCGTTACTGTAAATTCTTTACTTCCCGTTGCCCCGCCCTTAGAAAAGCTTGCCGTTAAGGTAACGGTTAAAGAGGTTGTATCGGGGTAAGAAAACGCTTGACGCGTAACCGCGCCTGTGCTTTGGTTAATCGCCGCGTCCGTAGACGTCCATGAAATTTCTACGCCGTCGCCTATTGTTGCGGGCAGAGTAAGCGCGGATAATACGTTATCTTGCGATTCGTTTGCGTTTTTAATGGCATCCCAGTCTATTAAGCTTACCGCTTGGTCAACCGCCGCTTGATAAAACTGCTGTGCGGTAATTTCGGTAATATTTACGATAAACGATGCCACATTTCCTATAACGGTATTTTGCGCACGGAAAAACTTATCTTGGGTGGTTGCCGTAATTAAAGGATACGTGCTGCTCTTAGGCAGCCAAACTTGAATCATTCGCGGAGTTAGAACGACAATGGTTGTTAAGGTTAAGTTCTCTGCGGGATACGGATAGCCCTGTACGGAAAAACTTGTAAGCGTTTCACCTACACTGACAGTTGCAGGAAAACTAACGCGTACTTCTGCAAGCTCTGCACCTTCCGCATTAACGGGAACAGGACGGCTAAAAAGCGGAACGCCTGTGCCTGTGCCTGATACTTGAAGTACAACAGCGTGTCCGCCGGTTATGGTTAAGGTTCCGGGTAGAATATTGGCATCCGTTTGGCTCGGACGGCTGCGGCCGCCGATTATCGCAAAACCTTTCTCTTGCAGAGGCGTCGAACTCGCTCCGGCATTGGTTGTATAGCCGTCTACTACGCCGTTGGTAATGGTAACGGTTCCGCCGTGTCCGTGTGTTGCCGAAGCGGAGGCCGCGCCGCCGATATCCGCCGCGCGGAAATTGGTAGTGCTAGGTGCTGTGTTAGCGGCGCGGGCAGCCGATACATATCCGCCGTTTATATTGATATTGCCCGCGTTTGCCATTGCGTAGTTATCCGCCGTTGTGCCGGAATGAATCCAGCCGCCGATACCCGCACCGCCGCCGCCGCCGCGCGCGGTTACCGTGCCGCCGTTGATGTTTAACGTATGGCCTCCCATACCCGTAACCGCAATACCCGCGCCGCCGTTTGCGCCGCCTGTTGCGTTTACCGTGCCGCCGTTGATGTTAAGCACCGCAGCAGAGGTGGCCCATGCGCGGCTTAATGAAATTCCCGACCCGTGGTCTTTACCCGTTGCGTTTAGCGTACCGCTGCCTTGTATGGTTAAAACGCTACTGCTGTTTAACCGAATACCGTCTAACGCACCCGTTGCGTTGGCAGTTATTCCGCCGCCGTTAAAGGTGTTTACGCCTACCAAATTTACGGTAGCTTGCGCAGTATCAGTCGCGCCTAGTCCTAACATAAACGCGGGCGTTTCTGCAAGGGCGTTGTATGCGGATAAATCAATGGTTACATCTTCAAACGTTATAAAAACATTCGCAGCAGCCATTACTATTAAAGTATTAGAGGTTGTGCTGCCTGTTATGTGAAAATGATGGTTTCCTTGCAGGCGCAGCTGAATGCCGCTAGTTGTAATCGCTCCCGCTACTTCTTGACCTAAAAGCGGTTGGCTTAGGTCAATTAAGTACGGGTTGCCCTCCGTGCCGTCCTGCGCGCTTACCGTGCGGCTGCGAAAAGCTCCTGTAATCGCGCTTAGGCTCAGCGCGAACACCGCCGCCAGTAAAAAGGCTAAAAGCCATTTTACCTTGCTTGATTGTTTTACGTGTGTTTTCATGGTTGGTTGTTTCTCCTATAAAAAAATTTTCTATACTCTCATTGTACAAAAAAGGACGGTAAAGCTGCAAATTTAAAACGTAGTACCAAAGTATGATTTTATATTTAATGACAATTTACAACTGACAACTGACGAATTTCGGCTAAATTTTTTAATAATATTTTAGCAATAATTTGTCAGTTGTCAGTTGTAAATTGTAAGTTGTGCGTTTTCAATGACTTTGCTATAAATTCTTTTTGATTTACGCAATCGGCTTTTTTAAGAATGCGCGAAATGTGCGTCTTTAACGTGCTTACCGAAATAAACAATTCCGCCGCCATTGCCGCGTTGCTTTTGCCTTGCATAATCAGCGCGGCAACGTCTTGCTCGCGGCTGGTTAATTCTAAAAGGAAATGTTGATTTGCTTGCATAGGTTTTACTGCTCCTTTGGTATGAGACTACTATAAACACTATACAAAAAAACTACGGTTTGTAAAAATCCAAAACGTAGTACCAAAGTATGATTTTTATTTATTGACAACTTACAACTGACAACTGACAAATTTCGGCTAAATTTTTTAATAATATTTTAGCAATAATTTGTCAGTTGTCAGTTGTAAATTGTCGGTTGTAAATTGTACTTCGTGATTTTCAATACAATTACAATCTATACTTTGTTATAAACTCTTTTTGATTGGTGCAGTTTGCTTTTTCTAATATGCGCGAAATGTGCGTCTTTAACGTGCTTACCGAAATAAACAATTCTCCTGCCATTACCGCTAAGCTTTTGCCTTGCATAATCAGTTTTGCTACTTCTAACTCGCGTTCGGTTAAATCCTGCGGAAATGCGTAAGGGTACACAGGCGCGGCAGCATCGGCGGCGGCAACGGACGCGGGCGCGGGCTTTCTTTTTACAAACCAAATTCCAAACACCGCACCGCCTGCCAACATAACAGACGCAAACGTAATGATTACATATATCCACCAGTCCGTGCCTTGATGCGGCTGTGTTTTGATTTGCGTAACCGACGCCTCGCCCGCTTGCGTGTTTTCGTCGCCCTTAATCCGCGCAAAAACGTAATAGGTAGTGTCGGCGTCTAAATTAACAAACGTTACATCGGTTTGCCAGCCCGTTTCGGGAACGGCAGAGGTTTTACTAACCGCGTACTCCACAATTTGCCCTTCCTGTACCTCTACGGGGCTTACGGTTATGCTAAATGCCGAAACCTGTACATCTTGGGAAGAAACTGCATTCGGCGCGGCCGCGCCCGCCGTTTTAAATATCGTAAAATTCGCATAGGCCGTATGCGCCGCTAAATTTTGCGTTGCCGAAAATTGCACCCGCACGGTATAATCGCCCGCAGTAACAGGAACATCCGCAGTAAAGTTATCCGCGCCGTACACCGAATAAGCTATTGCCGCCGCGCCGTCATGCCCGCTTATGTTTGGTGCTTGCGCCGCCGTGAGATACGTCCAGTTTGCAATGGTAACACTGCCCGCGCCCGATAACTGCGCTAGGGTAAAAACCCCTAAAAATATATCCTGCGCCCCGCTGAAAAATCCGCCGCCGTCCGATACATCAACGGTAACGGCGTACGTGCCTGCGTTTACGGGCAAATCTGCTGTTTTAGGGTAAAGCGTGCCTTGCGTGCCCTCGTAATATACCGTTACCGCACCCAGTCCGTCCGCACCGCTTACTGCCCCTATACCCTGCGGCGAACCGTTAAAGCTAGCAGCGGGAAAGCTGAAAGTTAAATCGTCCGCAGAGGGCGTTTTGCGGATTAAAAACTCGGCGTCCGCCGTACCCGCAAAGCGCGCTATAAAGCGCACGGTAAGGCTTGCCGTACCCACGTTTATGTTGTCTTGTATAGCGTCTATCTCGAAATCCGAACCGCGCATAAGCGTAAGTGTTTTACCGTTTAGGTGCGCCGTTATGGATTCGGGAAAAATTTCCGCGCCCGTATATTCGGCAGACGGCACCACTACTTGCGCGCCCGTCAAGTCTGCCCGAATATGCGCGGGCATAGGCTGTGCCGTACCGAACAGGCCAGGCAAAAATCCGTCTAACACCGTAAAGCCGTTGTCCGCGCTGAAAATGCCGCCGACAGTGCCGTCAGTAAGAATATCAAAGGCGGATATTCCGCCGCCGTCTAAGCCGTCGGGGTTATCGGTAAACGTACCCGCTATACTGTCTAAGGCGTAGTTGTTTTCTAGGGTAGTATTTGCTGCATCGGCGGCGGTAATACGTCCGCTTATATTTCCCGTAATTTCGCTGTTTAGCGCAACACACTCTTTAATAGTTGCTGCGCTATCCGCTCTTCCTACAATGCCGCCCGCGTTTCCTTGCGCGGCAATTACCTCATTTACGGCATAATTGCGCAACAGCATTCCTCTGCTTATGCGCCCCGCAATACCGCCCGCTTCGGGGTAATCGCCTAAGGAACTTACGCTGCCAAATACATAGCAATCTATTATGGACGGATTTTGTGAGGCGGTGGAAGACGCCCCCACAAGGCCTGCAATGCCGCCCGTAAAGGCAGTGCCCTGAACCGTTCCGATAAAGCTGCTGTTTTGAATAATGCCGTTTTGATATAAAAAACCCGCAATGCCGCCGGTTTCATCGCCCGCATTAATACTGCCTGTCACCGATACGTTTTTGATAACACCGTTTACATTGCCGAACAATCCGCCTTCCGTTATGCCCGTATTATCCATACGCAGGTTGGTTATAGAATAACCTGCCCCGTCAAAAGTTCCGCTAAAATTCCCCGATATGCCGATAGGCACCCAACCCGTGCCGCTGCCGTACACAGATACATCTATATCCGCAGCCATCGTTACGGTTTTTCCGCTAAAACTAAAAGCCGCTATGCCCTCGCCGTTTACGATTTGAGAAAGCCCCGCTAATTCGTCCGCCGTACTAATTACAAAATCTGCCGCGTTTGTATCGGCGGAATACCAAAAAGTATCGGGGATTCCCGTTGCGCCCGTATCCGCGTGCGCGTTTAAACCGCCGCCGCGCTGTAAAGCCGCCGCCGCAAAAAAACACAAAAGCCCGCATAAAACCGCCGCCGCAAAAATTGCCCCGCGCCGCTGCACCGTTGTATGTGTTTTTATTTTGTAGAATCTCATCCTATCCATACGTGCCGCTTTGCCCGCTGTATGCCCCGCGCTATCTATACTAATGTAGCCTTACAGCCCCATTATTATCCCGCGCCGAAGTATTTCTAAAAACATTCTGCCGTCGTGATACGGCCCGCGTGCCTCACTGCACAGCGGAACATCCAGCAATCTGCCTTCCTTAGTTTTTCCCCAGTACCAGCCGCCGGTAAATATAAGCTCGTCTTTTATGTAGCTCCACAGCGTTTTAGCCGCGTCTAAGTGCGCTTCGGATTTTGATATGGCATATAAGTTTAACAGCGCGATAATAGACTCCGCCTGAACCCAGCCGATGCGGTCGTAGTCGGGCTTTTTGCCTATTTTGCGGTACATCATTGCCTCGTTGTCAAAGCCGTCTTTTAATGCGGTTTCGGCTAATCGCTTAATCATGGCAACATCGTCGCGCGTTAGCTCGCCCAACACTTGCGCGGCGTTAGAAAGCGTCCACGACGCTTGCATATTCAGCCCGAAATCCACTACCTCCGAAATCCCGCGAAAATGCTGGTCTAGATAAACCTCTAAGCTGCCCAGCTTTTCGTTGTACAAATACCGCTTGAAAACCTCGTATACGTACAGCAGTGAATTGCGTACATTCTCGTCTTTGGTTAGCATATAAAAGTCTACATAGGCCTCTAAAATGCGCAACATGGTTTTGGTTGTGCGCTCGGCGTTTTCTTCTGCCTTAGTGTTCATCATAGGCGTAAAGCACCAGTCAAATTGTTCGCGGTATCCGTTTCGGCGGCGGCAGCGGAATTCCAGCGTGTTAAAGCATTCGTATGCCTGCTTTAAAACATTATGGTCGCGCGTTGCGTCAAAGTGCGCCGAAAACGCATACAGTGCCAGCGCGGTTACCTCTGTGCGCTTTAACGTATCCAACGGAACGCCCTCGCACGTTACCGAATAATGCAAGCCGCCGTAGGTAGGGTCTACCATGTGCTTTATGATATATTCATACGCCCACGTGGCCGCGTCTAATAAGGCGGGCTTTTTTAAAACTTGAAACGCACGCGAAAAAAACCATAACATTTTTAGGTGCATATCCGCGCCTTTGGGGGCGTCGCGGTTTACCATGCCGCCCTTATAGCCTCCGTAAAAGCCGCCGCGCTCGTCGCGCAAGCTTAGCCAAAACGGAATAAACCTCTCGTTAATTTGTTCTAAAATCTCGTTCAAGACTTTCTCCTCTGCCTTACATTTATTTATGATTATATCACTTGCCTGACGAACTGTCTACTTGATTTTTTGTGCCGTTTGAATCGCGCTTTTTTTCTTGCTCCGCCTCTTCTTTAAGCACTCTTTTAAGCTCTTTATCCGCTATGCGCTCGCGCCACATTACCACACAACGCCAAATAGTCAACGCAAGCACCGCCGCACCGAACACTACGGCTAAAAAAAGCCATAGCATATCGTAGTTAAACGGTTTCGGCGTAGGGTCGGGCGCAAAGCTTTCTAAGCGCGTAATTTGTAAAAGTGTAGAAATCAATTTTTAACCTCTCTCTCCTATATCGGCTCGTACCGCGCATACAGCGTTACGGGCAAATGTGAATTTTCTATCTCGCGCCAATCCATCAAAAGAACAGCATTCTCGTCGGCAACCCGCACTGCATCACCCTGCTCGGGCACTAAAAACCAGCCTATAAATTGTGCATTTGGCGGCGTGACAAGAATAATATTAGAAAAAATAGTTTCTCCCTCTTGGCGGGTATACGGCACAACGGTTCCTATACCGCCGCCAACACTGACATATTCGTCATCGTCTATATCTTCTTTATACCTATAAATAACCGAAATATCGTTGATTGCCCAACGCGCGTACAGCACGGCAGTTTCCGCCCCCCATAAGCTAGTCGCCAAACTTGTCGAACTTGCGGGAAGCTGTATCGAATTAGACGGAGGATTAGGGTCAGACGAAGCAAAATCGCCTCCGTCTGCCGCAAATCGGTACCAGCCCATAAACGTGTAGCCCAAACGCTGCCCGCTTAAAGAGGGCACATTTTCGCGCCCGCGCTCGTACATGTAAACTTGAACCGTTTCGGTTGCGGGAATTCTGCCGTCCATAAAATGCAGGGTTACGTCCATAGACAGACGCGGAGGAGGTTCTTTCCAACGCGCGTATAGGGTAATGGTTTTGGTAGGTGTGTACGGAAAAGTTAAGGCTTGACTTTCGTCACTTTCGTCGTTATCCTTTGTTTCAAACCACCCCACAAAATCAAGCCCGTTATTCTGCACCAACTCGGGCGCGTCAACCTCGCCGCCCTTTCGTACCGTTTCAGAAATATTTGCCTGCCCCGTTACGCCGTAATCAAAGGTTACGGTATATTTAGGCGTGCCGAATATTACGCCCAGCGCAATCGAAACGCCCAGCACAACCGCCGCACCCGCAGCTATCAGCGATATCATCATCGTGCGGCGGAACTTTGCCTTTTCGTCGCGCACCTTTTGCATGGTTGCCGCATATTTTTCGGCGCGCGTCAGCGGCCTTTTCGGTGCGGCGGGCGCGGCGGCAGATTTTTGCGCGGACGGGTCGGGCTGCTCTTGAACGGGCTCAGGCTCGGGCTCTATGCGGTTAAATATCCCCGTAGCAATTCCCTTGCTTTCTAAAAAAACGCAATGCTCGCGCCGTTTTTCGGCGTCTAACAGCGTATCGTTAGCCTCTTGAACATTACGAAACTTAGCCCCCGCTGTCGCGTCGCCTTGATTTAAATCCGGATGGTACTTTTTTGCAAGCTTTCTGTGTGCCTCGCGGATTTGCGTGTCTGTTGCGTCATACTCGACGCCCAGTATTTTAAAATAGTTTTTGATTGCCGCCATTGGCTACCCTCATTTGATTTACCTAAATTTTGCTTTATGGTAGTATGTCCCGTTTACAGATTATTTAAAGTCGGCTCTCCGCTTGCCAAACGCGCACATAATCTACCTCCATAACTGCCGAAGTAAATTCGGGCGGAGGGGTACGCATGCCGTCAAACATTCCGCCTATCGCCAAATTTAACAGCATATGAAACTCTTGGTCAAACGGTGCGCGCGGATTTTCTTGTTTAGTCGCGCCGCTTGTAAACCACACGTCCGAATTAACCTCGAATATTTTTACTCCGTTTACAAACCATTCAAGATAATCCTCGTGCCAGTCTACGCGGTAAATATTGAAATGCTGGATAGAACGCCCCTCGCCTAATATATGGTATCTATCACTGTACTTGTGCCCCGCTATACCGGGCGCAGTGCCGTAATGCAGTGCAACCGCAACGCGGTCGGTTATGCGCCCGCGCGCTTCCATAATATCAATCTCACCCGAACGCGGCCAACCGCCATACGCGCCGTGCTCGGACACTTCGGGGTTTACAGGCTCTGGCATCATCCAAAAAGCAGGCCATAGCGCAACGCCTGCGGGCAAGCTTATCCGCGCCTCAAACCGTCCGTACATTTGCGAAAACTTGCCTTTTGTGCGAATACGTGCTGACGTAAATTCTTGATGAAACGGCTCGTCCCGATACATAAAGTCGGTGCGCTCGCGCTTTGCGGTAATTTTTAACGTGCCGTTAGAAACCGACACATTGTCTCTTTTATAATATTGCAGTTCTGCATTGCCCCACGCATTACTAGGCGGGTGCGAACCGATTCCCGTTTGAAACTCCCATTTGCTTTCATCTAAGGAATTGCCCATAAACTCGTCGCGCCAAACCAGCCGATAGCCAGGAACATCCTCGACAGGCGGATAAGGGTCGGGCTCGGTGCAGCCCGTAAAGACGGTTGCCGCACACAATATTACGGTGCATAGAGTGATTAATAAACAAGCTTTAAATTTTTTCACCATATTCTCCAAGCTTTTTTATAGCGTTACAGCCTATTATACCAAATATATTTGGAGTTGTCAAGGCTAAAATAATGAAAAAACACGGTTATTCGGTAATTTCGATATGCGCGAACGCGCCGCCGCGCCCGTCCGCCAGCACCGCAGTTGCGCGGTTTTCCTCGCGGTAAACGGTAGGAATTATCTTATCGCCTGCCACCGCCGCCGCCTTATACTCGGCGCGCACCCGTGTAATGGCGCGCGGCTTAATGCACTCTAACGCCAGCGTAACGTAATGTACGTTGTTCATGTGCTGATAAAAATCGATAAAAAAATCAGGCACGGTAAAGGGCGGCAGAATTTGGGGCACCGTATCGGGCACGGCTATGCGGCGCGGCGCGTAAAACATTTCTTGCTTAGGGTCTAGCTTAAAGCCCGCGACAAATTCTTTATCTATACGCACAGGGCTTTTAGCCGCCAAATCTATATTCGCGCCGATTGCGTAGCTTTTAACAATCGGATTATTAGCCGCATCGTAGATAAACGTATTACGCACGCCGTAAAACACGTTGATTTCATGCACGTAGGTAGAAACGGTAACCGCCTCGCCGTAATCGGGCAAGCGTATAATATCCGCCTGACGCGCCGTTAGATAAATACCGTACCCGCGCGAAATATAATATTCCTTAAAGCCAGGGGCAGCGTCTATCTGAAACTGCTCGCAATTAGCTAGCAGGCTAATCATAGCATGCACCGACATTTTTTCATTTGCCGCGATATCCGATATAGTTACTTTATGCTTTAGTGAAAACATTTTACACCCGCCTCACTTAAACTCGTAATATTTTTTGACAGGCTTTGTAACTTTCCACACGCACGAAAGCCCTTTGGGAAACACTACATAATCGCCCGCGCCGAACTCAGCCGTTTTGCCCTCTCCGTACGAAACACATACCTCGCCCTCAATAATTAGGCAAACTTCTTGACTGTCATAAAACCAGTCAAACTCCGAAACGCCGCAGCTCCATGTAGGCTTGCCTTCCATATACGCCTTTTCCTGCGCACTCGGCTTTTTTACGGTAATTTCCATAAAATCTAATCTCCTTTTAAAAATCTGTTATCAATTTGACAACACTATGCTATCACTTTGGTTGTAGATTTGTCAAGCCGTTACATGGTATAATATTCTTTTATAGTTATTTTTTAAAAGGAGAAAATTTATGAACTCAAATATAGGCGAAAGAATAAAAACGCTTAGACTAGCTAAAAACCTTACCCAACAAGAATTAGCCAAAGCGTTAGGCTGCGGCAAGGCAACCGTTGCCGCGTGGGAAAACAATCAAACAGAAAGCTTGCGCACCAAACACCTTATCCGCCTAGCCCTCTTTTTTTCCGTCCGCACCGACTACCTATTAGGGCTTTGTACGTAAGTTACTTTTTCTTTCCACCCCGTCTAGCTTTCGCGTCAATGGGTCGTTCGTTCCTCACTCCCCGCTTTGGCTAAAAACACGGTGTGTTTTTGCGGCTGTCGCCGCCGCGTCGCGCCTGCAAAGAGGGGAATTCTTCTGCGGAATTTGACCGCCAAAAAAAGCCGATTGCCTTATTTTATTTCGTTGTCGTCAAGCGGCAACTGCAAACCTAATGTTTTAGGTGATTCGTCTAGTGCCAATTTGTCCGCTGCGTTGGCTTTGCTGATTATACTGCGGCCAAGCTGTTGTTCGATGTTTTCTCTTGCAACCTTTGCAACGCCTCCGCCACGCTGTGCTACCGACAAACTTTCCGAAAAACCAGAAGGTTTTTCATCCTTGCTAATTTCTGTTGTCGAAACCTCTGCAAGCATGTTGAGTACGATTTCTAGGTTTGTCATATTATCCCGCAAATTGCCCGCCTTGACATCCTTATGCTTTTTGTAGCCCTTTACGCTTTTTCCACTCCACGCCTTTGTCATTTCATCCGTCAAAATTGCGTATTCTTTGCCCTCCCTCACTCCGCTGTCCTGCCATTCGGCGGTGAGTTCGTTTCGTACCTCAATTGATAAAATGCGTTGATTAACCCACTCACGGCTATAACCCTTTTTTAGATAGATATCTGCCGCCCGTCTAAACGCAATCTCAGGGTCGGTGATTTCCTCAATTCGTTCTGTTGCCGTTCTTGCAAGCCAAATCTTAAACGGCTCTGCCTTTTTAGACGGAATACTTTGCACAAGCCTAAAAATCCCCTCTGTATCCAAAACATCGGTAAGGCGCATTTTGCCGTCAAATGCTTTTAATTTCAACTGGATAGTTTTACTAACCAGTTCACTTCCCTCTTTTACAAGCTGTCTTTTTAGCCACTTCCAGTAGCTTTTTACTTTCTCATATTCGGATTGTTCGGTCAAAATAGCTACTACGTCATAAACGCTAAACCACCATTTTTCTTGAATGTCGTCCCAACTGGTGCGAACTTTGTTATCCTCAAAAAGTTTAATATTACTCAATTTAATTGCCCTCCGCATTTGGCGATTTTTTTGTTTGAGAGTTTCATAGTGGCAAATCCTAATAGATAAAATACCGACATGAATGCGGCGGCGGCTAAAATAATCAGCAGTATGGGGGGTGCGCTTACAGCTGCGTAAGGCTGCCACGCGGGGTTAATAAACGGGTACGGGTACCAGTTGATTATTGCGCCGCGCACCATGCTGAAAACAAAATAGACAAACGGATAAATCAGCCACAGCAGCACATGCTTTTGCGTAAGTTTTTTTTGCGTTTCGTTTGTAGAAAAAATAAACAATAACGTCATAAAAAGCGGCGTTAGCCCGTGATTAAAAAAATCTGCAAGCCGCGCGTACCAAACACTCCACGGATACGGCGTTACTATCCAGCGCAGAATTCCGTAAAAAATAAACCCCACGATAAAGGTATACAAAAACACCGCGCCGAAAATTTGCGGCGCAATTAAAAACCGCTGCATTTTTTCTTTTTTGCATAGTCCCGAAATGCCCGTTAAAATCAACCAAATAAATACTACGGTATTAGATAGATACGTAAAGTACGCAAAATAATTAAGCCCCGACCGCTGATTAGAAGCAAATTGCTTAAAGTTCGGCCACATAGCCATAAAAAATATAACTACCGCCAGCCCTAAAAAACCAAACGCCAAAAGCAGTATACACGTTTTTTTAGACGTTAGGCTAATTTTGCCCTTCATGTGCCGTTTCCGTTGCGGGCGTTTCTAGTGCAGAGGCTTCTGCCGCCGTTTCTGTTGTTTCTGTTTCTGTTTCTGTTTCTGCCGATACGGTTTTAGCGTCGGTACCGCCTTTTTTAAACAGCTTTTTAAAATTAACTTCTTGTAATAAAAGCGGAAAGTTTGCAAGCACAAGCAGCGGCAGCAGCATAAGCGCGGGCGCGAACAGCGTACCCAGTGCGTAGGCGATTAACACCGCAAACGTAACGGTAGAGGTAAACGCAAACAGCGCGCTTACAAGCGGCAAGCCGACATCGGTTATAATAGTTTTAGCTACTTTATGTGTTACGGTGTTTTCCAGCACCAGTGCGGTTACGCTGACAAACGCGGGCAGTAAGAATATAAAGGCGGCCTCGGGCAATGCAAACGAAAGCGCGGCGGTAAACACAAACAACAGTATAGCGGTTGCCGTGTACGCCTCGCGCCGTTTAACCTTGCACAGCTTTGCCAAAAAGTACAGCGCAACGGCAAAGACAATTATGCTGATTAGCATTTGCCCGAACACAATACCAAACGAACTATGCTTTTGTATCAGCCATACGCCCGTAATGGCTTGCATGATATACGAAAATAAATACGCAACCCCTATCGCGGCAACAATGCACCCAAACACAATGCCTATTGCTTTAAGCGTTTTTAGCACGGCGGATTTAGTTAGCTTTTTGCGGTTTAATACAAGGGCGGCAACCAACCCTAACAGCATCAGCGCGAAAAAGATGTACAGCACAAACACAGGAAACGATATCAGCCCCCAGTTGTAAAAGTTAAAATAAACTAGGCGCGTTTCGCCCGATATTTTTTCAAAATCAAAATTGCCGAAATGCTGATACATAGATAACACGGTATTCATGTTTTGCCTTAATAACGCTTCGCTTAAATTTTCCATGTTGTCGTAGGGCGTATGATAATTTTGTCCGCTGCCTACGTTAGCAAAATTTAAGCCTGCCAAATCATGTTCTTTATATTCTGTTAAATCGGTAACGTTAGGCATTCCGTCATAAATCCACGCCGTTAGGCTGTTGGTGTATACGTTGCCCAAAATCGGCGCAAACGCCCGAACAGACGCCGCCGCATGCGCGCCCGTTTCAAACATCAACAAGGTGCCGCTTGTGCCCGTAGCCTCAAAGTTTGCAACCAACCCGATACGGTCGCGGGGGTCTATGCCGTTATCAATAAACTCTTGCATAAACGCTTTCGCGCCCCTCAACCCGACTTCCTCGCCGTCGCTGATCAGAAAAATAACGTCATTTTTTACACGGTTAGCAGGCTGTGCCGCGTACCGCATAACCTCTAACATCGCCACTACGGGTACGCCCGCATCGGTTGTGGCAGGATAAACCGCATCGGGCGGATATTCGGTATCGTCCGTAACCGTGCTATAGTCTTGCCCGTCGTAGTGAGAGGTAATAAGCAGTGCCTTTTTTTGATGCGACAGCGGGTCGGAACCGCGCACCGTTGCAATAAAATTAGTTACCGCGCCGTCGTCAATCCAAACACGCGCGTATCCGCCTGTTCCGTCTGCAACTTTAACAGGTAAAAAATCATGGTCGCCTTGCATATCGCCGACATGTACGCCGTCTATATTAAAATTGCCGTTGCCTTGCCCGACATGTACAAGCGCATAATCATAATCGCCCTGATTCTCAAAGCCGACATATTCGCCGTCAGACAAAAGGGGACCTTTGTTTTCGCCGACGTATGTTAGAAGATACTCGTGGTCGCCTCCTCCCTCTTCCATATACATCCCTTCCGAATTGAAATTGCCCTGCCCTGCGCCGACAAACGTCAATACTTGATCGTGCGTGCCTAGCGGAAGCTGTGCGCGGTCGTAATTCCAGTAACCGCTTTCGGAGGTTTGAATGGTAAGCTGTAAATCGTTATTGTGCTCCGAAAAGCCTATTTCGGTAATTTTTTCGGTAAGCCACTGCTGTATGTTGGCGTGGCCTTCCGAGCCGAACTTACGGCTTTCTTGCGATATGCGGGTAAGGTCGCTGTATGCGCGCTGGTAGTTAAGCGCGGGGTTTAGCTTGCCGCGCGGTTCGGTAGCAATCAGCGAAAAAATAAACGCCAACAGCAGCACCGCCGCTAATACGCTGCGGTATACCAGCTTAATTATGCGATACTTTTTTCCTTGCAAAAAATTCATGTTATTCTCCTTAAAATACAATATGGTACAGTATACCACACGGCTGCGGTTTTGACAACTATATTTATTATAAAACAGTTGACTTTTAAAAAAACCCGCACTATACTGATAGGTAAGAGGTAACAAAAAATGAAACTAAACAAAACCCTAAAAGTACTTTTAATTGCTGTATTTTGCGCGTTTGTATGCTTAGCAGCCGTCGGATGCAATAACCCTGACCCAGACCGTACTGACCCGAACCGTACTGACCCCAAAAACAGCACGTGGCTTAAAGATGTAACACGCGGCTTTGCAGACGCGCAGTACACGCCGAATCTAGAAGAAATTTTGCCGAATGCGCTGTTAGACGGCCCCGAAGACGCTGCCGAAAGCTCCGCAAGCGGGGTAAGCTTTATTCAAACGCCCTCTGCACACGAAACGGCGGTATCGCCCAACGCAAACAAATTTTTTTCTAACCCTGTTTCTTATCAAACTAAATCCGTATCAGCGGAAAGCTTTACTATGTTTATCGGCAGCAATATTATCGAACAGGTTAAGACCGAACTAGATTGGATAGAAAGCTTTATTGAAAACCTTATCGGTAACTTCGGGCTTAGCGGACACAGCTATATTTTTGTAGAAAACCCTAACGAAGAGGTTACTCAAAACGGCAGAAGTCAACTAATAGAGATTGAAGAAGACGAATATACTTCGTTTTTTCAATCCGATGCGGAAAACGATATGTATTCCAGTGCAATAACCGTGTACGAAAATCAAGATACCGAAATCTTTGTACGGCAAAAAATTACCGAAGACGGCAATTCGGGGGTAATGCTTATCCATTCGATATATACGCAAAGCGGCTATACCTTTTATCAGCTAGTCAATACCGAAACTGTAACCGCTATTAGATATTATGATTTTGCACAAGACGGTCAAAATAAGTCGGGCAGCATTTATTATCTATACCTATCTCCGCACGAACAGCTTGCTACAACGTTTATTTTTGACGGTGATGACGAAACGATGTACGTGTACACCAAAGACCAACGCATCGACAGTATACAAGAACAAAGCAACTACTCCTACGCGTTGGTGCAAGACGGCGTTTCGATGGTGCATGATACGCGGAAAGCCAAAAATCCCGACAACAGTGAAAGCGAAATGGTTCTTTTATATATGGACGCAGCCGCTTTTGCACATATCGAAGGGGTAGAAATCGAATCCTTTGAACGAGACTATATTTATAATCTGCATGTAATAAGAAGCGTAACGGTTGACGGAACAGTGATTCCTTACACACAAGGCGAACTGGACGAACACTATCCGCAAGACCCTAACGCAACGGAATGGACAGACCAATTCGGCGTAACTAATTTACAAATAGAGTATAATGATTTTAACTGGCTGACGTATGTGTTATCGAACGCCGAAACCTCCGCATTCGATAAAAATGATGTGTACTTATGTTTTAGGTACAATATGTTTGACCTAAACAAAGACTTTTTTGGCTATGATGCCGCATTTGATTTTGAGTTTCACCAAAATGCCTCCGTCAACGCACTAGATAACTTTGTATTAACCCAGGTAAGCGATACGGTTATAGACATAGCAAATGCCGAAACCGTTGCCGAACAGCTGCAAGCGTTTCTTACCGCAAAAGAACCCTCTTAATAAAAAATCGTCTTAATCGCGCGTTTTATTTATCCGTGCGGTTTAATAGTTTTCTGATAGTATCTGCTTGCGCTTTGGCGGCAAGATAGCCTAATTCTATCATTTCTTCGTAGCCGTCTTTTTTGGACGCGCTGAATTTTCCCATGTCGGGCGCAATGACTACATCGGCGTTGCGCAGCCCGTTTTGCGAGGAGTTTGCACTCATAATGCGAAAGGTGGCTTTTAGTACGTCCCACATGCCCGTGTTGGGGGTGCCGTGTCCGCGCGTAGGATTGATGTCTACCGCCACAATTTTTTGCGCGCCTAGCATTTTTGCCGTTTCGGACGGAATATTGTTTAACAATCCGCCGTCCACCAAATGCCGCGCCCCGTCTACAACAGGCCTATATAGTCCCGGAACGCAGCACGACGCCGAAACCGCCAAAGCAACCTTGCCGCTGTCAAACACCACTTGGCGCGCCTCTACCAAATCTACCGCTACGCAATAAAACGGTTTAGCTAAATCCTCTATCAGCGCGTCGCCTAATAAATTGGTTACCAACTTGCCGATTTTAGAGGGGTCGTCGGGCATCAATAAAAAGCGGCGGTGAATTTGTTTAAGGTCTAGCTGTTCTGCATACGGAATCATTTCCGCGCTTTTTACGCCCGCGCAATACAGCGCGCCCATTAGGCTGCCTACACTGGTACCTACGCAAAAGTCAAAATCAAACCCCTCCTCTTCAAACGCTTTAAACACGCCCAAATGCGCAAAGCCGCGCGCGCCGCCTCCGCCCAAAACTAAGGCGGTAGTGTTTTGCGCTTTTAAAACGGAGGCTTTTTCTTTTCGTTTAAATAATTTAGAAAAAATCATATTTTCAACCTTGACTATAATACATGCACTTAGCCGTCATTATGTTCGTCTTTGTGTTCGTCATTCAGCAATACTTCATTGCCGTCTTCGATTAAAGCTTCATCCTCACCGCCGCTTTGCGCCGCTGTGCGCGAGGCTTGTGTTTTAAAATACACGGGGTAGATTTTAGGCAGTACGATAAAGGCGATAACGCCCGAAATTCCTACTTGCAGCAAATTGCCCGGTATCGTGCGCAGTGCGGCAACCATTAATGCGGAGTCCGAAGTTGCAAAGCCGCTTGAAATAATAACCAACTCTGCTAAAAAATATCCCGTAACGATTACCGCCGCCGCCAAAGCCATAGCAATTATGCGGCGCAAGGCGTGCTTGTTTTTAATAAAATTACTCTTGCGGCAAATAAATCCGCAAACAAAGCCTGCCGCACCTTTAATAACAAACGTAAACGGCGCGTACATCATGTAGCCGCCCGCTAAATTTGCGGCAGTCGCGCCTACAGCGCCCGCAATCGCGCCGCCGGCAGGTCCTAACACCGCCGACGCCAAAAAAATAATCGCGTCGCCTAAATTGATATTGCCGTTCGCGCCCAAAAAACCTGCGGGAATACTTGCAAAAAGCGTAACTACAAACACCAGCGCGGTAAAAAACGCGGCAAATACTACATATACCGTATTCACGCGCGGCGCGCGTTTGGAGGTGAGTTCTTCCATACTGATTTATATTATCCTTTATATCCCTTAGCTTTCGGCTGCAACCTTTAAGGTTAGCACCGCCGAAACTTCTGCATACGGCTTTACGGGAATTTTATACGTGCCGACGCATTTGACAGGCTCGTTAAGCACAATTTTCTTTTTGTCTAACTCTATGCCCTCTTTTTTTAGCGCGTCCGCAATGCTTTGCGTATTTAAAGACCCAAACAGTTTTCCGTTTGCCCCTACCTTAACGGTTATGGTAACGGTGGTTGCGTTGATTTTTTTGGCAAGCTCCTGCGCGGCGGCTTTTTCGGCAGCCTTATGGTGCGCGGCGGCGTCCTTTTGCAGTTTAACGCTGTTAAGGTTGGCGGCCGATGCCTCTACTGCCAAATTGTTTTTAAATAAGTAGTTGCGCGCATAGCCGTCCGATACCTCGATAACATCGCCCTTTTTGCCCTGCGCCTTTACGTCCTGTGTTAAGATTACCTTCATATTTTTACTCCTCCTTGCCGAAACGCTGAATATAAGTGTAGCCTAACAACGCGAAAAAGTCAATCGCTTAGAATAAAAAAGACGGTAAAAAGCCCAAACTATTATCAAACACAAAACTTAGGAGGACATTTTTATGAAAGATTTAAAATGCGGACTGCGCGAATGCGTGCATAACCGCGCGTACTGCTGCACGGCTAAGCAAATTAAGGTAAACGCAAAAACCGACTGCGTAACGTATCAGCCTAACGAAGAAAAGCGGCGCGCCCTGTTTGAGGCGGCGGAGGATTTTGTACCGCGCGATTATTCGGTGGATACGTTTGTTAAATGCGATGCGGATTGCGTATTTAATAAAAACAAGCTGTGCTACGCTAACGGCATAACCGTAATGAGTGACGGAAAACTCAACAAAGACGCGCTGTGCTTAACCTTTATTAAGGATTAAGAAACTAATATCCGAAAAGCGTAAGGGTTAGACCTAGTAAGCAGCCGCCTAAATACATGCCTAAAACAATACCTATATTTTGTTTAAGGCTTTTATTTTCTTTAAACAAAACGGCGTAGGCAACGCCCGCGCCCGCAGAAAGCCCCGCAACCGCCGCGCCTAACGAAAGCGCGCCGATCGCATAGCTTTGCGCAATCACCACAGACGCGCCGCAATTAGGTATAAGCCCGATAAGCCCCGCAACAAACGGCGCGGCGTATCGGTAACGCGTAAAAAAGCTAGCAATCGCTTCTTCCATGCCTAGTTCAAACATCAATCCGAATATAAAATTTACGCCGAACACAAACGCGGCAATCAGCAAGGTGTGCAATAGTGGCTGCCGCATAAAATCGTGTACGCGGTACAGGGCTTTAGTTTTTTCTACCGAACCCGTCAGCGCGACACTGCGCGCACCGTGCACGCAGCACACATGCACGCGCCCGCCCGATTCCGCTTTATGCACACAGCATGCCTCCGCCTTGCTGTCGGCACTTGCCGCCAGCTCTTTTTGCGCGGCGGATTTTTTTAAGGTGCGTAAGCGTTTCATGCGCAGTAGCGCGTTAATAAGGTAACCCGCCACTATTGCGTAAACAAGCTTTATCCCTATCAGCGGCAAAACCTTATCCAGCGCGGCGGTATTAGACAGCAGTACAGGAATCGCCTCGTCTGAGGTGGCTATAAAAACGGCGATTAGCGTACCTAAGCCGATATGCTTTGCCGCATATAATTTAGTAGCCGCCACCGAAAAACCGCATTGCGGAATAAGCCCCAGCGCGCCGCCCGCCGCAGGCGCAAGCTTACCGTTTAAAAGCAACGAAAGCCTTTTTCTAGATGCCGCGCTGCGCTCGATAAGTTCTAACAGCATATGCGCCGCTAATAAAAACGGCAGTATATGTAAGGTTGCCGCTAATGCGTGTTCCGCCGCGTGTAAAACTTCTTGCATATGGTTAATTATACCTTAAAACCTTTTGGATAAACATAAAAAATGCGCGGATATTAAGAAATTTTGTACCCGTTAATCTTCCGAAACTTCGGGCAGCAGTTTTAACTGCACCTCTAACACGCGTTTTTCTGTAGCCTTTACCACCGTAAACTCTAACCGCCCGTACTCGGTCTTTTCTCCTGCGGACGGAATTTTGCCCATTTGTTCGGTAACAAAACCGCCTACGGTGGTTGAATCAAACTCTTCATTCGTTTTAAAATCTAACAATTCAAATAAATCCGCAAGGCTTTCCGCGCCCGACACCATGAACATATCGTCGGAAATGCGCCGCGTAAAAACTTCCTCATCGTCGTGCTCGTCCCAAATCTCGCCTACTAATTCCTCTAAAATATCTTCCATCGTAACAATGCCGGAGGTTCCGCCAAACTCGTCAACTACCACCGCCATTTGCTGTTTAGCCTTTTGCAGCATTTTAAGCGCGACGCTGATTTTCATGGTGCGCGCTACGTTAAGGTTGCGCTTTAAAATTTCGCGGATAGCTTTTCCGCCGCTTAAACAAAAGCGGTTAAAATCTTTTTCGTGCAGAATTCCTATTACGGTGTCTATCGTGCCCGAATAAACGGGCATGCGCGAAAAGCCGTTATCTCTAAATTTTGACGCTACATCTTTTATGCTTTCGCTTTCGCTAACCGCAATTACATTTACGCGCGGCGTCATAACGTCTTCTACGTCTACGTCTTCAAACTCAATAGCCGATTTAATCAGCGTGCTCTCGTGTTTTTCAATTCCGCCCTCGTTTTCGGCGGTTTCAACGTAGGTTAAAAGCTCGTCTTCGGTAATAACCGCCTCGTTTTTAATGCGGAATACTTTTTTAAGCAGCTTTTTCCACATTGAAAATAACCACGTAAACGGAAAAAGCAATACCATCAGCACAATCACAAACGGATAAATGCGCATGCCCGCCTTTTCCGGCCTTTCTTTGGCAATCATTTTGGGCGTGATTTCGCAAAAGATTAACACCAGCGCGGTAATAACCGCCGTAGCAACGGTAGTGCCCAGCTGTGCATCCTTAAATAACGAAATAAATAACAGCGTAGCTAAGGCGGCGGTTGTAACCGTAACTACCGTATTGCCGATTAAAATGGTTGTTAAAACCTTGTCGTAATTGTCTAATAGTTTTAACACCTTAGACGCGCGGCGGTTTCCGTTAGCCTCTAAGGTACGCAAGCGCACCTTGTTTGCCGCAGAATATGCCGTTTCACACACCGAAAAAAGCGCGTTAAAAATAAGCAAAATTATTACGGTGATTAATAGTCCTATGTCTGTTGGTGACATTTCTTTCTCTCAAATTCCCTACAATGTTTCTATTGCGAACAAAATTATTTTTGCGTGGTCAAACGCGATGCCTTCTTTTTGTAAAATTTCCGAAGCGTCGATATCTATTTTACCGTCGCGGTCGCGCACAATACGCATAACCGCGTTTAAAATTAAACCGTCGGCTTTTAATACCAACTCGTATATATCGTCTTTTGCGGCGTAATCTACCTCGAACCACTTCGCGCTTAACGCGTCGTCGCCCGCGCTAACCGCCGCAGGGTCATGCAGCGCGCACATAAAGCAGCTGCTGATATAATTGCCGCGCGGGTCGCGGTTAGGGGTTGACACCGTACAGCACGGCTCTAACTCTACACCCTCTACACCCGCTTCTTCAAACAGTTCGCGCGCGGCCGCCTCTTGCGCCGTTTCGCCGCTGTCTATAAAGCCGCCCGGCAGTGCCCAATCGTAGATATCGGGAAAGTTGTCGCGCTGAATCAGCAATACGCCCAGCTTTTCGGCAAGACCCGCAAAAACTACGTTATCCACGGTTGCGGCGGTTTTGGGAAACTCCGCCGCCGCGTACTCCGCCATAAACTCGGCGAAATTTTGTCCTTTTTTGTTTACTTTTTCCATACTGTTTCCTTGTAGATTAGTTGGCGATACGCAATATTTGCATTCCGTCCTGCACAACAAAAATCTCATACGTAAATTCGGTATCGGGTATTTCAAGCAAACGCGGTGCTTGCGCATCCGAACGGTCGCCTGTATCGGTAACTAAACTTTCAAACGTACCCCAATGCTCGGCGTATTCGGCTACTACCGTGCCGTTCCACGCAAGCAATCTGCTTCTTCCGTCCGTAGTACGCACTACGATATAACCGCCGTACTCTCTTAGCCCCTCAATTTCGGTAACCTGTAAGTTGGTTACACTTCTTCCCGCGTGGTTATATACGCGTATAAGCCCTGTCGAAGCAGTACTGCGCGACGGCATTCGGGCAAAAACAAAATTCTCGGTTAGTGTAATGTGCAGGTACGTAGGGCCGAACACCCTTCTTCCGTCGCGGTCATAAAAGCCTTGCAGACCGTTCGCATCTTCAATCACAATACCAAACGGAGAAAATGTAGATGTAATTGTACTATAAAAATGTGTTTGTGTCAAGGAAAATTCGTTATTAGCCGTTACTATATAGGTAGTAATACTTTGCCCGTCCGCAACCGCTATTCCGCTGTCGCCGAACAACTCCGCACCGCGCAACAGTATTCCGCCCGCAGTAAAACCGACGTTTGTTTTAAATACAAAGCCGCCGCGCTCGGACTTATAGACATTTTCAACTATACCGCTTACACTGGACGACACCGTACCCAAAAAGCTTTGGTATGCGCCGGCAGCAGTTTCAAAAATATATTCGCCCTCTATCCGCGCTCCTGCAAAATCATATACATCAAAAACATTCCGCACGTTAGAAACGGGCCTTCCTGAGAAATCCACATAACGCCCCTCTTCAACGCGCACAAGGTTGTTGCGCGCGGGGTCTGAATCAAACGAAACATTTTCTCCGCCAAACAATTGCCTGAATGTGTTGTTGTAAAAACGGTTGTTGTACACAAAAAACATCTTGCCTTGGAATATCTTGTATGTTACGCCGCCCAAGCCCGACGCCGCACCTAATCTAAGCGAAAGCTGCGTACCGTTAAACGTGTACACCGCATCGTCAATAAATACATATTGCACCCCGTCCGCATGCAAAACCCGCGCTTCGCTTGCACCCGACTGCGTTTCGGTAATGCGTGCAAACGCGGTACTAAATAAAGTGTCGCCTATAAAAAATAATTGATGGGTAAGCACGGAGTACCGCCCCTCCCAAACTGTATCGGGCGTATGTAGCGCAACGGTTTCGGGGTCGGTTTTAGCGGCATCGCGGTATTGATAAACCACTAAAACCGAACTGTTAGATACCGCATGAACGTCGCTCGGCTCTCCCGATGTTTCGTACTCGCGCACCGTGCCGCCGCTTTCAAAGCGGACCATATGCTTCCCGCCCTCAAACGCGTAGCGCACGGGGGTACCGTTTGCATTAAATATCTCGTTCGAACGCGCGCCGTCTAAAAACGGAATATGCGTCAAATTTGGTAAACTATAAGTTTTATAATCTCCGTCCGATACCGTTAAAAACGGTCCGTTCACCACGCTTGCAGAAAGTAAAAATGCAGGGGCTGGGGCAGATTGCGTCAATGCAGCTTGACGCGCCTGAACAGAAGAAATTAAATTTTCGCCGCTTTGACGGTCGCGGTACAACACTACCCCTAACGGCAATGTAAGTAAATCCGCGCGGTTTAATTCGGCAAAGGTGTAAATTTTGTCTGCGTTTTCAAAGGCTGTTCTTTGCGCAAAATATACGGCTTGCACACCGCCTTCCTCTGCAAAATAAAACGGTGTGCCGCTGCGGTTAAAAAGGCTGATTTCGTTAGCAACTATGCGGCGGCGGTACAGCTCTCTGCCTTCGTTGTCTAACTCGCCCGTAAAGCCGTCTAACGTAACAAAGGCATAGGTTTGCGTATCCTCTAAAAATGTTAATGCGGAATGACGGCGCGAAATAATGCGGTCCTCGCGCACTAAAACATACTCGCCGTCGCGCACGGCAATAAATACCCCGTCCCGCATGACGGGTTCTATGTAATCGTATTTATTAAAAAATAATTGCGAACCTGTTTTGGCGGAATCTACCGCTAAAACGATAATCGCAACAATAATAGACAGCGTAGCAATCGTAAGCAGCACGCCGAATATAATTTTTAATTCTCTTTTTTGTTTGGTTTCTTTTACCATGTAGCTCCGCGCATAATGCTTTTGCTAAGCGTAACAAAAGCCGATTTGTACAAGTATACACTTTTTAATAAAAAAAGTCAAGTTCAAAAACCAGATTTTTTATGCTTAAATAATACTTTAAAAATCGCCGCATTTTAGCCCGTGATTAAGCCCGCTACATTCGGAGTTTCCATTCGGGCTGAGGCAGACTAAAACAATAGCGTCTTTTACTGTTAAAAAGACGCTATCGGATTTATACTTAATCAGCGGTTCCGTTAGGTATTTTCGCGCTTGCGAATCATGTTGCGCACCAACACCGCTCCTGCGGCAAGCACAATCAAGGCGGAAATAGAAATCAAGAAGTAAAATACAGGCGTTTGGCGGTAGTTTCCGCTTTCCAGCACATCGCCGTTTATGTCGCCCGAACCCTCTTGCTCGGCGGAGGATTGCGCTATCACCAAAGGCTGCCCGTCCGTTTTGGTGTCGGCAGGCGAAAAAGCAAAGCAAAACGCGCACAATAAAACTATCATACATACATATCCGAATTTTTTCATTTTCTCTGCTCCTTTTGCCGTTTGTCGATTTTGTGTCGGCTTAAACTAAACGGTACCATATATAGTATACTATACTTTTTACAAGAAAACAACCCCTTTTTATAAAATTTTTAAAAAAATTTTTTTGTAGTTATTTGCTAAATTATGGCGGTTTGCACTACGCTTTATTTTTTTACGCGCCCAGCGTACATCTAAGTACTTTTCTTATTTAACATATTTCGACAAGTGCTTTGCCTTATCCGTTTTTTCCCACGCAAAATTGCCGCGCCCGAAATGTCCGTACACGGCAGTTTCGCCGTATATAGGCTTTAATAAATCTAAATACTCGATAATAGCGCGCGGACGGAAATCAAACTCGGCCAAAACAAGCTCTGCCAGCTTGTCATCGGGCAATACGCCCGTACCGTAGGTTTTGATATACACCGATACGGGACGCGCCACGCCGATTGCGTAGCAAACCTGCATTTCGCAGATTTCAGCCAAACCCGCCGCCACGATATTCTTGCACGCGTAACGCGCCATATACGCCGCCGAACGGTCTACCTTAGTAGGGTCTTTCCCCGAAAACGCGCCGCCGCCGTGCGGACAGTAACCGCCGTAGGTGTCGGCAATAATTTTGCGCCCCGTTAAGCCGCTGTCGCCGCCCGGCCCGCCGCGCACAAACTTGCCCGTAGGATTGATATAGAATTGAGTATTTTTATCCAACAGCGCGGACGGTATCGCTTGGGCAATAACCGTTTTTTTGATGTCGGCTTGAATTTGACTTAATGCTGCCTCTTCATCGTGCTGTGCAGAAACTACTACCGTATCCACGCGCACGGGGCGGCCGTCTTGATACTCTACCGTTACCTGACTTTTTCCGTCGGGACGCAGATACGGCAGCGCGCCGCTTTTACGCACTTGGGCTAACCGCATGGTAAGCTTATGCGCCAAATCAATCGGCATGGGCATAAGGCTTTCGGTCTCGCGGCAGGCAAAGCCGTACATCATGCCCTGGTCGCCCGCGCCGATTTTATTAAACCTATCCGCCTCTTTACCCGATTTTTCTTCTAATGAGTTATCTACGCCTAACGCGATATCCTCGCTTTGCCCGTGCAGCATCGTCATTACCGAACAGCTTTCGTAATCAAAGCCCAAACCCGGGCGGTCGTAGCCGATTTCTTTAATCACGCGCCGCGCAACGCCCTCTATATCGGCGTAGCCCTTAGTGGTAACCTCGCCCATCACCAACACAAAGCCCGTTGTTACGCAAGTTTCGCACGCAACACGGCTAGACGGGTCTTGCTTAATCAACTCGTCTAACACCGAATCCGAAATCTTATCGCATACTTTATCGGGATGCCCTTCCGTTACGGATTCGGCAGTAATAAATCTTTTCATACGTTTTTCTCCTAAGACGTTGCTTGAATTTCTACTATTGTAGCATACGGTAAAGCCTTGTGTCAACTAGGTTTATCGTAGCGCTGTTTTTCATTATGGTACGGCTGCCCTTGCAAAATAACAATTTGTATTGCAAACTGCTATTGACATTTATTAGAAATTATTTTATCCTATACTTAGTTGCACTTGTAAAATATTCGGTTATACTATATGTTTTTCTAAAAGTACTTTATCGCTTGTGTACGGAGGGCGCAAGAAACGCTTTAAAAAATGCACAGTATGCCGTTATTTAAAAAAATTTAATTGTAGAAGGAGAAAATTATGAACGTCAAAAAAATTAACAAGGTGAGGCTATTATCTATTGTATTAGCGTTTGCGCTATTTGCATTTGCATGCGCGTTTGTAGGAACAAGTGCCCTTAATGCAGATGCCGCAGCGTTGCCTGAGGAACAAGCGGTTGCGCAAGCAGAAGAAGGCGCGTCTACCAGAAATCCTACCACGTACCTAAACCTACTTAATCTTAAAAAACCAAACAGCAGTACATGGACTGTAGAAGTGTATAACCCTCACAACGAAACACTAACCTTTATGTACAATCAAAGGCGGGCTTTTTTAAACGACATCGCCGGATGGAAAAGCCTAAGCCATCTGCGCGCCCAACAAATCGGGCCTTATGCTACGGTTACTATAACAATTACTAACAACGGAACCGCCAGCGCAATCGGCGTGTGTATGCTTAAAGACGGAATTTTTATGGTAACACGCGGAAGCAATATGTCGGGAAATGCCAGCTCAGGCTCTATGACGATTAACTATTACGGATTTGTAGCCCACTAACTTGTTTTGTCGTACTGCGTTGCTCTCTTAGGGGCGACGCAGTATGATTTTACTAAAATGTATATAATGCTTGCTTTTGACTAATAGATATGATAAACTAGATACATATTTTGGAGGTTTTTTCCATGCTACAACTGCACAACATACATAAAGCCTATATGTCTGAACGCGGCAAAAAAGTAAAAGCGGCAGACGGTATATCGCTAGAATTTGAAAACAAGGGCTTAGTTTTTATAGTGGGCAGGTCTGGCAGCGGAAAATCTACCCTGTTAAATATAATGGGCGGCTTGGATAAGCCCGACAGCGGAGAACTTATAATAAACGGCGCGTCTAGCCGTAACTTTACCGAACGCGATTACGACGCATACAGAAACCGCTATGTAGGCTTTGTTTTTCAGGAATATAATTTAATAGAACATAAAACCGTAAGGGATAACATAGAAATCGCCTTATCGTTGCAGCAACAAAAACCGCAAACCGAAATTGATACGCTGCTAACGCAGTTAGAATTGGTTGACGAAACCTCTCATACTTTAGCGGACAGAAAAATACACGAATTATCCGTCGGGCAAAAACAGCGCGTTTCTATTGCGCGTGCGCTGATTAAAAACCCGCAAATTATTTTAGCGGACGAACCGACGGGCGCGCTGGATGAACAAACCGCCGAAATGTTTTTACAGCTGTGTAAAACCTTATCGCAGGATAGATTAATTATTGTGGTAACGCACAACAGCGGACACGCAAAAACATACGGCGACCGCATTATAACCCTAGAAGAGGGCAAATTAACCGCGGATACAAACAAAGAGGAAATCAGTGAAATTGCGCCAACCCCGTCCTCCACAACCGACACGCCGCCGCAAAACAGCCTGCGCCTTTCGGTTAAACATCGGTTTGCTATGGCGGCAGACGTTTTTACACGAAAAAAATTCCGTCTTGCTACCTCTATATTTCTTTCGGCTGTATGCTTTATATTGTTTGGTTATATGCTGATGGCAGTAACCGCAAATTCGCAAAGGGCTGAGTTGCGCGCCTTATACAAAAACGGCACAAACTGGCTAAGTGTTTCTTCGGCTTTTGTTGACCTTTCGGCGGGGCAAATAGCTACTTTTGACACACATGGCAATCGCGTAATACCGGTGCATTTTAACTATGTTCATACCCGCGCGCTTTTTGAACATTTTACGGATTTTGCGGATTATTTAGGGGAAAGCAGTATGGTCGATACGCTTTACCATACGCAAAATGAATTGTTAGCAGAATTAAACCCGCAAACAGGGCTAGCCGATGCGGATTTACGCATAGACGCACGGTTTATAAATCCTCAGCTTTCGCGCCTGCCCCAAAACTTTACCGAAATAGCCCTTACCGATTTTAGGGCGGATTATTTTATAAAACACGGTTACCTTAGCCCTGAGGGTGCGCTTTTGCCTATTGCAACCCCGGATGATTTAATCGGCCTAAGCCTTGGGGATTTTACCATTACAGGGGTGTTTAGCACCGATATACAGTATCAGCATTTATTTAACCACAAACTTGAAGCTATTCGGAGTCGGCCCATAGAAAGCGCGCGCTTTTCTTCACTATGTTTCAGCTTTGTGGCAAGCGGCTACCGTGCGCACGTTACAGGGCAAGAAGACTTAAGCTTTAATTTGGCATCGGTACGGTTAAGCGGCAATTTGTATAAAGACCTGCGCATGGTAAACGCCATACTTGAATCCCGCGACAACACAGACGGTTTTGGCGGTGTATTCACCACAAGCATTCACTCGATATATTCCGGCCATGCTAATCGTGCAAAAGGCTTTATCGCAAATATGTGGCTTCCTGCACTAATTTTAGGCGTAATATTTATCATTATTTCGATAGTTATGACGTTAAATTTTTTGACGGTATCGTTTGATTACAGAAAAAGAACCTTTGGCATATTGCGCGCCTTAGGTGCAAGTAAAAAATGCGTGTTGTCTATTTTTATTTTAGAAACCCTTTTGATTACCACGGTAAGCTTTGCCGCAGCAATTTGCGGCATTTGCATATTAGCCGCCGTTATGAACGCCGTATTTGCTATTCCGCTGTTTATATTCGGCGTTTTACCTGTGCTGATATTAATTGTGCTAAGCTTTGGTATTTCGTTTCTTGCGGCTATTGCCCCGCTTAAAAGATTTGTCAGGCTATCCGCCGTAGATATGATTAAAGCAACGTAAAGCCAAACCTTTTTAAAGCTTTAAAAAATTAAACAGCTTTTCGGTGGTTTCTTCGCCGATGCAGTGTTCTATTTTACATGCGTCCGCTTCGGCGGCTTTTGGAGAAACGCCCAAAACGTCTGTTAGCAGTGTGCGGATTGCCTTATGCTTTTTAATTACCGCTTCGGCGTGCTGTGTGCCTTGCGCGGTTAGGGTAACCGTGCCGTAGCTTTCTTTTTGAATGTAGCCTTTTTGGGCTAAAATATGTAAGGCCCTAGACGTGCTAGGCTTAGTTACGCCCATTGCTTTTGCAATGCACGTTAAATGCGCATGGTCGCTTTTTTGCAAAAGACCGTAAATAACCTCTAAATAGTCCTCACCGCTTTTTTGTATAGACTTCATACCGCATAGTATATACTGTTTTGTACAAATTGTCAATTACTTAGGGGTTCTTTAACCGCTTCGCTTTTTGCCTCGTTTATATTTTCTTTTTCCGCGCAGGATGTTTGGCGAACGCAACCGCCGCAGCCCGCCGCGCATCCGCCGCCCCGCTTTCGCTTTTTTACGGCGTGCCGAATGCTAAGGGCAAAAATTCCCGCAATCAAAATCCCTGTCAAAATAGAAATACACAGCGTAGGATTGTATGCCCACAGATTGCCCGCCTGATTGATGATAAGCGCAAGCAAATAGCCCGCCGCGCATTGAAAGGCAAAGGCAATAAACATAAACTTAGTGCTGTTTGTTTCTTTGCGCGTTGCCGCCACCGCCGCCGCGCACGGCGCACTCAGCAATAAAAACGCCATAAAAGCGTACGCTGCGTGCGGCGTAAAAATTTGCGTTAAGTCCGTACCCATAATGCCAAACGTTGCCGCAACCGTTTCTTTGGCGAAAACCCCCGTAATCACCGCCACCGCCGCCTGCCAGTCGCCAAAGCCTAGAGGCCTGAATATCCACGCGATGCCCCGCCCTATTGCGGCTAAAATACTATCTTGCGTTTCTACAAATACAAATCCAAAGCTAAAGCTCTGCAAAAACCACAAAATGATTGCCGCAGGCACAATAATAACGCCTGCCCGAATTAAAAAGCCTTTCACCTTACTCCATAGCTCTAACGCAACAAACTTTGCTTGCGGCAAGCGGTAATGCGGCAGCTGCATAACAACCGCATCGCTGCTTGCTTTTTTGCGCCTGAACGCGTTTAGCAGCAAGCCCCATACTATCACCATTGCAATCGCTAAAAAATACATAGACGGCGCGACAAACGGATTATTCGGAAACAGTGCGCCCGCTATCAGGGCAAACACGGGCAACTTTGCACTGCACGGCATAAACGGCGTTAATAGGATGGTTTTTTTGCGCTCAGCCTCTCCGTCTATGGTTTTCGCGCTCATAATAGCGGGTACGGTGCAGCCGCAGCCGATTAGCATAGGAATAAACGACTTACCCGAAAGCCCTAACTTTTTAAAAATCCTGTCCATCAAAACGGCAATCCGCGCCATATATCCGCAACCCTCTAAAAAGGTTATAAACAAAAATAAGATGATGATTTGCGGCACAAACGCAAGCACCGTACCCACACCCGCCACAATACCGTCTACCATAAGCGAAGAAACCCATTGCGCCGCGCCTGCGCCGGTTAAGCCCGTGCGCAGGTTCTCGCCGATTGCATCAAAAAACAGCCACTCAACACTCTCACTCAGCCACCCGCCTACGCTTTGGATAGAAACGTAAAACATCGTAAAAATTACGGCGGCAAATATCGGAAACGCCAGCCACTTGTTTAAAACGATTTTATCGATTTTTTGCGTAATTCGTTTTATTTTGGATTCCGACTTAACTCTAAGTACATCTATTACAGAGGCTATGTACGCGTGGCGGAACGCCGTCTTTTCTTCCTCGCTATCGCCTTGCGCGGTGAACGGTGCAGCCGTGCCGTCCTTAGCCGCCGCAACCGCTAACTCCATAAGCGCGTTAATATTGCGGTTTTTTCTTGCCGAAACTGCTGCCGCTTTAATCTTTAATTCGCGCTCGAATGCCGCGATGTCCAGCGTTAAGCCGTGCAGCTTTAATTCGTCCTGCATATTAAGTGCAAGCACAACGGGAATGCCTGTTTCTACTAATTGCAGCGTCAGCATTAGCCCGCGCTCTAAATCCGCGCTGTCTAGTACGTTGATAACCGCATCGGCTTTTTCCGTCAACAAAAAATCGCGGGTGATTTTTTCGTCCGCAGAAATAGGATTTAGCGAATACACGCCCGGCAAATCGATAATTTCTATGCTTTTATCTGCACGGTACCTGCCCGACTTTTTTTCTACCGTAACGCCCGCCCAGTTGCCTATTTTTTGATTTAACCCCGTCAGCGCGTTAAACAGCGTAGTTTTGCCGCTGTTGGGGTTGCCTGCTAATGCAATTTTCATGGTACCCTCTCCTAAATGTTAGCTTATGCTAACTTAATATGCAAAAAAATTTTGTGTTTCCTGCTTGCAGGGTTAAGTCAAAAACGGATTTCAGACGGACAACAGTTTGTTTTTTTACGCGTGCCGCGTACCCAGATGTACGCAAGCGCGTAAAAAAACAAAGCGTAGTCCGTATCAAACCGTTTTTGGAATAATTCCGATGTTTTTGGCATCGCTTTTGCGTAGTGCCATCAAACAACCGTTTACCTCTATCAATATAGGGTCGCCCAAAGGCGCAAAGCCTTTTACCTCAACGCTTGCCCCCTGTATAAAGCCGATATCCAGTAAGCGTTGACGGCCGTTTCCTTGAAACATTATCTCTTGTATAACCACCTGAGTATTCTTTTTTGCTTGCGCCAGCGTCATATCCGCTTACCTCCAAATGTTAGCATATGCTAACAATATGTACAGTATGCAGCATTATTTAATATTTGTCAACTGTTTTTCGCAATAAATTTAAAAAATTTTTGTTTAAAAAAACTTGCTTAAAGGCATTAAGCCCTTAGCCGACATTTTCCATTACCTATTGCCGCAAGGTCGGCGCAAAACGGTTTCAGACGGGCAACAGTTTGTTTTTTTGCGCGTGCCGCGTACCTAAATGTACGCAAGCGTGCAAAAAAACAAAGCGTAGCCCGTATCAAACCGTTTTGCGCCGACCTAATGTAGTATTTTTAGGGATTTCATAATCTTTATCAATATAGACATAAAGAAGTACGCGCCCATTACAACCGCTATTAAGAATAAGCCGTCTTGCAGCCCTATCGCCACAAGCTTTAGCGGGCCGCTCATAACAAAGCTCATAATAATAATTGCGCCTGCTATGGCGATTAGCAGCATGGTTCTAAATAAATTGGCAGGCTCGCAAATTTTAACTAAAATCATATAGCCTGTAATGGTTACGCACAAAATCAACAAGCTTTCGTACATATGAATCGGCAGCGGAAGAATTAAAAATCGGTTATATAAATACACTGCCACCGTTGCCATAGCCAGTGTAACGCCGCCGGGTGCGCTTCGCCCGATAACGTTGGATAGGAATTTGCCCTTTATCATATTGGTATTGACCTGCAAGGCAAGGGCAAACGACGACATCGCTATTACGCAAAACTCTAAAAGCAGTAAATGACTAGTGGTAAACGGATACGCCATATCGCGTACAATCAACGAAATTACCGCCAGTAGGATGGTCATAAAGGTTTTCATTAAAAACAGCGATGAGGTTTGCTGAATGTTGTTTACAACGCGCCTGCCCTCGCGCACTACCTGCGGCATAGACGAAAAACTGCTGTCTTGCAACACTAAGTGGGCTACGTTGCGCGCGGCCTCTGCGCCAGAGGCAATGGCTACGGCGCAATCGGATTCGCGCATGGCTAAAATATCGTTGACGCCGTCGCCCGTCATAGCAACGGTATTGCCCTTTTGCTTTAACGCCTTAATCAACAGCATTTTTTGCTCGGGGGTAACTCTGCCGAATACGGTATATTTATGCGCCGCTTCAAAAACTTCTTGATTAGAAAGCCCGTCTAACGAAATGTATAATTCGGCGTTGATAATCCCTACCCTTTTAGCAACCTCCGAAACGGTAATCGGATTATCGCCCGATATAACCTTAACGTCTACGTTGTTTTCTTTAAACCACCCCACCGTTTCTATCGCGTCGGGGCGGATATGGTCTTCGATAGCGATTAAGCAAAGCGGACGGCGCACCGAAGGCAGGCGGTCTTGCGTGATTTGCGCAGGGCTGTGCGCCAGTACCATTACGCGCAAGCCTTGCGACGCGTACTCGTTGATTAGCTTTTCTATGCGGATGCCGATATCCTTTAATACAAATTCGGGCGCGCCGTACAAAAACGTACCCGCCTCGCCAAACGATACGGCGGCAAGCTTTCGTGAGGAAGAAAACGGCAGGGTTACGGTTGCCGAAAGCGCCTTAGAGTAGCCAAAATGATTGGCAAGCGCCATAGCGGTTTGGTTGTTGTCGCCCGTTGCCGTCAGCACCGAACCGATTATTTCGTTAAAGCTGTACGGGATTTCGTGCGCGCCCTTAATTTCTACTACGTCTTTAACCACCATAGTGCCGTCGGTGATAGTGCCCGTTTTATCTAAACACAGTACGTTTACGCGCGCTAGCATTTCTATACAGTATAAGTCTTTTACCAGCGCGCGCCTTTTAGCAAGACGGATAACCGATATAACCAACGCGGTACTCGTTAATAAAAACATACCCGTTGGCAGCATACCTATCATAACGCCCGCCGCGCGGTGGATATTGGTCTGCCATAAATCTAAAAGCGCCGCGCGGCTGATTTCGTTTTCTACGGGGCGGATTTCGTTAAGATAATATGCCGTGATAACCCCTGCGGTAAGCAGTATGGCAATCGGGATAATTACCTTGATAATAAGGCCTATCGAATTAAACAATTCTGATTTCGGCTTTTTATATTTGCGCGCGTGACTGGTAAGCGTTTCTACATAGTTGGCAGACCCTACCTTGTTTACGCGGGCGTAACAATTTCCGCCCACCACAAACGAACCCGAAAACAATTCGCTGCCGACAGATTTTTTTACCGGAACAGACTCGCCCGTAAGCAGCGATTCATTTACCTCCATTTCGCCCTTTGCTACAATCGCGTCTGCGCAGATTTGCTTGCCCGACTCTAAATACATGATATCGTCTAGTACAATCTCGCTTACGGGAATAACTTTGCGCTCGCCGTCGCGCAGTACGGTGGCGGTTGGCGCACTAAGCAGCTTTAATTTTTCAACCGTAAACTTTGCGCGGATTTCTTGAATAATACCGATTGAGGTGTTTACCATGATGATAACCACAAACATGTACTGAACAAATTCTGCTTTAAATATCGCCAACGCAATCGAAACGGCAACGGCTATCATGTTAATCGGCGTAAAGATGTTGCCGAAAAATATACTGAAATACGTTTTGGAGGTTTTTTTCTTAGTTACGTTTACTAAGCCTTGTGCCGCGCGCTGCTCTACCTGCTCGGCAAATAAGCCTGCTTCAATATCGGGCTCGAAACGGTCTACCGCATCGTAGTTGATAGAGGCGGAAACGCTTAGCGCGGCACGGCGGTGCTTTGCGGCTAATTTTAAACGGTCGTGCGGCAGCATAGAACCGTCTATGGTGCGCGAACGCGAATACTCGCCCGCCGCAACCTCATCCTGCGCAGAAAAAACATCGGGGTCGATTACCTCGCCCACTGTTTTGGTAAGCGGCGTTTCGCCTTCGGTGTTGGTATCCTTGGTAACTATTTTCGGCATTACCCTGCCCGTTCTTTTTGCGGGCGGCTTTTTTTCCGATTTTTCATCCATAAATCTATGATAGCACAGGAAAAAGGGTTTGTCAATTAATAACTGACAATTGACAACTGACAACTGACAAATTTCGGCTAAAAATTTTAATTTAACAATCTTTAAATCTCAACTTTACTATTTAAAAGCTCTTCTAACGTAATATTAAAATAATCCGCAAGCTTTTGTATACTGTATACTTTCGGCTCGCATACATTGCGCTCCCATTTGCTAATCATAGAACATGATACGCCCGCAACTTCTCCTAAGCGTCTTGTGCTAAGCTGTTTTTCTTTGCGCAGTACCTGTATCTTTTCTCCTAATGTCATAAAACCCTCCAAACTTCATAATTTATTATAATCAAGCAATTTGCTTGGTGTCAAGTAAAATCAAGCAATTTGCTTTATTCTTAATAGGAGGATAAGAAATTATGAAATTTAAATCCACGCTAAGAGAATTGCGAAAAATGCAAGGATATACGCAATTACAGCTTGCCAAAAAGCTAGACGTTACAGACCAATGTATAAGAGATTGGGAAAACAGAGGTAGCGAACCTAACTACGAAACACTATGCAGATTAGCTAAGATTTTTGACGTAACGGTCGGTCAACTTTTAGGCATAGAAGATTTATAGCCGAAATTCTCCATTTTCCATTCTCCATTTTCCATTATCATAAGGCTTGACAAAATGGGTAATTTGCGGTACGCTTAGCGTATGGAATTTTTTAAGTTGGACACTAAAAAGCGCACCACCTTTAAAAGCCGCTTTAAAAAAGGAACTCCCGGCTTAGGCATTTTTATGCTGCTGTTCGGTTCTGTATGGAACGGGATAGTCATTGCGGGCACGACAGTGGCCTCGCAGGAGGGCGTGGTCTTTGTGCCGTTTTTTATGCTGCCGTTTATAGCGGCGGGCGTGTTTTTGTATACGATGGCTATCATGGAGTTTATTAACGCAGTCAGTTTTAAAAAAATAACCAACCTAATCCTTACGCAGGGGCATGTTACAAAGGGCTATATACGAAAAGCCGAATACCGTTATTACAGCACCAAAAATTCTAGCGGCTACCGCCACACGATATCGTACAGCTATCAAGACGATAAGGGCGACCATTATTTAGAAACGTTTAAATTTTCGCAAAGCAGCAAACAGCTGTACACAATAGGCAGTGAGGTTTCGGTAGTGTTTTACGACGGCATGGCTATGCTATTGGAAACGTATACGCTGTGCACCCGCAACCGTGCTAGTAAAGTATGCGCGTATAGTGGCGGCGCGCTGCATACCGCCGCGCAATCGGGCGTTGTACTGCGCAGTATGGCGGAGGGCGGTATAACACAGGCGCAGGCACAAACACGCACGTTAGCGGCAGAAAAATTTGCGCATTTGTTAGACGGAAAATCTTTGCGCATCAATACTTCGCGCCCCTACGAAATTGAGGGCGTACCGCAACGCAGTACACTAACGGCGGGCGTAATTGTTTTGCTAATCGGGCTGGGCATTTTTTCGGGGCTGTTTTTTGGCGGCGCACTGCCCAACTATCTTAGCACTGATTTCGGCTCGACCGGAACAGCCGTTGTTTTTACGTTTATATCGATGTTTATGGGCGTGCCGGTTTCGACAATCGGAGGCGTAATTGTGGCGTTAACCTTAAAGGCGTTAAAGCGCGGCAAGCAAATCAAGGCAACCTATACCGTTACGCTGGGAATTAGGCTTTATAAAAAATTCACCGCATCGCCGTTTCCGAATTTTTCGTCGGTGCGTACCGTTGAAAGCCCTAACATCTTACCTAATGATTATATGTATAAAGACCGACGCGGCAGATTGCATTTTAATAATGAGGCAAACCAAAAGCGCGGCTGTATGGGAATCTTAACCAATACAACGGGAATAACGCAAGCAGGAAGGATAGACTACAACAACGCGCGTCCCGCGTTTAATGATTTTTATTTAGATAATACTTTTGATGCGGATTACTGCCTTATCGCTTATGACGAAATATCGGACGATTCTGCGCGTATACGAACGGCTAGTGTGCTATAAGCAGTACAAGGCTGTACGTTAAAGTACAGCCTTGTACTGCTTATAGCAATGGAAAATGGTGAATGGAGAATGGAGAATTGCGGTTTAGTCCAGCCTTATGCTTTGTTTACTTGTAGCCAGTTAAGTGCGCAGTTTCCGTTTGAAACGCGTAGGCGGATAATATGACGTCCTGCCGTAAGCGTGCCTAAGCTAAATGTACCCGTAGTCCATGCGGACGAATTAAGCGTGTGCGGCGAACCCGCTACGGCGGTGTCGTTTACGGTAAGGTGTACGGTGGCGGATTGCGTGGTTTGATATCTAAGCTGTAACGCATACGTGGCTTCTTCGGTTACGTTAATTTGATACTCTGCCCACATATCGTGCGCGGGCTCACTGCCGTGCGGCCATCCGCCTATGGGAACATGCCTGAAATCAAAGATATCTAAGCTGTCGGGGTTAGTGTCTAAACCGTCGGTAGTAACACGGAACGTAACGCCTTGCTGCCAAGGAAGGTTAGGGTCTTCCGCCATTGCCGCTTGGTTAGACGCCGTCATATGCTCTGCCTCGATACGCGTACCTACCGCCGCCCAAAAGTTTTGGTCGAATGTGGAGATGTTGGTGTATAGCTTGCCTAGCGGCGTTAATGCAGGCAAATCGTTTCCGTTTAACACAACGTCGGTAAGCAGGTTATGAAACGGCTCGCTGTTTTGCGGCTCATGCCCTTTAGGCAGATACCACGCATAGCGTTCTACCATCGGGTCTTGCTCTAAATACGTTAGTGCCATACTTAAATACCATGCTTGCAGCTCTGCACTAGCGGTTCTGTCCCCTAAGTCTTCCCAACCGCAAAACTCGGTAATCCAAATAGGCTTATCGTATTTTTTATACAAATTGACGTGGCTGCGCAATGCACCGGGCCACCACGGGTATGAGTGGATAGAAATAGCGTCTATGTCGTTTATATCCACGTTGGGGTGCGCAAAGAACGTATCTAGCCAGGCTATCGGGTCATTCCACCCCATAGCCTCGTGGCCGCCGCTGAAATTCATAGCGGGTGAAACTACTTTGATATCGTATTTTTTTGCCAGTGCAATAAAATTCGGCCACACGTTTGCGGCAGCGTTAGGAGTTAAGTTTGCTTGGTTTTTGAAATTCGGCTCGTTATACGCCAACATATATTCTACCGCGTGCGGCGTTCCTAACCGCGATACGATGTACTCTTCGATTTCGGGCAGCGAATTCGGGTCTGCATTCCATGCCATCGGAAAATATAATAGCCCTGCGTTATCCGCCTCTTGAGAAACAACCGCTCTGGACGCGGAGTCAAAGCCCGGCCTTGACGCCCAGTTATAATACCACGAAATCGGATTTGAGCCGCTGGTTAGCAGTGCCATATCTTCGGCCGTTGTGCGCGTTGTGCGTTTAGCGGGGTCGTTATACGCGCCTGTACTGTTAGCGGTGGTAAAGCCGTACCCTACACCGCGCTTATCTATCTCGCGCTCTAAAACGGTAACGGGAATTGTAATGGACTGCCCGCCGAACGTAATGGTAACGTACTCGGTTACGCGGGTAAGAATTGCGGGCGCAACACTAAACTCATAGTTTTCTAAAACTCTGGACGTAAAGTCGTTAAAGCCTGCGCGGATTTCTAAGCCTTCCCGCGAAAACGGCTGACCTGCGGTAAATTCGGTAATATCGGGCTGATTGGTAATAACCATAAAAACAACGGGTTTAAGCGGTTCGGATACCATGATAGACACCGTATCCGTAAAGCCGCGATAGCGCACCGTTACTTCGGTATCGGTGCGGCGAAGGCTGCGCGGCGAAAGCGCGGTTGAGGGTAAAATCATAACGTCCTCAACGCTTACAGCGCGCGGCGCGCCGACTGAAAAGTTTGCCAAAACCGTCATGCCTGCGGTATCGAAAAATTCGTTTTCGAAGTAGACGGTTTTGTGCGGTGCATTAACCGTGATGCCTGTCATTTGGGCTACGGTGATGGGCTGCACCACGCTTTTGCCCTTATAATTAATTCTAATTTCGGTATCGTTAACCGATAACGCACCTGAGGGCGAAAAAGAAAAGTCGGCGGTTGTATAGCCGTCTCCATTGGTGTACAAAACCGATATGCGCATGCCTTCGGGGTTAAACACCTGCCCGACATCGTACACGGTAGTTTCGGGCGGGGCAATAATATATAACTCTTGTACGGTAGGTTCGCTCGGTCCGAGGTCTACGGGGCCGCCGCCGCCGAAACACGCCGTTAAAAACAGTGTGCTAACTAAGAGTATGGATGCTATCAGGGTTAATTTCTTTTTCATTTTTACCGCTGTCCGCCTTGTCAAATTATTTTTCTATATTATTGTACTACATGGACGGGGGCTTTGGCAATAAATTAACAAAGATTTGCAAAAATTTTAATCCATTCTTAATGTTTATAGAAAAAGTGCATCCTTTTTGTATCTGTTTTGCATCCTTTTTGTATCTGTTTTTTTGGGGGGTAAACAAAGCTTTTCTTTCCACCCCGTCTGCTGCGCAGCAATGGGTCGTTCGTTCCTCACTCCCCGCTTTGGCTAAAAACACGGTGTGTTTTTGCGGCTAACGCCGCCGCGTCGCGCCTGCAAAGAGGGGGATTTTTATATGGCTACTATTTAAAATACATAGCCGACATTGTGCATTGTGCATTGTGCATTGTGCATTAAATAACGTCCTATATTACTATTATACCATGCTTGTCAAGCCCCCTTGACAATATTGTTTGGGCTTGCTATACTAGCGGTATGGAAATTATGTTTTTAGGAACAGCGGCGGCAGAGGGTGTGCCAGCGGTATTTTGTAATTGCGCGGCGTGTGTACGTGCGAAAAAAGCGGGAGGCAAAAATATCCGCACGCGCAGTCAGCTGCTGATTAACGGCAAACTGCTGTTAGACTTTCCGCCCGATACGTATTTTCATGCCGTAGTAAACCGTTTAGACCTTTCGCAGGTTATGCATGTATTTATTACGCACGCGCACCCTGACCATTGCAGTCCTGCGGAATTAGCTTTGCGCGGCGCGCCGTATGCGCACGGCATGACCGAACCTGTATTGTATGTGCACGGCAGCGAAACGGTGATTGAAAAAATTAAAAGCTCGGTAGGTGCGCAGCTAACGGACGCGGCGCAAAAGTCGCTTAGCTTGCGCACCATAAAGCCGTATGAAAAAATTTGTGCGGACAAGCTTACCGTAACTGCCCTGCCCGCGCAACATACCGTAGGAGAGGATTGCTTTATTTATTTAATTGAGGACGAAAAGCATGCGTTTTTGCAGTTTAACGACAGCGGGATTTTGCCCGATGAGGTGTATGCGTATCTTAAAAAGCAAGGAGTTTTGTTAAGCGCGGTTGCGTTTGACTGCACCTACGGCTATTTGCGTAAAGGTGCGGGGCGGCATATGGGCATGTTAGACGCAGCAGACGAGAAACAGCGCATGAAAGCCTTTGGGATTTTAAAGCCTGATTGCCGATATTTTTTAACGCATTTTTCGCACAACGGCAGCTTGCCGCACGACGAACTGTCCGCGCTTGCGGCTAAGCACGGCTTTATTGCCGCCTTTGACGGGCTGAAAGTTTTTTTAGATGAAGGGAACGGTTAACCCGCGCATAAATCAGCTTGTAAATTTCGTTAAACGCAATCATAGAAAAGCCTATCAAAAATACGATAATCCATTCGTAAAAGCTTAACGGGACGGTGTTAAACGCCGCGCCGCCCGTTTGCACAATAATAATTTGCAAACAAAACGTAACTAACATAACCACTAGCATAATGCGGTTGCGCGAAAAGGAAGTAAATATACTGCGCCGCCCTAGCTCGCGCGCGTTAAAGGCGTTAAATAACTGCATCATAACAAACAGTGTAAAGATAAAGGTGCGTTCTTTTTGCGGTGCAATGCCGATAAAGTTAAACGCCGACTGAAAAAACAATAAGCCCGCGATAAACACGGCGTTTACGCAAATTCTTGCCGCCATCATGCGCGTTACGATGTGTTCCTTTCTACTGACGGGGGTTTTATCCATAAGCCCTTCGTAAATCGGCTCTAGCCCCAGCGTTAGGGCGGGCGGGCCGTCCATGATAATATTTATCCATAGCAGCTGTAAGGCGGTAAACGGCGCGCCCATGCCGCACAGCACACACGCGACGGTAACCAAAACCGCTGCCAAATTTACGGTAAGCTGAAACAGGATAAAGCGTTGAAAGTTTTCGTAAATGCCGCGCCCCCATTTGATAGAGGTAACTACCGTAGCAAACGAATCGTTTAATACCACGATATCCGCCGCCTCTCGGCATACCTCCGTGCCTGCAATGCCCATAGCAATACCAACGTCTGCGTTTTTAACGGCGGGCGCATCGTTTACGCCGTCGCCCGTTACGGCTACGGTTTCGCCTAATGCTTTTAAAATTTTTACGATACGCAGCTTGGTTGCGGGCGTACTGCGGGCGACTACGCGAATGCCGCCTATGCGCAAAGCCAATTCTTCGTCCGACATGTTTTCGATGTCGTGCGCCGTAACTACGCCCGCATTCGTATCGCCTATGATGTTTAGCTGACGCGCAATCGCCGCCGCCGTAACCGCGTTGTCGCCCGTAAGCATTTTAATTTTAACGCCTGCCCTTTTGCACTCGGCAGCCGCCGCAAACACGTCCGCGCGGATAGGGTCGCTGATTACGGCGTAGCCGTCGAACACCAAACTTTGTTCGGCGCAGGCGCGTTGGAAGGCGGCGCATGAATGTGCCGCGCCGTGAGCAAAGGCAATCACGCGCTTTGCCTGCGCTTGAAACAGCGCGATTTCCTCTAAGAGGCGTTTCTTTTTTGCCGCGTCCATTTCGCACAAATTTAAAATAATTTCGGGTGCGCCTTTGGTGTAAACGGTAAGCCGTCCGCCCTCGCGGATTACCGATGTCATGCGTTTGTATTCGCCCGAAAACGGGTATACGCAAACCGCCTCCGCCGCCGCGCGGACTTGCGTGTAGCTAACGGCGGGCTTTGCGCGTTGGTACGCCGCCAGCATCGCGCATTCGGTAGGGCTTCCGATAAAGTCGAAAGCTTTTGAGAGGGGGTTAAAGGCAACGTCGGCGGTTGAATTAAGCAGCGCGTTTTTTATAATTTGCGGCGCGGCGATTTTATCGGGTGAAAAGCGTCCGCCGTGCGGCGTGCAAACAAATTCCAGCGTCATTTTGTTTTCGGTTAGCGTTCCTGTTTTGTCCGAACAAATAATGCTTACGTTGCCTACCGTTTCGCAAGCCGACATTTTTTTAACCAGCGCGTTCTGCTTGGCCATTTTAATTACGTTAAGGGCAAGGCTTACCGCGACTATCGTGGGCAGGCCTTCGGGAACGGCTGCTACTATCAGCACGATACTCGTAATAAAAATTTCTTGTACGGACTGAAAAGACGCCTCGCCCGCTACAAACAAACGGATTAGCTGTATGGCAAATACCGCCGCCGCCGCAAGCGCGCCGAAAATGGCGATGATTTTGCCTAAGCGGTTTAGCTTTTGCTGTAAGGGGGTTTGCTGCGTGCCCGTATCTTTAAGCTCTTTGGCGATTGCACCGATTTCGGTTTGGTCGCCTACCGCCGTTACAATAGCACTTGCCTGCCCTGCCGTAACAAAGCAGCCGCCGTACACCATGTTAAGACGCTCTGCCAAATACGGGTTTTCGTGCGCGGAGAAAACGATTTGGGCGTTTTTGCCGACGGGCATGGATTCGCCCGTAAGCGGAGATTCGTCAACCTCTAAGTTGTTTGCCGCGATTAGGCGGCAGTCTACGGGAATTTTATCGCCTACTTCCAACTTTATGATGTCGCCCACTACCAGCTCGGACGCGGGTATTTTGCACACGCTGCCGCCGCGCAAAATTTTAACCGATATATTGCCGCCTATTTTATTAAGCGCGGCAAATGCCTTTTCGCTGCGCCGCTCCATAAAAAGGGCAATCGAAACCGACAACGCGATTGCGGCAAAAATCCCGACGCATTCGGGCCAGTCAAACGGCTCGCCGCGCGAAACCTTAATTAGGTTTACCGTTAGGGTTATGGCAAAAGCAAACAGCAGGATTAGCATCATCGGCTCGGCAAGGCTGTGCAGCAGCTTAATAAAAAGACTTTTGCTTTTAGCGCGTGTTAATTCGTTTGCGCCGAATTTTTCGCGCATGCGCAGCACCCCGCGCGTAGAAAGACCTGTTTCGGGGCAAACGCCCAAAGCTGCCGCCACGTCTTTGCCGCTATTCTTATGCGCCTGAGTATGTAGCTCCATCATAGGTATTTTATTCGGGCTTATCCAAATAAAGAACGCTAACGCGGGCAAGCCTTGCCGCTTTAAAGCGGGTTTTGCGTGTAATGCTGCGCGCGCGTGCGTTTGCCTGCACTGCCGTGCCGTTCTCTCTGCCCGTAAAAAGGCGGCTTAAAGCAAAAATCGACACCAACAGCAATACAGCCAACACGGCAGAAATCCATTTTAAACCGTTTTTATTTTCCATACCCTTACTATGCGTGTTTTTACTAAGGATTATACTTGGGGGAACAGACGGATTGAGGTACACTATTTCTTTTTTTTGGGAGGGACAAAAATTTAATCTAAAATATCCTCGTAACTGCAATCTAAAACGCGGCATAGCTTTTTTAGGGTTACTAAGCTTGGAAAGGCTCTGCCCGATTGATATTGTGAAAGCGTAGAGGAATGTATGCCCACTTCGTGCGCGATTTGACTTTTGCTTTTTAGCAGTGCGGCAGCGAATTGAACACGGTTTCTACGGCGAAAATGCCAAAATTACGTGCGTCAACTCTCTCTTGCAATACGTCTAGTATTGCTGTGTTCGGTTTCCTTCGTAATTTTGGCATTTTCGCCGTAGAAACTGCACGCATCTTTAAGCCTAAGATATTAGATGGCTTTTCCGTCAAATTCGCACCAAAGTGTGCTGGATGCACATAAACGGTGCGAATTTGACGGAAAAGCCGCAAATAGATAGGCTTAAAGACGTGTTCAATTCGCTGCCGCACTGCTTAGTGAGGTGTTAATTTGCTCACAAATGTTTTTAGTTATTTTTGCCCATTGCGTATCCATTCTGTATATATATTATTAGGCATTGCCAAAATATGCTTGACATTTGGGCATTGCCCAGATAAACAAAAGCCCTTAAACAAATGATAAAAGAAATTAACGCACTACTATTTTCGCAAGGTTTAGATATTAAAGAATACAGCTAAATTTATTTGCCCGTTATTAAATCTGCGCTAGGCGGCTAAAAATATTTTACCTGTGGATTAAAATGTGTTATAATGCAAAAATACTGAGATGGGCATTATTACATTTAACAACGTAAGCTATACCTATAACGCAGGAACAGAAGATGCGGTTTCGGCGGTGAAGGGCGTGTCGTTTGAAATTAACGAGGGCGAGTTTGTGGCGTTGGCGGGTCATAACGGTTCGGGCAAGTCTACTTTGGCTAAGCTTGCTAACGGCTTACTGCTTCCGCGAAAGGGGCGCGTTACGGTAGACGGCATTGACACCTTTGATAAAAAGCGTATTTTTGATGTGCGCCGCACGGCGGGCGTGGTTTTTCAAAACCCCGACAACCAAATGGTGGCGTCTATTATAGAGGACGATGTAGCTTTCGGTCCCGAAAACATCGGGCTTGCCCCTAGAGAAATCCGTGCGCGCGTAGACTGGGCGTTAGACGCGGTAGGTATGCGCGCGTACGCAAAGGCTACTCCGTTTAGGCTTTCGGGCGGACAAAAGCAGCGCGTGGCGATTGCGGGCGTGCTTGCCTTAAAGCCGCGCGTAATGATTTTGGACGAATCTACCGCTATGCTGGACCCTATCGGCCGAGAAGAAGTAATGACGGTTATTAAAAAGCTGAACCGCGACGAAAACGTAACCATTGTTTTAATTACGCATTTTATGGAGGAGGCTGCGCAAGCCGACCGCATCATCGTACTGAATGACGGAAAAATCGCGCTAAGCGGCGGGCGCGAAATTTTTAGCCGTGCGGACGAGCTTGCCGCTATCGGGCTGGATGTTCCGCTTCCCTCCCGCATTGCGCGGCGGCTGCAAGAAAACGGGTTAGAATTGCCCGACGGTATTGTTACGCAAGACGACCTTATTAACGCGTTGGAGGTGTGCGCCAAAAAATGCCCGTAGTGATAGAAAATTTAAATTTTACCTATTCTAAGAAAAGCGCGTATGAAAACCATGCGTTAAAGGATATCAATTTGCGCATAGAGGACGGCGAGTTTTTTGGTATTATCGGGCATACGGGCAGCGGCAAAACTACGCTTATCGGGCATTTAAACGCGCTGCTGCGCATTCAAGCGGGCAGTATCACCGTAGACGACATAGTAATCACGCCCAAAAATAAAAAGAAATTAGATTTTAAAAAGCTGCGCGCTACGCTGGGTATGGTGTTTCAGTACCCCGAACATCAGCTGTTTGACGAAACGGTAGAAAGAGATGTATCGTACGGGCCGAAAAACTTAAAGCTTAGCAAAGAGGAAGTTGCCGCGCGCGCCAAAGAGGCTATTGAAATGGTGGGGCTTAACTACGAAGAAATTAAAAACCGTTCGCCCTTTGATTTGTCGGGCGGACAAAAACGCCGCGCCGCCATTGCGGGCGTACTGGCGATGCACCCTAAAATTTTGGTGTTAGACGAACCTACCGCAGGCTTAGACCCGCGCGGAAAAAAAGAAATCTTAGAATTGATTAGTTCTATCCGCACAAAAATATGCCCTACGGTAATTATGATTTCGCATAATATGGACGAAATTGCCGCCCTTGCCGACCGCATTGCCGTAATGCACGAGGGTAAGCTTGTGTGCGTAAAAAAGCCGTGCGAATTGTTTTCGGAAACTAGATTGTTGGACAGGTTAAACATTAAAATGCCGCAAGTTACCGAAATTGCCCTGCGTCTTGCAAAAGCGGGCATTTCTGTCGGCAAAGGAATTGTGCGCGAGGACGAATTGACAGCGGCCATTTTATCCGCCGTAAAAGGAGGGATAAGCTAAGCTATGCGCGATATCTCTTTTGGGCAATATTATGCCGCTGAGTCGGTTGTACATCGTCTAGACCCGCGGTTAAAGCTGATTTTGACTATCGCTTATATGGTGCTGGTGTTTTTTATCCAAACGTTTTTCGGCTTTGGCATACTGTTTGTTTTTGTGTTGGCGGTAACTTTTTCGGCGCGTATTCCGCCGCTTAGGCTGCTGCGCAGCTTGCGCACCATTTTAATTTTACTGCTGTTTACCATTTCGATTACGCTGCTGTTCTACCATAATTCTGCCGAAACGCCTATCGCGGAGTGGTGGATATTCAGCTTTTACCGCAGCGGCTTTATTAACTCCGGGCTTTTGGCGTGCCGTTTGGTGCTGCTGATTATAGGCCCTACCCTGCTTACGCTTACCACCACGCCCGTATCGCTGACGGACGCAATCGAAAGCCTGTTAAAGCCGCTTTCATGGATTAAAATTCCTGTACATGCGTTTGCTATGATTATGAGTATCGCGCTACGGCTTATCCCTACTCTTTCGGAAGAAACGCACAAGATTATCGCGGCACAAAAAGCAAGGGGCGCGAACTTTGATTCGCGCAACCCTTTTAAACGTGCCAAAGCACTTATCCCTATTTTAATACCGTTGTTTGTATCGTCCTTTCGCCGCGCGGACGAACTGGCCTACGCGATGGACAGCCGCTGTTATAAGGGCGCAAAGGGCAGAACCCGCATGAAGGTAATGCGCTTTGCGTGGCGCGACTTATTTGCTTTTTTAGTATTTGGCGCCTTGTTTTTCGGCATTTTATTGCTGCGCTATAACTGGTGGAACTGGGACTGGGTACGGCTGATTACGCAATGGTAGAGAAGCTTAGAGGATTAAAAAAACGCGCTTGCAAATGCGCAGGCGCGTTTATTGTAATTGTGTTTTATTCTGCCGCAGCTTGAACTTCGGGGGTTTTAGGGGCGGCTTCGGGTTTGGCAGCAGGCTTAGCCTCTTTTTTAGGCGCGGGCTTTTTTACGGTGATAACCTCTTTAATTTTTGCCGCTTTGCCCGAAAGATTACGCAAATAATACAGCTTTGCTCTGCGAACTCTGCCCTTGCGCACTACCTCTATACGGTCTATACGGGGTGAATGTATCGGGAAAATACGTTCTATGCCTACGCCGAACGATACGCGCCTTACGGTAAAGGTTTCGCGCACACCGCCCGACCTTCTGGCGATTACAATGCCCTCGAACCCTTGCAGGCGTTCGCGCGTGCCCTCGATAACCTTAACAAATACCTTAACGGTATCCCCTACGTTAAATGCGGGAACTTGTTCTTTCATGTATTCTTTTTCGATAGCGTCGATAACGGTATGGTTCATAGTTTTTTCTTCCTCTGGAAAATTTAGATGCCAAAATAATATACCACATACACAAATTAAAAGCAAGCGTTTTAACGAAAGTTTTTTTAAGGGAAAAATGCGGCTAGTAGGTTGTAATGCCTTTGTCTGTGCTGTACTTTTTTAAATACCATAGCAGCGGCTTGGATAAATACAGCTTTCTTGCGTTTTGCGGGCAGTATTTTACGCACGCCAAACAGCGGGTGCATTTTGATTTTTTTATGTGCAGTTCGTCCGTAACCGCGTCTACGGGGCACGCCGAAACGCATTGTCCGCAGCCGTTGCACCGCGCACGGTTTACGGCCGGTAGCGCGACGCTAAGCCGCTTGCGCAGACGCGGCGCGATATACGCAAGCGGATTTATCTTTTTGGGGATTGCCTTGCTGCCGATTGATTCGCCGATTTTGACGCGGTTTTCTATAATAGGAAAATATTCCGTCAATGCCGCATCCATATCGCCGTGCGCCGCCGCGCCGCCCGACAGCGACAGATAGCTATGCGGAACGGAGGCTTGTATGCCGCCGATTATGCTTGCGCCGCATTTTTTAAGCCGCGCCGCCAAAACCGCTAAGGCGCGGCCGCCGCACACGCCGCCGAATACTACGCAAGGAACTGCGTAGCCGCTAAACGAAACGCGCTTTAAAAATTTTTTTACCTCGCGGGGAACGGTGTGCGCGTACACGGGGCAGACAAAAAATAAAACGCGCGCGGATTTAAGCGCAGCCGCGCAATCAAACGCTTCCCGCGCTTTTGCGCGGGTGATATCGTGTATTTCCGCTTGAAAATGTGCGGCTATTTTTTTAGAAAGCTTTTTGCCGCCCGCCGTAGGCGAATAACAAATTATTTTAACCGTTGACATAATCCGTCATTACCTTATACGCGTTTGGCTTATCAAGCACAAAGCTTTGCCGCATTTCTTCCAGTGCGGTTTCTTTGTCTATGCTTTTTTGAATTGCCGCGATTATCAACTCTAACGCCGAAAACGGTATGATGCGCGACTTCATTTCGTAAAACGCTTTAAACTGCGAATAATCCTTAACCGCCTCTATTTGACAACTGGTATGCAAGCTTTTATGCGTGCTTTCCGGCATCACGTAGCCGCAGTGCTCTACAATCAGCTCGAACGCTTTTTTGTGGTCGTAAACGCCCGAATCCGAAACGGTGTTCATGTCGATATGCACCAGCGCAGGCATCGACGCGCGGCGGTCGCTGCGTTTTACGGATTTTTTTAACGACTTTTTAAGATGCGGGATTTTTTCCATCGAATCGCAAACGTTAGAAATCAGGCGGTTTTGATACCCTGCTATCTTTTTTAAAAAATGGTCGCCGCACGCTAGCTGCTTTGCCAAAAGCATCAATTCTCTTTGCCCTTTTTTGAACGGCTTTTTAAACAATAAAACCCTGCCGACGTTTAGCAGAAAATGCAGAAATGTATAGTTTTGAAATTTGTACGCGATTTTCGGCGCGATGTTGTTGTAATACAGGGCTTTCATTTGCGCGGGCTCGTTGCCTAAAATCAGGTACGGCACGCGTTCTTCGCACAATAAGCCGTAAAACGCCGCGTATGCTAACGACGGGCAGGCGCAGGTATTATCCTGCACTTCGATTAAATGCTTGTACATTGCGCGTAAATCGTTGTCGGCTATTTTTCTATGTACAAATTCTACGTTGGTAAAAATCTTTTTAGCGTTCTCTATCGAAAGCTTAGCGTTTTGGGACATATAAGGAATATCCCACGTCAACGCCAAAACCCGCAGCCCTAGTTTTTTGGCTAAATAGTATAATAGGTAGCTTGAATCCTTGCCGCCTGTATAAAACAGCGCGGCGTCGAAACGCCCTTTTTTGTTAGGTTCGATAGTATTTTTTACGGGAAGAACCGAAACGATTTGCCGTTCTGTGTCGGCGCAAATCGGGCACAAGCCGTCCGCGTTAAATTCTATGCCTGGAATTATGTAATTGTTCGCGACGCATGTTGTACAAAAAACTGCCTCCTCTAAGGTTTTCGGCGTTTCGATATAATCGGCTTTTTTTACTATGATTTTAGCGGTGTAAAGCTTTTTAAATACGGCGGAGTTTGTATCGACTGCTTCAAACGCAAGCCGACTTAAAAAGGCTCTCTCTTTTTTGGACAGCTTGATTTTATTTTTATTCAGGTTCGGGAACTGCCGTATGCCGTAATAGATAAGGTGCTTTCCCTCCGCCTTCCACCGATTTTGCAACACATATTCCATACAAACAGCGTAACACGTTTATATAAAAAAGTCAATGCAAAATCTGCTTTTCTTGTGTGTTTTTGTTTGACAAGCGCGGCGTTTATGGTCTAAAATAGAATACAGTATTTACGCAAGGGAATGATTTTGTTATGAACGCTAAAACTTTTAAATTTTATGAACTGTTTGAAGGGTTTGTTAAGCTAGACGCCGCCGCCGATAAAATGGGGCTTAGTAAGGCGTTTCGCAATTTTATGGAGTTGGATTACGCACTGGCTTCCGATGTGTGGGATTACGCGATTTTAACGCGGGAGGAACGCCTAGTAAAGGACGAACGCCTTGCAGAGGTTTTCGGGTTTGAGGTGTTAAATCAGTTTTATGCGTTTTCTAGCCAAAAATGTATAAAGTCGATTTGCGATACGCCCGCTATCCGCCGCGCGATTTATCAGTATTCTAAAAATGCGGGGACAGAAAGTGCGCTGAAAATTTTTACAGATTTGTTGGTTACTAACAAGCTTGTCCCTGCGGAGGAAGTTTTAAAATGCTTAGCAAAAAATGAACGTATCCATTACGGCAAAACGTTGGAAATTGTTTTAAAGCGCGTGTTTATAGAATTACTTTCTAAAAATCCCGCTAAAATAAGCATGAGTAAAAAGCTGTACGAATTGCTGTTGGTCTATGTGCGCAAAATCAAAACCGACGAACGCGCGGTATTAGAACAGCGCATTAAGGAAACGCAGTAGCGGTAAATTTTCTTGCTAAGAGGTCAACCGTGCCCGCGCCTGTAAAAATAACCGTGTCGTTTTTTTTGATTATCCCGCTTAAATGCTTAGAAAGCTTTGAAAAGCTTGTATAATACCGTGCCTTGCCGTGCGGTATTTTTTTTAGTATAGACGCCGACGTAACGCCGCGCTGAGGCTTTTCCCGCGCGGCGTACACGGGCGTAAGGTACACTGCGTCTGCTTGGGAGAGGCTTTGGGCAAATTGCTCCGCCATGTTTTTGGTGCGCGAATACGTGTGCGGCTGAAAAACAATAATCAATCGTTCTATCCCCGCTTCGCGCGCGCCCGATACAAGTGCGGCAAGCTCGGTAGGATGGTGCGCGTAATCCGAAAATATGCGCGCACCGTTTACCTCCCCTAAAAACTCGTTGCGGCGGTTTACGCCCGAATACGCCGCTATGCCCTCTGCAATTTTTTTAGGCGGAATGCCGTACACGCCCGCCGCCGCCGCGGCTGCAAGCGCGTTTAAAATATTGTGCCTGCCTTGCACACGGATTGCAGCGTGCGTTAAAAAATCGCCTTGCGCAAAAATGTCAAAGGCGTATCCGCCGCCGCTTTGCAGCACAATATTTTTTGCCGTGTAATCTAAGCCGTGCGAAAAGCCAAAGGTTATGTATCCGTTTTTTTGGGCAAGCGCGGCTAAACGCGGGTCGTCACCGAACACAACGGCGGATTCGGATTGCGCGCAAAAAGTGCGAAAAGCGTCAAATATGTCTTCTTCGCTGCGATAATAGTCGGTATGGTCTAACTCGCTGTTTAACACCACACACAACGACGGGTTAAGGTGCAGAAAGCCTCTTTTATACTCACACGCTTCCGCAATGAAAAACTGCTTCCCTCCGACGGGCGAAGGCAAGGCCGAATAATCGCCTCCTAAATGCACTGTGGGTTTTTTGGCTTTAAAAATTTCGTACAAAATAGCGGTGGTTGTGGTTTTTCCGTGAGAACCCGAAACCGCAATCACATTTTTGTAATTGCGCGAAACGGTGCCCAAATATTGGGCACGTTCAAGCACTGGAATACCTAGTTGCGTAGCTTTTAAAATTTCGCAATTATCCGCACCCGCAGCCGTAGTGTATATCAACATATCTGCGCCGTGTACATTTTGCGCGTTGTGGCCGTTATGTAGGATATCCGAACCTGTAACCGTGTGCCCGTCGGAGGAGGCAATCTGCATTAAGCAGCGCATGCTTACGCCGCGCGACCCCGTAAAGTGTATTTTCATACCTCATAGTATGCACATTGCGGCGTTCCCGTGCGCTGTTAAGCAGATTTTACGACGTGTTGGACTCGGGTTCGGGCGCGTATCTTGCCCGTGCCTGTTCGTATTCCGCTAATATTGCCTGTAAAACTACTTCGCGTGTTTCAGAGTTTAACGGATGCACAATGTCCCTAAATTCGCCGTCGGGCATTTTTTTAGAGGGCATCGCGACAAAGTATTCGCCTTCCGGCCGGTTACCCTGAATGATTTTAATGTCGTGGACTACAAAGCAGTTATCAATGGTAATGGACGCAATCGCTTTAATCTTTGCCGCATCTCTTTTTAGCAATTTGATGCGTACTTCGGTAATGTTCATCTTACTTGTTTTTTACCGCCTTAACAAGATTTGGCGTATGCCATATTATGGAATAGTATACCCCATATATACAGTATACACCATAAAAAACACTTGTCAATAGGTTTTGTAAATTTTTAATGAACGCCGTTTTTGCTATTAAGACTGCTTATGAATACCGTTTCATGTCTTGATAACAATCGCAAATGCCGAAAGTTGCCGCGCAGTGCGGGCAATAATCTCCGCTGCCGCACGGACAATAGTGCGCGGCGGCTGCGGAGATTTGTGTGTTACAATTTTTACAGTTCATGCGGATAGTGTACCGCAAAAAAATCCTAGATATACAGCGCGGCGATTAAAGTGTTCATGTCGCGGTATCTTAACTCCGGCTTGACGGCTAACATTTTTAATAGCGCGGCCTCTTGGCGCGGCGCAATTTTCGCACCGTTAAGGGAGGGCTTTATTAGGGTATCCTTTACCATGCGTTGGGTACTTTCGGGAATCAGCTTTCCTGTCAGGCAGTAGTAAATGGTTGCCCCCAGTGCGTAGATATCCGTCCACGCGCCTTGCAAGCCGCTTTTATGATACTGTTCGGGCGGTGCAAAGCCGTGCTTTAAAACTACCGACATCGAACGCCCGTCTAAGTTCATGCTTTTTGCCGCGCCGAAGTCAATTAGCTTTACGTGCCCGTATTTGGTTAATAAAATATTATCGGGCGAAATGTCGCGGTGAATCAATCCTATGCTATGCACCTTTGCTAACGAATCCATTACAGGGCGCAGAATTTTAAGCGCGTCGTCCATAGAAAGGCGCAATTTCCGTTTCATGTGCGTATGCAGCGAAACGCCGTCTAAAAATTCCATAACGATATAGGCGGTATCGTTTTCGCAAAAGAAATTTAATACCGACACTACGCCTGGAAGTGTATTGATTTTTTGCAGTATGCGCGCCTCGTCCACAAAGCGTTTCAGTCCGCGGTTGGTGGCAACCTGCACGGCGGGAGATTTAATAACCACCTTGTTAGATGACGGCGTGCGCGTTACGTAGGTTACGGGATAATATTCTTTTACCGCTACTTTAATGCCGCGCGTTAAATCCCACGCCAGGTACGTTATGCCAAAGCCGCCCTCGCCTAACGTGTTGGCGATAAGATACGTTTTGTTTAAAACTGTGCGCACGGGTAAGTCGTGCGGCGCGTTTACAATTAAGTCGCCGTGCTTTCCGCAGCTGGTGCAAATGCGTCTTACATTAAGGTCGCCAAAGCAGTACAGGCAAATCGTTTTGTTGGTTCGTATAGGTTTTGTCATACACTTTCCCTTTGGGCTTTTCTAAAATGAGGGGCTTTGTGCGTTAAAAAATTTTAGAAACAGCCCCCTTTTGCAATAGTGTTTTTTATTTTTTGTTTTGTAAGTGGCGCGCACGGTTTTGTGCGATTTCGCGCTTTCGGTCTTCGATGGTTTTGGGAGAGGGCGCGGCGGCGCGCGGTGTGTGTGCGGACGGTACAGAGGCGCGCGGTGCGTGTGCATGCGGTACTGAGGCGCGCGGCGCAGGTGCGGGTGCAGCGCGCGGCGCAGGTGCGGGCGCGGCAGTCTTTTGCGCAGGCGCGGGTGCAGGTACGGGTGCGGCGCGCGGTGCGGTAAAGGGAATGTCCGAACGCAGCGCGGCGGCGGAACGGGGTGCGGCGGCCTTTTGCGCGGCGGCTTGTTCAAACAGCTTTGCGGCGCGTATGCCGTACAGTCCCGCCATAAGCTGCTTAACGTCTTGGTAACGGTTTTTTGCATAAACCGCTAACGATTTTAACAACGCATTTTCTTGCATCGGGGAGATTTGCGCGCCGATTTCGGACGCTTTAACAATGGTATCCTTATACATGCGCTGAATGCTTTCGGGCGGCAGCTTGCCTGTGATGCAGTAGTAAATCGTTACGCCTAATGCGTATACGTCTGTCCACGGGCCTTGTTCGCCGTGTGTGCGGTATTGTTCTTCGGGGGCAAAGCCTTGCTTTAAAACAATCGAAAGCGACTTGCCGTCTAAATTAGACTGCTTTGCCGCGCCGAAGTCAATCAGCTTAACCTCGTTATATTTGGTAATGATGATGTTGTCGGGTGAGATGTCGCGGTGAACAAGCCCTAGCTTATGCACCTCCAAGAGCGATTCCATTACGGGACGCAAAATGGTTAAAACTTCGTCCGCTGTGATTTTGCCGCCCTTTCGCTGCATATATTTTTTTAGCGAAATTCCGTCTAAAAACTCCATGACGATATACGCCGTGCCGTTTGCCGAAAAGAAATCGCGCACCGATACAATGCCTGGCAGATTTTTAATTTTAGCTAAAACCTTAGCCTCGTCTATAAAGCGTTTTAGCCCGCGGTTAGACGCCGCTTGATTTTGTTTAGAGTTGATGATTACTTGATTAGATTTGGGTACGCGGTTTACATAGCCCGACGGATAATATTCTTTTATGGCGGTTTTAATGCCTTGCGCCAAATCCCACGCTAAATACGTAATACCGAAACCGCCCTCTCCTAAGGCTTTTGCAATTAGGTAGCGGTTGTTAAGCACCGTGCGTTGCGGCAAATGATGCGGCAAACTGGGCGTGTCGTCCGCTTTTTTTCCGCATGCAAGACAGCTGCGTTGAAGGTCTAAGTCTCCAAAGCAGGCAAGGCAGATATTTTTGTTGGTACGAATGCGCGCCATAAATTAATCTTCCTTACACATCGCTACAATAGCAGAATAGTTGTCGTTAAAACGCGGAATACGGGCAAGCAGCCTTTTTTCCATTTTATGAAGTGCCTCTTCGGGCGTTGCGGAGGACGCAAGGTCTTGTTCGGCTTCTTCCTCGTAGACGTATTCCCAAAAGCCGTCGGTGCAAAGGAGAATAGAATCGCCTGCGTTTAGGGGTTTTTGCAGCGATTCGATATCGGCTTGTACAAAATAATCCGAACCTAATACGCGCGTTAATTTGTTTTGGTCTTTATGCGTGCGGATATCGCGCAGCTTAATTTGCCCTAATTCTACGGCAACCTGCGAAAGCGAATGGTCTTTGCTTTGATAGGTAAGTTTGTGGTTTCTAAAAAAATACACGCGCGTATCGCCGATATGGGCAAACGTGGTAGAGGTGCCGTCGGTAATGGCGCACGCCACCGTAGTACAGCTTTGCGCGATTTTCGGGTTGCGTTCTTTATGGCTGGTTACAAAATGGTGCGCGTTTTCGATGTACGCCTCGCAGTAAATTCTTTTAACGGCGCGGGCAGGGTCGTATTCGCTAACTTGTTCGAATAAGTCTTTAATTTTTTCGGCGCACAGACGCGAAGCATCCTCGCTGCCCGTGTAGCTGCCTAAGCCGTCGCAAACCACCAAACACGCGTTTGAACCGCTTGCGCTGACGGTAACGAAATCTTGATTGTAATCGCGTCCCCCTATTTTACATAAGCTTGCGGTTAAAATTTTCATTCTGCCTTTCTCCATAAAACACGGTATTTCTTGCCTTTTTAAAGGGCAAGTTTTTGCGCTTTTGTACAATTTTAACACAGATAAAAATAAAAAGCAAGTATTTATAAAAACAAAAAAACCCGAAGGCACAAAGGCTTTCGGGTTTTTTTTGTGTAAACTGTTTTAGTGCTTTAAGAATTAAAACAATTTGAGGGCTTCGGTTGTTCCTATCGCAACAACATTGCCTTTACGTTTTACGGATCCGCCTACACCGCCCAGTGCTTTTGCAACATTTTCTGCGGCATCGGCAAGAGCTTTGCTGGAATACGCAATGATGGTTACGTTATCGGAATCTTTCGTAGCAATTAACTGCCACTCCGTAGCACCGGCCATTCCATCCGAAACTTGTACCGTGTAGCCAGCATCTTTATACTTTTCTTCAAGGGCTTCCTTAGACGGCGCGCCGCAGCCTGCTAAAAGTAACGCAAATGCTACTACTAATACGGTAACAATAGCTAGTTTCTTTTTCATACCTGGTTTACCTCCTTTACATAAAAAAATAAGCATATCATACCCCCCCCCCCCGCGTGTCAAGCGATATGGGGGAGGTTTTTATGTTTTCGTTTTTCACTTTTCTTTTTTCATTTTTCACTTTTCTTTCCACCCCGTCTTTCATTTTCTTTCCACCCCGTCCGCCTGTCGGCGTCCACCCCTCAAAGAGGGGAATTTTTTAATGGTCTGTTTCCGTAAGACAATCAAAGAGGGGGATTTTTTTGAGGCTTTTATTTTAAATTCTTAGCCGAAATTTTCCATTTTCCATTTTCCATTATCCATTAATTTTAGTTGACTGCTTGGCTAACTTTACTGTATACTAAGTAAGTCTAACTAAAAAGGAAGTAATTAAAATTATGAAAAGAACGTATCAACCCAAAAAGCGCGCGCGTAACAAGGTTCACGGCTTTCGTGCGCGGATGAAGTCGGCGGGCGGAAAGCGCGTTATATCCGCCAGAAGAAGGAAAGGGCGCAAAACCGTTACGCCTACGCCGTTAGGCGCGCGTTAAACCGCCGCACTATGCTAAGTAAAAAATACCGCCTTACCAAGCGCGGTTCGTTTACGTTTGTATACAACAAGGGCGAACGCAAATCCGACGGCCCGCTGCGGCTGACGTGGGTGGCGGCAAAAAATTTGCGCATCGGGTTTTCGGTTCCTAACAAGGTAGGCAAGGCCGTAGTGCGCAACCAGCTGAAACGCCGCTTACGCGCCGTTGCAAGGCAGCTGCTAAAAAAGCTGCGTCCTGCGCAAATAGTGGTATCGGCGCAGCCGTGCGCAGAAAAGCTTAGCTATGAGGCGTTATATAACAGCGTATGCGCACTGTTTGACAAGGCAAAGCTATGGGCATGAAAAAACATAAAGCACTGCGGATTTTTATTAGCATAATTACCTTTAAGTGGCTTTTTATCGGCTTATGCTTTTTTTATCAAAAATGTATTTCGCCGCTGCTGCCTAAATCCTGCATTTACTATCCGACTTGTTCGTCTTACATGATACAAGCGTTAAGGCGGTTCGGCGTACTAAAAGGCTCCGCTTTGGGCATAAAGCGTATATTGCGCTGCCGACCCGGGCAAAAAGGCGGGGTTGACCCTGTTCCTGACAATCCCAAAGGAGACATGAAATGGCTTTTTTAAATTTGATTAACACGGCGTACTCCTCCCCTACGGGCCTGTGGTCATGGCTGATTTTAAACGTATTCGGATTTATGGAAAATTACGGCTGGCGCGTGATATTGTTTACGGTATTGTTAAAGCTTTTGCTTTCGCCGCTGGATATTTATCAGCGAATTGCCATGAAAAAAAATCAGCGCATTACCGAACGCATTAAGCCCGAAGTTGAAAAGCTTAAAAAACAATACGCAAACAATCCCCGCGCCCTGCAAGCTAAGCAGCGCGAGCTTAACAAGCGCGAGGGCTATAAAATGGCGGCAGGCTGTTTGCCTATGATAGTTACCTTAGTAGTTTCTATTTGGCTGCTTACCGAATTAACGGGCATAAGCCAATACCGCAACATGATGAACTATGTGCGTCTGTACGAAGAATACACGGCGGCGGAGCTTTCTAGCTTTTCGCGCGAGGTTACCGATACGGGCGTGAAAGGCTATATTTTGTTAGACGCGGGCGGTAAAGAGGTGGACGACCCTGCTAACGCGGTTACGGTTAAGCTAAACCATGCCGCTTTTGGATTGCCCGACAATTTAGACGATGAGCCCGAAAGCTTTTGGACCGAAGAAAAGAACGATTTACTAGACCAAATGAATGCCTTTGAGGCCGCCGCCCTGCTGCAAGCAAAGCAGGCAGGGCAAGCGGCGGTGGATAAGGAGTACCCCGAAACGCAGGAAAGCTTTTTGTGGGTAAAGAACATTTGGGTGGCAGACGTTCCGTGGACGCGTTCGGTAATGGACGAGGACGCGTTTAGAAACGCGGTAGGCAAATACGGGCGCGACGGACGAAACGGCGCGACGGGTGCTTTGGGCGTTGCCCCTGCCGAACTTGACCGCATGATGAGTTACTACCCCGTTGTTACCGAAAAATTATACGCCGACGAAAACGTCAACACCCGAAACGGCTATTTGGTGCTGCCGATTTTATCTATTTTGGTTATGGTGGTAAGTCAAATGCTTACGCGGCGCATGCAAAAAAACAGCGGCATGGCGGCAGGCGGCCCTATGGGCGGCATGGCGGGCGGCAAAATGATGGCGTATATGATGCCCGTGATGTTTGGTATATTTTCGTTGTTTTATACTACGGCGTTTTCGCTGTATATGATTATGAACTCGTTAGTTATGATTGCGGTTTCGCTGGGGGCGGCGGGCGTAATAAAATTGCTGGATAAGCGCGAGGCTAAGGAAACCGAAAGTGAAGAGGAAGAGGGTGTACTGCGTATCGGACGCCCCGACCCGAACGCGCCTAAGGAGGCGAAAGCACCCAAAAACACAGACAACAACGCTAAAAACAAAAAGAGGTAAAACATGAAAAAGACGATTGAGGTGTCGGCAAAAAAAGTGGAGGACGCTATCGCGGAGGGTTTAGCGATTTTAGGCGTAACCATCGATGAGGCGGAGGTTAAAATTATCTCCACAGGCGGGCTTTTTAAAAAGGCCAAAATTGAAATCAGCACAGGGCAGGACGACCCTGCCCCGCAAGGCGCGGCAGAAAGCGTTTCGGCAAAGCCTTCGGTAAAATTAGTAACCGAAACCGCACAGCCCGAAAAGCCCGCTAAACCCGAAGGAAAAGCGGATAAAAAGCTAGAAAAGGCTGAAAAGGCTGCTAAGCGCGAAAGCAAATCGGAAACGAAAGCAGAAGTTAAAGCGGAAATAAAGGCGGAAAAAACCTCTAAGCCCGAAGTAAAGCCCGAAACTTTTAAGCGCGAAAGGTTTGATAAAAAGAACCGCGAACCGCGCGAAAGCGCGCCCGCTACGCCCGAAACGATTGCCGCCGCAGAAGGCTTTTTATCTAAAACGCTGCAATTAGCGGGTATAGAGGCTACGCTTAACAGTGAGGCGGAAAACGGCTTATCTATTAACATCGTAACCGAAGAAAGCGCGGTTATCGGGCATCGCGGCGAAACGCTGGACGCGCTGCAATATTTAACTAATTTGGTAGTAAACGAAAGCCGCAAAAGCTTTACAAAAATATCCTTAGACGCGTTTGGTTATCGCGGACGCCGCGCCGAATCGTTAAAGCGCATGGCAGAAAAAATGGCGGATAAATGCGTGCGTCAAAACCGCCGCGTTGCGTTAGAACCGATGAACAATTCCGACCGCAAAGAAATTCACGCGTTTTTATCGGAAAACTCTATGGTGGTTACACGGTCTGAGGGGGCTGAACCGAACCGCAGAATTGTAATTTACCCCGCTAAAAAATAGGTACAACGCGTTTTATTTTGCTGCATATACTGAGATAACCTATGATTATTTTTTTAAAAGTATTGCTTAGTGTGGTTTTTGTCGGGGCGGTTGCCGCGCTGCTGCTTTTTATGTTGGTCTTTCCGCTAGTCAATAAAAAATTCGGCAAAAAGCTGCCCGCTTTTCACTACGGAGAGGAAAGGCCCGTTAAACAAAAAACCGCCAAAAAACGCGCCGCGCCGCGTAACACAAGGGCAAGGGCAAGAGTACGGGCAAACGGCAAAAAATCAAGTGCGGCAAGAAAGTTACGAAATACGCCCGCAGCAGGCGCAAGGCCTGCCGCGCAAAGGGCGGTAGATTTTCATAAAGATATTCCTACCGTGCGTATCGATACGCTGTTTACGGGTGAAGTTGAAAAAACGCTAACTTTATCTAAGATTTCGGCGGAGGGCAAGCAAGCGATTGCGGCGGACGCGGCAAAATCCCCCGCCCCGTCTGCGGATATTGCGCCGCCCAAAAAGCGCGCCGCTAAAACGGTAGCTATCCCCACAGCTGCGCCGCCCCCGCAAGAGAAGCATTAAGGGCGGATATATACTATGCCGCGCATTTGTTTTTAAAAGGACTGCTAAATAGTGCAAAAAAACCGACTAATCCCCATAGTGCTAATTCTGTTCGGCGCGGCGTTGATTGTAGCGGCGTCGCTTTTATATGCGCGGTTGGGCGCGTTATGGTTTGGCATATTATTTCCGTTGGGCGTTTTTATACTGGCGGCAGGCTTTTATGAGTTTAAAAAGACCTTTAAAAAATCGGACGGCGGTACAGACGGCGCGCCGCGCCCCGAAGTCCCTCGCGAATTGCCCGAATACCGCCGCAAAAAAACCGTGCTTACCAAGCCCGAAATCGCCTTTTATACGCTGTTACGCGATATTTTGCATCCACAGCATTTTGATATTTTCCCCGAAACCGCGCTGGTGTCGGTAATCGATAAGGTTACGCAAGCGGGTTACCGCAACGAATTATTCCGCATAGCGGATTTTTGCATTGTAGATGCTTTAACTACCGAACCGCTGCTGCTTATCGAAATTAACGATGCCTCGCATGCGCGTCCCGACCGCGTAGAACGCGACCGCAAGGTAAAAGAAATTTGCGGCCGCGCCGACTTGCCGATTGTGATGTTTTCGTATGAGGAGGCGCGCAGCGCGGAGTTTGTAAAAAAAATACTGGCGCAGTATTTATAAAAATGGAAAATTGAAAATGGAGAATGGAGAATTTCGGCATGTTTAATATTGTGCTAATCGAACCGGAAATACCGCAAAATACGGGCAATATTGCCCGAACCTGTGCGTGTACGGGCGCGGCGTTGCATTTGGTTAAGCCGTTTAAATTTGAGATTACCGATAAAAATCTTAAACGCGCGGGGTTGGATTACTGGGATAAGGTGCGCGTTATGTATTACGATTCGGTTGCGGATTTTTTGATGCAAAATAAAGGCGCGGAAATGTTTTTTATTGAAACGGGCACTAAAAAGCGTTATACGGACGTATCGTATCCGCATAACGCTTTTATTGTGTTCGGGCAAGAAACCAAAGGTCTGCCCGCCGAATTGTTGGCGCAGTTCCCCGACCGCGTTTTAACCATTCCTATGAACGGCGCGGTGCGGTCTTTAAACCTGTCTAACGCCGCCGCGATTGTGTTGTATGAAGCCTTGCGGCAAAACGGTTTTTTTAACTGACAATTTACAACTGACAACTTACAAATTTCGGCTAAAATAATTAAATAAAATAAATAGCAATAAATTGTAAGTTGTAAGTTGTCAGTGATTTATCAGTAATTGTTTTGCTTCTCTTCAAAATAGCTTTGCGGGTGGACGCAGACGGGGCATTCTGCGGGTGCGGCGGCGGCGGAAACGACGTGTCCGCAGTTGCGGCAAGCCCAAATGATTTCTTTTGCCTTTTTAAATACTGTACCCGCTTTTAGGCTTTGCAGCAGTTTTATGTAACGCTCGGCATGAACCTTTTCTATGTCGGCTACGCCTTTAAATAGGTCTGCAATTTCGGTAAAGCCTTCGGCACGGGCTTCTTTTTCGAACCGTGCGTACATGTCTTTATACTCGTATTCCTCGCCGTTTATGCCGTCTTGCAGATTTTCGGCCGTTGGCGGAACGCCGCCGCCGTGCAGCAGCTTAAACCAAATTTTTGCGTGCTCGCGCTCGTTTTGCGCAGAGTCTGCAAAAAATGCGGCGATTTGTTCGTAGCCGTCTTTTTTGGCGCGGGCAGCGTAATAGTCGTATTTGTTACGCGCCATGCTTTCGCCCGCGAAAGCCTCTTGCAGATTTTTTTCTGTTTTGCTTCCTTTTAAATCCTTTGCCATTTTTATTATTTTCTCCTTTAATAAAGTTTGGTTTTTTCTTTTTATCCTGTGATTGAGGGGCAATGGGTTTTCTTTTTACCTTGTCCGAATTCTAGGACTGTGGTTTCTTTCCACCCCGTCTGCTGCGCAGCCACCCCTCAAAGAGGGGAATTTTTTTATGGCTGTTTACTTTATAGCCACTGCCGTGCCTACAAAGAGGGGAATTTTTTTATGGCTTTTATTTTAAAGCCTTAGCCGACATTTTCCATTACATTAACTAAACTGTATTTTGCCTTCGCTGTTGTCTACAAAATATGTTACGGTGTTAAAGGGTGCGGTTTCGTTTAGTTTGTCGGCAAACTCTCCTAAACGCATATTCATCGTGGAGATACTGTACCCCGTTATCGCCAAAAACTGTTCTTGTTGGGCAGGGTCTAGCTGATTAATGATAAAGCTGCCTGCCGAATATCGGGGCGTTTCGTTTTCGTCCCATTCAAGCGTGAAGGTTAAAAACATGTATTCGGGCATGAGTCCCCAGTAGCCGGGGTCGCGTCCTTGACTGCCCTTGTAAAAGTCTTCGCTGTTCTCGTCTTTAAAGTTGATAGGAACTTTATACGTAAACGAAAGCAGCATGTGGGAGGCATCCGTTTCCGCTACGGTGAATTGCAACATTTCGTACAGCGCAAACGGGTTAGGGTCGCCGAACACATCACTCAAAGGGGGCGGCGCGCCTTGATAAATCTGCCCCGAAGATAAGATTGCGCCGAACTGACGGTCGGATATTACGCCGTTTGTATATTCGACTAATGTGGGCAAGTCGTCTTGGGTAAACGGGTTAAACACAATCACTTCCTCGCGGTAGTTGTGGTGCATAGCGGCGTAATCGGGGTTTTGTGCGGATAGAATTTCGTCGTAGGCGTACATGCCTTGCAGCGCGCCGCGCAACGTTTCGGCTTGCAGGCTGTCGTCTTTATTGCCGTCTTCATCGGTGATAGAGGCGGCTAAGAAGTGGTACACCGTGCCGATTAACAGCCCGTATTCTATGCCGTTTTCTTTGTCCTGCGCGTGCGCCTCGTCTTGCGCATCGCGTGCGGTAAAGCGGATATTATCTTCGCCTAAATTGCTGCGCAGCTGCGTAAACTGTTCGTACAGCGCGTGCCCTACCTCTTTGCCTAAATCGTCTATATTAAACGGCTCTTCTCCGCCGTTTACCATGCGGATAATTTTCATAAGGTTTTCGTAATCCGCGCCGCCTTGCGTCATGCGGTTAATAGATACTTGCGGCAGATAATACTGCTTGTCGGGATTGTCGTCAAAGCTGAATGTGTTGGCTTGTGAAATAGTAAACTGCATCGAAAAATACATTTCGCTGGGCAGAATATCTAAATACCGCTTATCGCCCTCGTCGTCTATCAGCTTATCTTGCTGTACGCGGATTACCATAGTTACCGTGCCTTCGGGCGAAGTGCCGAATTTTTTGCCGTTTTCCTCTTTTTCAACCACTGCGCCCGCCGCATCCATATCGGGGTTAAACAGTACGCTTACAACTTCGGTAAAGCCTAACAGCACCGAAACCCTGTCTAGGGCATCGTCTGTTTGCTCTTCGCGCCGCGTTTCCAACTCTTCTTTCATAATGTGGGCAAAGTCGCGGTCGTATAGGAAAGCGCGCAAGTCTTCTAAATCGCGCACATCATACGCCATAGAACGGTCTTTACTTAGCGTAAAGTTTTCCGGCGCATCGTCAGGGTTTTTATATTCGCCGTGAACGTTAAGGTTTCTAAAGCTGAACCGCCTATCTGCGTCTTCTTCCTCTGCGTCGATAAACGCTTTAAAATCGTCAAAGGTTTCTAAGCGGTTTTCGTTGGTGGGGATAAGATAGTATTTATCCTTTGTTTCGTTCATAAAGCGCGACTCGTCCGCGTTGGCGGCGCGTACAATAACATCCCGCATAATTTCGGGGCTTTCTAACCACAATTCCAAGATAATATCGATTAGCTCGTGTTGGTTGGTTTCGTCTTCGGGGGTGGGATTAGACGCATTGATTTCGTTAAGCTGTGCCGCTAAAAGCTGAAATAAATTGATGCCTTCGATATACGTTTCGGTGTAGCCGCCCGCATCAATTTTGCGCGATTCGCCTAATGAAATACCTGGCATAACGTCGTGCATTTGGCTGATTACCGTGCGGAACGATTCCTCGATTTCGCCTAGCAGCGTAGCGGGAGAAATATCTATGCCCGAAAGCAGCCTTACGTTGTTTAATAAGCGTGTAGTTTCGGCATCGGATAAATCGTTGTAGCGCAGCGCGCCCTCGATAAATTCAAAGCCATGCGGCGCAGAGGGCGTAATGTCTATGGTTACGGTAAGCATGGTGCGGCGCGGCAAAAGATTTTCTAGCAGCGCACCGATGTTATCGGGCAAAGCTGCCAAAACATCTATGGTAAAGGCAACCTCGATAAGGTTGTGGGTTAGCCCGCCGTGCGTTTCTTTCTTTAATACTATGTGGCTTAATTCGGGGTTTAAGCTGCCCAAAGTTTCGTCGCCCGCCTCGCCTAAGCCCTCTTGCAAGAAGCGTTGAAAGATTACGCCTAGCATGCGGTCGGTAATGATTAGTCTTTGCGTGCTGTCGGGGTTGGGGCGCAAAAGCGGATTATCGGCAAGGAAAACGTTTTCTTGCTTAGCTTCAAACGCTAGCCACGAAATATCTTGCAGACGGATTTTATCCATAATGTCGTCTTCGCTAAGATTTTCGCCGATGCCGAACAGCTTGATAATATCGCCGATGTCTTGAATGCTGTCGTCTATCAGATATTTTGCGCGCAGTTCTTTTAAAAACTCTTTTTCGTAGTCTACTAGGGTGTAGCCGTCTCCGCCCGTAAAATCCGCGCCCTTATAAAAAATTTGTCCGTCTTTTTCGTATTGATTATCAAACGCCGCGTCCTCGTTAGTTACTACGTTAGAGGTGAGCGTGCCTTGTAGGAAATAGACAATATTTTCACTAGTAACCTTTTCGTCCTCTTCTCTGTCGTTGTTGATGCCCGAAAAATGCAAGGCGGTGTTCCACAATTCCATATGCACCTTGCCCGAAGGGGCGTCTTTAAAGCTTGCGTATTCGTGCAAGGTATCGGTAATCGGTTTTAAGTCGTTTTTTGCGTACTCGTTTAAAAATTCCTCGATATTAAAATCTAATATACGCGAAAGCACCTTGTTAAGGCGTTCGGACTTTTTTTCGTTAAGGTAATTTACCTGCAATTTAAGCGACGGGGTTTCGCCTAAATTAGCCTCTACGGATAGATACATATGCTTAGGCGCAAGCAGCCACGTTAAAAAGTTAAACCGCATAGACGTAACTTCGGAAAGATAGGTGTTTAAAAGGCTGGCAAAATTGATGCGCACCGTAGCGGTAAGTTTAGGGGCTTGCTGTGTTCCTGCAAGGCGCACCTGCATGATGTCCATTTCTTTTAATGCGGCAGGAATGCTGAACACGCCTTGTTCTTTTGCCGCCGTTTCTATTCTTTCCATGCCCATTTTAAATATCTTGTCGATAAACGCGGCAAGCTGACGGTCGGTAAAGTTAAAGGCCTCTACCTCGCCGCCCTCGTATGCCTCTAAGCGGTCGACGGCGACGTATTGTATATTTAAAAGGGAGGCTACTGCATTTACAATCGGGTTGCCCGCCGATGCTTCTTCTGCGTCGTTAGTTACAATCCCGTGTTGCTGTATGGTTTGCATAAGCAGCGTATCGCGGATAGCGGGCTTACGGGCAGAAATACGGTCGGGTTCGTCTTTGGGCTGTGAGGACGAAGGACCAAGCAGCGGCCGAAATAATTCGTCAAATAACTCCTCGTATGGGATAGGCGCGGTATGGTTTAGGTATAGTTGGTCGCGCACGCCGTTTTCAAACTGCTTTAAATCGTTGTCGTTAAAGCGGTTAAGGTTCATTCTGCGTTCGCTGACGGTGCGGATATCAAAATACGCGCCGACTACCTCGCCTAAGCGCAAATCAAACGTTTCTTGCGTAAACTTATCGCCGAAGTACCAGCCCACGCCGAACGCGCCCGAAAACAAAATCACAAAAACCACTAAAAAAGCAATTAAGCAAGTACAGCATTTGCTGCGCTTTTTTTTAGGCTTTTTGCCGTCTGTGCTGTCTGTTTCGGTAAATTCGTTATTATCGTTATACGTTTCCATAGTATTTATTATACACGGCTTTTTACTTTTAGTCAATACAAAAGCCGTTGAACTATACGATTTAATGATTTTCTAATATTGTTAATCTATTGATTACGTAGCTTTTTTATGCCGCAGGGTTTTCATCTTGTGCGGCAACATCGGCAGTCTTTTGCTTTTTTGCGGCAATTTTTTTAATCAGCTTGCCTAGCAGCGGAAACTCTTTAAGGTCGGCGGCGCGAATGGATTTAGTTGCTATCAATGCGGCAAAGTATACCAGTACCGCCGCACCCGCCGCAATCACGGCACTCCAAACGGCAGAAAGGCGCGGAGAAAGCACATACAGCAGTACAAGCCCCGTTGCGATAAACGCCGCGCCCGCGATAAGCGGCCCTATTAAAAATTCGCGCAGCTTTATGTTGGGGGCAGCAATTTTGCGCATGGCACGGATATCTAACACGCACACCAACCCGTAGCACGCCGCGCTAGCCGCCATTGCGCCCGCTACACCGAAAAACGGCAGCAGCGCAAGCGACAAAATAATTTTAAGCACCGCGCCGTACAGCAAATTAACGGCGGGCTTATGGGCGCGGTTGGTGCCTTGCAGCACGGCGGTTGCCACTTGTAAAAGGCTGATATATAAAACCGATATGCTGCCGATAATAAGCAGCGTTGTGCCTTGACGGATTTCTGTCGCGCTTAGCCCGCGCGAATAAAATCCGCGCATGAGCGCGCCTGCGAATACGGCAAAGGTCAAAGTAGCCAAAAGCCCTAAAATCATATTAAATTTTAAGCTGCGTCCGATGTCCGCGCCTGCGCATTCTCCTTTGGTAAAGCATTCCGACACTTTGGGCAGCAGCGCAACCGAAAACGACAGCGTTACAACCACAGGCATGTTAAGCAGTGTTCCGACAGGGCCTGCCATAAGCCCGAACAGCGAAGTTGCCGCCGTGCGCCCTACTCCTCCCGCCGTAAGCATGTTGATGACTAAAATGCTGTCTATAACTTGTGTAAGCGGCATGACTAGCGAACCTAACGTAACGGGAATTGCCACCTTGTAAATTTCTTTTAAAAGACTGCCTATTTTTTGCGGTTTGGAGGGCGGCGCGGCTAATACCGTATCGGCGGCGGCTTCGGTATTAAGCGCGAACACCGATATGCGCGTGCGTTTTTTATAGCGGCGGTTGGTAAAGTAAAACTGTACCGCCAGTATCAGCATGGTTAATAATTCCGATGCCGAAACGCCGATAAGCGCGCCCAGCACGGCGTATTCTACCCCTAGCGGCAGCATAAATCTTGCTAGCGTCAAGCCCGCCGCAACCTTTACGATTTGTTCGGTTAGCTGACTAATCGCAGAGGGCAGCATATTTTGCTTGCCCTGATAATAGCCGCGAAAGCACGAAATTACTGCCACAAACACAATAGAGGGCGCGATGCCTAAATACGGCATAGCGGCAGCGGAGTTTCCTTGAACGGAGGCGATTTGATTGCGCAATAGCGCGACTGCCCCGCCCGCGACAAGCCCAATTAGCGTAAGCGAAACTAAGCTTACTGCCAGTACGGCGCGCGCGCCCTTTTCGTCATTCTTTGCCATGCGCGCCGAAACCACGCGCGATATCGCCACCGGCAGTCCGCCGCTAGAAATGGTTAGCAACACGGTGTACAGCGGAAAAATCATATGGTACAGCCCCATGCCTTGCGACCCGATGATATTCGTTAGCGGAACGCGGTACATCGCGCCGACCAGCTTTGCCGCCATCGCACATACCGCTAATATTCCCGCACCGCGCATTACCTTACTCATACGCTTAGTATGCGCAAGATTTAACGAAACATTGAATACGTTCAAGTAGATTTTTTTGCATAGCACATATGACGCAGCAACAATGTAGCCGTTTTGAAAACGGTATTTCTGAATTAGATTGCAATCAACTTTTTTTTCTTTGCAAACTATCTGACGTAACTTGCGATTACATCTTAGGGCTAAGTGATTTTTAGTAGGGGGATTTTTTAAAGGCTATTTTATAATTATATTACAAACTCTATTTATGACCTTATAGCCTTAATTGTGTTTTGGTTACTTTTTCAAAAAGTAACGAGTTGCGGGGGGATTGTTAAGGGGGACACAACCGAAAGTGTCCCCCTAACCGCCCTTTTTTGTTACTTTTTTGGGGCGTTCCAAAAAAGTAAATTACTCTCATTTTCCATTCTCCATTTTAACGCAACGCGTTTCCAATGAGGGGGATTTTTGCGGATATTTTTCTGTATGTAAACGGTTGCTTTTTTGGGAGGATTGTAGTATGATACAAAATAGGAAAAGCGGATGGTTAATTACTACAAACTACTAGGTATAGACGTAACGGCTAACTATGCCGATATAAAGGCCGCGTACCGCAAGTGCGCGAAACAGGTTCACCCCGATTTGCACGAGGGCTGCGAAAGCAAGCGGGCGCATTTTGTCGCGATTAGAAAGGCGTACAATGTTTTAACCAACCCCGAAAAGCGCGTAAAGTACGACTCTCTGCTGCGCGCGTATATATTAAATCTTAAAACTAAGCGCAGCCGCCCTATTCCGTATCCGAATGCAGAAAGCGCGCCTCCGCCCGAACAGCCCGCCGCGCCCTCCGCGCCCCCTCCCGCTGTTGAGGAGGAGGAAGAAGAAATCTTAGACGAGATAGAAAGGCATAAGCTGGAAGTAGAGCTTGCCCGCGTTAAGGCGCACGAACAAATTGCCAACTATAAGCGGCTTGCGGATAAAAAAATAAAGCTTGCCAACACGCAAATAAAGGATTGCCGCAAGCAGTCGCGCAAACGTTTAAACGATGCGGTATCTAAGTTTTCCAGACGCTTAAACAATTATAAGGATAAAATTAAAAACAGCATTCTGTACGCGGGCATGAAACAAGGCTACGTTCAAGCGCGGCAGGAAATGCAGCAGCAAATAGACGATTTAACGGCCGCCGTGCGCGCAACGGAGCGCAACGAACAGCGTTATCTTGAAATGTTAGAAGAGCTTACGGTTATTCAGCAAAAAAACGCGGAGTTGAAACAAAAAATTGATTTATTAAGCGGCCTGTCAGACGCAGAGGGCTTATCCGCCGAAGCCGAAAAGGAATCGTTAGAGCAGGCTTTTATTATCGAAACGCAAGCGGACGAAATTGCTGCCGAGCGCGACAGCTTAAAAAAACAGCTGCTTGACTCGGAGGAGGCCTTAACGTTAGAGCGCGGCAGCTTTCAATCAAAAATTACTCAATGCGATGAGGAAATTGATATTTTATGCAGCGAGGTTTCGCGCTTGCGGGATTTGATTCATGCTATGCAATCCTCTGGGGCAGCAAAAATCGATTCTGCCGTTTTCGCTGCCGAAAAAAAGCAGCCGTCTAAAAAGGATACGCTGTACGACTTGTTGGAATTGCCGCTTTCTGCGCAAGCCGACGATATAGACGCGGCCTTTAAACGGCTGCAAGTGCGGCAAAATATGTTTTGTATACGCTACGGGCCGAAAGGCAAGCACGCCAAACACTTTAAAAAAGTAGAACGCGCCTTTGAAACGCTAAACAACCCCGCACAAAAAAAGGCGTATGACGTTTCGTTAGGAAACAAGCAGGTGTAAAACTAAATTATGTCTTGACAAATTTGTTGCATTATGCTAGAATAAGATTACTTTGGTTGTGAGGTGAGCCGTTATGATTATCAATACAGAAAGCTTTTTAAAAAATCCCGACAAATATAAAGGCGCGGTTATTTTAAGCGCAGACGAATACGCTAAATACGAAGAATATGAAACACTGAAAATGATTCGTCAGCGTAAAGCCGATGCCGAAACAGGAAATTTTTGTTCTATGGAAGACGCTTTTAAGCACATGGACAAAAAAGTTTCGGAGTTAGATATTTAACATGAACTATAAAATTGATTTATCCAACAAAGCACTTGATGACTTTGATAGTATCTTTGATTATATAGCTTTGGATAACAAAGTAAAAGCAAAAGAATTCACGGACAAAATAAAACAAAGAATAGCCTTGTTAAATGTTTTTCCGTATTCTGGCCGTGAAAATGAAACGCAAGAATATCGGGAAATAATAGAGTATCCTTATATAATAAGATATGTAATAAACGAACAAGCAAAATCCATAATGGTTTTACATATTCGACACGGGGCACAAGAGGAATACCGTAATTAAGCTTAGATTTTACAAAACAAAAAACGCCCGAATGGTAAGGGCGTTTTTTTGTTGTTACTTAGCTACTATTGCGCTGGTGGGGCAAACGGGGTCGCACGCGCCGCAATCTATACATTCGGCTTCGTCGATTTTATAAATCGGCGTTCCCTCATGGATACAGCTTACAGGACACTCAGGGGCGCACGCGCCGCATCCGATACAATCGTCGTTGATAATTCTGGGCATTTTAGTTTCTCCTTTTTTTTGTTTATAAAGGTCTGCGTTTACAGCCTTAACATAGATTTTATCATATTTTTATACGCCTGTCAAACTTATCGCTTAAAAAAATACTGTCGTAAAAAGGAAAATTTATGTTATGCTTATGCCCCGAAACTAAGCTGGCCGCCGCCGTATAAACAGCACGCTACTCCGTCTCCCTGTGTCTGTCCCCTAAGTTCTGCCTAACAGCTTTTTTAGTTCTGCAAGGGCTTCGTCTGCTGCGGGCTTTTTTCTTTCAAAAGCCGCTTCGATTTGTTCGTTTTCTTCCTCAATCCTGTCGTTTTTCGCCCTTTGGCTAATACCGAGCCCAATTGCAACAAACCATCCTATTATCGGCAAAACTGTAAATCCTAAAAGCACCCAAGTACCAATGGATGAATTTTTTACAAGGTCTTTCGTTGGTGCAGAGCGTGTGTAATATGATTCGACTATCGGTGATAATTCTTTCATTTTTTGATAATGCGGGTGATTTCGATCTCTTTGCATTTTAATATAAGTTGAAGTGGAATAATTTTTGGTAGAAACGCCTGCACCGTAGAAAGTTTGCCCCTCATACGTTTGTTTTCTATCCATGTCTATGATAGTCCAACCGCAATTTTCATAGAGTTCCCTGCGCTTTTTTTCAACCGCATCGCTGGGATAGCATTTTTCTGTTCTGAACTCCCAATCGGGTGCCCGATAGGCTGTTTGAGCCGTTGCAGCGCCGCCCTGCTGACTTGCACCGCAGCTACTACAAAAAACTGAGCTGTCGGGCATTTCTTTTCCGCATTTGTTACAAAACATTGTTGTCTCCTTTCTTTTTGTAAATTGAGTTATCCACAAAATAAATACGCACGATAACTAAATATAAGTATACGTCGTCGTCGTCGTCGTCTATGTCAAGCGATTTTGGGGAGATTTGGCGGAAAATTTTTAAACTGTGCAAATTTTTTTGAGGAGTTATCCACAATATGTTTTAATTGCTTTTATTTTCACAATGTTTTAATAATTTAGAATTTTCTTTTAAGCTTTAGCCACAGAAAAAATTCCCCTCTTTGAGGCGCGACGCGGCGGCGATAGCCGCAAAAACACACCGTGTTTTTAGCCAAAGCGGGGAGTGAGGAACGAACGACCCATGGACGCGTTAGCGGACGGGGTGGAAAGAAAAGCACCTTTCCACCCCGTCAACTTCGTTGCCACCCCTCAAGAGGGGAATTTTTTAACGGTCTGTTTCCGTAGGACAATCATTGAGGGGAATTTTTTAAAGGTTATTTATTTTTGTACAGCTTACATATTTTATCTTACAGCCGTAATTGTGTTTTGGTTACTTTTTCAAAAAGTAACGAGTTGCGCAGGAGTTGTTAAGGGGGACACAACCGAAAGTGTCCCCCTAGCCGCCCTTTTTTGTTACCTTTTTTGGGGCGTTCCAAAAAAGTAAATTCTCCATTACTCTAAGCCTTTTAGTTCGGCGGGGATGTCTTCGTCTTTGTCGTCGGTTTGGTGCTTTGCTTTAAAGGATAGTTCGGCAAGCGGATAATCCGAAAAAACAAAGCTATCGCGTTCGGGGATTTTTAATTTAACCTTTTCTTTTAAAAACATATGCCCGATTACCATGCCCTCTTTGCCGTCCATTGTTTTAACCGTAGAACCCATTTTAGGCATGCGCTTGTTGATTTCGGCGTAATTTTTGTTTTCGTAGGCTAAGCAGCACATCAGCCTGCCGCACAGGCCGCTTATTTTAGAGGGATTCAGCGAAAGCCCTTGCGTTTTTGCCATTTTAATCGTGGCGTGCGGATACTCCTCTATGGCACCGTTGCAGCAGCAGACGCGTCCGCAAGACCCTAGTCCGCCTAAGGTGCGGCATTCGTCGCGCGGCCCGATTTGGCGCAGTTCTATCCGCAAACGGAACACCGACGCCAGCTTGCGCACCAATTCTCTAAAATCTACGCGGTTATCCGCCGTAAACAAAATAATCAGCTTTTGCCCGTCAAACGTATGCTCTACGTCTACGGGTTTCATGTCTAGGCCGCTTTGCGCAATCAGTTCGGTCGCGGTTTTAAGCGTTTCGGCGTGCTTATCCTGATACGCTTGCATTTTTTTCTCGTCCTCTTCATCGGCAAGCCGCATGATGGGTTTAAGCGGCGCGGAAAGCTTTTTTTCGTCTTGCTCAAACGGCAAAACCGCAACGGTGCCGTACTCGATACCTTTGGCGGTTTCGACAATTACGCCCGCGCCCAGTGTGTACGCAAAATCGCCTGCCTCGAAGTAATATGCCTTTGGCGTGCGCCTAAACTTTATACCGACAACTTTTTTCATAAAAAATTTCTCCTTTTCTTTCTATGGTTTGTAGATAGCCCTAAACTCTGCTAAGGTAAAAATAAGCTCGTCCCAGATGCTGTTTTGGTTTGCGTTTAAACGCGCCCTGCGTCTAATTTTACCCAAAAACGGCAAAATCTTTTCTAGCGCGGCAGGAGTGTAGCTTTGGCTAAGCCGCTCTATTTTTTCTATAACCGTTTGTAAGCGGCATAGGTGAACCGCCCCTGTTTGGTATACGGCCGCATCGCGCAGCAGCATTTCGATGTAGTCTAAAACGGTTTCTATTTGGTCTTTTGCCGCCGAAAAAGCCGTAACCGCGTCTAACACATCGCGCGAAGAGTTTAAACTTAATAAAACGTCCGCGCACAAAAAAAATAAATCCGCCGCTTTTTCGTTTTGGCTGAACGCGTGCGCACGTTCTATAAAGCCGCCCGACAGCGATGCAGCCAGTGCGGCGCGCGCCTCGTTTTGCGTTTGCTGCCACAGTGCGCCGCGCAGCGCACTTTCGCTGAACGGCAAAACATCTATGCGGCGGCAGCGCGAAAGCACGGTGGGCAATACAGAGGACAAGTTGCGGCAGTTTAGCAGGATAACGGTGCCGCGCGGAGGTTCTTCTAGCGTTTTTAGCAGCTTATTTTGACACTGCGTGCTAAGCGTTTCGGCGTGGTTAATTAGGTAAAACTTGTATTCACCGCGCGAAGGGCGTTTGTATAGCCCCGCAATCAGCGCGTCTACGTCCGCTACGGCAACCGTATCTTTTTGGCGCGGAATTTCGGTTACGTCTGCGTGCCGCCCTAAATAAACTAACTCTGCGTCTTGTTCTCCGTTTTCCTTAGCTAAGCAATACGCGGCAAAAAGGCGCATGGTAAGCGCGCCGGCATAGCCGTCCGCCGCGTTTAATAGATACGCGTGAAAAAGCTTTTTGCGGTCGGCGTCGCGCTTTAACAGCGTAAAAGCGGCCGAATTTTCTATTAAGCTGGCGTAGGGCGGTTTCAAGCTAAGTTAATACTCCCCTTTCCTTTAACGCGGCAATAATCAGCGCGTGCGTTTCAAATTTTGTGCCGGTTGCCTTAAACGATAAAAAGCGGTGCGGCGCGGATTTTTCGATTTCTTTAAATCCTCCGTATACCTTTTCGTGAAAGGCAAGCCCCTCGTTTTCTAAGCGGTCGGACGCGTTTGCGCCGCCTTTACGTAAAAAGCCGTTTTTGGGGTGAACGTCCATAAAAATGGTGTAGTCGATTTCGGTTTCGCCCATTGCAAAGCGGTTGAGTACGTTGATAATTTGCTTATCTATGCCGCGCGCATAGCCTTGATACGCCAGCGTTGAATCGCTGTAACGGTCACAAAATACAATTTTTCCCGCCGCTAACGCGGGCGCAATTATTTCGGCCGTGTGCTGACGGCGCGCCGCCGCGTATAAAAGCAGTTCGGTAAGCGAATCCATACTTTGGTGCGCCGCGTCCAGGATTACGGCGCGGATTTGTTCGGATATCGGCGTACCGCCCGGCTCACGCGTGAAAACCGCGTCTATGCTAAATTTTTCGCAGTACTCGCGCAAAAACCGCGTTTGCGTAGATTTGCCTACGCCCTCGCAGCCTTCTATGGTGATAAATTTTCCGCTTGTGTTTTTCATTAAAGCTCCGTTAAAGTATTTAGTGCGTCCGCTAAGGCGGTAAAATCGGCGCGGGTTTCGTGCGGCGTTGCAATAAACACGGCGTAGCTGCCCGCAGACGCTTCGGCGAATAGGTTATATTTAACCAACCTGTGTACCAGCTCTTGCCCGCTGTACGCCGCCGCGCGCACAACAATTCGGGTAAAGTCGTCGTTTTGCAAGCACTCCGCTTTTTTTAATAAGCCTTTAAAATGCTGTACATCCGCATAAAGGCGCTCGTAGGCGGCAAAACTGTTTTTTGCGGTTTCCACTGCCATTTCTAGCGAGGAAAGCAATAGATAGGAGGGGCTTGTGGTGCCTAAGTTTTTTAGCGCGTTATCTATATCTTGCATGAGTGCCGCGTTGTTGACGCACAGGTAGGCGGCTTGCGTGTACGCGTTGAGGGTTTTATGCGCGGAGAGGTTGCAGGCGTCCGCAACGGCGGCGTATGATACGGGAAACCGCTGCGCGTGTGCGGGAAAGTGCGCACCGTGCGCCGCATCGCAAAAAAACAGCTTGCCCGCCTTTTTTATAGCTTTGGGGATTTCGGGGCTGATTACTCTGCCAAAGTAATCAGGGCTTTCTAAGAGGACGGCTTTGGCGGACGGGTGTTTTTGCAGGGCGTCTGTAACGTCTTTTAGCGACGGTACGTTAGGCAATCCGCAGACGCTTACGCCCGTATCGAAACAAAACAATTCTGCCAAAGATAATTGCACGGCCTCGCTAACGGATTGGTGGCAGCTACTTGGTGCTATGATGTCGCCCTTTGCCGCTAAAATCGCCGCCTTAATGCCCATAGACGAACCGTTGGTTAAAAAGCGGGCTTGCTGTGCGCCGTAAAACGCGGCGGCGGAGGCTTGGGCAGCGCGGACAAAATCCGCAGGAAAGGACGCATCGGCCAGTTCGGTAAGGTCGCAAGGGTTAAGCGTGCCCTTATGGCCCGGCGTATGCCAGCGCAAGGGCTTTCGCGCGGCGTATTCGGTTAAAAATTTAGTAACGGACATGATTTATCCTGCTTGTTTTTACACTGCATTGACTTGCTTTTACTTACAACTTACAACTGACAACTGTATTGAAAATCACGAAGTACAAATTTCGGCTAAAATTTTAAACAATTTCTTGCAGTTATTTTATTTATCTCTTAGCAATAATTCGTCAGTTGTCAGTTGTAAATCGTCAGTTTTAGGCGGTAAGGCAAGCGTAGCGCGAATCACGCGTGCCTTAGGGCTTCTTAACGGGTTTCATGGTGGGGAACAGTATTACATCCCTAATCGACGCGCTGTCGGTTAACAGCATGACTAAGCGGTCTATGCCTATGCCTAAACCGCCTGTGGGCGGCATACCTGTTTCTAGGGCGTCGATAAAATCATCGTCGGTATCTTGCGCCTCTGCATCGCCCGCTTTTTTAAGCGCGGCTTGCGCCTCGAAACGTTCGCGTTGGTCAAGCGGATCGTTAAGCTCGGAGTACGCGTTGCCCATTTCGCGTCCGCAAATAAAAAACTCGAAACGGTACGTTAAGTCGGGATTGCCCGTAACCTTTTTGGCTAAGGGCGAAACCTCTACGGGGTATTCGGTAATAAAAACGGGAGAAACAAGCTTATCCTCTACCAGTGCGTCAAACGCCGCATATAAGAGATTACCCTTTGTGCGCGGAATATTTTCTAAGCTTACGCCCTTTGCTTGTACGGCTTTTACGGCCGTTTCTACGGAATGTATTTCGTTAAAATCTATCCCTGCGTATTTTTTAACAGCCTCTGTCATGGTAAGGCGTTCCCACGGCGGTGAAAGGTCTATTTGCGTGCCTTGGAAAGAAATAACGGGGTTTAGGTTTAGTTTTTTAAGTACGTGCGCAAATAAATCTTCGGTTAGTGTCATCATAGAGTTGTAGTCGGCGTATGCCTCGTACAGCTCTAACATGGTAAATTCGGGGTTGTGGCGCGGGCTCATGCCCTCGTTGCGAAACATGCGGCCTAATTCGTACACGCGTTCAAAGCCGCCCACAATAAGCCTTTTTAAATATAGCTCCGGCGCAATGCGCATAAATAAATCTAAGCCCAGTGTGTTGTGGTGCGTAACAAAGGGCCTTGCCGCCGCGCCGCCCGCAACGGTGTTTAGTACGGGAGTTTCTACCTCTAAAAAGCCGCGCGATTCTAAAAAGGCGCGAATCGCCGTGATCATGCGGCTGCGCATAATAAAGGTTTGCTTGACCTCCGGGTTTACGATAAGGTCTAGCTGACGGGCGCGGTAGCGTAAATCGTTGTCGGTTAGCCCGTGATATTTTTCGGGCAGCGGCTGTAATGCCTTTGCCAACAAGACAAAGCTGTCCGCCGCAACGGAAACCTCGCCTTTATGGGTGCGGAACACCTTGCCCGACACGCCGATAATATCGCCGATATCCAACCGCATAAATGCCTCATAGGCTTGAACACCTAATTGGTCTACTTTAAGGTATACCTGAATTTGTCCCTCGCCGTCTGCAACGTGGGCAAAGCTAGCCTTGCCCATAATGCGGCGCGTTAAAATTCTGCCCGCGATTTTTACCTTTTTGTTTTCTAGCTTTTCAAAATTGTCCAGTATTTGTTTGGACAGCTTGGTGCGCTTAAAAACTACATTTTCAAACGGATTTTGCCCCGCCGCCTTTAATGCGGCAAGCTTTTCGCGGCGAATCAGCCGCTGCTCGCCTATATCCTGTGTATCTTCTATCATAGCTTGTTTTACCCCGTGCGCTAATCTTTACGATATTTTGATAATTTTATAAAAAATGTTGCCTACGGGCGCGATAACCGTAACTTGCTCGCCTTTCTTTTTGCCCATAACCGCTTTGCCTATGGGCGACTCGTTGCTCATTTTGCCTTTTACGGGGTCGGATTCGGAACTGCCGACAATGGTGTATTCGAACTCTTTGCCGTACATATCCTGAATTTTAACCTTTGAACCGAAATCAACCGTATCGGATTTAGCTTTTTCTTCGATGATTACCGCGTTGCGCAGCTTAGCCTCGATATCCATAATCTCGGCTTCTAATTTAGCCTGCTCTTCCTTTGCGATATCGTATTCGGCGTTTTCGGATAAATCGCCAAACTCCCGCGCCACGCGGATTTGCTCGGCAGCCGCAGGACGCCCGTTGATTTTTAAATCCGCAAGACGCTCTTCTAACTGCTTTTTAAACTCGGCTGTCATTAAAACTTCTGTCATAAACTATGTTCTCCTTTTTATTAAACGGTTTTTTTTATTAAATAAATCTTTTGATGTCCATTGTATCTTTTTTAAGGCTAATTGTCAATTAAATATTCTTTCCACCCCGTCCGCTTCGCGTCCACCCCTCAAGAGGGGAATTTTTTAAAGGCTATTTAATTAAAACCTTAGCCGACATTTTCCATTTTCCATTTTCCATTAAAAAAATCCATTCTTTAAAAACCTTTCCATGCGTTTAACGGCTTCTGTCAGCGTATCCATAGAGGCGGCGTAGCAGGTGCGGATAAAATCTTTGCCGCTTTCGCCGAACGCGCTGCCCGGAACTACGGCAACTTTTTCTTGCCGCAATAGCTTTTCGGCAAATGCCTCGCCGTCTAAGCCCGACGCCGCAACGGACGGAAACACATAAAACGCGCCCTGCGGCTCAAAGCATTGTAAGCCTATACGGTTAAACGCATCTACTAAAAAGCGTCGGCGCGAATCGTAGCTTTCGCGCATTTCTTTTACGGCGGAAAAGCCGTCCGTTTGGCCGTTTTGCAATGCGGCTAATGCGGCGTACTGCGAAACGGTAGGTGCGCACATTATGGTGTATTGATGAATTTTAACAATCAAATCCATGATTTCTTTGGGGCCTGCAACATATCCTACGCGCCAGCCCGTCATGGCAAACGCCTTGCTAAATCCGCTTACGTATACGGTGCGCTCGCGCATGCCCGATAACGATGCGGCGGAGGTGTGCTGAAAGCCGTAGGTTAAATCGGCGTAAATTTCGTCGGTAAGCACTAATAAATCATTTTGGATAATAACGGGTACTAAAGCCTGCAATTCGGATTTAGTCATAACCGCGCCGGTGGGGTTGTTGGGGTAGGGCAAAATCAGCAGCTTAGTGCGCGGCGTAATAGCGGCTTGCAACGCCTGCGGAGTAAGCTTAAAGCGTTGCTCGGCTGTCGTTTTAACAGGAACGGGAACGCCGCCTACAAGCTGCACGTTAGGCAGATACGAAACGTAAGAGGGGTCGGGCATGACAACCTCGTCGCCGGGCGAAATAATGGCGCGCAAGGCTAAGTCTATGCCCTCGCTTGCGCCGATGGTGATGCAGATTTCTTCGTTTGGGCAATACGATAAAGAAAAGCGCGTAAGGTATTCGGCTATTTCCTTGCGCAGTTCTATCAGCCCGCGATTAGAGGTATAGGCGGTAAAGCCCTTTCTAACCGACTTTACGGCGGCATCGCGGATATCCCACGGCGTTACAAAATCCGGCTCGCCCACGCCTAGCGAAAGCGCGTCCGGCATTTGCGTTACGATATCAAAAAACTTGCGTATGCCGCTGGGGCGCAAATTTTGCACCGTTTTGTTTAATCTGTTTTTATAGTTCATGGCTGCACCGATAACCGTTTAACCTCGTCTGCGCCCGTGCGGTATTCTTTTAAAATAAAGTGCGTGGCGGTAGACAGTACATTTTCGATAGTGGAAAGCTTTTCCGACACAAAAAGCGCAACCTCGCGCAGTGATTTTCCGCGAATAAACACGGCTAAATCATACGCGCCGCTCATTAAATATAAGCTTTTAACCTCTTTAAAGCGCGAAATTTCTTCGGCTATCGCATCAAAGCCCTTTAATTTTGCAGGCGTAACCTTTACCTCAATTAACGCCTCTACTAAATCTGCCATAAAAATTCTCCTTTTATTTTTTAAGTGTAGTCCCATTCAACGGGCACTGCTCTACCCGTGCGCGCAAATAGCGGTTGTTCAGACGCACAACAGTTGCTTTTTTGACGAGGACGCTGTACTTCTTGTACGCAACGAGGCAAAAAAGCAAGCGTAGTGCGTATCAACAGCCGCTATTTGCGCGCACCGATGTGGGCTAGGACGCCGCCGTCTACCACTACCTGCTTTAACCGCTTAGATATTTCTAGGGTAACGGTGAACGTGTAGTTTTTGGTTTTGTTTACTATGGTTAGTGTGTCGCCTTTTAAAATTTGGGCGCGCACACCGCTAAGCTGCAACTCGTCTAAAACCGAAAGCTTAGCGTAATCGTCTGCGTTGGCAAACGTTAGCGGCAAAATGCCGTTGTTGATTAAATTGTCTTTATGAATCCGCGCAAACGATTTAGCGATTACCGCCTTAACGCCTAAGTACAGCGGCACAAGCGCGGCGTGCTCGCGGCTGGAACCTTGCCCGTAGTTAGTGCCCGCCGCAATAAAACCGCCGCCGTGCGTTTTGGCTTTTTGGGCGAAATCGGGGTCGGCGGGGCGCAAGCAGTAATCGGCTAGGTGCGGAATGTTAGAACGGTACGGCAGCAGCTTGCTGTCGGAGGGCATGATGTGGTCGGTGGTGATGTTATCCTCTAACAGCGTTAAAAGCTTGCCCGAAAGCGTATCCGAAAGCGCGGTGTTTTTAGGAAACGGTTTTATGTTAGGGCCGCGAATAACCTGAATATTTTTAAAATCGGCAGGGTTTAAAATTAAATTATCGTTTACTAAAAACCTTGCGGGCGGCGTTATGATAGGAATTTCTTTTTCTTGTGCGGGGTCGGTTAAATAGCCGTTTAACGCCGTAAACGCCGCCGTTTCGGGGCTGACTAAATATACGTCCGCGCTTGCCGTTCCGCTGCGCGCATAAAAGTTGCGATTAAAGGTGCGCACCGAAACCGCACCTGTTTTGGGCGATTGCCCCATGCCGATACACGGGCCGCACGCGCATTCTAATATTCTTGCGCCTGCGTCTATTAAGTCCGCAAGGCTGCCGTTTTGCGCCATCATGGTAAACACCTGCTTAGAACCGGGGCTTACGGTAAAGCTAACATCGGGGTGGACGGTTTTGCCTTTTAAAACGGCCGCTACGCGCATAAGGTCTAGATATGAGGCATTCGTGCAAGAACCTACGCATACTTGGTCTACCTTGATTTTGCCTTTATCGCGAATCAGTGCTTGAATGGAGTGTACGTTGTCGGGGCTGTGCGGACAAGCGGCAAGCGGGCGCAGCGCACTTAAATCTATACTAAGCGACTCGTCGTATTCCGCGCCCTCGTCGGCGGCAAGCGGCACATAATCGCCGCCGCGCCCTTGTGCTTGCAAAAAAGCTTGCGTGTTTTTATCAGACGGAAACAGCGAAGTTGTCGCGCCTAGCTCCGCGCCCATGTTGGTTATGGTGGCGCGTTCGGGAACGGATAAGGTTTGAACCCCTTCCCCTGTGTATTCTATTACCTTGCCTACCCCGCCCTTAACGCTTAGGCGGCGCAGCACCTCTAAAATAATATCCTTTGCGGATACGTTTTTGGATAGCTTGCCTTTTAATTCGCACTTAACCACTTTGGGCATAGAAAGGTACAGCGCGCCGCCGCCCATCGCCACTGCTACATCTAAGCCGCCCGCGCCGATTGCTAACATGCCTAAGCCGCCGCCCGTAGGCGTATGCGAATCCGAACCTAACAGGGTTTGTCCCGGCACGCCGAAACGTTCTAGGTGAATTTGGTGGCAGATGCCGTTGCCGGGCTTAGAAACCGATATGCCGTGCTTTAAGGCAACCGACTGAATGTAGGCGTGGTCGTCTGCGTTTTCAAAGCCGCTTTGCAGCGTGTTGTGGTCTATATACGCAACCGATTTTTTGGTTTTAACCGTATCAATGCCCATCGCCTCGAACTGCAAATACGCCATAGTACCCGTAGAATCCTGCGTAAGGGTTTGGTCTATGCGGATACTGATTTCGCTGCCACAGGTAAGTTCGCCCGAAACCAAATGCTGAGAGAGTATTTTTTGTGTTAAATTCTGCTTCATACCCGTAGTATAGCAAAAACGCACAGGGATTGTCAAACAAACAAAACTGTCTTTTATCTACTGCTATAAGTGCTTTTAAAGCGTTAATTGCGTGTATGATTGCGTACCTAACAATATTCAATATCTTTCGTTGGCAAAAATTTATTTTATATTGCTTATTCTTTTGACCTATTTGCAAAAAAATGCTATACTATATATACTTTAGCAATGCGATGTATTTTTTAAAGGGTGTATAAAAATGAAGCAAAGAACACTAGACAAAGCCAAAGAAGAAAAGAAAGATGAGTTTTATACTCTGCTTGCAGATATAGAAAAAGAAATGCGGCACTATAAAGAGCAATTTCGCGGCAAAGTAATTTTCTGCAACTGTGATGACCCGTATGAAAGCAATTTTTTTAAATACTTTGCTTTGAATTTTAATTATTTAGAATTGAAAAAACTTATTGCCACTTGTTATATCGGTTCACCGATTGCCAATAGGCAGCTTTCACTTTTTGATTATGAAACTGTTGAAAATAAAACCACAAGGACACCTCACAAGATTGTGATAAATGAAGCAATAGATGAAAATCAAGATGGCGCTTTTGATTTACAAGATATTGTAACCTCTCTTGCAAGTAATGAAAAAAATACTTTAACGAGATTAAGCGGAGATGGCGATTTTCGGTCAAGCGAATGTGTCGAGTTGTTGAAGCAAGCAGATATTGTTGTAACAAACCCACCCTTTTCTTTGTTTCGTGAGTATGTTGCTCAATTGGTTGACTATAATAAAAACTTTATAATTATCGGGAATACAAATGCTTTGACTTATAAAGAAATTTTTAAACTCTTTAAGGAAAATAAAATACGCACTGGCTATACAAATTTCAATATAGGAATGCACTTCATTGTTCCTGATGAATATGATAGCTTTCAAAAAATAGAGAATGGTAAAAAAATTGTTCGTGTATCTACTTCGTGTTGGTTTACTAACTTAGATGTTGAAAAACATTTAGAAAAACTTACACTTTATAAAAACTATTCACCAAAAAAGTATCCAAGATATGAAAATTATAATGCAATAAATTGTGATACCTATACAGATATCCCTTGCGATTATTTTGGTGCTATGGGTGTGCCAATTACTTTTTTAGATAAGTATAATCCAGAGCAGTTTGAAATTATTGGACTTGGAATATCTAATTCGGGGATTGAAATAGGAGTTAAGCCTTATCGACCCGAGCATAAAAAATATCGCAAAGAAGTTCAAAAAAGAGGTGCGGTTGACGGGGATTTGTATATGATTACAGATGGAGTTGTTGATGTTCCATATGCAAGAATTATAATCAAACGCAAAGGAGAAAACCTATGAAAATTGATTTAAAACGAATTAAGATAAGTGATGTCTTTGAGAACTATGTTGATAACAAAGAAGAAGGGGTTTTAGGTTACAACAAAAAGCTAAACATTCGTCCCAAATATCAGCGTGAATTTGTTTATGACGAAAAAAAGCGAAATGCAGTTTTACATTCTATATTAAGTGGTTTTCCGCTTAATGTTATGTATTGGATAAAAAATTCAGACGGCGGTTTTGAAATGCTAGACGGTCAACAACGCACGATTTCCTTTTGCCAATATCTCAACAATGATTTTTCAATAAATAGTAAATATTTTCACAGCCTTACACAAGTTGAAAAAAATAAAATTTTGGATTATGAATTATTGATATATTTTTGCGAGGGAACAGATAAAGAAGTAATTGACTGGTTTGAAGTCATAAACACAGCGGGCGAAAAACTTACGCCGCAAGAATTAAGAAATGCCGTTTACACAGGCACTTGGCTTACACACGCAAAAACAGTTTTCAGCAAAACTAATTGCGCCGCGTACTTGCTCTCAAAAGATTATGTAAACGGCTCGCCCATTCGTCAAGAACTTTTACAGCGCGCAATAGAATGGCATTGTAAAAGTAGCGACGATAAGGATATTAGAGAGTATATGTCAAAGTATCAACACACTCCCAATGCGGATGACTTATGGGTGTATTATAAAAGTGTTATTGATTGGATAAATTCGATATTTCCCACTTATCGCAAGGAAATGAAAGGCATTAACTGGGGTGAATTATATGACAAATATTATAAACAAACATATAATGCAAAAAACATTGAGGCAAAAATTTATACTCTTATGGCTGACCCCTATATTAAAAACAAAAAAGGCATTTACACTTACATTTTAGACGGTGATACAAAACACCTGCAAGTACGTGTTTTTGACGACGCGACTAAACGGGCAAAATATGAGCAGCAACATGGCATTTGCCCTGAATGTAAAAATCAAGGAAAAGATAAAAATTATGCCCTTGAAGAAATGGATGCCGACCATATTACGGCTTGGTCAAAAGGCGGAGCGTCAATCATTGATAATTGCGTAATGCTTTGCAGATACCACAATCGATCCAAAGGAAATAGTTAAAAACATGACTAATGAAAATTCAAAGATTAATAATTAAACAAAGGGCGAAATTTACACCGCAATAATGCGGGCGGTTAATACGGTTGCGTCGTCTTTAAGGGTGCCGCCGCAGTTGAATAGGGCGTGTTCTAGTATGGCCTCGCTGAGGGTTTGGGGGTTTGTGGTGCGGGCGTTGTTTACTGCCGCTGTAAGTTTATCGCCCTCGAAGCTGTCGGCTACGCCGTCGGAGGATAAAACCAGTATATCCCCCGCCTCTAACGTAACCGTTTCTACACTGGGCTGAACCGCGTCTAATACGCCGATAGGAACGCCCGCGCCGTCAAAACGCTGAACGGTGTCTTTGCGCTTTACATAGGTTGCGGGGCTGCCTAGTTTGATAATGTCTGCCGAAAGCGTTTCTAGATTTACTACGCAGATATCTAGCGCAGAAAAGCTTTCGCCGCCCGTGCGCGCCAAAAAGCGGTTTACGCTGCGCAGTACAAATTCGCCCGAAAAGCCTGCGCGGTAATAATTTTCTACTAGTCCTAACGCCGTTGCGCTTAGCTTGCCCGCCGCGCTGCCGCTGCCCATGCCGTCGCAAATCGCCATCATAAACCGCGTATTGCCTATTTTAATAAAGGAGTGTGCGTCGCCGCTTACATCGCCCGCTTTTTTAGGCGCGGCCGCCAGCCCGAACACGGCATCAAACGGCGGGCGCGATTTTAGCCCTACGGCGCAAAAGCCTGCCAGAACGGTGTCGTCTAGGCTGGTAACCCCGTAGCGGCGGCGCAGCACGCGCGAAACCGATTTTTCGATGGTTTTGCGGTCGAAGGTTTCGCTGCGCACTACTATGCTGACATCGCTGTCCGAAATTAAGCTTTGCGCCGCCGCTACGCCGCCGTAATTAAGCTCTTCCACCAAAACCTTTTCGCGCTCTTGCTGTGCGGCGGCGGGACGCGCGGTAAAGCCTGCCAAATCGTCTAAAACCTCCGTCATGCCGCGCATCTGCGCCGTTACCAAGCTGCGCGCCGAAAGGTCGGATTCGTTTTGCCTAAGCAGCTTTTGGTGCGCCTCTCCTATCGCCGCGCCACTTGCAACCAGCCGCGCCAAATTGATACAGCGGTCGGATAAATACTGCGGAATATCGCCGATAGAGGGGCGTCCCTTTTTAAGGGCGTGCTGCGTTAATTCGTCTAACGCCGCATCAAAGCCCGCGCCCGCACAGCGCGGATGATTTTCGCACATAGCGCAGCAGCGGTTTTTTAGGCTTCCTGTATAGTCGGGCAAATCGCTTTCTTTATATTCTAATGATTCGGCCATCGAACGGAACACGTTTGCCGCACCGCTTAGCCGTGAGGCGGTTTCGGCGCGGTTTAGGTGAACCATGTAGCGCGACGCGGCGGGCGCGGCGTCGGTAAATAAATAGTTTTTAATTTTTGCCAGTACGGACGCAGGGGTTAAAAAATAGGCAAGCCCTGCAGCGGCTACGGCGCAAATCCATAAAACCGCGCCCGCGATGTCGGTAAAGAAAAAAAATCGGAATATGACATAGCCGCACAAGCCCGCTAGCGGCAGTATGATTTTGGGCGCGGAGGCAAAGGCGGACGCTAGTACCGCTATAAAGGCAAACGCCGCAATCGGCGCGATATCGTAGCTGTATACCGCGCTGCCCGCGCCTAAAATAAGCGCGGCTAAGCACGCCTTTCCCGCGCCTGAGATTTTTGCGGCAATAAAAATACAGTACGCGGCGATTAAGGCAGAAAGCGGAAATCCGAAAGGGCTGAGTGCGGACAATCCCGCAGAGGCGGCCGCCGCTATTATGCACAAGCACACCGTTTCGGTTTCTAGCATTTTGTAGCGCAATTTTTCTTTTACTACGGGCTTTGCGGCGTGCATGCTTGCTAAACTAAAACCCGCCGCAAGCGCGGCATACAGCAAAACCTGCAACCACGTATGCGCGGTAAACGTCATAAATGCGGCTTGTCCTGCCGAAAGCAGCGGCGCGGCAATGCCGAACAGCCACTTATGCTTTTTTTTAGTTTTTACATAAATCAGCCGAAAGCCTATCACTACCGCGCAAACCACCGCCGCCGAAAAAAAGGCGAAGATGTCTGCGCCGCCGCCTACAACCTCTGCCGCCACGTATAGGGGGCTTACAAGCCAAAGCGGTAAATCTAAAAAAATCAGCGCAAGATAAAACGCCGCCGCAAAGGGGCGCACGCCGTAAAAGGGCACGGCAGCAAGCGCAACCATAATTAAAAAAGCCGCCGCATACTTTGCAATCCATAAAGCTGCCCTTTTTTTGGTTAAAGGTGTACTACTGTGTGGGTTCATGCAGCACATACTATACCATAAAACCACACACGGATTATAGCTAATTTAAGGCTTAATTTGTCGAATTATTGCGGGAGGGGCGGTTAGTTCTTAATTTTTTATATGCTTTTTAATGATACTCTCTGCCCATTGTGTTGCTTTGTCATTTTCCTCAATTACATACTCTTGAGCGAATGTTGGGGGCATGGTGATACAGCCGTCTGCGTTAAACACCCCGTCGTTTGTACCCGACAGCCCTAAGCCCGTTAAGGCTTTAACCTGCCACTGACCCTTAAATCTGGCATAGGGTTTGGTTAGGTTTAATTCGGTTGTGTAGTTAAATATTCCGTAATTTTTGCCTATGTAAATCGTGTTGTTTTTATAGGTATTGTCAAAACGCCAGTGCGGTTGAAATTTTAGCCATGGGTATAGGTTTTCTATTTCTTGCTTTTGTGGCAGACTTTCTTGCACAGATATAACCTCGTCAATTTGCAGATAGCCCCACAACACATCTCTTTCCATACCTACAAACATACCGCCCTCTGCCTCTGCGAATAAGCCATAGAATAAAAATATATCGCCCTTTCCGACTTCTTGACCTTTTAAATGCGATTGCGCTTTGTCGGATTGTCCTAACGAATTGTCGGATTGTCCTAACGAACCCCTAAAATTATCTAATCTAAAATAGTTAGAAATGTTCGGGTCTGCATGGCATTTTATATTTCCGCTAAACTCTGTTCTTTGTTTGTCAACATAAATATGTTTGTAGTGTTTTTCGGCTACACTAGATAGCTTTTCATCGCTAGAAAGATATAAATCACTGTACGCCGACAGCCCGTCCTTTTCGGGGACAGGCATACTAATAAGGCGCGTGCCGTCAATTATGCTAGGGTGTCCGCCGTATGAAGTGTCAAAGCCTTTTTTGCTTAAAATTATTTTCATAGCCGCCTCCTATATACATATAATAGCACATAAAAAGCATACTAGCAATTAATTTACTTTACTTTTTTGCCGTAGTGTAGTATGATAGAATAGATTGCTTTATGTTGGGAGGTTTACTATTTATGACAAAAAGGCAAAAGGATGTGCGGGTGCGCAATATAATTGTTTCGGCGGCGGTGATTTTTGCGCTGCTGCTGCTTATCGCGCTGTTTATCAATATCGGGTCGTTGGTGAGTAAAAATCGGCGCGCTAAACGTTTAGATGAGGAGTTGGCGTTTTTAAACGCGCAAATCGAAAGCAATTTTAATGAGATTGAGTACCGTAAAACGCCTGAGTTTATCGAACGCTACGCACGCGAATACTTAAATATGCGCAAAAGGGGCGAAATTTCGTTTTCGGGCAGGTAAACAAGGTTTTTCACGGTTAACGGGGCCGTTTCAAATTTGAGTGAAGCCCGCGCAACAGTTTATTTTTTTGCGCGTGCCGCGTACCACTCGGTACGCTGGGCGCGCAAAAAAATAAAGCGTAGCGCTTTTCAAGCCAAATTTGAAACGGTCAGGTATAAAAAGTTTTTTTAGGCGCATACTATCCGTGTAGCAAGTAAAAATGCTGCAAAGGAGAGTGAAAAAAACATGCCTACAAGCAAAATGCAATCTAGCGCGAAAGCAAGTGCGCAAGGGTCGAAAGCCACAAAAAGTCAGGCCTCCCGCGCAAGCAGCGCAAAAGCAAGTACGTCTAAGGCTACGCACGCAAGCGCCTCAAAGGCAACAAAAGCTACTAAGGCGGCTACGGGTACAAAGTCTAGCGTAAAGTCTAGCAGCGCGAAGTCTAGCGCAAAAGCCTGCAAGTAAAGCTAATTTAACGTACATTTAAAAAACACAAAAAGGCGGCTAAAATTTGGCCGCCTTTTTGTTTTGCTGTTTATTATCGGTTTTTGCAAGCTTTAATTGTTGTTTATATCAAAGGTATATTCGCCGCTCGGCGTACCTTTTTGCAATCTAATCGTGTAGGTTTCGCCCTCGTTCATAGTAACGTTATTTGTGCTTCTTGTAGTTGTAAAATTATTGGAATTCCATGAATCGTGCAATATAGCATTGCCGAAACTATCTCTTATATGCCATGCGACGTTGAACGAAGTGCTAAGCAAGTATATGCCGCTTCTTGCCGCCGTATAGGTGTATATTTTTTGCTGTGCATTGAACCATAAAACATCTGTAACTTTTGTATATCCGCTTATGTCGTCCGTGCCGTTAGGCGCATACATTCTGATTACAACATTGCCGCTTGGCGTACCTTTTCGTATTCTTATCGTATACGTTTCCCCTATCGTAAGTGTAAGAATATTGGTGGTTCTTGTAGTTGTAAAATTATTGGAATTCAATGAATCGTGCAATATTGCGTTCCCCGAGGAATCTCTTATATGCCATGCGACGTTGAACGACGAATCAAGAAAAAACGTTCCCGAATCAAGCGGGTTTTCGTTTGCGGTTTTTGCCAAATATGTAAAGGTTTCAATTTGATTGGTTTCGGTAAGGGTGTAATTCCACGTTTGGCTTATTAGCTCGGCGGCGGGTTTAACCGTCATCGCGTTCTCTGTGGGCTGTTGTACTCTAACAATTAAGCTTTCGTCTAATTCAACAGTGTTCTCTTCGCCGTTATTATTGGTTCCGTTGTTCGTTCCGTCGTTATTATTGGTTCCGTTGTTCGTTCCGCCGTTATTATTGGTTCCGTTGTTCGTTCCGCTACCGAACAAATCGCAAGCCCCCAAAACAACAACCGCAATTAACGCAACAACTATAACCGCTAGCCATTTTAACTTTTTCATTTTTCTTAAGTCCTACTTTGTTTTTTATATTTTTTAGCGTTATCCACAATTTGATAACTATTTAAAGTATAACCGCCGCCGCCGCCGCCGCCTGTCAAGCGTTTTTTTGTGTTTTTTTGCCCTTATTTTTGCTTTTCGGCTATAATTTTTTTACGTTATCCACAACCGCTTTCTCACATACGTAACTAAAATGTATGCCAAATTTACATTTTACGCACGAATAATGTGGATTTTTTCCTATTGACAAAGCGGTAAAAGCGCGGTATACTGTATGTATAGATTTTTTGCGTAAGAAAGCACCCGAAACATATGCGGAGGTAAAATGATATGAAAGTAAAGCCTGTGCTGCGGGCGGTAAAGCCTGCGTACCCCGACAAGTATCAAATAGAATACAATAAAACGCTGCTGCAATACCGTCCGAAAAGCTGGCTGAAAAAGCCGCTTGCGGGTTTGGCACTAACTGCACTACTTAGTGCGGGGCTTTCGGGCTGTTATATAGGCGGCTGGGGAGAAACGTCGGGAGAACCGTCGCCGCCTAATATCTACCACGTTTCCGATGCGGACGCATTGCGGATTTTATCGGAGGAGTTTGAAAAAGCGGGCTTTATTTTTGTAGAGGGCAATGCCTCTGAATCGGCGGATTTTGAGTTTGATGCACATATTATAAAAGACGAAAGCACGGTTGATGTAGAATATGTTTCTATCGACGATGTATGGGACGGTAAGTATTTTGGCGTTACAACTGGATACTTTTCCCCCAAACTGGATGCGGAAGCATTGCGGCAGCAACACCCCGATGCCGCCGTTTTTAACGACCCGATGCCCTATATTAACGAAACCGAAGAAATAGCCCGCCAAAATGCCGAAGAGGAAATCCGTCGTCAGGTGTTGGATTTTATCGCGTGGTTGGCCGCCGTAAGCGCGGAGGGTTAGGCGAAATGCACTACACGCTGCACTTAACCTCCGCGTGCAATATGCGCTGCGCCTATTGTTATGTAAAAAGCGGCGGCGGTGTAATGCGGTTTGAAACGGCTAAACAGGTATTAGATACTGCCGTATCCCAAAAGCAGCCAAAGACGGGTATTGCGTTTTTCGGCGGAGAACCGCTGTTACATAAGGATTTAATTAAGCAAATTGTGTCTTATGCGCGCGGGCTTTCACAAAATTCGGGCTGTAAATTTTATTTTAAGCTTACCACAAACGGCCTAATGCTAGATGAGGAGTTTGTGCGGTTTTGTAAAGGGGAAAATATTTTTACCGCTATATCGTTAGACGGCGTGCGGCAAGCGCACGATTTGCACCGAAAGGACGCGCACGGAAACGGCACGTTTGAAAGGGTGGAAAGTGCGGCCAGTGCGTTGCTTGCGCACCTGCCTAATTCGCCCGTTATGCTTACGCTTAACCCCGACACGGTGCGCTATTATGCCGAATCGGTGCGCTATTTAAAAAAGCTGGGGTTTGTGTATATCTTTTGCGGGCTTAATTATAGTGCAGAATGGCAAAGCGCGCATATGCGGCAGCTTAAAGGGCAGTATAAAAAGCTTGCCGAATTTTATTATGAAAATACGCTTGCAGAGGTTAAATTTTATTTAAGTCCGTTTGAAAATAAAATCGGCAGCCATATCAACAACCGCACCTACCGTCAGGAACGCTGCGAACTGGGCAAAAATCAGCTTTCGGTTGCCTCAGACGGCGCACTCTATCCGTGCTTAGAATTTGTAGACGACCCTCAATATAAGATAGGCGATGTGTTTAGCGGCGTAGATGAGGGCTTAGTGCAGCAGTTGTTTAATCAAAGTAAAGCCGAAAGCCCCGATTGCATGGCCTGCGCTATCCGTGCGCGGTGCAACCATGCTTGCGCGTGTCAAAATAAACGCGCAACGGGCGCGGTAAACCGTGTTTCTGCCGCGTTGTGCCGACACGAACAAATTCTATTGCCGATTGCCGACAAGCTTGCCAAACGTCTGTACCGCAAACGCAGCGGTCAGTTTATCCAAAAGCATTATAACGAATTCTACCCGATTTTATCTATATTAGAGGATAGGTAGGGTTTTACTAATCTGAAATATCGTAGGAGGAAAAACTATGTGTTTTTTTAAAAAAACAAACTATGCTGAAAAATTACATTTGAGCTTATTGGATACAGTAAAGCAAAATGGCATAAAAAGAGTTAAAACAGATTTTTTATCTTTTGACTTACTATATTTCATCAAATCTGACAAGTGGTTTGGATTTACTTTTCATAATGACCCTCGTGATAATTTTGTTCAAATCCGTATCGGCAAATTATATCATGTCAAAGATGTTATGCCTAGACTTTTTATAACGGGCGCATATACTGACTACATAAGGAAATTAAATTTAGATGGCGTTTTAAGTTCAAAAATACCTATATTAGAACCTTTGCAAAACATTAAAGAAGTAATTAAAATAGTAGAAGAAACTTTCAAAACAATAATAGAGCATATCCATTTAGAAATTCAAGATAAAGAAAAAGAAAGACTGCAATCTTACTTAAAAAGAGAAATAAAAGATATAAACGAATTAAAACAACTCGATACAAAAACCATTATTCTTGAATAAAAATTTTTCCTAGTTTGTGCTTACTTACTTCTTAGATGGCGTATGGCGGCGGTGGCGGCGGTGGCGCCGTCTGCGCAGGCGGTTATGATTTGTTTAAGGGGCGCGGCGCGCACATCGCCCGCGCAAAATACGCCGCTGCTATTGGTGCGGCAATTTTTATCGGTGCTGATAAAGCCGTGCTTATCGGTTTTTATGATTTGCTTAAAGAGTTCGCTGTTCGGCGCGCTGCCTAGCGTAACAAATAAACCGCTTACGTTTAATGTGCGCTTTTCGCCGTGCGGGGTTTGTAGCGTTATGGATTCTAACGCGTCGTTTCCCGAAAGCTTGACGATTTGGGCGTTAGGGATTACTTCGGCATTTTTAAACCGCGAAAAGCCTTGAATGCTTTTGGAAACGATGTACAGCTTGCGTACAAACGGCGCAAGGTACGCCGCCGCGCTTTGCGCTTTTAACGCGTCCCCTACTACCGCAACATCCTTTCCTTTAAAAAACGCGCCCTCGCAAGAAGTGCAGTAGCTTACGCCGAAGCCCTCAAAGCGCGCCTCGTCGGCTATGCCTAGCGTTTTTGCGCCCTTGCCTGTGGCGATAATCAGCGCGTTTGCGGCGTAGGTTTCGCCGTTTACGCTAACGGTTTTTTTATGCGGCGTTAGCTGCGCGCTTTGTACCGTGCCGTATACAAATTGCGCGCCTGCCGCCTCTGCCGCGCTGTGCATACGGCGGGCTAAATCCGCGCCTGTGATGAAGGTAAACGCGGGAAAATTTTCAATCGCGGCTGCGTGCAGCATTTGACCGCCGCAAGCGGACTTTTCCGCAACTAAGGTTTTTAGCGATGCGCGGGCGGCATACAGCGCGGCCGTAAGCCCTGCCGGGCCTGCGCCGATTATGATTACATCAAAGGATTTCATTTATTTTTCGTTGCCTTTCTGATCCGTATGATTTCGTGGATGTGCTTTCTTTCCACCCTGTCAGGCTTGCGCCTGCCACCCCTCAAGAGGGGAATTTTTCTTCGGTGTGTTTTTGCGGCTAAAGCCGCCGCGTCGCGCCTCAAAGAGGGGAATTTTTTAACGGCTATTTATTTAATAACTAATAAAATCTGCCGCCGCCGCCGAAGCGTGAATTTGGCCTTCTTGTGCCGTAGGAACGCATGCCTGCTGCGTCTGAATATAGGCCCTCTATGTCGCCCATGTATCCGTCTGCGCCGCCTTCTATGCCTGCGCAGCGGCTGTAATTAAAGCACCAATCGCCCACGCGGTTGAGGTAGGCGTGCGCGGCGGCGGTTTCTGCCTCGTTAAGGGCAAGGCTGGCAAGCGAAATACGGGCGGTTTCGGCGTGGCGGAACGTTTCGGTTGCAAAGGCGGGGTCGTATGCGTATGGTTCGGACACGCCGCGCAGCCGCGAAAAATTGTTTTCGATACCCGTAACCGCCGTATTATAGCTGTTAAACGAATTTTGATAAAAATCGTCGTAGCCCGTTTGATACCCCATAAACGCGCGGTTTGCCGTAATCAGCCCCGCAAGCATCGCGCCGAATAAAAAGACGGACGCGCAAATTAGCAAAGTAAATCGCCCTTTCGGCTTTTGCGGTTCTAGCACCACCGTTTCGGGCATTTCGGACGTTTCTGTTTCTGCCTCTGTTTCTGTTTTTGCCGCCGTTTCATCGTTTTTATTTTCTGTTTCTTCCATAGTATTTCTCCTTTGCTTAAAAGTATTTTTTAAAAATTTCTGCTATTTTAGATTTATATACCGCGCTGCCCCCGTGCGCCGCTTCGATATAGCACAGCGGCGGATAGATGACGCACCACCAATTGTCTCCGCGCCCTGCGCCTAACGTGATTACTAGTGCGTCGTAGTAGCCGCTTTGCAGCACAAAGTTTTCGTAGCTTCTTTCGGGGAAAAATTCGTAAGACAAAAACGCGCGGCTGCGGTACGCAAAGCCTTGTTCGGCAAGATAGGCATCGCACAGCGATTTTATGCGGGGCAGCAGCTTTTCGGTTGCTTGCTTTGCTTCTGATAAACACGTAACCTCGGCAAGCGCGTCCTCTGTAAATTGTGTAACTAGCGTAACTAGGGCAAGCTTAGCGGCTTGGTCGCGCTCCGCGTTAGAGTCGGCGCGGATATGCAGCCGTAACAGCGGTGCAGCGGGGCCTATGGTTTTAGTATGCGGTTCGCACCCCGATAATATTCCGACTGCGGCAACAAACGCGGCCAAAAATAAGGCTATGTAAACTTTATGTTTCATAGCCCGAATACTTGCCATCTATCTAAATTTTTATACCCTAACTTAAATAAATATATTTTTTAAGATACGGTATTTTTTATACCTGAATGGATTAATTGTACGGCACGCGCCCACAGCCCGCAAGCTTGCAGCTGCTGCGCCGCCGCTTGTGCAGAGGGTAAATCGGGAAAAAAGCCTGTGCATGCCGAACCCGAACCCGTAAGCAGTGCCTTTTGCGCGCCCGCGTCTTTTAGCGCGTTTAGCGTATGCGCGATTTGAGGGTTTAATTTAACCGCCGGGGCGGTAAGCGCGTTATCCATGTGTGTATAAGCGGCGGAACTATCGCCTTTTTTAAGCGCGGCGGTTAAGGCGGTGTTATCGGAGGGTGCAAACATTTTTTGGGGATACAGCGTATCAAACAAGCCGTAGCACTGCCCCGTAAGCACGCCGTGCGCGCCTTGTGCGATTACCGCATACAGCGGCGCGGCAGATGAAAAATGTTCCACACGCCCGCCCGTGCCGCTTACGCGGGCAAAGCCTCCTTGCAGCATGTACGGAACATCTGACCCTGTTGCAAGCGCGGCGGCGGCAATGTCTACCCCGCGTTCTGTTAGGTTTAAAAGCTTATCAAGCGCGTATAGAACGGCGGCGGCGTCTACGGACGAACCGCCTAAGCCCGCGCACATCGGAATATTTTTTTGTATGCAGATATCCGCGCCTTGTACGTGCGGGTACTGCGTCCGCAGCGCGGCAACTGCCCTATTAACCGAATCCGTGCCGTCCGCCTTAATTTCCGCACCCGAATAACGCACGTTTACAGCCTTATCGGGGCGCAGTGAAACGCTGACCACATCTGCAATATCCACCGATGCCACTATCATATCTACGGTGTGCATATGGTCTTGCACGCCCGTAATATTTAAAGAAAGGTTAATTTTAGCATACGCCTGTACGGTTAAGCTTTGCACGGATACAAGTATAGCACAACCTTTTAACAACTGCAAGCAAATGGGCATATATGCCGTTAAAATGGCTAAAAATCGTAGTTTTTGGGTGTATGGTGGACTTTCACTCTTAGTATCACGCACACTTTCACGCACAGCGGAAAGAATAATTTTAGAAAGGAGTTTGAAAAGTTTAAGCCGACATTGTTGTAGAAAGAATCGAGTGTTTTTCGGCACTCGGTTTTTTCGTCTTTGTGCTGGCGGTGCGGTGTTGGGGGCTGCTTCGCAGACGCCCCCACAAACCCGCAACCGCCAGCCTAAGCCACGCACAAAATAACCTGAAAAATAACCTTGCGAGTGTTTCGGCGGAAATCTTCCCAACCCAGCCCGCCCATTTCCGCATTGGGCATAAAAATCATTCGTCTTATTTCTTGTCTTTTTTAATCTGTTTTTTATCAAAGTCAAGTAAGAATTTATCAAAGTCGCTTTCAAACAATTTATCTTGTATCGGCTTGTATTTTTCAAATTCGCTCTCGGCAAACGATTTGGCTACTTCGGCAGAAACCTTGCCCAAGTTTTCTAATAAATCCCTCTCATTAAATTGCAAGAACGCATTGAGCCTTTCTTCCCAATCTTTCATTGTCATCGGCACTTTCCGCTCGGCTTGGTCTATGGCATAAAGCACATACATTTCAACAATCCGATTAAGTCCTGCAAGTTCCGACACTTCTAAATAATTTTTTGCCACCGATACATCACTTTTGACAATTTTGCCTGTTGGGGCTTTTTTCCAAGTAGTTAAGCCCATGTGTTCTTTTTCGGCATCTGCTCTTGTATAAATCAACTCGGCGGCGGTTTTATGTGTAATTGCAAAATGCAATTTGTTTTGAACCGTAGCATAAAAGTTTTTTGTGTTTTCGCTGTCGGGGTTATAATCTAAACTGGTTGCGTATATGTCCGTGATTTTTTGATAAAATCGGCGTTCACTTGTGCGGATTTCTTGCAGTTCTTCCAACAAGTCTTCATAGTATTGGTCATCTAATAACGCACCGTTTATAAGCCGCTGTTTATCTAAAACCCAACCATGTGTTGTAAACTGTTTCAAAACCCTTGTAGCCCATTGTCTAAACTCTTTTGCCCGTTCACTATTTACACGATAGCCAACCGAAATAATTGCCTCTAAGTTGTAAAATTCAATTTGTCTTGTAATTTCTCTTTGACCCTCAATTTCAACTTGTGCAAATTTTGCACAAGTTGCCCCCTTGTCCAATTCACCCTCGTCATAAATGTTGATTAAATGTTTTGTAATCACACTTCTTTCCACATTGTAAAGTCTAGACAATAACTTTTGTGAAAGCCAAATGTTTTTATCTCGTACCAAAACATCTATGCCGTCTTGCCCTGCTTGATTGGTAAATATCAAAAATTCAGCGGTTGAGTTTCGCACCATAAGTTGCTTTGTTTTGATTTTTTCTTTATTCATTACTTCCCCCTTGTTTGCCTAGCCGTAGTTTTTCAACAATATCGTTCCTTTTGACAGTATAAAACTCCAACACCGACAATAGTTCCTTGTCTACGGTTAATGCTTTAATGTCCTCAAATTTGTTTGCCCTTATCCACTCATCCAACTGTATTTTTTTATCGCCAGTAACAGCGTAATAAAGTCGTTCCCATTGAGCGGTTAAACCTGCTTTTTTGCAGTCTTCTCTATAAATAATTAGCGGCTCAGGCATATAAAGAATTTTATTAAACTCGTCTAAATCTTTTCCAAACGCCGTTTCAAAGAAGGATTTGCCTCTGCCGATTTTGCCTTTCGTAGAATTTAATACCGCCTGAATTGCCCGAATAAATTTTCTTGACCAATACTTGCCGATGTAATCACGGTTTTTGAAACTATCGTCCTTTTCAAGTTCGCAGACTTTTAACCCTATTGGATGATACTTCATAGGGAAAGAGTATATAGCCACTTTTAACTCTTCACATAGCCTAACATTCATTGCCAATCTTTGATACAACTCTTCGGGCGTGTCCTTAAAATTATATAACAGATAATTTGACATATTCTTTATGCCTGCGTTTGCAGCCAGCCTAACCGCATTTTCATATTTGCTTTTCAACTTATAATCATCAAACGCTATCCTTAACGGTCTAATGTTGATTTCCGCCAATCTTTTGATATTGCTTTCAGTTATCAGCCTTGCATCTATTCCTTGATTAAAATCAACATATCTTTGCCGTTTGCTGTTCGGCAAGTTTTGCATCGCACCCTTAGCAAACCCCATTTCTATTATTTCGTCAATGATTCTATCAAATGAACTGGATGCCAACACATTGTTATCTAAAAGCAACAAATCTTTCTTTTGTCCGACATCGTTTTCCTGTGCTAAAATTTGCTCTTTTATGCTAATAAAATCGCTAAATACTGGCTCTAAAATCGGAACAGCGCAAAATTTGCATTTGTTCGTACAACCCCTTGTTGTATACGCAAAATAGGCATCATTGGCAGGATACTTATATTCAATATGACTAAGAATAGAGTAGTCGAGTGGCTGTTCATCAACTGATTCCATAGCATTAGGGTATAGTAACTTTGTTTTCTCTAAGTCCAACAATCCTTTAATTGGTTCAATGTCAGTTTCTTCCTTAATTTTAATTGGCAAAATCGTTGAGGCAATTCCACCAACAAAGATTTTACCACCTTTCTTAACAAAGTTTTTTGCAAACTTAATTGTATCAACGGTCTTTGTCCAATAGAAAGTAAACAGTGTTGTTACAAGCACAACATCATATATGCCAAACTGCCTTTTTCTGCATTTTTCTTTTAATTCTCGCAACTGCTCTTTTTGTAAATCGCTTAGATTTTCTATTTGATCTAATTGGCTTTTCCGTCCCATTGACAAGTATTTGCCTATTTCATCCTTGCGATATTCTAATTCGGGGTTTTTTAATATAAACTCGTTGCTAAAAAGACTTATACCGAACTTCCTTAAATCGCCTTTGAAAAATCGCACCTCATAACCTAATTTTTTGTAAAAGGTTGAAAGTTTCATAAGCCCCATAGGTGGGTACTTATTTCTATATGCAGGTTCTAATAATAAAACTTTACCTTTAATCATAAAAACTTTACCTTGTGTTGGATTTGTCTATTCTTCCAATTCTTTTAGCAAGCGTATTAACGCTTTTGAAATCTTATCTAACTCAAACTTTACCGACTTGTTACTGACAGACTCTTGCTTGATTTGTTTTTTAACATCCTCATTCGTTACTAACTTTCTAAACTTTTCTATTTGCTTATATGCCGCACCCGTTTTTCCAGTTGCCTCTAATTGCTCCCACGCATCGTCCAACGGTATCTCTTTCCTGATAAATCGTTGCATTAACTTCTTGGATTCTTTGTTGTCGCCCTTTGCAATTTGACTTAATTTATCCCTAACATCAACAGCCTGTCTGATTTCGCCCGACTTCACTTTTTCTGCAAATACTTCATCTATTTCCGAACTTGCTTGACGATACTTTTTAATGCCTCTACTTTTCAGATACTCGTTAAAATAACTCCACTTTTCTTCTCGCAACTCGTTATGTTCTATCATAAAACGGTAAACTTCCAAGTATTGGTCAACATCGCCTTTGCTCATCCCAACTTTTTTTGCAAGAATGGCTGTGTCTATGTTAGATGCTTTCTGTTGTCTATGCAAATACGCCGCTTGCTCAAACACGCTCCACGGTTTTCTACCTACGATATGAAATTGACCTAATAGCGTAAAAATTGCGTCTTCTGAAATATCCGCTGGCAAAATGGCACACTTCATTTTATCCCATTTTATGGGGTCTTTTTTCGCTAAAAGACGATATGCCGCCAAGCGACTGTTTCCCTCTAAAACAATGTATTGTTCATTTCTTTCAATAATAATAACATTATCGGTCAGACCGCCATTTTGCTCGATTGCGGAACTAAGTTCTTTAACATAGTCACGAACAATAAGCACTTTTTCAATTTCCTCTTGTATGTTGACACCGCTGTCAAAATTGGAAATCGTCGAAAATATACGAGGGTTTTCCTCATAAAAATACAGTTCGCTTTGGCTAATTTGTGTTTCGATTGTTTCATATTCTTTTTTCCCAATCGTCATTTTACCCATAAATATTGTCCTCGCTTGTATTGAGTATTTCTTTTACAATCTCACCAAAACTATAATCAGCAATTTCTCTATATTCTTCAATCGTGATGTCGCCCTGTGCAAGCGCGGCGGCTTTTGCTTTTGCGCTTAATAAAATATCAATCCACTCGTCTATGGTATTAAGGGCAATTAAATTATGCACATAGCAAATCTTTTTTTGTGAGATGCGGTGTATTCTGTCTTGTGCTTGCAAATAGTCGTCCAAACTGAAACCTCTATCATAAAAAATCACATTGTTTGCTTGCGTAAGTGTTAAACCCTCTTTTGCCGATGCAGGAGTTGCAAATAAGATTTTATAGTCTGGCAGTCTAAACTTTTCAACCGATTTGTTTCTATCGTCAATTTTCATACTGCCGTGAATTTTAACGCTGCCAAGATTTTTATATTTATTGTGTAAATTATCAACATTTTCAATATAGTTTGTCCACACAATACACTTTTCGCCTTTGGATAAAATGTCACTAATCAATTCATCCAAAACCTTTTCCTTTGCGGATTTACCATTGTATGAATCGTCAATCAACATTGGGTTAGAGGTGATTTGAGAAAGCCGCAATAATCTTTTGACAACAGCACTGCTGTCATCCACCCATCTTTTACCACCCTTAAATGCCTCAACACGTAATTCATTTCTAATTTTTTCGTACAACTGGAATTGTTCGTCATACAAATCCAATTCGTGCCTAATATAAATCTTGTTAGGCAAAACAATAATACCGCTATTCTTTGTTTCTCTAACCGAGAACGATTGAATTTTTGCATATATACCCGCCAGACTTAACTCAAAATCATTTTGCAAGCATTCATTTTCGGCAAGATCATTGGATAAATCCGTACTATCTTTGAAATCGTTGAAATCCGTCCCCAAACTTTTTCCACTGTCCAAAAAGTAAATTTGCGACCAAATATCATACGGTCTATTGGCTACTGGTGTACCCGTCATAATAACCCTTTTTTTGAATAGTGGAGCTAATTCTAAAAATGTTTGCGTGAGGTTTGACTTTGGATTTTTCAATTTCGCAGATTCGTCAATAATAATTGCGACATAACGAGTTTTTAAGTACAATTCAAACTGCTGTCTTTCCGTCTGCAAGGATTCAAAATTTGTTATAATAACTCGTGATGGACTTGTAAACGCATAGTAATTATTTGCTTTGTCATTTGACAAAATGGTTGGCTTGATAAAGGTATGTGTTTCAAATTCATTTTTCCAATTATTTACCAGTTGTTTTTTTGTTACAATTAAAACGGTATCTATGGATGTTTCTTTAAGCCAATACAATAATAAGTCTATTGCGATTTTTGTTTTTCCTAAGCCTTGCTCGTGAAAAATCGCAGCATACTCTAAATCCTTGACCGTTTCAAAAGCCTCTTTTTGATAATCAAAGGCTTTCAGTTTGGCTTCGGTTTTTATATCGTTTTTTAACTTAACTCTTTTTAACATCTATACATAACCTTTTATAATCTTTGCTTCGTATACTCCTTGAAATTTGTCTTTAATTCGTTTAATAATGTTGTAGGCTGTTGCGTATTCCGTAAAGGGAACGGCTAATAAGAATATCGCCTCGCCTTGAAACAGGGAACAAGACCGTAGGAAACTTTCGTATTGCAACAGGCTATGAGCGTTTTCAACATCTTTGCTTGTTTTTGCCTCGCCAACAATCATTAAACCCTCAAACTCATAATACACATCGGGTCTATATCCCTCAGAGAACTTAGGGGATATGGCGTTAGACGAAAACGAATCTGACTGTATCAACACCCATTTATCTTTGGGCAAAATGCTTTTCACTTCCGCTAATAGCAGTTGAACTAATTCATAGTGCTGATTTGATTCTGACACATTATTCTCCGTCTATTTCATTTAGGATAATATTTTTAATATCATCGCAAACATTCCGCAGGCTTTGCAGTCTATCCGAATACTCGGCATCATCTCGTAAGTGCATTAACTCTAAGTGTGTAATATCAACAACCCTTTTTGAAAGTTCCTTTGCCAACACCTCATACGGAATATCTGCTAAGGAATTAGGCTTTACTTCTTCAACCGCTAATACCTTGATTGCCTCCGCGCTACCTTCTTTCAAAAATCTTTCTTTTGCCTTTTTGCTGTTTAAAATTTCGGGCAAATCTCTAATATGCTCTAATCTTGAAAACTTCCCAGCGAACACCCATTTTGAAAAGTCCGTTTTGTTATATCCGTGACCAATTAGCCCATCAGATACTTTCTTATTTTGTAATTGGACAAAACCTTGAAACTTTTTAATATCAAATTGCGAATCGTCCTCGCACAGGGGTCTATAATGCTCTTCCATATCCTTATAAGCCGCAATCATACTTTTTATTTCACTTGCCTTTGAGTTGCCACCGCACAAAGAAATCAAATGACTGATTGGCATATTCTCAACATTGTAAAGGTGGTTTAAGTATTTTGCCTTTGAATATGAATCCCACTCTCTCGGACCGACTAAATGTGCCTGTAGTCTTATTGCGTGTACATCTTGTTCGGCAATCGTTTCGTGTATAATCGCCTTGATTGTATCCCAGTTGCCTTTTACGCCGTTTTTCTTAAAGTCTTTATAGAGTTGTAACCTTGTGTTGCCCTCAATTGCTTGATACGAGTGAGCGTCTATTTTTCTTACAATAATAGGGTGTATAATACCACCATTTTGTTTAATAGATTCTCGCAAATTTTCTGTCGCTTGTGCAGAAGTACTCAACAAAAGAGCCAATAACTCAGCCGTAATATCTCGTTCGTCATAATAAATTAGAGAGTGAGCAATGCGTGGATTATCGCGGTCAATCTCTATTTGCTCTATTGGTAATTCCAAATATTTACTCATATGCGCTCCAAAGGGCATTTTGAAAAACCATACAAAACTCCCAGTTTACTATCTTTAAATTATAACAAATTCCGTCAATATAATCAAATAAAACAACCTATATTTTAAGATAATTTGCGGATAATTTGCATTACAAAAAAGTTCCTTATAAGCGTTCTCTCTCGTTCCGTTTGCAGCTTGTCAAGGGGCAAGCGGTTGTATTTTCTTGCAAAAATCTCCACCGTCAGGTTTGACCCCTTGACAAACCGCATTTTTCGTGCCTTAAAATATCCGCCGAAAGCAACTCAAAAGGGATAAGGTATCTTTCGGGTTGCTTTCGAGTTGGCTATTTTAGCACGAAAAACCACTACACTTGCCGCTCTCGTTATCGGGGGTTTTGCCTCAGCAATCTAAAAGGGATAAGCGGGGTTTTACCACTCGTGGTGGATTTCAAGGTTGAGTTTTTTTTCTATCTCTTGTATTTTGTCAATAAGAGCGCGGTTGCGTTTGATATTTTCGGCTAACGCCCATTTTATCATGTCGCGGTTAATCGTGCCGTACTCGTCCGCAAATAGTTCGGGATACTTCTCTAAAAAGAAAAGTAAAGCGTCCGTTGTGTCGTTGTTATCGGTCATATACTTTTGTTGCCGCTGAAAAAGTTTTGTAACCCTTTTCATTAAGGTTTCAAAAAATTTGTCAAGGTCTTGTTCTTTAACGACAACCGATGTATTTTGGGATAAATCAATATCCACTATATCGCCCATAGTTAAGCCGTCATAATTTTTCTTAATATCTTTATTCTTCATTTTGCACCCCTTGTACTTCGTACTTTGCGCCTTGCTCGGTCAGTTTGGCGATTATTTTGGCGGTCGGCTGTCCTTTTTCCCATATGTAATAGTTTTGCTTGGGGATATGGATTATCTCGGTTATTCTACGCAAAAAACCTTTATAACTCGGCTCTTGCCCTTTGGCGCGGGCTTCACGGTATATTCCGTCAAGCGGATAGTTGGAAGTAAAAATCGCTTTTGTAAAGCAAGCGACTTTATCGTGAAACCTGCAAGGGAAAGTATAGGGTTGTCCGTTTAGCATATCATTCATTTCGGTTAGTTCGATTTGCCCGAAAAACTCGTCAAATACTATGACGGATTGGCAAGCGTAAAAATCAAACTTGCCGGAGTGCTTATATTGGCTAACCTTAAACACATCGGAATACTGCAAGCCCAAAACACGGTAAGGAAAGGTTGTTTTGCCCGTGCCTTCCGCGCCGTAAATATAAGTTACTTGGATTGTTCTATCGGCATTTTTGAATTTGTTTTTAAGGTGGTTTTGCCGCAGTTTTTCTATCTTATCGCCCATATTCAGCATATGCCACGGATATTTAAGCAGCATTTCGTCATAGGGCATATCGCCTATAATATCTTGTATCAGTTCGTTTATGTCGATTCGCTCCGCAACTTCGGTAAAATTGCCGTACTCGTAAAAATCGTAGCCGTCAATTCCCGTTTCGTCTTTCATACAATAATCGCGGCACTCTTGGTTTGTGCCGTAACTTGGGTCAAGGTGTATCGTCGGGAAAAACTTGTGGGCTTGTTTCATGTCCATAGCCCTTTTGTAGCGCATAAAACCTTGTAGGTGTAAAAGCCCCGTTTTTTTTCCTTTTTCGTATTTGAAACAAAAATAGTCTATAAAATCGGTATCGCGCACTATTCTAAAAAACTCTTTGGCGCTTTCATAGTCTTTGAAAAAAGCCCTCTCGCCTATAACCTGTTCGGCGGTAGTGTCATCGTCTTTTATTTTATTGCGCTTGTATTGCACGAACACAAAAACAAAAAGGCTTTGAAATTGCGGTCGCTTTGCGTAACTGTAATCGTGCTTAACTATCGGCATCGCTTTTTGCTCGGCGGTCAAATTATCCATATCCACGACTTTTATATCGTCGCTCAAAAATGGGTTTGGTATGGTAAACCCGTTCCGCCGCGCTCTTGGTCTATCTCGTTTTTTCTTTTCCATATATGGACACATTATACACTATCTTGTGTCATTTGTCTATTTATTTACTTGCGTTTTTTATGGGTTTATGGTATAATAAAGGGTGAGAAATGAGTAAAGGAGGCGTGAAAAAACAACAATATCGGTTTGAACTTTGAATGAATTTATGACATACAAAGGGAAAACAATCACCAAGCACCAAAGGGGTAATTGGTATGTGCGATTGCGGCACAACGGCAAGGTTATCACCGTTTACGGCAGAACGCAGGTCGAGGCTTACGAGAAACTGAAAATCGTTGCGGATAAAATCGAGATTGAAAAAATGCGGTTAAGGTTGCAACAGTTGGACAGCGTAGCGACACCAAGCGTATTGACGATTGCAACGGTTGAGGGCAGTACGGCGAAAAACTACACTTTCAAAGAATGGTTTGATGAGTGGCTCAGCAGTTACAAGGTCGGTAATGTACGGCAAGCAACTATTGACAGTTTCAAAAAGACGGTTTCGTATTTAGAAAAACTGTACAGCGTTCCGATTAACGAGGTTTCAAGCCTTATGTTAAGCAAGACAATCAACGCTATTGTAGGGTGTCGGGCAAAGGACAAAATCCATAACTTATGCCGTCAAATGTTCTTAATCGCTTTTAATAACAAAATCGTTGACAGCAATCCGACCTTAATCATACCAAGACCGAAACAATACGCAAAGTTTGAAAAGAAAGCGTTGACACCCGAACAGCAAGCCCGATTTATTGAACTATGCCTTGCGGATTTAGGCAAATACGAGCCATTATTGGTTTGTGTACTGCAGGGGATAAGAAAAGGCGAATTGCTTGCGCTAAGACCGAACGACTTTAATTTCAAAGAAAACTCATTGCGGATTGACGAAAGTTATGACCACAATTACCCCGATGACCTTATGACCAAAAACTCGGCAAGTGTCCGCACAATGCCAATGTTCGATTTGACAAAGCAACTTTTGTTAAAATACAAAGACATCGACCCGACAAAAAGAATTTACGGACATATCCACGGCACAACCTTAAATCTTTGGCTTGGAAAGTTGCTTAAAGCAAACGGACTACCCCGAATGACCTTGCACGAGTTACGGCATACCTTTATTACCCGTTGCCACGAAAAAGGAATTGACGAGTTAATTATTCAAAAATGGGTAGGACACGCAAAAGGCAGCCGAATGACAAAAGCGGTTTATACGCATATCAATGACGAGGACGAATTGAAATCTATTGAACTGCTGAATAAGACCGCATAACAACTAAAAAAGTTTCACGCACATTTTCACTCACACGCACCATAATAAAATCATACGAATTTCATAATTGCAATGTCCAAAACCAAAAATACTCCATTAAAAGCCTTTATTTAGGGTAAAATGGACACGGACACGCAGTTGTTAAAGGTAGCACAACCTTTTAACAACTGCAAGCAAATGGCGTTTAAGCGTTTCATGGTCGCCCTCAGTTTGAATTATTAAAAATTTTTTAATAGTTGCCCTTTTGTCCAACTCGCTGTCTTTGTAAATCTTTTTAATATGATAACTGATATTAGGAATTTACACATCGTAAAGAATAGACAACATTTTTTGCGTAAGCCAAATGTTTTCGTCCTCGTAACGCATTTCAATGCTCTGGGGATTGCATACCTAAACATTTCCTTTCAAATATTTCGCCAATTCTTTCTCAAAACTTGCAAGTGCATCAATAAAAGCAATCAGTTTTGCTCTTAGTTTTTCTTTGTTGCCCTCGTCGCCCCAACTACTTATTTCCTCTGCACTTAATAAAGGCTTTCTATATACGATTTCCCAAAGCCTTATAATTGTACTGGCTTTTTTACTTACTCCCGAAATCTTTTTATTTGTTTTCGCAAATTCAAATATTTCAGAACAAATTTCCTCATCATTTTTTCCAACTACTCCGTCACCATATACGCCATAAGTGCCAACCTTAATTTCATACATAAAGCGAAATCCATTATTCCACCCATAATCTCTTTCGTCAGTTCTCGGCAGTATTCTCTCAATGAAAGGTGTCGTAAATCTAATGCACGACTTTGTATTGTTATCCACATCAATATCAATTTTTCTATCACGAGCCATTTCGGCAAGCACATTTTTTATGAAGTCAGAAATCTCCATAACCGTATCGGGTCGATTATCGTATATGATGTCAAGTGCAGTTTTGTGCTTTGCATATATTTTCTTGCACAATTCTTGTAATTCAATATCCATTATCAAATGTCTCCTTACCATTGAAATATAATGATTTAGTATTGTTTTGGCATCGCTGTTTACAAAATCAGCGGTTGCCAAAACTTCTTTGATTGTATCAATTACCATTGAATAATCGGCAATCGCCCAATTATCCGTGTCAGATGGCATTTCGCCCTCGCGGGTTAAAAATATATACATCTTATGCTTAAAATGCTTGTATTGGTATTCTACTATTTGCCTATATTTATTAAGTTGTCCGCCGTCTTCGCCGCTTTTTCTTTCGCCAGCATAAACCTTATTTTCGATTACTATAACGGCTTGTTCTTTGTCTGAAACCAACAAAACATCAATATCATTCCACTCGTTCTTGACAATGAAACTGCTGTAATCAAATAACGATATATCAATTATGCCTGTACCGCTTATTATTCTATTTTCTTTTGCAATTCTTTGCAATAACGGTCTTATTATGCTATCACTTAAACCATGTGGAGCATTTGCGTTCAAAATCCACGATAAAACCCGTGAATGTTTCACTTCTTTGCTTACCATTCCAGAAGCTTCAAAAAAATTAACTGGATTATAATAATTGTTCAATCTATTTAAACAATCAATATCTAATAAAAAACTTTCTATCGCCGCAATTTTTTGTTCTTTTGTCAAACTGGCAACTTCGACCTCTGTCCGTTCTTCTCGAACAGCAAATCCCAACTTCCTAAGAACATCTACCGCAAGAGCGATGTTAAATTGCTGTGTTAGTTGCAAAACATCATCATCGTGCGGCGTTGCGTTGCCTTCAAAAATACATTTTGCTACTGCTAACAGCCATTTCGGAGGATATTCCGTTGCAAAACTAGGCACAGACACAAAATATATATTTGCTCTGTTGCCGGACGGAACGCCGCCACTACTCTTTTCGATGTGAGCCGCCGCATTGTGAATATCGACTGCTTTTATATCTGCAAAATCTCTTTTTACCAAAAAAACTCCTCCATATCTTTATTATAGCGGTTTTTGGTGGATAAGTCAAACGGTATGCTATATCCAAAAAGTTTGTATAATTTTAGGCTTGCATTTATTAGATAAAAATAGAGTGCCCCGAATTGGCTTGTTTTTCTGTTACATAAAAAACCCTAGCGGGCTTGTTTGCCGGCTAGGGGGTTTTTTTATTTATAATGTATTAGCGTTTTAGGTGGCGGTAGCCTAGTACTCTTTCGCCGCCTGCAAGGGGCAGGCTAAGGCCGGGATTTTGCGTGAGTACCAGTTCGGGGGTTAAGCCTAAGGCTTTGGCGACGTCCCAAAGCGTTTCGCCGCCTTTTGCAATGTGCACCGAAAATGCGGCGGTAGGCAGTACACGCTCTTCGCCCAAAGCAAGCTCGGTAATCACCGAATAGGTATGTACGCCGCTGACTGCCGCTTCGATTTCGATTTCGGCTTTAATTACGATTTCGTTGCCGCGCTGAATTTTTGCCGCTAAGCTGCTTACTATACCCTTTGCCGTAACGGTGTCGCTTGCAGCGGCCTCTGCAAACATTAGCGGCAGCGAAAACGGTAATTCTACCGCAACCGAATTTTTTAGGTTTTGTTCTGCGCTGTAATAGAGTACATTTGCCGACACTATGCCGTCGCAAACGATTCTGCCCTCGTGCGCCGCTGCGGAGGCTATGTTAAGCTTAGACGCCGTAACCGCTAAAACGCTGTCGGCAATGGGCATATTAACGTCCAAGGTTACTGCGCCCTCTACGCGCTCTTGATAGGTTGCGTTATGCTTGCACGCATGAACGGTAAACGATTGGCTGGTTTGCTGCAACTCGTTGGTAACCGAAAATGCGTCCGTAACCGCTTCGGCGGATTCTTGCGCAAACGATTTAACGTGAGCGGTAAGCACAAATTCTAGGGCGGCGGCGCGCTTATCGCCGTCGGTTTCGTAGGTGGCAGAATGTGCGTGTACCGAAACCGTGCCTAACACCGCGTGGTCTTCGCGTGTGTCGGGTGCGGAAATTTCTTCGGCAAACGGCACTACGCGGCGCAACTGCGAAAGCATACCTTCTTCGTCCTCACATACCACGTCGCAAATGACATTGCCCTCTAATAAAATGCTGTCTAGGTGTGCGGTGCGCTTTAAGGTTACCGCTTTTGCCTCGCATAATAAAATTTCTCCGTTTAAAGCATCCATTTGGTCGGTAAGCGTGAAGTTTAGCGTATTTTCGGCTACAAGGCGCGAAAACTCTAAGCTGCCCTCGTGCGTGTAGACGTTTTCGCCGCCTTTGGTTAAGACGTTTAAGTTTTCGCTGAGAACGGCGTCTAGGGCAACCTCTACTACGCAGGCAAGCTTTAATTCGCGCTCGTCTACGCTAACAATATCGGTGTCTAGGATGTTTGCGCTTAATGCGGGCTTTAAGCCTGCTTTAATGCAATCGCTGCTAAGCTTGTCGGTAAAGTCCGCGTTATACTCCATGCTGTGGTTTTTGCCTTCGGTATCTACAAAAATAACCCGAAAGCCCGCGCGCCCGTTATACCGTGCCTCGCCGTTAAAAACCTCGCTGGGCGTAACCCTGCATTCGGTTACAATAGACAGCACCTTAGCAATCTTAACGCCGCCTTGACTTAGCAGGCGCGCCTCCACAACCGCTTGGTGTACGCACACCCTTTTGTGGCTGTCTAGCTTTGCCGCCTCGAAAACCGGTTGAAAATCCATAAGTTCCTCCAAAAAATATAGTATTTGTCCCAAAAAAAATGTAACACTATATTTTATAGGGAGAAAGCTGTAAATATGACAAAAATTTTTAAGAATTTATATACGCGTATTTTTAGCCGATAGACGGGGCTAGTTCGATATCTCCGCAAATTAAATCCGAATACGAACACGACAGCATCTGAATGTTTTTATCGCCCGTGATTTGCAAGGTAAATACAGAAGGATACACGTCCCCGATAAGACCGTTGTAGTGGTTGATTTTTTTCCGTCCTTTATTTACGGATATTTTTAAGGCGGTTCCTTTAAGGCCGTTGATGTGCCTTTTCGCCTCTTCGATACTCATAGAACTTTTACGCATAGTTTTATTATGCCCAAAGTTTAGAATTTTATGCAGGCCTAAAAATGCGTAAGATAAATTGTGCGTATGGCTTATTTTTTGGGGGGAATGACAAAATCGTCGTCGTCATCTTCGTCTTCGTCTTCGTCGAAGTCTTCGTCCTCGCGCAGAAAGTCGTTTTCGTCGATATCGTCGTACACGAAGTCGTCGGGCTCTTTATACTGCTCGGAGAAATCCTCCTCCTCTTCTTCCTCTTCTTCTTCGTCCAGTACGCCCTCCGGAACAATCATATCTAATTCTTCTTCGGGCTCTTCTTCTACTTCGGGCTCTTGTTCTAATTCTTCCCACTCGTCCTCTACGACACTTTTCTTTTCGCGCTCTTTTTGGCACAAGAAACAAATGGTTTCGTCCTCGCCGATATAATTAACCGAACAAACGGGACAAAGCTTTTCTACTTCTTCCTCTGCGGGAATTAAAATACTTGCGTCGATTAGCCCCACTTCCGCCTTGCAAACCTTGCACAGCTTATCTTTTTTTGCAATGTAATTCAGCTCGCAGCGCGGGCACATCATGTACACGGGCTTTTCTTCTTTTTTTACTTCGCTTTTCGGTGCTTTTTTCATAACCGTACCTCTCCCTGTCCTTTTCGGCAAAAAGCTGTGCATACTGCCCAAATGCTTTTGCCGTGTTTTCTTGCGTTATTATATTCATTATAAAATGTTTTGTAAACTGTTTTTACTAAGGTTTTTAAAATTATTTTTAAATCTGTAAAAAAAGCCGCAAAATCTTTCACGGCTTTTTAAATATATGTAAGAAAAAAGTCAAATTAAAGTATTCCCGCGCAAGATTAGAAAGTTTTAAAAATGGGTTCAGACGGGCAACAGTTTAATTTTCGGCAAGGAGCTGTACCTTATATGTACGCGACGAAGCCGAAAATTAAAGCGTAGCCCGTATCAACCCATTTTTAAAACTTTCTAATAGCGCATGGGGATAAAGGCTAGGTAATCCTCCAACGTCGCGTCCTTTAAGCAGGCGGATAAAATTTCTTTGCCTAACGGGCTTAAATCGGGGGTGTTGAATTTTTCTAATTCTTTTTTGAAAAAGGCGGTTAATATTTTGTTGCCTGCGTCGTAGCCCTTAGTGCCTATTTCGGATTGTGTTTCGGGGCGTAAAAATGCTTTGCGAATATATTGTCCGTCTACTTTAAGGCTGTCTAGGCTGTACCCTAACAAGCTGGAACGCGCGGGTTTAAGTTGTTCGGGCTTAAACTTTGCGCTGCCGCGCCGTGCAATATATTCGCGCATAATCCATTGCGGCATAAAGCCTACGTGGTAGTTGCCGATATACTGATTAGGAATTACCATGTAGCGCGTAGAGGATGAGGCTACAATTTGTTCTAACAATATGTTGGCGTGCGTTACCCTTTTACCCGTTAGAAACGGCCCGTATGAACCGATGCCCTCGCTAGTCATGCCTACGGTGTCGGTGATACTGGGGTTGTTATGCCCTCTGGGCGCGACTAAACGCCACAGCCATGCAACGGCGGGCGGAACGATTTGCATCATGCCCAATATTCCGTAGGTGGGCTTTTTGGCGGTGCAGGGCGGCGTGCGTACGCCAAAGCTTCGCAGGTCTACCTCTACCGTGCCGTCTACAATGCCGGGCGTGTGCTTTCTGGGCATTACTACGCGGGGGTTCGGGCAAGGCAAATTGTTGGAGTCTACGGTATGCTCCCAAATTAAGCAGGTTGATTCGGGCTTGCCTTGAATGTTGATAAACACCAACGGTTCGGGCGGATGAATGCTGATAGCCTCGCGCACGGGCTCGGTGCCGTAGCGTTTAATATGGTCTAAGCGCAAAAACCAACCGTGCTCGGCGTCTTGAATAACCAGCTTTTTGCTGTCGTTTTGCATCTTGGGGTGGCACAGCGCCATATCGTCGGCAATAGGTCGAAGCTCGCACGATTCGCTTAGATTAAGAAAATATTTTTCGGTGGTGGCACGGTCTGTACCGATTAAAATTTTGCCGTCGGGCTCGCGGTGGATATTTTCGCCCATTTCGCTTTTGCCGCCGCCGGACGCGCCCTCGTGCATGATGACAATTTCGTTTTCGTAGGGGGTAACTACTTTAACTGCCGACGCGTGCGCCGTCAGCCAGCCCTCTTGCTCGCCGATATGTAATAAAAATCCGTAAATACCTTTTTTTGCGCTGGGGCCGGGATAGAGGTTGTAGGAGAACATTTCGTACAAATCTTCGGTGCGGTTATGCACCACCATTTGCTTTCCTTTAAAAAATGTGTGTCTGAACGGGGGGGCAAGATATAAAACCACCTTCGGCTTAAACTTGCCTTTATACTCGTCTATGTTGATAAAAAATTGCAGGTCTGCTAATCCGCAGGCAAAAAATGCGGCGTTTTTGGGCGCGATTAGTACGGTTTCGTAGCCGTATTCCACTCCGCCCGACATAACGGGCACCACCATTAAATCCTGCTGAATCAGCCAGTCAAACGTATCTTTACGCAAGGCGGAAAATTCTTGGCCGTAGGTTTGGTTAAATTTAGGCTTGTCGGTGGGCAAATCGTCTGCGATTACCATGCAGTCGGGGTCGCGGCGGCGCATGTAGTCTTCGGTATAATTAAGCGCGGCACCGTTTTTGCAGCGCACCACCGTTGCCTCCGTGTAGGATTTTCCGTTTACGTCGTAGCAAACGTCAAAGCTGTTTGCATCGCCTCCGCCGAATGCAAGTTTAATCAGCTCGGGGCGCGTTTTGGGCACGGTTACGGATTTACAGCCTTTTAGCAGACTGTTGATTTCCTCATTAAAACTGAACTTTTGAATGTCTTTCATTTTCTAACTCCTTTTTTTATTGCACTTAGTATATCATATTACGCGCAAAAAAGCAAACTGGTTTACGCCCTGCCCCATAACTAATTCTTAGCCAGTATATTAGCTATGCTTATAAAGCTTTCTATGCCTAACGCCTCACCGCGTATGTTTAGGGGGAGATTGGCGGACGCTAATACGTCGGCGGCGCGCGCGCGGTCTAGCGAAAAGCCGCTGATTATGTTGTTAAGCAGCGTTTTGCGGCGCATGGCGAACGCGGCGGAAATAACTCTTTTAAGCATAGCAAAATCGTCTACGCCTGCCCGTTTGTTAATTTCTAGATGCACTACCGCGCTGTCTACGTTAGGAGGCGGCGTAAACAGCGTGCGCGGAACGGTGCGCGTCAATACGGGCGTGCCAAAGGCGGCTAACTGCGCCGTAACCGCTCCGTAAGCGGGTGTATCGGGTTTTGCCGTAAAGCGCAAGGCAACTTCTTTTTGCACCATTACGGTAAGCGAAACTAATTCGGGCAGTTCTAAAAAGCGGAAGATTACGGGCGTAGTGATGTAGTAGGGCAAATTGGCCGTCAGCTTAAAGGGGCGGTTTTGTATAACGGCGGATAAGTCTTGCTTTAAAACATCGCCGTAGAGTACGGTAAGGTTTTTATGCTGTGCCGCAAGCGCGTCTAAGGCGGGCGCAAGGCTTTTATCAATTTCAAACGCGGTAACGCTGTGCGCGGCGGCGGCTAACTGCCGCGTAAGCGTACCTGCCCCCGCCCCTACCTCGATTACAAAATCAGACGGGGTAATGCGCGCATCGGACACTATTGCCCGCAAAAGATTTACGTCCGTTATAAAGTTTTGGCCTAAGCTTTTGGTAAACTTAAAGCCGCTTTGCTGTAAAAGGGTAAGCTCGTTCATAGGGGTTGCACCAAATTAAATCTTATTTGCACGTTTACTCTTCCTCTTCTTCACGCTTAGGCAAGGCAAGCAAACGCTCCTGCCCAATTTTTACTGTCAGTAAAGTATCCAACTGCGATGCCGCCGTTTGGTTAAGCAAAACAATGCGCTCTGCTTGCGGAATATTTTGTCGGATTAAGATAGCGTTATAACTTTCTAAATTTGCAAGCACCAGTAATTGCTCAACGCTTGCATAATCGCGCATATTTCCTTTAACGGCAGGGTTTTCGGTTTTCCATTCGCTTGCGGTTTTTCCGAATAAAGCAACATTTAGCATATCCGCTTCGTTTGCATAAACAAACGAAATTTGTTTATGCAGCAATGTCGGAACAATTAGATTGCCTTTTATAGCGTCCGTATGAATGCGATAATTTATTTTTGCAAATTCCCGCCGTGCCGACCATTCCAAAGCCTGTTGTTCGACTTGTTTTAATCGCTGGAACTCTTTTATTAAATACAATTTAAATTCAACGGAAACCCAACTTGCAAACTCAAAAGCTAAATCTGGATGCGCGAACGTTCCGCTGTTGTATTTGCCCGCACTAGTTATTATTCCGATTGCGTTGGTACGCTCTATCCATTGACTCGGAGAAATTGAAAAGGCATTATAGCCCGCTTCCTTGTCGCTAACCGAGTCGAATTCGACTCGGTTAAAATTCGGATTATTCAAAATTTCCCAAAGACCCAAAAGCGCAATGGTTTCTTTGGAACGCATCCAATTTTTTACTACAAATCTAGGGTCGCTTGGATTTTTAAGTTTTGCTATGTCGGTAAGAGAAATATATGTAACCGCATTTTTGCCCTTTACAGAAACTTCCATTCCGTTTACAATCATTTTTTCGTTCATGCGGTTTTCCTCCACGCGACATTCTCTTGAAGTGAACGCCTAAGTAATTTAGTTTACAGGTTATTTTCTCTGCCTAATAATTATGTGAGTTAATTTAACTCATGTCAAGTATTTTGCGTAATTATACTGTATAATGGAATAATGGATACTAATAAGCTAAATGATTTGCAAACGTTTACTTGCGCTGATTGCGCACATTTTAGGCAGTACTATTTTGAAAAGGGTGCGCGCTTTATCAAAGTAGAACGTGTCGGGTTTTGTTTAAAAGCAAAAACTTTTAAACCGTTTAAGAATTCTGACAAAGCTTGCGCGGCTTGGGAAAAAGCTGCGCACACAGCCGAAACAAAAGAAATTGCCATTTGCGGGGTGTTGCGGCAAATGGCAAAACGGGTTAATGAAATTGCGGATTTTCTACAAAGCAAGACGTAAGCGTTTGCATTATGCGCGTTATCTTTTAGAAAATTGCGATGCTTTGCGGGCTTTTTTAAGGCCGTATTTTTTGCGCTCTTTCATACGCGGGTCGCGGGTTAAAAAGCCCTCTTTTTTTAACGCGCCTCTGTATTGAGGGTCTGCCTCGCATAAGGCGCGCGCGATGCCGTGCCGAATTGCGCCTGCTTGTCCTGTAAAGCCGCCGCCCTTGACGTTGACAAAAATATCAAACTTTGCGGTTGCTTCGGTTAAAGCAAGCGGCTGATTTACGATAAGTTTCATGGTGTCTAAACCAAAATATTCGTCTAGTGTGCGCTTGTTTACGGTAATCGTACCGCTGCCGGGCAGTAATCTTACCCGCGCGATAGCCTTTTTGCGGCGTCCTGTTCCCCAAAATTGGAGTTTTTTCTTACTTGCTGTTTTTGCTGACATAGTTTAATATTTCCTTATTATTTGCAGTTCTTTGGGCTGCTGCGCTTGGTGGTTATGTTGACCGTCTTTATATACGCGCAGTTTTTTAATCATTTTGCGCCCTAATGAGTTTTTGGGCAGCATTCCGCGAATAGCTTCGTATACCGCGTCGTCTGATTTTTCTGCCATGTATTTTTTGTATTGCACTTCTTTAAGGCCGCCCATCCACAGCGTGTGGCGGCGTTTAAATTTTTGTTCCAGCTTTTTGCCTGTTAGGATAACCTTATCGGTGTTTAGAACGATTACAAAATCTCCCGTATCAACGTGCGGGGTAAAGGCGGGTTTGTTTTTGCCGCGCAATACAGACGCCACTTGGCTTGCCAGACGCCCTAGCGGCATACCCGCCGCGTCTACTACGTACCAGTCGCGCTGAATGGTTTGATTATTTGCCATATAGGTTTTTGTCATAGTTTATATTTCCTTGTTGCATGTTTGTGCCGAAAAATTACAGCCTTATAATTTTACATCATTATAGGCGCGCTGTCAAGCGATTAACGCAAAGTTTTTTATGGGGTTTATAGTAAAGGCAGTCTAGCCGAAATCAAGAATTTTATCCATGTTGTACGGTAAGATGTTTTCGTTGGGAGTTAAGGCCTGCGCGCTGTATTCCGTCCAAACTTTTTCTAAATCCCACACGCCTTCTTGTTGGGTAAATAATAAAATGCGGTTAAACATTCCGCCCACGCCTTGTGCATATACGCCGTTAAAATCAACCGTAATTGTGCACATCGACACAAAGCTAACCTCTTTATGGCTTTGTTGTTCTCCATGCCATACCGAATTAATAGCCATTTCTTGCGTGTAGCTTACATATACCGAACAAGCCGCAGTTTTTCCGTTTCCCATATCCGCCACGATATACAAACTGCTAAAACTCAAATAATAGCCCGCTAAATTTTTGTTGTCATACATCGGGGAATAATGATTGTCAAGCTGCCGTACCTCGCTAACCTTTTTATTCCAAATGCCGTACTGCCATGTGCCGAATTGATATTCCGACGATGAAAAATACCACAAGCAAAAATTATCCAGCCTGCCATCGAAGATAAAGAATTCCCATATATAATTTACAGACCAGTCCTCATTAAAGTAAATTTGATAAGATTGCCCTTTTATTCCTATTGCCGCAAGATAAGAAGGAGTGGCATTTATATACAGCCCTAAGTACTGTGCCCGTAAAGCTTCGGTAAAGCTTCCTTCTTGCAATACGGCCTGCATACATTGTAAAGCCGCTACATCGTATCGGTAAGAGTAGTAAGGGTTAAAAAGAAACCAGTCCAAATAATCAACGGCGTTGTATTCGCCGCTTAAAATCCGCTCTAAAATTAACTCGTTTTCGTCAGATATGTAGGCGGAAAAATCGGGTGCGCCGCTTAAATCAAAATCAAAATAAACGTTGTTTTTGCCTGCTGAAAACAGCCCTTGCGGTATTTCTAAATCGGCGGAGGGCTGCGCACTGTTTTGGCTTGTATCAAAATCTGCAAAAACCGACACGAAAAGCGTTGTTACAAGCATTATTAAAATTGCTAATCCCAGTAAAAATTTTTTCATGCGCCTACACCTCCTTTTTAAGGGTAACAAAAAAAGACCTGCTTGTCAATATGTTTGGGGGAAATTTTTTATGGGGTTTGTTTTAATTCTTTCTGATTTTGGGTATATGCTTTTCTTTCCACCCCGTCTGCTGACGCGTCAATGGGTCGTTCGTTCCTCACTCCCCGCTTTGGCTAAAAACACGGTGTGTTTTTGCGGCTAAAGCCGCCGCGTCGCGCCTGCAAGAGGGGAATTTTTTGCGGCTGTTTAATTGAATTCGCCGTAATTCTCCATTATCCATTCTCCATTATCCATTAAAAAAGGGGCTGCCCTTTTTTTAAAGGGAAGCCCCTGAGATAATTAGCCGTGATCGTGGTTTTCTTCGTCGCGGATGAGTTCTCTGCCGTCTTTGAAGGCTTCTAGCTCTTCCTCGTCGGGCTGGTCGTCTTCTGAAAGCGTGCCTACCATAAACGGTAGTGAGCCTGCGCGGCGTAAGTTTACAAAGTGTGCGTAGCCGCCGTCGCGGGTGAACTCGTCAAAGATTGCAAAGAATACTAAATGGTCTGCAACAACCGCCGCCGTGATGCCTGCGCGGACTACCATTTTTTCGTCGGTAAGCAGTTGGCGGCCGCCGTCTTCTTTATCTTCGAAGGGCGTAAAGATGTGCGTGCGGTAAATGGCCGAACCCTCTAAAAAGTATAAGTAGCCTTCCTCGACAAACAGCATCTCGACGGTGGAATCATAAATCAGTACGCCGTCGCGGTATGCGGTGTCTATTGCCGAATGCAAATATACGCCGTCGCCCGAAATGCCCAGCATGTACGCGCCGTTGTGCCGTTCGTCTCCGAAGAAGTAACGCGCGGAGTAATCGTCGTAATTAAGCAAGGTGTATGCGTCGCCGCTGAACTGTGCGCGGACGGGGCGGTTGGCGGCACTTTGACGGTCTTCGTATTCGCGGTAGGTAAGGCTGTCGGGGACTTTTTGGATACGGGTTTGGCGTGAGGCGTTGCGCGCTTGTGTTGCGTGCGGAACTACCATTAGTAAATCGTGCAGGTTGGTAAAGCGTGCAATGGTTTCGCCGCCGCTGCCGGAGGCGGTGTAAAACAATAAGCCGTCGCGCACGTCTTCGATACGCGTTTCGTTGTTGGTATCGTGAAAGCTAAAACCCTCCGAACCGTCGGGGCGGCAGATTTCGATGGTGTTGCCTGCGCGGTTATCCTCGGCGGTAGAACGTGTATAAAATACGTAATCCTCTAAGCCGACGCGCGTAGAGGTTTTATCGTAGACGGGGCGTGCGGGCAGATAGACTTGCTCGGCCTCTTGGGTGAGGTAAACGGGGTTAAAAATCTTTCTGTCGCGTGTGCGCACCGAAACTAAATCTAGTGTGCCGTTTTCGTTTTCGTAGGCGCAAACCAAAAATACGCTGTCGCCCATTTTGTAAAAGCTGTACGGCAGGTGCGCCGACGCCCCGCGCGTAGTGAATATGCGGCGCGCGTTGCGTCCGTCTAAGCGCATTTGGATAAAGTCGGTGCGCTCGGTTTGCACGGCGCCTTGACGGTTGCGCTCGTTGTTGGGTGAGGCAAAATAAATGTAATCGTCGTAGATGAATATGCCGCCTTGTGCATAGCCGCTTGTGCCCGCTGTTACCGGAACGATTTTTTCGTTTAACACCCAGTCGATTTCTTCGTCTACTTCGGGGTCGTTAAATCTGTTTTGCACCTCAAAGGTGAAGTCGTACAGAAGTTCGGAATTACTAGACGTCATTTTAGCAAGGTTGGGAGTGGGCAGGTCGCGCTCTTTTGTCCATGTAGATAACGCGCCGTTTGCACCGGGAGATTTTTGTCCGAAAAGCTCGGCGCGGTAAATGCCGCCCTTTACTACTTCGCCGAAACGGTTTTGGCGGCCGTCTTCGTCTAAGTAGCCGCGCGTACCGTTAATAAAGTATACGTAGTTTCCGTACTGCACTGCCATGCTGCCGTTGTTTTGAACCGCAAAATCAAAATCCGTTTGCGGGTTGTTTATGTTTACGCGCGGCAAGCCCGAACAGCCCGCCAAAAATACTACGGCGGCTAAGACTAGACAAATTGCGCAAATAATCTTTTTCTTCATGTAACTGTTTCTCCAAAGCTTAGAAAATAGCAAAAAATTTCCGAAATTGCAATTCGGAATTATAAGTATATAAGATTTTTACCCGTATGTCAAATATTTAAACAAACAATTCGTATAACTTACAAGCACAATCTTTGCGCCTTAGTCTTCTCTCCCCGTAAGATAATCTAGCGATACATCAAAAAAATCTGCTAACGATATCAAAACATGCACGCTAGGAGTCGCCGCGCCCGTTTCATATTTTGCAATTGTAGACTTATCTATGTTTAATAACGCTGCCGCTTGTATCTGCGTCAGCCCTTTTTCGCCGCGTAATTCTTTTATACGCGTTGAAATAGATAAATTGAGTGCTGTTGATTTCATACTCATATATACTTGACATTCTGACAGAAATTCAGTATGATGGGTATTATTCTGAATATAATTCAGAATTTACGGAATATTGAAAATGGATATTATCGACACAATTTTAAACATGATACGCAAAACCCGTCCCTTTTTAATGCTTTCATATGATACGGAGGAGTTTGACAAAAACCCCGAAACTTATCCGTATCCTAAATTAGTAGACGCAACGGCTATAAAAGACGAAATGCTTTCTTTTTTGTTGACTATTGTTCAAGATACGGTATCTGTTTTAAATGCCAGTCTTTCGGATACCGAAACTATTGCCCTGCTTCGTTCCGTAATAGAAAAAGCTGGGCTTTAATGCAAACAAATTTCAGTAAAACGCTTGCAAAAGATTTTTAGCTGTGTTATTATATTTAAGCGTTCCCCGATAGCTCAGCGGTAGAGCACTCGGCTGTTAACCGATAGGTCGCTGGTTCAAATCCAGCTCGGGGAGCCAGAAAAGTGTATAGATTTCAGAGAAATCTATACACTTTTCAATTATATTTTTCCTACGGAAAAGTGAGATTGACTGGCGTCAATGATATTCGGGCAAGCCCGAATGATATTGCGACAGTCGTCGCAGTGGCGGTTTGAGGCAAATATAATATCATTATTTGGGGGGAAGGGTCATAGTAATAAACTATGAGTGGCTTGGATGCTTTTATTTTGGGAATTGTGCAAGGGCTTACCGAATTTTTGCCGATAAGTTCTAGCGGGCATTTAATTTTAACGGGCAAGCTGTTGGGTGTGGCGCATATGCCGTTGGCGTTTGAGTTGGTTACGCATTTGGCTACGCTTTTGGCGGTAGTTATGGTGCTGCGCAAGCCGCTTTTTGCGCTAATAAAGAGGCCGTTTCAGAAAAAAACTGCGCTGCTGCTGACGGCTACGGTGCCTACCGTGTTAATCTTTTTATTGTTTCAGTCGGTTTTTAAGGCCTCGTTTGACGGGCGTTACTTGTTGTACTGCTTTGGGTTTACCGCCTTATTGATTATTGCGGCAAGTGCGGTGCGCCGTAAAAATCCCAAAACTCTGCCTGGCTTTTTAGATGCGGCACTGATAGGCGTAGCGCAAGGGCTTGCGGGCTTTCCGGGGATTTCGCGCAGCGGCGCGACGATTTGCACGGCGCGCCTTACGGGTACGGACAAAAAGGAATCGGCGGAGTTTTCGTTTTTGTTGGGCATTCCGATTATACTGGGTTCTTTTTTGTGGGAGTTGTTCGGCGGCGGTTCTTTTGGCAACGTTGCACCTCTCCCCTTAGTTATCGGATTTTTTACCGCATTTATTGTCGGCTTTTTTTGCGCGGTGTTTATGCTGCGTTTTATTGCCAAAGGCAATATGACGGGCTTTGCCGCTTATCTTTGTATTTTAACGCTGTTTTTAATAGTGGATAAATTTGCTTTGCACCTGTTTTAAGGGGCGGGCATAGAATGGTAGTGTTGGCATGGGGCGTTTCGAAATTTTCACCCCGTCTGCTGTGGGGGATAGGCTTTTCTTTCCACCCCGTCTGCTGCGCAGCCACCCCTCAAAGAGGGGAATTTTTCTGCGGGTTATATTAAGTACGAAATAAAGACACGGTTGCCGTGAATGGTAAAACAAAGGAGAATGGAATTTATGAGTGCGGAAGAAAGACAAGAGGTGCAAACACACGGACACGGACACGATTGCGGAAGGCGGATTGAACAGTATTGCCGTCCGCATTGCGAATGCCGCTGTCATTTTGGGGTTGATTTTGGGTTTGGGCATAAGCACTGCCATAAAGAGGAACGGCGCGAATGTGAACGGCGGCCGTGCTACGGCTTTTTTTTAAACCGTCCGCGCGGCTTTTGGGACTGCTGCGATTGGTGGTGGTGAAAAAAAGCTTTACAAAACTTTACACTCCCTTTACAAAGCCTTACTGAACAGTAAGGCTTTTTTTTGTTATAATGAAGCTGTAAGTGCGAATGCTTTCCACTCACGCTTACAGCTTCTAAAAAAAGCATTAAAAAACAAAAAAACAAAAAACAAGGAGAAAGAAACATGAAAAAGAAGATTGCAGGTTTATTATCGTTATGCTTAGCCGTTGTGCTGGGCGCAGTAGTGCTAACGGGCTGCGGCGCGGGCTTTGACCCTGAAAAGCCGATAGCGGTAGTGGTAAGAGAAACCGCAAGCGGTACAAGAGGCGCGTTTATGGAAATAATCGGGCTTACCGGCAAAGACGACCCTACGGGCGTTATTACCGCTCCTGGAACGCCGCAGGTATTGGCTGAGGTTAGAGGAAATCCTCAAGCTATCGCTTATGAAAGCTTAGGTTATGTAACCAGCGAAGTTAAAAAGCTGAAAATCAACGGCGTTGAGGCGACGGTTGCCAACATTATTAACAACACCTACCCTATTGCGCGTCCGCTTAGCGTAGTGTATCTGCCCGCGACGCTGGATAATCCTTTGTTCGCTGCGTTTCATACGTTTTTGTTGTCTAGCGAGGCGCAAGTAGTTATCCGCGACATGGGTTATGTAGACGTAAACAACGCAAACGCCACAGCGTATGCAAAACCTCCGCTTTCGGGAGGCACTATCAATATCAGCGGTTCTACTACCGTTCAACCGCTTATGGATGTGCTGGCTGAAATGTTTGAAGACCTTCACAGCGGCGTAACCGTTGTTGTAGCCGGCGGCGGCAGTGGAACAGGACGCACGCAAGCACAAAACGGCACTAGCAATTTTGGCATGATAAGCAATGAGTTTGAAACAGGCGGCACTACCGAAGGGTTAGAATTTACTATGGTAGGCGGCGACGGTATAGCGGTTATTGTAAACACCAAAAATACGTATGACAACTTAACCTTAGCTCAGTTAAAAAACATTTACGACAGAGATGCAGAAAATCGGATTACCAAATGGGCCGACCTTGCATGAGGAATTAAACCGTGATACGACCGTTTTATAGGTTTATACGCGCACGCGAAAAGCTGATGAAGGTATTATTTTTACTTTCATCAGTTTTTGCGGTTCTTGCGCTGTTGGTAATCTTTTTATTTTTAATGATGCGCGGCATACCGTCTATTGCCAACATCGGATTTTTTAGATTTGTGTTTGGTACGCGGTGGAGTGTTTCCGACCCTAATAATCAGTCATTCGGCATACTGCCTATGATTGTGGGTTCTATTTACGTTACCGCGCTTGCTACCCTAATCGGCGTTACCATAGGCTTGTTTACGGCGGTGTTTTTGTATAAATTCTGTCCGAAAAAAATTGCTAAGGGGGTACGTCAGCTGATTAACCTGCTAGCGGGTATTCCTTCGGTGGTGTACGGGCTGTTCGGGGTTATGGTGATTGTTCCGTTTTTACGCAACAATGTATCCTCTAACGGCATGGGGCACGGGGTTTTGGCGGCGTCTATCATTTTGGCGATTATGATTTTGCCTACTATTGTAAGCATTACCCTAGACGCGCTGCACGCCGCGCCCGAACACTACTATGAGGGCGCGCTGGCGTTGGGTGCAAGTAAAGAACGCGCGGTTTTCGGTGTTATGCTGCCTAGTGCTAAAAGCGGTGTTTTTGCTGCCGTTGTGTTGGCGGTGGGGCGCGCTATCGGCGAAACGATGGCCGTTATTATGGTAATCGGCGGAAGTCCCGAAATGCCTAACGGCAGCTTGTTTCAAAGCATACGCACGCTAACGGCAAACATCGCGCTGGGCGCTATGGAGGCTACGGGCAGCATACTGGACGCTATGATTGCAACGGGCGTTATTTTGTTTGTATTTACGCTGTTTATTAACGTGGGCTTTAATTTAATTAAAAACAAGAAAAAGAAACCGAACAAAAAGAAAAAGCCCGATAAGGAGGAGGAAGCAACAGATGAAGTCGGCTGATACGGTTACTAAAAAGCGTCGCCGCATTACGCGGTATACCCTATTAAAATGGGCAGGCTATGCTTGTGCGGGGTTGGCTATTGCCGCTTTGGCGGGAATTTTGTTGTTTGTGCTGATTCGCGGCTTACCGCATTTAAGCTTTCATTTTTTATTCGGCAAGTACAGCAGTGCCAATCCTTCGGTTTCTACTGCGCTAGTGGGTACGCTGATGCTGGTGTTTTTGGCATTGATTATCGGCGGTCCGATAGGCATTATGGCGGCGGTTTTTTTAACCGAATACGCAAAGAAAGGCAAATTTGTAAATATCATACGTCTTGCCGTAGAAACGCTTGCGGCAATACCTAGCATTGTTTACGGCTTATTCGGTATGCTGGTTTTCGGCGTATTGTTTGGCTGGGGGCATTCGTTTATGGGTGCGGGCTTAACCTTATCCATTATGATACTGCCCGTTATTATCCGTTCGACAGAGGAAAGCTTGTTGGCCGTTCCGCAAAGCTACCGTGAGGGGGCTATGGCGTTGGGTGCAGGGCGCGTGCGCACCATTTTCCGCGTGGTGCTGCCTAATGCGGCAGGCGGGATTGTTTCGGGCTTAATTTTAGCGGTGGGACGCATTATCAGCGAAAGTGCCGCCTTAATTTTAACGTTGGGGCTTGTGGTGCGCAACATGCCTACGGGGTTTATGTCGCCTGGTACTTCCCTTGCGCTGAACGTTTACTTTTTTGGCTTAGTAAGCCCCGAAGCGGCGGCGGCAACTTCGGTGGTGCTGGTAATACTGGTAGTAGGCTTAAACCTGTTGGCTATGGGCTTAGGCAGACTGCTTTCTAAAAATAAGGGTTCTAAGAAAAAGCGTCCCGCGCGCACCATACCTATGTTAAAATCAGGAGTTGAAAAATGAGTGAACAACCTTTAATAAACGTAGCAAATGTAAATTTGTTTTATTCGGATTTTCAAGCGTTAAAAGACATCAATTTAAGCATTGCCGAAAATGAGATTACGGCGTTTATCGGCCCGTCAGGCTGCGGAAAAACTACGCTGCTTAAATGCTTTAACCGCATGACGGATTTAGTAGAGGGCTGTAAGGTAAACGGCACGATTACGATTGACGGGCAAGACGTTTTTGATAAAAGCGTAGATGTAAATTTGCTGCGCAAGGATGTTGGCATGGTGTTTCAAAAGCCTAATCCTTTTCCGATGAGTATCTACGATAATATTGCTTTCGGGCCGCGCACGCACGGCATTCGCAAGCGTAAAGACTTAGACCCTATTGTTACGCAAAGTCTGCAACGCGCAGGCATTTGGAACGAAGTAAAAAATAATCTGTTTAAGTCTGCCCTATCGGTTTCGGGCGGGCAGCAGCAGCGGATTTGTATTGCGCGCGCTTTGGCGGTAGAACCTAAAATTTTGTTAATGGACGAACCGACTAGTGCGCTTGACCCGATTTCGACGGGCGTAATTGAGGAATTGTGTCAGGAGCTAAAAGAACAGTTTACCATAGTAATCGTTACGCACAACATGCAGCAAGCGGCTAGAATTTCGGATAAAACCGCCTTTTTTCTGCTGGGTGAAATGTTGGAATTCGGCGAAACGCAAAAGGTTTTTTCTAAGCCCGAAAATGAAAAATGTGAACGTTATATAACGGGTAAGTTTGGGTAAAGATGTGTATCTTAGGCTTAAAGATGCGTGCAGTTTCTACGGCGAAAATTATTTGCAAATCAGTATGGATGTGGTATAATTTATAGTATGAACAAGCAACTCATTTACGTAACAGAGGATGACGATGCCATCCGTGATTTGGTTACCTACGCGTTAACTGCGGAGGACTATTCCGTAAAGGCGTTTACCTGCGCCGAAGAACTGCTTGCGCAGTGCGCTAAAACTATCCCCGATTTAGTGCTGCTAGACATTATGCTGCCGGGCATGGACGGCATTACGGCGTTAAAAAAATTTCGCGACGATTATAAATCCGCCGATACGCGCATTGTTATGCTGACGGCAAAGGCCAGCGAAATAAACAAGGTAACGGGCTTAGACGCGGGTGCGGACGATTATATAACCAAACCGTTTTCGGTGCTGGAACTCTGTGCGCGCGTCAGGGCGGCTTTGCGCAAAAAAGCAATCAGCCCGCTAGGCGGGCAGCTTAGCGTAAACGCCGTTGTTTTGCATCAGGATTCCCGCACCGTTACGGTGCGCGGTGCAGAGATAAGCTTAACGCTTAAAGAATTTGAATTGCTTAATTTTTTAATGCTTAACGCGGGCGTTGTAGTAGAAAGAGAAAAGCTGTTAAAGGAAGTTTGGGGCTATGAATATTTTGGAGAAACGCGCACGGTGGATATTCATATTAAAAATTTAAGAGAAAAGCTGGGCGGTGAGGCGGATGCCATTCAATCCGTGCGGGGCGTCGGCTATATTTTTGTAAGGAAGCAACCATGAAAAAAGCCTATATTTTACGGATTACCTTAATTGTTTCGGCCGCGCTGCTTTTATTTATCGCGGCTATGCTTATTGCTATTCCTCAAATTAACCGACGCACCGCCAAAGACCATGCGTTAAGCTATTTGCAGATTTTTGAAAAGTATGCCGCCGTCAACGACGATTACGAAAGCCTTGTAAAGCTTGCAAACGGCGATTTGCGCATATCCGTTATCAATTTGGACGGAACGGTTATCGCCGATACCTTAACGGATATCCCCTCTTTACTGGAAAATCATCTGCACCGCCGCGAAGTTGCGCGGGCGTTGGAGGGCGGAATCGGAGAGGATGTACGAAAGTCTGACAGCTTTGGCGTAAGCTATTTATATATGGCAAAAAAAGCGGGGGCGGACGGCGCGGAAATCATACTGCGCGTAGCCATTCCGATTAAAAGCATCAACGCCTATCTTTGGCCCTTAATCGGCATTATGGCTGCCTTGTTTGCCTTAGTTTTGTTGGTGTTGCTGCTGCTTATGCCTAAGCTGATACGCAATATCACGCAGCCGATTGCTATGATTAACGAAAAGCTGCAAACGGCGGGCACGGCGCAAAGCAGTAAAATTGTTTTAACCAAATACGACGAAATTAACAGCGTATTGACGGAAATTGACGATATCAGCGAAAAGCTGCATGCAACGCTTGCGGATTATCAAGCGGAAAAGCATAAATTAGATTTAATCGTAGACAACATTGACCAAGCGATTATTGCGTTGGATGAAAAAATGCAAATTATTTCTTGCAACAAAACGGCGGAAGATTATTTTTGCTTCACGTTTTCTGCCCCCGTTCCTGCGGCGTATGTGTTTAAAAATACCGCCATTTTAAACAACATCAATCAAGCGGTTTTAAAAAATGAGTACATCTGTTACGACCATATGCGGCAAAACGGGCAGGTTTATGAGGTGCGGTTTTTTCCGGTAAACGCCCCGGAATTCAGCGTTATTATTACCGCGCAAAACGTTACCGATGTGCGGAAAACCGATATTGAAAAGCAAGAGTTTTTTACTAATGCGGGTCATGAACTGAATACCCCGCTGTCCTCTATAATCGGTTACAGCGAAATGCTGCTGAAAGAAAAAAAATATAATAAAAATTTTGCCGAAACCATACACCGCGAAGCGTCGCGCATGAAGCTATTGATTACCGATATGTTAAAAATATCCGAACTTTCCGAACATAAGGAAATCCACGACGAAAAAATGGATTTAGCGGCGGTTGTGCAAAATGCCGTTACCGCGATGCAGCCCAAAGCACAAGCCAAATCCCTTACGCTTACGGCGGATTTAGAGGCTTGCGCGATTTTAGCAAACGCCGAAAAAATCACGGAGGTTGCAGTTAATTTAATAGATAATGCGATTAAATATACCGATGCGGGCGGCACGGTAAGCGTAAGTTTGCAAACCGAAAACGGCCGTGCGCATTTAACCGTCAAAGACACGGGGTTAGGCATTCCGCAAGCCGATTTAAGGCGCGTGTTTGAACGGTTTTACCGCGTAGATAAAGGCCGCGCCAAAAAAGAGGGCGGGCTGGGGTTAGGCTTAGCTATTGTAAAGCATATTTGTAATCATTATAACGCACCGATAAAAATACACAGCACCGAAGGGACAGGTACAGAAATCACCGTTTCGTGGGCGGTTGCGGCTAATGCGCAAGCATAATGCGTTTATGGACCAATAATAAAAATTTTAAACATTTCTATCGGCAAATTCCATGTTTCAGCTAGAATTTCGATTCTTGAAATACCGCTGATTAAATTATCGACTCCGACAAAAATAGTTTCTAACGGTGCGTCTTTAAACGCATCTTGCCCCAACGGATACCAATAACCGCTTGTGTATAAATATTTAAGCCCTGAATTTTGAAATGCTCCGTCGTCTATTATTGACGTGCTTAAAATATCTATGGTTTCTAAGCTGCTGCAACCCGCGAAAGCATAGTCTCTAATGTGGGATATATTTGCGGGAAGCGTAACGTTTGTTAAATGTGCCGCGTCATATAAAAAATACGGCTGCATAGCATTTCCCACAGCCACACCGTAGCCGAGATAATTAAACGTAAAATCCGTTAAATCAATACTCTTTATTAAAGAACCCTCAAAGCTCTTTAAGGCAAAATATTTAATGTCGGTTTCCGATAAAACTAAATCTAATAAAGCGCCCTCGGTAACCTTGTATTTTATAAGCACCCTTCCAAGCATTACAAGCCCCGTTTGTGCATTTAGCCAAGGCGTTCCGTCAAAAACATCGGCGCCGACAAAAGTTAAATCCTCCCCCGTTTCCAGTGTAACCGTTTCTAAAAGCGTATTTTTAAATGCTTCATTGTCTATCGCTATAATGCTTGGGGGTAATATTATTTCGGTTATTTTAGTTCCTGCAAACGCTTTGCTGCCTATTGAACGCAAATTTTTGGCTCTTGATAAATCAAGCGTACTTAAATTTTCGCAATTTTCAAAGGCTCCGTCCAAAATGTTCCAAACATTTGCGCCGATTTCAACAGAGGTGATAGCAGAGTTACCCTTAAAGGCATTTACTCCGATTTGCTCAATCGGGTTAAGCCCCACATCATTTGGATTTTCATATTCAAAATTAGGAACATAGTTGCTTGGAGCACTTATGAAATCGGGAATGACTAAACGGCCGCCGTTAAAATGATTACTCACTCCGTCAATTTTTACATGTAAATTATTTAACACAGAATAAGCACCCTCGAACTCTGCATAAACAGGGTAGCTTTTTGCTTCCGTCCAATCGGATTGGGTGTACACAAGATAATCGTTTTTCCGCTCCTCGCTGAATGCCGCGATTAAAACCCAATAAAAACCGGGAGTCATGCGTCTTAAAGAAAAGCTTGCCGTTTCCGTTTCATATCTATGCGTAGGGTTTGACGTTTCTGAAACATTAACGCTAACATAATACAGTTGTGCGCCCTCTACGGGATCCCACGATAAGGTTAGCGTTTCGGCATTATACACTATATTTGACGGCATAGCTAATTTTACGGGCGGAACTTGCGTTGGACTGCACGCCGAAAATATACCCGCCGTGCAAGCAAATAGCATAGCTGTAATTACTAAAAAACCTATTTTTTTCTTCATGATTTTCTCCCTCTCCGTAAAATAAGCCTATTTTTTGATAAGTATACTATTATATATTGCGGTTTCTTTTAAAATTACGGCGGTGGTGGGGGGGACTTTGTTGTTGAACGGTTTGTTGGTTAGTAGGTCGGTGTGCGGGGTGGATAGCTTTAATTCGTATACGTCTGCGCCGTTGTTTACAACGGTAAGCATGGTTTCGTCTTGACCGATGCGTTTAAACGCGAATACGCCGTTTTCGGCGGTAATCAGCTTAAAGCGTCCCGTGCCGTATACGTGCTTGTTTTGCGTGCGGATTTTGCCTAAGCGTCTGTATCGGCTTAAAATCTTTTTGTCTTGGTTTTCCCACGGGTAACAGCGGCGGTTAAACGGGTCTTCAAAGCCTTCTAACCCTGCCTCGTCGCCGTAATAGACGCACGGGTTGCCAGGCAAGGTATATTGCAAAACGGTAGCAAGCTTTAACTTGTCAAACGCCGCATCGCGGTTTTTAAGCTTTGCTTTGGCGCGTTTTTCGCGCGTGTCCGCGTTGCCGCTATCGCCTAACGCCGTTAAAATGCGCACCGTGTCGTGCGTGCCCAAAAGGTTCATAAGATTGTCTAAAACATCTTTGGGGTAATTGTTTATTAAAACATGCACCGTTTCGGCAAGCCTTTTGGCGTCGCCCGTTTTGATAAAATACAAAATGTCCTCTTTAAACGGGTAGTTGGTTACCGAATCTAATTGTTCGCCGCCTAAATACTTGCGGCGGTTTCCGTATGAAATTTTGTTAGACGCGTCCTCCCAAACCTCGCCTAAAATCATAACCTCTGAGTCGCGCGCTTTGGCAGCCGCTGCCGCCCTATATAAAAAGCTATCGGGCAATTCGTCTACTACGTCCAGCCGCCATCCGCCTAAGCCCAGCTGCGTCCATGTGCGGATTACGCCGTCTTCGCCGTTTATAAATTCGCTGAACGCCTTATTTTCTTCTACCGTGTTGGGCAAAGTGTCTATGCCCCACCAACTTGCGTAGCCGTTAGGGAAATCGTTAAAGCTGTACCATTCTGCGTAGGGGCTGTCTTGGGATTGAAACGCGCCTACGCTGTCGTATGTACCGTTTTTGTTAAAGTACACGCTGTCGTCGCCTGTATGCGAAAACACGCCGTCTAACATGATTTTAATGCCCTTTTTGGCAGCCTTTTTAATCAACTCTGCCAAATCCGCCGCCGTGCCGAAATCGGAGTCTATGCGGCGGTAGCTGCCCGTATCGTATTTATGATTGCTGCGCGCCTCGAAAATCGGGTTAAGATACACGCAGGTAACGCCCAAAGATTTTAAGTAGCCCAGTTTTTTAATAATGCCGCGCAAATTGCCGCCGAAAAAGTCGTTGTTTAAGATTTTTCCTTCCGCGTTAGGACGATATTCGGGTATGCCGTTCCAGTCGTTGCGGTATACCGCATGTTGCTTAGTCATTAGCCGTTCGCCGCCTGTAAAAAAGCGGTCGGGCAAAATTTGATAAAATATGCCGCCCTTTTGCCACGACGGTGCGGGAAGGCTTTTTTGAAACACCGTAAGCTGCCACTCGCTGCCCTTGCCCATCATGGCGTTTAAGGTGTTATCACAGCCGACAAAAAAGTCTTCGTGGGGCGTTTGGATAAGAAAATGATAAAAATACAGCCCGCTCGACGTTACCGTTAGATTGCAGGTATATTCGGCAAAGCCCTCTACCGAAACGTCCTTTCGCTCCATTTCGTAGCGGATAGGCGTTTCGCCATCTTTGGTTAGCACTAAGTACACATAGTCGGGATTAGACGGCCGCGAAAATTCTATTCTGAAAAATGCGGGCTGATTAGACGGCACAGCGCCTTGCGGGGATTTGCAGTTTTTGCACAGCGGGAAATATCGAACAGTAGGTTGCATATATAAAGTCCTCCAAATAAATAACGTGTAAGCTTTTTTAGTGAAACAAATAACTGCCGCGCCGTTAAATGCTTACGGGTTTTACGCCCCAAATGCCTTTGGCGTAATCGCGGATGCTGCGGTCAGAAGAAAATATGCCTGATTTGGCGATATTGACCAGTGCCTTGCGGTTCCATACAAGGGGGTCTTGATACGCGGCGTCTAATCGGTCGGCGGCGGCAATATAGTCGGCAAAGTCTGCCAAACACATATACGGGTCGGCAACGCTGCGCTCGCCTAAAATTAAGTAATGTGCGATGTCCTCGAAACTTTCGCCGTTAAAACCGTGCTTTAAGGCTTCGGTTACGCGGCGGATTTCTTTATTTTCGGTAAAGTAGTTGGTTGCGTAATAGCCGTGCCGCCATAGGTGGTCTACCTCGTCCGCTTTTAAGCCGAAGGTAAAGATATTGTCTTGCCCTACCGCTTCGGCAATTTCGACGTTTGCGCCGTCTACCGTGCCTAGCGTAACCGCGCCGTTTAACATAAACTTCATGTTGCCCGTGCCGGAGGCTTCTTTGCCTGCAAGGCTGATTTGCTGCGAAACCTCTGAGGCGGGGAAAATGCGTTCGGCTTTGGAAACGTTGTAGTTTTCTACAAAAATAACGTCCAGCTTTTGGCGCACGGAAGGGCGTTTGCGGATTTCGGCGGAAATACAGTTGATTAGCTGAATAATGCGCTTGGCATGAAAATAGCCGCCTGCCGCTTTCGCGCCGAAAATAAAGGTTTCGGGCGTAACGGATTTATTCGGGTGCGCCGTAATGTCTAAATAACGGTGGATTATGTTTAAAATATTTAATAGCTGCCGTTTATACTCGTGCAGACGTTTAACCTGTACATCGAAACGGCTTTCGGGGTTAATGCGCACGCCGCTGAGGTTTGCATAAAAATCCGAAAAATCCTTTTTGTTTTGCAGTTTAATTTCGCCCAGTGCGGACAAAACCGATTTATCCGTTTGGTGCTTTAACAATTTCTCTAACGCGGACGCGTCCTTTAAAAAGTTGCCGCCCAACAGCTCGTGTAAAAACGTTGTTAAGCGCGGATTGCTTTGGCACAGCCAGCGGCGGTACGCGATGCCGTTGGTAACGTTGGTAAATTTTTGGGGCGTTTCTACATAAAAATCGTTAAAAATGGTTTCTTTGATAATGTCGCTGTGCAGCGCGGAAACCCCGTTTACCGAATGCGAACCGATTACGCTGAGGTTTGCCATGCGCACGCGCCCGTGATGCAGTACGCGCAAACGCTCGGCCTTTTGCCAGTCGTTTAACGATTCGCAGAAACGGCGGTCTATTTCTTTGATTATCATATGGATACGCGGCAGCAGCGTGCCCACTAGCGGCTCTCCCCAAGTTTCTAACGCCTCCGCTAAAACGGTGTGGTTGGTGTACGCCATACATTGCTGTACGGTGTCCCACGCAAAATCCCAACCGTAGCCGTGTTCGTCCATTAATAGGCGCATAAGTTCGGGTACGGCCAAAGCAGGGTGCGTATCGTTGATATGAATGGCAGCAAACTGCGCAAGCGTATCTAGGCTGCCAAAATTACGCATATGGTCTTTTAAAATACTTTGCAGGCTTGCGCTTACTAAAAAGTACTGCTGCGAAAGCCTTAACTGCTTGCCGCTGTCGTGTTCGTCCGACGGATACAGCACCTTAGAAATAATTTCGGCAGAGGTTTTAGAACGCATTGCCTGCATGTAGTCGCCTTGCGTAAACGATTTCATATCAAAATCGGATGCCATAGAGGCGCGCCAAAGCCGCAGCACCGAAACGGCGTCGGACTTGTAGCCAGGTATCATAAGGTCAAACGGAACGGCCTCTACCACGTCGGCGTCGACGTGCTGAAAGGTAAAGTTTTCGCCGTCGAAATGCTGTTCTATACGGCCGCCTAAGCGGATACGGAATGTTTTATCCGAACGCGGCATCATCCATACCTCGCCCGTATCCAACCACACGTCGGGTAATTCTACTTGCTGATTTTCTACAATCCGCTGTTTAAATAAGCCGTAATCGTAGCGGATAGAAAAGCCCATGGCGGGATAATCGCACGTGGCTAAGCTATCCATAAAGCAGGCCGCAAGCCGCCCTAAGCCGCCGTTGCCAAGACCTGGGTCTTTTTCTATTTCGTACAGCTCGTCTAAATTAAAGCCGTAGCCCGAAAGCGCGGCGCGGGCAGATTCTTCTAAGCCCAAATTAAACAAGCTGTTGCGCAAATTGCGCCCCAATAAAAATTCCATGCACAAATAGTACACGCGCTTTCCCTTTGTGTCGATAACCTGTTTGTTAAACGCTTGCTTTTTGCGCAGTAGAATATCTCTTGTTACCAGTGCCAGTGCCTTATACATCTGTTCGATGTTGGCGGACTTAGGGGCACAGGCAAAATATTTTGTCAGTTTGTCTTCCAGTAATACTTGTACTTCGTCTTTACGGTAATTCATTTATGTCCTCTTTAATTTTGTTATTTCATCATCCCGCCGTAAAATTTTGGACGATTTGCGCTACGCTTTATTTTTTTGCGCGCCCAGCGTACATTTAGGTACGCGGCACGCGCAAAAAAATAAACTGTTGCACAACTTGCCCTAAAATTTTACGGCGGTTCCCGTTTTATTCAGTTATAAGAGTTCGTTATAAAACTTTACATACGCCCCCGCAGAATTCTGCCACGAAAAGTCGGTTTCCATACAGCGTTTTACTAATCCGTTCCATTTTTCGCGGTAATCGGTGTATAAGCCTGCCGCGCGTGCAACCGCGTGCAGCATTTCCGCCGCGTCGTAATGGTCAAACACAAAGCCGTTGCCCTTGTCGCCCGTGCCACAATCTTGGATAGAATCGTTCAGCCCGCCCGTTGCGCGCACTACGGGAACGGTTCCGTAACGGCAAGCCATCATTTGCGAAAGTCCGCACGGCTCGGATTTGGAGGGCATTAAGAAAATGTCGGCGGCGGCGTAAATTTTATGCGAAAGGTCTTTGTTAAACGCGATTACGGACGCAACCTTGTTTTCGTACATCGTTTGTGTGTAAGTAAAGTAGCCCTCGTAATCGGGGTCGCCCTTGCCCAGTACCACCAGCTGAATGTTTTGCTTTAAAATTTCGTCTAACGCAAAGCGCACCAAATCTAAGCCCTTGTGCGAAACCAGCCGCGAAATTATGGCGATTAGCGGAACATCGGGGTTTACGGGCAGCGACAGCATTTTTTGCAGCTCGGCCTTGTTTTTAGCCTTGCCCGCCGTCGGGTTGGACGCACCGTAATTTACAAACAGCGCGGGGTTTTTTTCGGGGTTATACACCGCCGTGTCTACGCCGTTTAGAATGCCGCGCATTTTAGAACGGTTTTTGCGCACAATGTTTTCTAAGCCGTGCGCGTAAAAGGCGTCTTCTAGCTCGCGCGCGTAGGTGGGGCTTACGGTGCTTAGCGCGTCCGCATAATCCATTGCGCCTTTAACTAAGTTGATACAGCCACCGTGTTCTAAGGAGAGGTACTCTTTATTGCCGATTCCGAAAACGTCCTCGATAATGTTTTTGCCGTACTTCCCTTGATATTCTATGTTGTGAACGGTGAAAACGGTATGGATATTTTCGTATCCAGGATAGTACATGTAAAACAGCTTGTAATAAATCGGCACTAACGCGGTTTGCCAGTCGTGGCAGTGCAGGATATCGGGCTTAAATCCCAATTGAGGGATTAACTCGTTTACGGCGCGGCAGAAAAACGCGTAACGCTCGCCGTCGTCGTAATAGCCGTATAGGTTATGGCGTTTAAAATAATACTCGTTATCTACAAAATAGTATACGGTGCCCTCGTGGTTAAGACGGAACAGACCGCAGTATTGATTACGCCACGCAAGCGGTACGTTGATATGGCACATAAATTCTAACTTGTCGCGAAACTCGTCTTCTAGCATTTCGTAAAGCGGTAAAATTACGGAGGCAGTTATGCCCGAATTTAAGCCGTTTATGGCTTGGGGCAGCGAACCTAATACCTCGCCTAAGCCGCCCGTACCAAAAAACGGCGCGCATTCCGAACCGACAAACAGCACGTTTTTTTGTGCAAGGGAAGATTGCGCCGCAGCCTCTGCCTTTTTTTGAGAGGTGGATTTTTTAGGCGCGCCCGTTTTGACGGGGGCAGCCTTTGTTGCGGTTTTTTTAACCGCGCCCGCAGACGTGTTTTTCTTTGCCGCGCCTACACCCGTTAAGCCCTTAGAGGTGGTTTTGGTTTTTTCTGCACGCGGCGCGGCGGCAGACTTTTTGTCTGCGCGGCCTCTTAACGGCGCGGCGGCTGTTTTGGCAGAAGGCTTGGCGGAAGGCTTTGCCGTTGCCGCTTTTTGCTGCGGCACAATGATTACGGGGTCGGGGTTTTCGGATTTGCGTTTATTTTCTGCAATTTTTTCCCGAACCTTTTTGGTAGGGTCTTCCATCTTTACAGATACCTCCTTTTTGGCTTGCGCCTTTACGCTAACGGCTTTTGGCATTTGCGGACGCAAAGCCACTTCGGTTGTAGTATGCTTTACCAAAGCCTTAGTTTTACTTTCTTCACTCATATGTTTTTAAACCTCCTAATGTATCGTGTTTTATATCACCGTGTTTTTGGCGATGAAGTACGGGTGCGTTTCGTGCCCCGACAGGGTGCGTTTTTCTAGTATTACGGCTTGCTTGTCGGCAATTACGCAGTTTAGGCGGCTGAACGCGCCTACGCTGCTATCTTGAAAGAGGATAGAGTTGGTTACGCTTGCGCCCTTTGCTACGCGCACGCCGCGAAATAAAATAGAGTTTTTAACCTCGCCCTCTATGATACAGCCGTCTGCGATAAGTGAGTTAGATACGCTGCCGCCCTGCTCTACTTTAAGCGGCGCGGAGTCGCGCACTTTTGTGTAGATGTGCATGCCGTTTTGGAAAAACAGGCTGTCGCGGTGTTCTTTACTTAACAGCTCCATGCTGACGTTGTAGTAAGACGATATATCGTCTATGTTGGCAAAGTAGCCGTTTAGCGGATAGCCGAAAATGCGGAACTCGCCCGTCCGTGTTAGTATGTCTTTGCTAAAGCTTTTAAAACCGCGTGCGGCGGCATTATCGATAATGCTTAATAAAAACTTGCGTCCCGCTACTAAAATGTTGGTAAACAAGCTTTGCTCGCCGTACGTTTTTTCGGAATTGATAACCTTAGCTACGCGGCTGTCGGCGTCTAGCTCGAACAGTGTGCGCATTTTGCGGCCGTCTACCATTTTGGTGCGGTACAGCGCGGTGATGTCGGCGTTTTGACGCACGTGGTATTTTAATACGGGGGTAAAGTCCATGTTGCACACGTTGTCGCAATCGGACATTACTACAAAATCCTCCTCGCTGCGGCGCAGAAATTGTTCGATGTTGGATATGGCCTCGAAACGGCTTTGGTACAGCATGGTGCCGCTTTCGCCGTAGGGAGGCAGTAATATCAGCCCGCCGTTTTTGCGGCTTAAATCCCAGTGCCTGCCGCTGCCTACATGGTCCATAAGGCTTTGGTAGTTTTCTTTGGTGATGATGCCCACTTTGGTAATGCCGCTGTTTACCATGTTAGACAATACAAAATCAATCAGCCGAAATCTGCCGCCGAACGGCACCGACGCTAAGGTTCGGTTTGCCGTAAGTTCTTTAATTTCTTTTTCGTGAATATTAGAAAATATTACGCCTACCGCTTTCATTATCTGCCCTCCTCTACGATTTCGCCCGCCGCAATTAAGCCGCCTTTTTTAACCGTAATGCCGCGCCCGATTAGCGCGATGTTGTCTTTATTAGATTTGGCATCTCCGATTTTTACCTTATCCTCTACGCTGACGTATTCGTCTATGATGCCGAACTTTACGCTTACATGGTTGCCTATCCGCGTGCCGCGCATGATAATGCTGTTTTCGATTACCGAACCCTTGCCTACATACACGCCCTCGCTAAGGATAGAATTAACCACTTTGCCGTAAATCTCACAGCCTGCCGTAAGCAGCGAATTTTCTGCGCTGCCGCCGCCGTCGATAAAGCAAGGCGGCAGCGGGCGGTTGCGCGAATATACCTTAAAGTTGGGGTCGGACAGGTTGACGGGAGGATTTTCGCCCAATAGGTCCATATTAGCCTCCCACAATGAGGTAACGGTGCCGACGTCTTTCCAGTAGCCGCTAAACTCGTGCGCGAATAACCGCATGCCGCTTTTTAACATATTGGGGATGATGTTTTTGCCGAAATCCTTTGCGGAGGCGGGGTCGCGCTCGTCTGCTTCTAATTCGCGCACTAACACGTCTTTTTTAAAGACGTACACGCCCATACTGGCGTGGTTGCTTTTAGGCTTTTTGGGCTTTTCTTCGAAGCTTGTAACGCGCTTGTCCGCGTCGTAATCCATAATGCCGAAACGGTTTGCCTCTTCTTTGGGCACATCGATTACGGCAATCGTGCAATCGGCGTTGTTGTGCTCGTGCTCGGTAATCATCGCCGAATAATCCATTTTATAAATGTGGTCGCCCGACAAAATAAGCACGTGCTCGGAGTCGTAGGCGTGCAGAAAATGCAGATTTTGATAAATCGCGTTTGCCGTGCCTTTGTACCACTCGCCGCCCGATTTTGCTTGATAGGGGGGCAGCGTATGTACCCCGCCGTAGGTGCGGTCTAAATCCCACGGCTCGCCGGTGCCGATATATTCGTTAAGAATAAGCGGTTGGTACTGCGTGAGTACGCCTACGGTGTCGATGTTAGAGTAGGTGCAGTTTGACAGCGGAAAGTCGATAATGCGGTACTTAGACCCGAACGACACGGCAGGCTTTGCAACCATACTGGTTAAGGCGTACAGTCGTGTTCCCTGCCCTCCTGCTAACAGCATTGCGATACAGCGTTTTTTCTTCATAAAACATAACTCCTTGCGGATTTTTTATTTTTTCTTAGCGGCGGATTTTTTAGCGGCGGAACTTACGGCAGGTTTTTTAGCAGCGGAGTTTTTGGTGCTTGCAGATTTTTTTGCCGTAGTTTTTTTAGCCGCTGCTTTTTTGGCGGCCTCTGTTTTGGGCTTGGCAATCGGCTTTTTAGTTGCAGGTTTTTTTGGGAGGGCCGTTTTAGGTTTTGCGGCGGACTTTTCTTGAACCGATTGAACCGCTTTTTTATCCGCTTTTTTATCCACTTTTAATGCGGACTTTTTTTCGGGCTTATCCGAAGCCAGTATCATGTATATGCCCGACAGCGGCGCGATATCCAACGTAATGCTGTCCGACATGCCGTGGCTTTGAATGTTTTTGGTTTTGTAGGTTTTCTTTTGGGTGTTCCACCCCGAAACGTCGGAATAAAGTACGGTTTCGTAGCTGCCTGCCGCCGCGCCGAAGGTATAGCCTTTCCATTCGGCGTTGGCAAAGTTTAGTACGCACAGCATACGGTTGCCTGCTAAGTCGGCGCGCTCGTACACGACTACGTTTTGCATGTGGTCGTCTACTACGCGCCATGCAAAGCCGTCCCAACCGTCTTCTATTTGCCATAGCGCGGGGGTCGCCTTGTACAGGCTGCTTAACGTGCGGAAAAATTGTTTTGCGTCTGCGTGCGCGGGATAATCTAATAGCAGCCAGTCTAATTCGCGCGCGTAGTCCCACTCGGAGAACTGCGCAAATTCGGTGCCCATCATGGTAAGCTTTTTGCCGGGATGCGAAAACATGTACATCAGGTAGTTGCGCCAGCCAGCGAATTGCTGTGCGTAATCGCCGGGCATTTTGTTAATCAGCGAACCCTTGCCGTGCACCACCTCGTCGTGCGAAACCGCCAAAACATAGTTTTCTGAAAATGCGTATGTCATAGAAAAGGTTAATTTATCGTGCGCGCCCGAACGGAAATACGGGTCGGTAGCCGCGTAGGAAAGCGAATCGTTCATCCAACCCATGTTCCATTTAAAATTAAAGCCTAAGCCGCCTGCGTCTACGGGCTTGGTAACCAGCGGCCATGCGGTGGATTCTTCGGCTATCATCATGGTTTGAGGGAAACGCGCAAAAACTTCGGTGTTAAGCTTTTGTAAAAAATCGATGGCCTCTATGCTTTCTTTGCCGCCGTAGCGGTTGGGGCGGTATTCGGAACGGTTGTAATCTAGATACAGCATACTGGCAACCGCGTCCACGCGCAAGCCGTCCGCATGAAATACGTCTAGCCAGTACAGCGCGTTAGAGATTAAAAAGCTGACTACCTCGCCCCGTGTGTAGTCGAAACAGCGCGTACCCCACTCGTAATGCTCGCGCTTTAATTCGTCTTCGGGCTCGTACAGCGGGCCGCCGTCAAACTCGTATAAGCCGTTTTCGTCTTTAGGGAAATGTCCCGGCACCCAGTCTAAAATTACGCCGATGCCGTGCTCGTGCAGCTTGTTGATAAGGTAGGCGAAATCCTCTGGCAATCCGTAGCGTGAGGTGGGGGCGTAATAGCCCGTTACTTGATAGCCCCAGCTTGCGTCGAAAGGATATTCGGCTACGCCGATAAGCTCTATGTGCGTGTAGCCCATTTCGGTAAGGTACGCGGCAATTTCTTCGGCAAACAGCCTGTACGAAAAAAAGTTGCCGTCTATGTACTTGCGCCACGAACCGATATGCGCCTCGTAAATGTTTACGGGTTGCGCGTAGGGCGCAGTATTTTTCTTGCGCCAGTCTGCGTCTGTCCATGTAAATTGGGTGGAATCGTAAACCTTAGAATTTGTGCCGTCGCGCGTTTCGGTATGCAAGGCGTAAGGGTCTGACTTAAATAGAACGCGGCCGTCGTGCGTAACGATGCGGTATTTGTAGCCATCGAATTCTTTTACGCCCTTAACGGTGCATTCCCAAATGCCGCCGTCGTTTTTTAGGGGGTTTGCGTCGGCGTTCCATTTGTTAAAGTCGCCCACCACCGATACGCTTGCCGCGCGCGGTGCCCACACCCTGAAACCCGCGCTTTTGTCGCCGCGCTTGTAGACGCACCCGAAATAACGGTACGCATCGTACAATTCTCCGCGATAAAACCGCTCTCTTTTTTCGCCGTTAAATTCCATTCTTACCTTTCCTTTTCAACTCATGCTTTTATATTTTTATTTAAAATCAGCTATGGTTTATTTAAGTATACTACAAATTTATTTATTTTTCAATACAAATTGCTAAAGTTTTTTGTATTATTTTTACAAGAAAAAAACGGCGGGAAACAATTTAGTTCGCGCCGTTTAATAAAAAATGAAATTTTATTTATTATTTATTAATAGAGAATATATCATAGATAGTAGGGTCTTGCTTTATTTCGGCTATTAGCTCTTCATGATTTGTGCTATAGCCATAACGTCCATTTTTTAATTCTAATGCAGGCTTAATACCATTAATGTGCTTTATTAATTTTTTATGTTTGTCTAATGTTTCTGTTTCAAAAAGAATAGCTTGTGGCATTGCAAGTAATTCTAAATAATTTTTGATTTCTTCTGCTAAAACATTGTTAATTAACCCGCTTTCTGACGGATACTCCTGCACCATGTAATATCTATATCTGTTTATATAATTAACGCATTCCTCTACTACCTTATAGCACTCTTGAATTCTTAAAAACATAGAACAATCCGAAAGCAATGTTTTTTCGTCATTTAATAAGGCTTTATTCTTAACACAATTATTGCATTTTATGCAACAACTTTTACCTTTATTTATTTTTCCTGAAATAAAGTCCGATAACGCACTCCGCACCTCTTGAATCGGAGTAAGAAATTCATAACTGTCATTATTTTTGGTGTTATCGTATAGAAATAATGCCTGATTCTTTGTTTCCTTATCTAATCTTGCATTAAAAAACTCAAATTGCTTTGAAACAAATTTAAAATAATTAATTCCTGCATTTGATAACGATATGCGGATTTTTTCTAAATCTTTTTGTTTTTTATTTTTCAATAAATTATATATGCTATCTATTGTAATATCTTTTTTCAATTTTTTGTAGAACACAAGATAAGACCATTTTTCTCTTGCTTCGCATTTCGCCGCATTGTCTTCACAATATACGCTTAAATTATAAAGCGTTTCTGCTATTTTTTGATACCGATGCCCTTTCAAAGCACGCCACAATCTCCAAAGCGTTATCCCTTTGCCTTCTTTCTCTTTCTTATAATGATTGTTCCAGTAAATATAACTTAATATTAATCTAACTAAACTAAAATCTTCTTTTCCGCTTAATTTGTCTATACCAAAGGCAGGAAAAACCTCTTCTTCAATAAAATAATCAAATACATAGTTAAAAAATTGCATTCTCATTCCATTAATTATTGAATCATACATTTGAACATCTTCGTGGGAAGCTTTTGAAAGCCTTTCTCTACCTTTTTCATCTAAATGTTTATAATATCGAATAATCAGTTTTATTGCCTCTCTAAAATCGTTTCCGAAAAAAGGAAAGAACTTTTCTTTAAAGTACACGCGTACATCGTGTTTATCAAATTCAGCATTATGATTTGCTAAATATTCTTCTATTAGTGTTGTCGGAACAAATATTTTTATAATATTTTTTACTTCATTATAAAAATCTCCGAATATATTCTTTTCGTGCAAAAATGCTAACTTTTTCATAACGGCAGGAATGAATACATTACTATTTCGCAAAAAGAAAGTGTGGGAATTAGGAATTTGTACGCTATGCTCGGTTTTTAGCTCGATTCGCGTAGTTACACGTATGTCAAACAAATAAATAAAATCATTTTTAACGTCATTATCTAAATTATTAAAAAGTTCTTTTATTCTTGCATTTAAATCGCCGAACAATGTCCCTAGTATTTTTAACTTTTCATCAGCATAAACATCTAAATTGTCAAATACGATAATATATTTTTTATTATTTTTATATTTTTGCTCACAAATTAATAACAATAAAAATAAAGCAAATACTATAAAATGCCTTTCAATATCGTCAGCTTCTTTGCTTAAATGTTCATATATCTTTTTAGGTGTATAGCGGTAGGCTTTAATATTCTTTTCAAAATCTTCTTTTTTCAAAATATTTTCAAGTATGTCTTTAAACTCGCTTTGCATTTCAGTAGTAAAATATTCGGCATGCTCCGAAACAGGTTTTTTTGATAATGTTTCAATTAAGTTAATATAATCTGCAATCAGCGCGTTATTGCCTTGCAAATGCTTTGCAAATCTTTTTCTAAATCTTTGCTCTAAATCTTGAATCGGAAAACTATGACTTATTTCTCCTTTATCACAATCTAACACGATTACTTCGTAATTGTAGTCTTCATTTTCTGAATTTAAATGCAAGGTATGGGCAAAAATGCTTTTTCCGTTTCCTTTATCGCCGGTAATGCACACCATCTTTTCATCATAATTAAAAAAACCTTTGAGTTTTTTTTCTATCTCTTCGCTGTTTTCATAGGGTATAAGAAAAGATTCCTTAAATATTTCAGAAGTCAGCTTTCCGTCATAATTTTTTTTATTTGCTAAGCCTGAAAGTAAATAATACTCTGCTTCACTTATAAAATTAACTTTATCTTTATTGTTTAAAGTTTTTAGATAATCTATGAATAATGTTTTTTCTTCTTCTAGCTGCTTATTACTTTTTGCCATTTTTTAACTCCTGATTTTCTATGATGTATTTTTTAATATCTCTAATGCTATCTAGGGCTTTTTCTTTTGCTAGTTCTTTATCAATAGTAAGTTCAATGCTTTTAATGTCGCTAATAAATTTTTCTATCTCAGGTAAAACGTTTTTTAGTTCTAAAAATACTTTTAATTCTATGTTATCCTTAGAATTAAATTTCTTTATAAATTTTTCTATATCAAGAACAGGAACAATTTGATTTGACGTAATATCTATCTTTAATTCTTCAATTAAATATAGCAATTCGTTAATATGTTTTTTATTGTCTTTATAGGTTTCTTTTTTTATCATTGCCGTAATACTAATGTGATAACCCACAAACACGCCGACTAACGTTGAAAAAAGACTTACCACTGCATTTATTAAAAATTCATACCATTGCATGATATTAGTATAACATACACACAAAATCAAATCAAATACGGTTGTCGATATTTGTCGAAATTTATCTAGGTTTTTAATCGGTATATATAATTTTTTGATAGTTATCGATATATTTCAATATATTATTTAATGCGCTTTTCGTTGACGGACTTGTCTAATTTTGGTACAATGTAAAGAGGGTTTTTAATTAACTTTGTAAAAGGAAAAACTAATGAACGTGCCTGAAATATTTGGAAGCTTGGTTTTTAACGATAAGACCATGCAAAAGGCTTTAAAGCCCGAAACGTATAAGGCGTTTAAGGCGGTGGCAGAAAACGGCGGAACGCTTAGCAAGGCGTGCGCCGATGAGATTGCGTGTGCTATGAAAACGTGGGCGGTAGAACGCGGCGCAACGCACTATACGCATTGGTTTCAGCCCATGACGGGCATTACTGCCGAAAAGCACGACAGCTTTATCGCGCCCGACGAAAACGCGGCGGGCGGTGCCATTATGCAGTTTTCGGGCAAGCAGCTTATTCAAGGCGAACCCGATGCGTCTAGTTTTCCTAGCGGCGGTTTGCGCAGTACGTTTGAGGCGCGCGGCTACACCGCGTGGGATACCTCCGGCTGTGCCTTTATAAAAGACGGCACGTTGTGTATTCCTACCGCGTTTATATCGTACGGCGGACAGGTATTAGATAAAAAAACGCCGCTGCTGCGTTCGATGAGTGCATTAAAAAGCCGCGTACTGCGTTTTTTAACGCTTATCGGCAAGTCCGCAAAAAGCATAGGGATTACGGCGGGCGTAGAACAGGAATATTTTTTAATTGATAAAAAGCTTTTTGATAAGCGCAAGGATTTAATCAGCTGCGGCCGCACGCTGTTGGGCGCAAGGCCTGTAAAGGGTCAGGAATTAGAAGACCATTATTTCGGCACGATTAGGCCGCGCGTTTTGGCGTACATGCAAGAGTTAGACGCCGAATTATGGAAGTTAGGAATTTTAGCAAAGACGCGTCATAATGAGGCCGCGCCCGCACAGCATGAACTTGCGCCCATTCATACCGAAGTAAGCACTGCCGCCGACCATAATCAGCTGACTATGGAGTTTATGAAAAAGGTTGCCGACAGGCACGGTTTGGCGTGCTTATTGCACGAAAAGCCTTTTGCGGGCGTAAACGGCAGCGGCAAGCACAACAACTGGTCGCTTACCGCCGACGGCGAAAACTTATTAGAGCCAGGCAAAAATCCCGAAAACAATTTGCCGTTTTTGCTGCTGCTTGCTGCCGTGTTAAGGGCGGCGGACGAACATCAGGATTTATTGCGCCTGTGTACGGCTACGGCAGGCAACGACCACCGTTTAGGCAGCGGCGAGGCGCCGCCTGCGATTTTGTCGGTGTATTTGGGCAGTGAATTAACCGATATTTTAGAAAATATGTGCGCGGGAAAATGTTATCAGCGCAAAAAGGCCGAAAGGATTGTTTTGGGCAATGCTACGCCCGTTCCTGAATTTTTGCAAGATACCGCAGACCGCAACCGCACGTCTCCGCTGGCGTTTACGGGCAATAAGTTTGAGTTTAGAATGCTGGGCGCAAGCGTAAACGTAGCCGAACCTAACGTAATGTTAAACGCAGCCGTTGCGGACGCGTTAGAATATATTTGCGCGCGTTTAGAAAAAGAGGGCGCGGACGAAACTTCTGTTAAAAAGCTGATTGCCGAATTGTATACGCGGCATAAGCGCATTGTGTTTAACGGCAACAACTATTCGGCTGATTGGATTGAGGAGGCTAATAGGCGCGGACTGTTAAATTTAGCCGCCACGCCCGACGCGCTGCCCTACGGCACAAACGAAAAAAACGCCGCGTTAATGGAACGCTTGGGCGTATATTCGTTGCGTGAGTTAGAATCGCGCCGCGAAATTTTAACCGAAAACTACTGCAAGGTAATTTCGATTGAGGCGTTGACGCTGTTGTCCATGACGGTAAAAGAGGTTTTGCCCGCGTCGTTTTACTATCAAAATGAGTTGTGCACCGTTATAGAACAAAAAGCCGAATTAGACGTTTCGGCGGAGGCGGAAAAAGCCTTGCTTAAAAAGATAGCCGCGCTGTCGGATAAAGCGTATAAGCGCAAAATAGCCTTAGAAAAAGCCTTAGAAAAAGCAAAGTGCGAAAAAAGCTTGCACGCGGCGTCCAAAGCGTTTTACGGCGTAGCGTTTACGTATATGCACAATTTGCGCGAATGCTGCGACGCACTGGAAACGCTGGTCAGTAAAAAGCACTGGCCCTTCCCCACCTATTCCGAATTATTATTTTCGGTTTAGGGGTAATGTTTTTCCTCCGCTTGTTAAACAAAGTTTTTTAGTCTTTCGACTTCTTTTTTGTATTGCTCTTTGTCAAATCGAAACTCGTCGAGTGGGATTTCAGTTCCTGCGTATTCGTGGAACTCTTTCCATATTACCTCGTTATCCGTTTCCTCTATCTTGCAATATAACCCGCAGCACTCGTCTACTGTGCAAGCTCCAGTTAAAACTGCTGCCGCATCGTTTTCGACAAAGATGTCGCCATATGTCAAATACTCATATAGGCTTTCTGCGAACTGATAATTATATGAACGCTTTTGCGTGTTTTCAATTTTCTCTTGTAAGCACTCGCCGTTTATCAGTATTCTTGCACCCACCAATCCAAAAGCAACAGGATGCTTTATTATTGTTTTTTCAAAACTTATAATGTCCATTGACTGCCTCCTCTCATTTCTTTTGGTCGTGGGTGGTCGTAGGGACGGATTTTCCATTTTCCATTAACTTAAACCTTTACGGGGTATTTGCCCGAAAAGCATGCGTCGCAGTAGCCGAAATTATTGCGTAGGCCTATGTTTTTTATTTCGTCCGCGCTTAAAAAGCCTAAGCTGTCTGCGCCTAGCTGCGCGCACATTTTTTCTTGCGGATACTTAACGGCGAATAAATGCTTTTTATCGGGGATATCCGTACCAAAATGGCACGGCCACATAAACGGCGGCGAACCTATGCGGATATGCACCTCTTTTGCGCCGTTGCGTTTTAACAGGCGTATCAAATTAGCCGTAGTAGTGCCGCGCACAATAGAGTCGTCTATCAAAACTACGCGCTTGCCCTCTAAATTAGGGCGCAATGCGTTAAGCTTTAAATTAACCGCTAAATCGCGTTCTGCCTGCGTTTGGCGGATAAACGTGCGCCCCGTGTAGCGGTTGCGCACTAAGCCGTCGCCAAACGGAATACGGCTTTCTTCGGAAAATCCGTGCGCAAAGTTAAGCCCTGAGTCGGGCACGCCGATTACGATGTCCGCGTCAACTGGGTACGCGCGCGCTAAACTTTTGCCTATTTCTATGCGCGTATTGTACACGCCCACGCCGTCTATAATAGAATCGGGGCGCGCAAAGTAGATGTATTCAAAAATGCACAGCGACGGTTTTTTGCCGCAAAAATCCTTGTGTGAGGTAAGCTTGTCTTGTTCGATTACTACAATTTCGCCAGGCTCTACGTCGCGTACAAATTCGGCATTCATAGCGTCTAGCCCCGCGCTTTCGGACGAAATGGCGTAGCCGCCGCCTTGCGTTTTTCCGATACATAAAGGCCTAAAACCCTTAGGGTCGCGCACTGCCAACAGCTTTCGGGGCGACATAATAACCATCGAATACGCGCCTTCGATTTGCGTCATAACCTTTTTAACCGCGTTTTCTACCGAATGCGAATGTATGCGCGCAACCGCCAAAAGGTGCATAATTACCTCTATTTCGCTAGTGGATTGAAACACCGCGCCCTTAGCTAAAAGCTCGTCCTTTAATGCGGAGGAATTTAAAATATTGCCGTTGTGCGCCAGCGTTAAGCTGCCCTTACAATACCGCGTAACTATCGGCTGCGCGTTTTCGCGCGGTTCGTCTGCCTCTTTTGCGTAGCGCACATGCCCCACGCCGATGTTGCCCTTTAAGCTTGCCAGATTTTCAACATTAAAAATCTCTCCCACCAAGCCTTTATCCTTTATTTGGCGGATTTCGGCGTTATTGTTTACGGCAATTCCCGCGCTTGCCTGCCCTCTGTGCTGCAACGCGAATAAGCCGTAGTACAGGCTTTTGGCAACGTCGTTGCCCTCTTTTTCGTAAATACCTAAAACTCCGCACTCCTCGTGCGGCTTGTCCAAAAACGGCGGCAGTTTTCTTTGCGGTTTCAAAATAAAAAAGCTCCTTTGTACAAAATTATCGCATAGCAGTATTGTAACAAATTTGCTTTTTTTTTGCAAGGAAACTAAGGGGGCGTACAAAAATTATTTTGCTTATTTTTGCGCGGCTTTGTAAAATTACTAAATCTGCGGACGGCTTGTAGATTGAAGTTGATTTTTTTTAAAATTTAAAAACCGCTAGCGGGAATCCCCATGCTGCAAAATTAGTAAAAACCATATATGAATAATCCGAATTAATCGGCATCTTAATTTGTACTTGTTCGCCAATTGGCCAATACTGTGGATTATCTAGCGAAGATTCAATTAAATCTTCCAAAAACATACCTTCATCTATAAATTGCATTTCCATATTTAATACATAGCAGCCTATCTTAGTTGCGGTTTCTTCATGAATCGAAATGTTTTTGATTGTAAACGCTGCTTGCGCTGCGGTTTTAGAAACATATGTAAATTGATATATCGGTACAGTACCATTATATACAACCGCCGTATCGCCAAGCTCATAAATTTTAAGCGTGCCGTCAAAGCCGCCGCCAGACGAATTGTTTTGTCGCAGTTCCTCTAACTCCTGTTCTAACTGTGCAATACGGCTTTCCAACTCAGACGAATCAGAACAGCCCGCCAATGAGGCAAATGCGGCAAAACACAGCACCGCCGACAGTACCAACACAACTAATTTCTTTTTCATAAAACTATCCTCCAAAAAAATTTTTATCTATTTTAAGCCGTCAATAAATCTGCGGACGGCATATAGATTGAAATTGAAATTTTGGTTATCACATCATTTCTAATACAGTATATCACAGGATAACAGCCCGAAAGTGTCAATATTTGACAATTTAAAAATTTGTTTAATTTGCCGATATTTCAGCGTAGCAGTATTGTAACACCCTCGCTTTGAACTATTTCCAAAATGGAAATAGTTGCGGCTTTATAGACAGACCGTGTGTTTGGCATTTTTTATATTATCATATAGTATAAAAACGTGCAACCGAAAATCCATTATTTTTGTAACCTTGCCGACTTTTTTTGCAAGGAAACTAAGGGGGCAGAACAAAATTTTTTTGCTTTATTCGATTTTTCCTAAAATATCCTCATAGGTGCAATCTAACACCTTGCATAGCTTTATCAAGGTAGCAAGGCTAGGAAATTTTTTGCCCGACAAATAATTAGAAATTTTTGTTATTCCTGCTTCTTTTGCAATTTGCGTTTTAGTTTTGGGCGCATACATAATTTCAGTGCGCAGATTTTCGGCTATTCTTTCCCAAATGTCTTTCATGTGTTTTATTATATATTATAGCACAACAAATTACTTAACAGTTAGCTATTAGCTTACTATAATAAATTTATCCCAAATATGCGGCAAGGTTTTTGTAACCTTGCCGACTTTTTTTCATACTCTGTAAAAAAGGAGGGTTTAGTAATGACACAGTATTGCCATAGCTGCCGCTACGCGCGGACGCACAGCACAGACGGCAAAAGACTGGCGCAGGCTTATGTGCCGACGCAGGCGTTTCGCGAATTGTATTCCGATACGGACGCATTGCGCTTTGGAACGGTTTTTAAAGAATTGCATCAGCCTTACAAAAAATAGGCGTTTGAAAGTTATTAAGGAGAATTTTATGGAACATCAATTTTTAAAGGAACTTGCGGAAAAAAGCTTTGCCGCGCTGGATTTACAGCTATACATAGACACGCATCCCGACGATGCGGCGGCGATTGCCCGCTATAACGAGTCTGTGCGCGCTTTAAGCCGCTTACAGGCTGAGTACGAAAAAACAATCGGTCCGCTGTATTCGTTTGTAAGCCCCAGTGCGGATACGCGCTTTACGTGGGTAGATACCGCGTGGCCGTGGGAAAACGATTAAATATCAAATTTTTTAGGAGTATACCCGTATGTGGATTTATGAAAAAAAATTACAGTACCCCGTAAACATTAAACGCAAAGACCCTGCCGCCGCAAAGCTGATTATCACGCAGTACGGCGGTCCAGACGGAGAACTGGGCGCGGCATTGCGCTATTTAAGCCAGCGTTACATAATGCCCGTAAACGAAGCCGTCGCCGCTTTAACCGACATCGGAACGGAAGAGTTAGGACACTTTGAGATTATCGGCGCAATGGTTCGGCAGCTTACTAAGGGGCTTAGCTACGAGGAAATCAAGCGCGGCGGCTACGCCGATTTTTATGTAGAACACGGCTTAGGCGTTTTTCCGCAAAACGCGGGCGGCGCACCGTTTACAGCGGCGGCTATGCAAAGCAAGGGCGATGCCGTAACCGATTTATACGAAGACATGGCGGCCGAACAAAAGGCGCGCTCTACCTACGAATATCTGATTGATATGCTAGACGACCCCGACGTAATAGAACCCCTTAAATTTTTGCGCGCGCGTGAAATTGTACACTTTCAGCGTTTCGGCGAAGCATTAGAAAAAGTGCGCGACTACAACACCCGCAAGCACGTTTTTTAGTAACCCCATAATCCCGCAAATTTGAGGGCAAGTTGTGCAACAGTTTAATTATAACTCTAAATAGGCGTCGTAGGTTATATCTTTATCAAAGGTTTTGGTGGTTTCTATTTCTATCATGCGGTTGGCGACGGTGGAAATAATTTCTTCGTCGTGCGTGATAAACAGCATGCCGCCTTTAAAGTTGGTCATGCCTTTGTTGAGGGCGGTGATGCTTTCTAAATCTAGGTGGTTGGTAGGCTCGTCGAAAATTAAAAAATTTGCGTTTGCTAACATCATGCGCGAAAGCATACAGCGCACCTTTTCGCCGCCCGAAAGCACCTTAGCTTTTTTTAACGCCTCCTGCCCCGAAAACAGCATGCGCCCTAAAAAGCCGCGCAGGTATTCTTCGTACTTTTCCTTAGAGTATTGGGCAAGCCACTCTACCAAATTTAAGTCTACTCCGTCAAAAAAGCTGTCGTAGTTTTGCGGCAGATACGCGCTAGTTATGGTTTGGCCCCATTTAACGTAGCCCGCGTCGGGTTTTTCTAAGCCCATAATAATATCAAACAGCATAGAAACGGTGGGGCTTTTAGAGGTAATCAGCGCGATTTTATCGTCTTTTTTCAGCTTGAAGGAAACATTTTCGAAAAAGCCCTTTTTGGTAAGCCCCTCTACCTCTAAGATTTCGTTGCCGATTTCGCGGTCGTACTTAAAATCTATAAACGGATAGCGGCGGTTAGAGGGCTTTATATCCTCTAATTTTAGCTTTTCTAATTCTTTTTTACGGCTGGTTGCTTGGCGGCTTTTAGACGCGTTTGCCGAAAACCGCTGAATAAACTCTTGCAGTTCCTTAGCGCGCTGCTCATTTTTTTTGTTTAGCTCTTTGGCTTGACGGGCTAATAGCTGCGTAGTTTCGTACCAAAAATCGTAGTTGCCTACATAAATGTTGATTTGCTTAAAATCCACATCGCAAATATGCGTGCAGACGCGGTTTAAAAAATGGCGGTTGTGCGATACGATAATAATAATCGTATCCTCTAAGCTGAATAAATAATCCTCGAACCATTTGACGGATTTAGGGTCTAGGTTGTTGGTAGGCTCGTCTAAGATGAGTACATCGGGGCTGCCGAACAGGCTTTGCGCTAGCAATACCTTAACCTTGACTTTGGCGTCTATGCCGTCCATCTTTTCGTTAAAAAGCGCGGCGTCTACTTTTAATGAATTTAACAGCGACTCCGCACTGCTTTCGGCTTCGTAGCCGCCTAATTCTGCAAATTCGGTTTCTAACTCCGCCGCGCGGACGCCGTCTGCATCGGAAAAATCGGGCTTTGCGTATAAGGCATCGCGCTGCTCCGCTAATTCGGCAAGCTTTTTATGCCCTAACATAACGGTTTGCAGCACGGTATGCGCATCGTAGAGGTTTTGGTTTTGCTCTAACACCGAAACGCGCTGATTTTTATCGATATGCACATCGCCTTTATTAGGCTCTAATTCGCCCGTTAAAATTTTTAAAAACGTAGACTTGCCCGCCCCGTTCGCGCCGATAACGCCGTAGCAGTTGCCCTTTGTAAACTTTAAGCTTACACTTTCAAACAACACCCTGCTTCCGAATTGCAAGGTTAAATTATTAACCGAAACCATAAATATCCCTTAAAAAATAAAGCCCTAAAAAAGGATTTTTGCGCTATTGAATAAAAAGCCTTAGGCGCGCCGTTGCGAAAATGCACAGCCGTCGGCAAACTGTCCGCAAAATTGAGTGCAAGTTGTGCAACAGTTTATTTTTTGCGCGTGCCGCGTACCACTCGGTACGCAAGCGCGCAAAAAAATAAAGCGTAGCGCAAATCGCGCCAATTTTGCGGACAGTTTATTCGGCTTTGAAGGGTAACAACGCCATCACCCGCGCATTCTTAATAGCCATAGCTAGCTCGCGTTGGTGCTTAGCGCACGTGCCTGAGGTGCGGCGCGGAATTATTTTACCCTTTTCGGTAATGTAACGCTTTAATTTTGAAACGTCCTTGTAGTCGATAAATTCGGGTTTTTCTACGCAAAACACGCAAACCTTACGTTTGGGCGCGCGGGTTTTGGGGCGTTTTACCTTATCGTCCGCCGCATCTGCGGCAGGCGGTTTTTTATTTTCCATTATACTTTACTCCTATAAAATTAAAAAGTCTATTTGATTTTCAAACATAACCTAAGCTTGTAAGCTTCCTAAGAAGCTGAATTATGAAAGGATAATAGCGGATTTTCGGAAGATTTTTGTGTCTATTAAGCGATTTTGACGCAGCCGTAGCAGCGCTACGGCAAGGAGAATTAGCGCAGATAGGCGCAAAAAGAACCGAAAAGACGCTATTAGCCTTTCATAATTCAGCTTCTAAAAAGGCAAGCCGTCGTCCTCGATAGGCTTTAACTCGCTGTTTTGCTTTTTCGCGCCGCCGCTGCCGCCGCCGAACGATTGCCCGCCAGAGGCTTGTCCCTCACCGCCTGCGCGGGATAAAAATTCTACGTCGTCGGCTACGATGTCGGTTGCGTGGTGTTTAACGCCGTCTTTTTCGTACGTGCGCGTTTCAATGCGGCCGCTTATCGCTACCTTTGAACCCTTAGTTAAGTACTTGCCGCAATTTTCGCCTAAGTTGCGCCATGCAACGATGTTAAAAAAATCCGCTTCACGCTCTCCTGAGGCGTTGGTAAAGCTGCGGTTTACCGCTACGCCGAACTTGCAAACCGTAATGCCCGTCCCCGTAGTTGAGGTTTCGGGGTCGCGCGTTAAATTTCCTACTAAAATACATTTATTCATTTTTTCCGTATTCCTTATTTATTTTTCTTTTGCCGCACAAAAATAACGCTTTAAAGCCTAGCCTAAACGCTGGGTTTTAAAACGAATCACGTGGTCGGCTATCCTCATGCGGCGTTCTAGCTCGGCCGGGAATTCGGGCTTTGCTTTAAACGTCATGAGTACGTAATATCCGTCTTTTTTGTAGTCAATCGGATAGGCGAACTTTTTAACGCCCCATTTGTCTACTTTTTCCGTCTCGCCGCCGTTTTCTGCTACTGCCGCCGAATATTTGTTAATTTCGGCTTCGCGCGCTTCGTCTTCGAGTTTAGAAGAAAGGATATACAGCACTTCGTATCGATTCATTTTTCTACTACCTCCTTATGGACTAACGACCCTTAAAAGCTTAGGCGCATTAAAAGGGTAAGGATTGCCGCCCCATATTTTGGGACGGCTTAGTTATTATACTCTATCATAAACTAAAAAGCAAGTTTTTTTACAAGGGTTTTTTTGCGGGCTTTAAAACTTTAAGCGGCGGCAATGTAGTCATCAATTTCGCCTATCGTATATAATGGGCCTGTGCAGTGCAGCGCATCGTAGCAATCGTAAATAAAGTCCCAAATTTTATGCTGGGTAAATAATGCTGCAATTTGTTTGCCAGACAGCCCTTTGTTTTCTCGGTATATCTCTACGCAATATGCCATAAATTTTAATATTTTTTCCATACTATTGCTCCTGTGGGAATGTAATCATTCCGCTTGTAAGCTCTTCATCTAAAAGGTCATATATCATATCCGCACTCATATGCCAAAGCTTTGACCCCTCGTCCGACAAAATATCATAAACCCTGGACGTGTAAAATGTTTTTGCCGCATCCTCGTAAGAAAGGTTTTTTTTGTTTATTAGCATGGTTAAAACCTTTCCGCCAATAATCGTTAATATAGAAGGTAATTTTTTCTGCTCCATAAGCCCCCTTTTATAAAAGCACGGTTTGCTTATATTTTAATAATGATAACGCTTGGGGATTTGTAAAAACATATTGGTCGTGCAGCCTTTTTGTTAACAACCGCGCTATGGTTTCTTGCTTGGTTATAAAACCGCCCTCGTAAATTTGCAGCGTGCCAAAAACATCGTCGTTTGCAACGGGCCCGATAATTAAATCGTATTGCTCTTTAAAATAAGCCTTTTTTCGATTTGCAATTACAAAATCCAACCACGCTTCGTTTGCGGAGTCAAACACCAATGTTTTTAAGGTGTTTGCTTTTTCTATATCAAAATCATATACGCTTACAATCCTGTCTTTGGATTTATTGCGCCTGTTGACAATCGCGGTAAATCCGCCCGCCTGCTCCTTAGAAGAGGTAGTATAAAACCCATAACCAAAATCCATTGCCCGTCCTACGGTAGTTAAAATTTTGGGCTCTTTAACCTCTACATCACTGCCATGGAATAATTGCATATTTTTAGTATACTACACTTTTTGCCTTTTTGCAAGTCAATTTTTTAAAGGCTTTTGCCTTTCTCGGTTTTTGCGGCTGACACAGCGCGAAGGAATTTTTGCGATTTTTAAAAATCCTTGCAAAACTGCTTTACTAAAAGTTTGGCGGTATTGTATACTGTTATATATAACATATTTTTGCTTTTAGCTAAAAGGAGAATTTTTATGAAACTAAAATCGCTGGACTGCCCCAACTGCGGCAACAATGTAGACATCAAAAACGAAGAACAGAAATTTGTTTTTTGCAGCCAATGCGGAAGTAAGCTTGCCGTAGACGACGGTGTGCAAAAGATTGAACATACGCACAAGGGCGAAGTAACGCACAAGGTGGAGGATTTAGAAAAATTAGAAGAGTTAAAGACGCACCTTAAAACGGCAGGCGGAGGCTCTCAGCTATCCAAAGCCGCAAGCTTAGCGGAGTCGGGCTTTTTAGCACTCCGAACGGGCGACATCGAAAAGGCCGACCAAAAGTTTGACGAGGCGGTAGACATCTACCACGAATGCAGACTTGCGCTATTAGGCAAGGTTATTACGGGAAACGCCTCTACCAATCAAGCCTATGTAGAAATGTTGCAAGAGGGCGCGCTGACGGACGTCGAAAAAAACGTACTTAAAAAGCATAAAGATTTATCCAACTTATTTGCCTGTGTTTTTGCCAAATCGGGCTTAGCGGAACATATGCAGTTTTTGATATCCGTTTTAACCGAAATCGACGCCGTGTATATCTTAGACCGCGCGCACGAGGGCGAACCGACCTACTACAACGGATATACCCCGCTGCAAAACGCGGTGATGTTTTATAAAACTCCAATTGTGCAAATGCTGTTAGACTGCGGCGCAGACCCTAACGTAATAGCAAGCAACCAAACCCCGATGGGCCTGTTAGCAGAATCGTATTTCGGCTATTCGGACGGCTGTAAAGAAAAAGGCGAAACCCCCGACCCCTTGCACGAGGAGGAAATGTTTATCGCCTTATTAGACGCAGGCGCAGACGTTAATATTATCGGCACGACTATGAATTCGATGTATCAAGAGGATACGACTTACGGAGTTACGCCCGCACAAGCTATTATTGCAAAGGGCGAAATCGGCGCGGCAAAGTTATTACTAGAAAGAAAGCTTTTCGACCCCAACGCAGAAACCGAAGAAACGGGCATCGTAAATTTTAAAATGGCGATTTGGTACGACGAATACGAAATGGCGGATTTTTTATGTCAAAACGGCGCAGACGTTTTACTGATAAGCAAAGACATGGGCAGCCCGATAGACAGCGCGCTTTCACGCGCCGTTAAAGACAAAAGCAGTAAAATGGTAGAAATCCTGCTGCGCTACATTCCCAAAACCAAGCCCGCAATTAAATACGTAAAAGGCATTTTAAAAATTTACAAAAAAACTATGCCCAAGGATATGCCGCCGCTGTTTAAGGCCGCATTAAAGGGCTAAATATTTTTTAAATACTTTGAAAAAATCTATGAATAATCGTAGATTTTTTCATTTCGTTGAAAAAATTACTTGACAGCAACTAGCTATGCACCTATAATAAAGGCTACGGAGGTGTTTTTATGAAACACTATATTTTGCGTAACCACTATTTAAAAAAGCTGTCCGCGCTTAAAGAAAAAAACGTAATCAAAGTTATTACGGGGGTGCGCCGCAGCGGAAAGTCTGTATTGATGCAGCAATATCAAAACGAACTGATAAACAGCGGCGTTAAGGCTAAACAAATACTATCGCTCAATTTTGAAAAATTAGAAAATGAGGAATTGTTAGATTACAAAAAATTGCATGACTATATTTGTCAGCGTTTAAACCCTGACGGCTACTCGTACATCTTTTTAGACGAAATTCAAATGGTGCAAGGCTTTCAAAAAACCGTAGACAGCCTCTATACAAAAGAAAATGTAGATATCTATATTACAGGCTCAAACTCTTATTTGCTATCGGGCGAATTAGCAACCCTGCTCAGCGGACGGTATATTCCTATCCATATACTGCCGCTGTCGTTTAGCGAATATGCGGACGCATTTTTATTAAAGCATAATAGAGTTACTTTATCAAATCCTTATTCTATCGCAAACGACATCAGCGGAAACAGTAATAAAAATCTGATTATCAATCCCCAACAGCTGTTCAGCGATTATTTAAAACTCGGTTCGTTTCCGCAAATCGTAGAATTTGATTCTCAACAGACATCGTATGAATATTTAGACAGCTTATACAACACGGTAATCGTTAAGGATATTTGCGGCAGAGAAAAAACGGTTGACGTAGGAGTTTTAACAAGCCTTACAAAATTTATATTCCACAACATAGGCAGTCTTGTTTCGTCTACGACCATTGCAAACACGCTAACCTCAAACAACCGAAAAACAAGCTACAATACGGTAGAAAAATATCTTAACTTTTTAAAGGACAGCTACATTATATACGAAGTCGGACGTTACGACGTAAAGGGCAAACAGCACCTTAAACAAAACGCAAAATATTACGCCGTAGATACAGGGCTTAGAAATATGCTGCTTGCCAACAAAGACACCGACATAGGGCATCTTTTAGAAAACACGGTTTTTTTAGAACTTTTGCGTCGCGGATACAAAATATCCGTAGGTAAGGTGGATACAAAAGAAATTGATTTTATTGCCGAAAACGAAAACGGCATCGAATATTATCAAGTAGCCGCAAGCGTATTAGACCCTGCAACGCTTGCAAGAGAAATAGAACCGCTTAACGGCATAAAAGACCATTTTCCTAAATATATCCTTAGTTTGGACAACTACACGGCAAACCTCACGCATAACGGCATAAGGGTGGTAAACGCAATAGATTTTTTTATGCAAAAGTTTTAGGCTAACCCAAATAAACTATTTCTGCGTCGCATTGTAATCTCCATTCACTTCCCCATGCTAAGTCTGCATCGGCTTCGGAGGCAAAGCCCATAATGTAAATGGTTTGGTCGGATGTCCAATTGCCGAATACCGCCCGATGCGGTGAAACCGCAGTAGTGCCTATAAACGTAACGCTTGAGGGAATTTCAATAGTAAGACTTACACAATTCCAAAAAGCACTTCCTTGTATAGCCGTAACGCTTGAGGGAATCTCAATGTTGGTTAGCTTAACACAACGATGAAACAAGCCGCGCTCAATAGTTTCAAGCTGACTGCCGATTTCAAAAGCTACGGTTTCCAAATTAATGCAATCCGCGAATGCAAATGCTTCGATAGTCTTTACGCTTGCGGGAATGGTTATGTCGGTTAAAGCGTAACAAAACGAAAACGCGTCTCTGCCGATATACTCTAACGTGCTGCCGCTTTCAAAAATTACGGTTTCAAGATTTTCACAGAAACTAAATGCATCGTAACCTATGGCGGTAATATGCGCAGGGATAGTTACGCTTGTAAGACCGCTATGCGAAAACAAACCCTCACTAATCACCGTTATGCTTGAGTCAAAAATAAAATCCATGCTTTCTAACGCGGTACACATAACAAACGCATATTCACCGATGTAGGTAACGCTTGCGGGAATGGTTATGTCGGTTAAAGCGGTACTTAGTATGAAAGCCGAGTCGTCGATATGCGTCAAATTATTGCCTACAACGAATACGCTTTCAAGGAACATACTACTCATACTACTAATTGTGGTTACGGGCAAGCGGTTATAATAAGCGGGAATTACTGCATGGGTAAGCCAACTATCTGACAAGCTTACCTGATATTCTGTACCGTTGTCATTAAGTTTATAAAACAACCCCACCGAACCTAGCGCGTATGCGGTGCGCGTTTCTTTATGCGCGCTATTATTTCTGCAAATTCTAGTTTCGATACCGTCGTCTGTTTCGGTAGGCGGAGTGGTAGCCACCCACTCACTCCAATCGTGTCCTAAGGCGGGAATCACGGTGCGTGTTTGGGTAAGCCCGCAGTTTTTGCAGACCCGCGTTTCTACGCCTTCTGTATCGCACGTAGGCGCGGCAGTTACTACCCAATCGTTAAAATCGTGCCCTAGTGCAGGTACTGAACGTATATCCGTATGGAGGTTATCGTGTATACAAATTTTAATTTCTACGCCCGTAGCGGTACAGGTAGGCGCGGTATCGGTAATCCAATCACTCCAATCGTGCCCTAGTGCGTCTATACGTATCGTTTCGGTGTGCGTGCTGTCGTGCTTACAAAATCTAATGCCTGCGCCGTCTGTATGACAGGTAGGCGCGTTTAAGATTTGCCAATCGCCCCAATCATGCCCTAAGGCGGAAATCGGGCGCACGTCTACATTTAAGCAATCGTTGCAGGTTCGGGTTTCTACGCCCGCGACTAAGCAAGTCGGCGCGGTGGTTTCTACCCAATCGTTCCAATCGTGCGGAAGAAGGGCAACCGCGCGCGTTTCTATAACCGCGCCGTTTTTATCAAACCTTACCTCTATGCCCTCTGTTTCGCACGTAGGCGCGGTAGTTAAAACCCAATCGTCCAACTCTTGCGTAGATAAAAGGCCGTTACACGCCGCAAAAGAAAACGCAAACAGTACTACTATTATGGCTATCGCATATTTTTTTATAGGTTTCATCACCGCCGTACTCCTTAAAAAAGTTCTTATCTTTCAGTATAGCCCCTTTGAGTGCGGCTGTCAAGATGTATTTAAAAAATTTTTTACATTTTAACTAATACTTTTATATACTTGTTAGGGTGTTCTACTTGTTCTTTTAACATTGCGCCCGCCGCATCGAAAGGGATTTCTTTGCTAATCAGCGGCGTAGGGGTTATCATTTTATTTGCCAGCATATTGATAGCGGACGGAATTTGCTTTGCGCCGCTGCACACTCCGCGCACGGTAAGCTGTCGGTTAAAAATCTGATGCAGGGTAGTAGAGGAAAAATCGGGCTTTGTGCCGCACCAGCCTGCTACTGCCACGCGTCCGTTAGGTGCGACGTAATCGAAACAGCGTCCTAACGGAACGGAGTCTGCGGAGTTATGGCAAAGCGTTTCTGCCATATTGCCGCCCGTAAGCGAATATATTTTTTTCTGCACGTCCTCCTCTACCCCGTTTATGCAGTAGTACACGCCCAACTCTTCGGCCAATTTTAAGCGGTCGCTGCGCGTATCCACTAAAATAGGGACGGCCTGATAATACATGGCGGCCTGCGCTAAAATCACGCCGATAACGCTTGCGCCCATAATAACTAAATGTTCGCCCTTTTGCAGCCCCAGTTTAGATACAATGGTAAGGGCAAGCGCGGCGTGCCCTGCAAAAACCGCCTCTGTGTTCTGTACGCGGTCGGGCAGCTTAAAGACATCTTCGGCGCGGATAATAGCAAAGTCGGACAGCAAGCCGTCTTCACTTAACCCGTAGGATTTAGGTTCGATGCAGTCTGTTGCGCGCCCGCCTTTACACGAATCGCAGTTATCGCAAAAGATAAACGGGTCTATGGCTACGCGGTCTCCGCGCACAACGCCCGTTACGTTTTCGCCCGTTTCGGTTACTAAGCCTACTCCCTGCCTCCCTAAGGTGAACGGAAATTTTTTAGGCTTAATGCTGCCCGAATACAAAAGACGGTCTGTCGAGGACAGCGCGGAATATAAAAGCTTAACTTTAACATAGTCCGCCTCAGCGGGGCGTGCGGCGATTTCTTCCAGTCTTACCGCGCCAGACTCTATTATTCTCCATGCCTTCATGTAAAAAGTATAGCATAGTTTAAGCAAATACGCAAATGATTTACCGCGCACGGCAATTTTTAATCTTTTTTTAATAATTGCAGGTTTTCGACTTGACAGCCCGCTTTTAACGTGGTACAATACAATTCTTACTGCAACGCGTTGGGCTCCTAGCCAGCGGAGGCGTAGCCGACGCGCCGCCACGAAGCGCAAGCGAAGTATAACCCAAAAATTATCCTCAATTCAATTTCTTAGCCTAAACCCTATGTAACGCGGGATGGAGCAATCGGTAGCTCGTTAAGGGCTCCTAGCCAGCGGAGGCGTAGCCGACGCGCCGCCACGAAGCGCAAGCGAAGTATAACCCAAAAATTATCCGCAATTCAATTTCCTAGCCTAAACCCTATATAACGCGGGATGGAGCAATCGGTAGCTCGTTGGGCTCATAACCCAAAGGTTGGTGGTTCGAGTCCGCCTCCCGCAACCAAACGTTAACACGTCCCGAAAATGCCCTATGGTAACATGGGGCATTTTCATTTCGGAAGAATTTGCCAAGTGCTCGATTTCTTGACCAAAGCGCAATTTTACGCTATAATACAATCGGCAAAGGAGAGCATTTTATGATTTCTATAAAATTTGACCGTGATAGCGTTTGTATGGGGGACGATTGCAAATCTCATGCCGTGTCGCTTGAAGTTGATGAAAAAATGACCGTTGACTGTTTAATCAGTCTTTTGTATTCAAAGCCAAATGCGATTGCAAAAATCAGCGGCGGTAAAGCAACATGGATTTTGCAAATTAAAAACGGAGAATACTATATAGACCTTGCAGTATTTACAGAGCAATGGAAATCAGCAAAATTGCTTAAAGATTTATTTGCTACTGTCGGTGAGATTGTAGACTTTTACAAACCGACTGAATTTTTCGCAAAATATTTAGCACAAAAAAATCCTAACAAAGTATATAAAAGTTTAGAAATGTTGAGGCGGTAGTGATGAATTTTTGCTGCTAAATTAAATCAACCGCCTTTATTAATTTACTATAATTATTTGACTTTTGCATTATATCACGATATAATTAAATAAGATACTACATACTAACTTATACTTTAACACTATTTAAAGGACTAGAAAAATGGAAAATGCAACTAAGCAAGACTTTGGCACTATACACCGCAGCGTTAAAAAAATCGCGCTGTTGTGTATTTTATCCGCACTTTTATTAGCGGCTGTTTGCGGCATGCTGCTGCGCACAACTGCGCACGCGGCTACCGTATACGATATTGCAGACGGCAATGTAAGCATAACCACAGACGGTGATTACGTGATTAACGGCAACGGAACAGCAGTAGCTAACAGAATTTCCGTATCGCCCGATATAACCGTTTCGGTTACGCTAAACAATGTACACATTGAGGCACCAATCAACGAAACGGCGTTTTGGATATCGGTACGCGCACACGTAACCCTAACGCTGCTAGGCGAAAATACGCTTAAAAGCGGACGAGGTCGCGCGGGGCTGCACGTATCCGGTGTTACAGCAGGCGGACAGCTTAGACCCGACGATAGCTCGACGGTTGTTATCAGCGCAGACAGCACGGGCAGCTTAAACGCAACGGGCGGCGAGGGTGGCGCAGGAATCGGCGGCGGCTTCAACACGGGTAGCGGCACGGTTATTATTAACGGCGGTACGGTTACCGCAACGGCGGGCGGCATATTTTCCGCAGACGATTCGGGCGGCGCAGGAATCGGCAGCGGCGGCGGCGACGGATGGATTGACCCTACGCACGGCATTACCGAAATACACGGAGGCACGGTTACCGCAACAGGCGGCGTAAGGGCACCGGGAATCGGCGCACATATCCATGACCTGATGCTCAATTATTCTACAGGCGGCATCATCACCGTTACGGGCGGTACGGTTACCGCAACAGGCGGTACCGACGGCGCAGGCTTAGGCAGCGGCGAAAATACGAGAATCCAAATCAGCGGCGGGGTTGTTACGGCTGTCGGCGATTCGTCCAAAGCCGGTATTGCGATTATCGGCGGCGGAAGCTTAACTATTAGCGGCGGCACGGTTACCGCAACAGGCGGCGAAAGGGCGGCAGGAATCGGCGGTAATCAATCATTTGCCGCAGGAAGTATAACTATTAGCGGCGGCTCGGTTACCGCAACAGGCGGGGTACTCGGCGGCGCAGGAATCGGCGGCGGCCGCTCGGGTTTCGGCGGAACTGTTACCATCAACGGCGGCACGGTTACCGCAACAGGCGGTACCGACGGCGCAGGAATCGGCGGCGGCGAAGGCGGCGGCGGCGGAACTGTTGTAATCAACGGCGGCTCGGTTACCGCAACGGCGGGCGGCACCAATGCGGAAAGCATAGGAAAAGGATACGGATGGATGCCCAGCGGAACGCTGCGCAACAGCGCGGGTGCAACCTTATATCGGGTGCGCTTAGTGCTAACCGCGCCGCCCGATGCGGCAAACGCACCGTTAACGGCGTTTGAACTGCGCAACAGCACAAACGAATTAGTTCCGTACGGCATTAGCGGGGTATACACCAACAACGTTTCAGAACTAAACTTTTACCTGCCCGCGATAGGTGAGGCGCATTTTTTAGCAACGGCAAACGGCGCGGATTTTAGAGGAAGCACGCGCCTTACCACCACCGCACAGCTTGATTTACTGGTCGCCGTGCCTAGCTTGGCACAGCTATCCTACACCATTCCTAAAAACCACCACTTTGAAACCGCCGTTAAGGGCGTTAGCGTAACGCAGGCGAACCATGTAGGCGCAGGCGAACTGGGCGCGATTTCTGTATTCTATACAGGCATTAACGGAACCGTGTACGCCAGAAGCGGCGATGTTCCGCAAAACGCGGGCAGTTATTCGGTTCATGCCGAAACTACCGCAGGCACACGGTACGCGGCAACATTTTTTTACTTAGACACCTATACGATTGCCAAAACCGAATACACCCCCGCCCCTCCTACGGCAACGGGTGCGTTTACCTTTGGCGCGGCGTTAAGCGACTGGACGTTAAGCGCGGACGGCATGGGCGTTTGGGAATGGCAAAACGACGCGGCTAGACCGTCTTTAAATAACGACGGCTACGCGGCTGTATTTACCTTAGACGACCCCGACAATTATGTGCTTGCCCCTGATTCGGAAACCGCTTTGGTAGTCGTTACGGTAAACCCTATGCTGTTTACTGTAACGTTTGAAAATAAGGACGGCGACGTATTAGCTACTCTTGAAGATATAGAGCAAGACACGCCCGTGCAAGGGCTTTTGCCCGCCGCGCCGACGGTTGAGGGCTACGAATTTTTATCGTGGCAGGGCTATACAAACGGCATGACGGTAAGCGCGAATCACACGTTTCGCGCGCTGTACGAGCAGGTAGTGTTTACCGTTGTTTTAACCGACGACGAGGGCAACGTGGTAAAAGAATTAACGCTTAATAAAAATGAGGCGGTGGACGTTGCCGAAATGTTTGCGCCGCCAGAGCCGCCGGAGGTAAATCTTGTTTTTGTAGGCTGGTTTTACGGCGAACAGCTATGGGATTTTGAAAACGACGGTATTCCCTACGGCTTAGAATTATCCGCGCGTTTTGTCGCAGATACTAACAGCGGCGACAACGGAAACGGCGGCGACAATGGTAACGGTGGCGATAACGGAAACGATAACGGCGGCGACAACGGAAACGGCGGTGATGACGGTAACGGCGGCGGCAAACCTCCTGTTGAATTGATGGATTGGCTGCCTTGGGTATTAGTCGGCTTTGCCATGCTTAGCTTAACACTGGTATTGATTTTGCTAATTGTAAAGCGCGGCAAAAAAGAGCCTGCTTTGCCTGCGGTTGCAGAAAACCCCGATGCCGCACTCACCCCTGTTGTATTGGAAAAGCTGACCAACATTTTGCAAAGCATAAGCCAAAGCGAGCCTGCAAACGCCGCTATTTTAGAAAAGCTGACCGCTATTATAGAAAACCCGCGTCCTCAACTGGCCGAGCCGCCGCAAAACTCCGCTATTTTAGAAAAGCTTGCCGAAACGCTTGAAAGTATAAACGCAAAAACTGCCGAGTCCGCTTTAAATGCCGCCGCCTTTGAAAAGCTGACCGCCGCCTTAGAAAAAATGAACGCTGTGCCTGCTTTGCCCGCGCCTGCGCCCGATTTTTCGGTGCTGGAAAAGGTAGCGGAGGATTTAAGAAAAGCCACCGCACGGCCGGAGGTAGTGCTGGATAAGGATTTATTAGATAAAATTAAAGAAAGCGTCGAGCGCGAGCGTGCCGAGGTTTTAGAAAAAGTAGGCATAACCAAAACGGCTAAACCCGAACCCGTAAAGGAAGTTAAGCCCGAGCCAGTAAAAACGGAGATTAAGCCCGAGATTAAGCCCGTAAAGGAAATCAAGGCTGAAACTAAGCCTGAGTTTAAGCCCGAGGTAAAGCCCGAAGCAGTAAAGGACGCTATACCCGAAATAAAACCCGAAGCTAAATCCGAGCCTGTAAAAGCAGAGGTAAAGCCCGAAATCATACCTGAGGTTAAACCCGAACCCGTAACGGAAATCAAGCCCGAGATACAGCCCGAGGTTAAACCCGAACCGACACAAGAATTGCCTGCTGAGTCTGCCGACGAGGACGACTTTGATTTTGATTTTGACGACGAGGAAAGCGGTGCCGAGGATTCTTCGGATATTTCTAGTATTACAAAAACCGAAATTGCCGACTATATCCGTCAGCGGAAATATGTCGGGGTTACGGTGCTGGCGACCAAAATACCGCGTGCGCCTATGTTTTTAAAAATCAAAGACGTTGCCTATGCGCAGGTGCGCGGCGACGATACGGATTTAAAAATGCTGGTACGCATAAAGGATTCGTACGCCGACGAGCTTAGAAAAACACACCCCAAAATTAAACGCGAAGCACCCGAATATTTTAACTGGTACAGCATACCTATCGACTCTGCCTTTGCAAATAAAGGCGCGGTTTACAAGATTTTAGACGCGGCGCGTTTATTTGTAGCCGAATTACCTGCCGCCGCCGAAATCAGAACGCAACGGAAACAGCTTACGCAAGAGCTTATGAAAACCATAAGAATTACGCCTAAAAAATAAAGCGGTCCGCTTTATGAATGTGCTAATCTAAACCCTATGTCCGACTTTTTACTGCTTTGGCTTTTGCTGTCTCTGCACGTTAAGCGGCAATTGCGCGAGGATACATAAACGCTTCCGCCGCGAATTACGCGCAAATCGCCGTCGGGCGGAATTTCGGGTCCGCGCGGGTCGGTTTTAGATTCTGCTGTATAATCGGAATAATAATCGTTTATCCATTCGTATACGTTTCCGTTACAATCATATAAGTCTATCTCGTTAGCAAGCTTTCTGCCGACGGGCTTTGTTCCGCTGCGGCTGTTTGAAGTATGCCACAATACATCGTTTTCTTCATCGCTGCCCGCATACTTATAGCCCTTGCTAAGCGAACCGCCGCGTGCGGCGTATTCCCATTCGGCCTCTGTGGGCAATCTAAAACTTAATCCCGTTTGCGCGTTTAGCTTAGCAATAAATTCCTGCACCTCCAAATAGCTTACGTTTTCTACGGGGTGAGAGGCAAATTCGCCGCTAAACTTAGGGCCGTATTTAGACGGATTACTGCCCATAATATCTATCCACTGCTGCTGCGTTACGGGGTAAACGCCTATATAATAATCGCACGTGAGCGTTACGCTGCACGCGGGCGTTTCCTCGCTGTTTGCCGTAAAGTCGTTGGTGCCCATTGTAAACGTGCCCGCTGTAACCAACTGCATGGCAAAGCTCGGCGCGGCGTTTGCGTTAAACGGAACGGATTTTTGGACGGCAACGGGGATTTGGGGCGCGGCAACCGTTTGCGGTAAATCCTTTTTAGCCTTTACCAACACCTGCGCAACCGCGCTTTGCGTATTTACGCGCGCAGAAAGCGGTTGGTTAATCTCTGCCGTAAGGGCAAGGCGCAGGCCGATATCTTGCGCTTTGGTTGCATTAGCACTGCGTGATACGCGCCTCGACACGCGTCCGCTGTAATGGTAGCCGCCGCGAATCACACGGTTTGGCTCGTAAGTTGTGCTTTGCCCGCCGATGTGCAGCTTGCCGCTAAACACAACATTCGCCCCGAAAGACACACTGGAATTGCCAGCCGATTTACTTTCTTCTGCTGGGCCAACAGGGTCTTGTTTATCTAGTGCGGTGTAGGGGTCGAATAAATCCTGCACCCACTCGCCTACGCCCTTCGCGCCCATGTCGTATAGGCCTAATTCGTTACAGTTGCGCGGAATATCTGCATCGTTATTACCGCCCGAAAACATATAGCCCTCGCTATATTGACCGCCGCGCGCGGCAAACTCCCATTCGGCCTCTGTTAAAAGCCTAAACTTTTTGCCCGTTTTTTGATTAAGCTTAGCGATAAAGTCTTGCGCGTCTACCCAGCTTACGCACTCTACGGGGCGTAAATCGTCCCCTTGCACCGCCGACGGATTATTGCCCATAACCTGCACCCACTGCCGCTGCGTTACGGGATATATGCCGATGTAGTAATCGCGCGTAAGCGTTACGTTATGCGCAGGACGCTCGTTTTGCTCTGCCTTTTCGGCTTGCTCCGCTGTTGCGCCCATTCTAAAAGTTCCTGCCGCAACGCGCATCAGCTCAAAACCGTCAATTTCTTTATAGTCGGCCAGTTCAAAGGTCGGGGTATACATATCGGGCGTAAACTCTGCGGCCGCAGGCGGCGGCTCGGGGCTATTGATAACGGCGGCGGCAGGGATAAGCCTTGCGCCGCGCTCAAAATTTACGCCCTTTAACACCACAATTTCCGCCTTTGCGGGCAACTCTAACGAATAGCCCGACGGAACGGTTACGTCAGAAAGAAGTTTTACGCGGGTTGAGTACAGCTTGCCTGCCTTTGAATCAAAGAAAATTCCGCCCTTAACATTAGACATATCTAAATGCACGGCAGGGAATTTTTCGCGCGGGTTATCTTTGGTATCCTCCATCATATACCCGCGCTCTTTTTCTAAGCCCCAGGTGCGCGTACAAAACACTACGCCGCCGTTTTGGAAAAATGTGCCGCGCTCGAAGTAGCCCGGCCCTATCGCTGCGGCGTCGTTGTCGGCGTTATTGATAGCCGTTAGCGTGCCGCCGTTTACGGTAAGAACCGTGCGTTTATGGCCGTCTAACACATTAGTAAATTTTTTAGTGCCTATGGCAAACGAATGCGGGTGCGTAACCTGTCCGCTGAATATATCCTTGGTGGCGGTGTTTAATACCGTAAGCGCACCGCCGTTAAGGGTAATAAATTCGCTGATTAAGGTATTGCCGCCGCTATGCTCTCCCGTAAGCGTGCCGGTATGTACGGTTACAGAATTTTCGCACAGCATACTGCCCAAAATTGAAACCGCGCCGCCGTTTAGCACTAAATTTTCAGCGCGCAGCGTTCCGTACAGGGTTCGCCCTTTTTTATTGACATACCTGCCCAAATTAAGTCTTGCGCCGCTGTACACGGTTAAACAGCCCCCTATAAAGCCGCCTGCTCTGTCGCCGCTTACCGGCCGATAATCTATGCTGCGAATGCCGCAGTTAGCGGTTAAGCTTCCCTCTCCTGCAATATCTAAAATCCCCTCCGCTTTAACGGCGTAAAACTTTTCACTGGTAATATTGGGCATGTCGTCCATATAGTTTACGGTGCTTTCGCCTTTTAGCCAAAGCGTGGTTTCTCTGCCTAACGAAAGCGCGCTGTCCGCAGCACTTGCTTCTATTTTTTTATCGCGCGCAATCTTGCCGAATTCCAGTACCGCGTTATCCAGCGTAATATGCACCTTTAACGCGTCGCGCTCTACAATCACGCGGCGGTTAAGGCCTTTTCCGTTGCCCGTAATCACTACATTAGCCTTATGCAAAATCCGATAAACACCGTCCGCATACGTCCACCCTCTGCCAAACGGCGCGGGGGTTTTTTGGCTTAAATCTATGACGTTGGTTAGATTTTTTGCCTCTATCAGCTTTTCGCGCCGCGCATCCGATAACGTATGCGTATTGCCCGCATACGCCGCAAGCGCGGGCGTAAACACGGGCAGCTTATCCGTAGAGGTTTTTATCGGCGCACCTTTGGCAGCGGCGGCATGATACTCGGACGCTTTAACCGTTTTGGCTAATCTAAAAGCGTCCTTGCCTATCTTAATTGTAGTATCGGGCAAAACCGCGATTTCTAAGCCGTTGCACTCAAACGCACCCTCGCCCACCTCTGTTACGTTGTCGGGAATGATTACCTTTTTAATTTTGTTGTGCTGAAAGGCGGCTTTGGGAATAATTTTAAGCCCTTTGCCGATAGTAAGGCTTTCAAGGCTGTTGTATTGAAACGCCTCCGCGCCCAACGTTTCCACCGTGTCGGGAAGGTCTAGTTTGGTAAGCTTGTTGCGGCAAAACGCGCCCGATTCGATAATTTTGATTTTTCTGCCAAACGTCAAGCTTACAAGCCCGCAACTGGCAAACGCTTGCTTTCTAACCGACACCACGCTGTTAGGAAAGTCTATGTGGCGCAAAAGCTCATTGCTTCTAAACGCGCTCTCGCAAATTCTAATCACCGTGTTGGGAATTTTAACAGAAATAAATTTGCGGTGGCTAAACGCATTCTTGCCGATTCGGATAACCTTTTTTCCGTCTAAGGTTTCGGGAATTACCAGCGTATCCGCTAATGCCCCGCCTTTAAACCCGACAATCTCCACGCCCTTTTCCATGTCCGCATAAACAAAATCACCGCATTGCTTTTCTTTGGACGGCGGCACTGTGCCGCTCATGCGTCCTCCTTGCTGAACTCGTCCTTGCCTACGCTGCAAATCGGGCAAACATAATCGGCGGGAACATTTTCCCACGCCGTGTTAGCCGCTACCCCGCTGTCCGCGTCTCCTTGCGCCTCGTCATACACGTAGCCGCATACGTTGCAAATGTACTTCATAATTTTCTCTCCTTTATAAATGGTTTATTTTATTTTTTGATGTCTTTTGCTAAAAAGTCCGCCAAAGCGTCTAACTCGGCAAGCTGCGCCTCCGACACGCTTGATTTAATAGAAATTAAATTTTCGGCAAAGGTTATGTTTTTACATTTTTGCAGCTTTTCGCGGATAAGCGCGCCGCTTGTTGCTGCCCACGAACCGTTTTCGATAACCGCAACCGTGCGGTTTTGAATGTTGTGCGCCGTTAAATCGTGGATTAAAGCCTCCATAGATACAAAAATACCCGCGTTGTAGGTGGTAGAGGCAAACACCAAATGGCTGTACCTAAACGCCGCCGAAACAATATCCGATGCGGGCGTTACCGAAACATCAAACATCACGGCTTTAACGCCGCGTTCGCGCACCCGGCAAGCCAAAATTTCTGCCGCGTTTTCGGTATTGCCGTACACGGACGCGTAGGCAATTAAAACGCCCTTTTCTTCGGGCTGATACTCTGCCCAAAGCGCGTATTTAGCAATTATTTGTTCTAAATTTTTGCGCCACACAAAGCCGTGCAGCGGACATATCATGCTAATAGGCAGCGCGGCGGCTTTTTGCAGCAGGGCTTTGGTTTGCGCGCCGTACTTGCCCACAATGTTGGCGTAGTAGCGTCGGGTTTCGTCCATATAGTCTTTTAAAAAATCTACCTCGTCGGCAAAAATCGCGCCGTTTAATGCGCCGAAGCTGCCAAAGGCGTCGGCAGAGAACAGTATTTTATCGGTTGCGTCGTAGGTTACCATAACCTCAGGCCAGTGCACCATAGGCGCAAACATAAACCGCAACTTATGCTTGCCTGTGTCTAACGTGTCGTTTTCTTTTACCAAAAGCGTCCGCGCGGAAACATCGATATTAAAAAACTGCCTTATAAGCGCGGCGGTTTTGGCGTTGCACACGATGCGCATTTCGGGATATTTATCCGCTAATTCCGCTAACGCGGCGGAATGGTCGGGCTCGATATGCTGCACCACTAAGTAATCTAGTTTGCGGCCGTTAAGCGCGTAACTGAGATTTTCAAAAAAACGCTGCCGCACCGCGTTGTCTACGGTGTCGAATAAAACGGTTTTTTTATCGCATAAAAGATACGCATTATACGAAACGCCGTTAGGAACCGAATACACGCCCTCAAACATCGCAAGCCGTCTGTCGTTTGCGCCCACCCAAATTAAATCGTTTGTAATTTTTTTAACGCAGTGCATAGCTGTTTTCCTTGTGTCTGCCTTTAATTGCACATACAGTATAACACAAGCATCTAAAAAAGTCAACCCATAAGATTTTAAATTTTTATGGCTAGGTTTCTTGCGGAACTTCTTGCACGGTTTCCTGCGGCATACCCTCTTGCACTTCTTGCGCAGTGTCCTGCACCGTTTCTTGCGCGGTTTGTTCGGCTTGTTCGGCTTGCGGCGGCGCGGCTTGATTTTTTCTGCGCGCTAAAAGCTTTAAAACTATCATCATAATTAAGCCGCCTGCCGCCATAACCGATGCAATGATAAACGCGGGAAACATTAAATCTATATTACCGCCCGCGTTGGCGACGTCGCGGTAATAGCCTGCGATTTGCGGGGCAATGATTGCGCCCGCGCCAAAGCCCAGCAGCACAATTCCGTAATTTGTGCCTACGTTTTTAGTTCCGAAAAGGTCGGCGGTAAGCGAAGGGATATTGCTAAGCAGCCCGCCGTAGAAAAATCCTATCAGCGCAATCACCACAAATATCCAGTAGCCTGCCGCCAAATTTACAAACAGCGGCAATAGGGTCAGCCCCGAAAGCAGCACCATTAGCGTATTTGTGCGCCCCAGCTTATCCGAAATGATACCCCATACTAATCGCCCTAACGAGTTAAATAAGCCTATTATCATAACGCCGATAGCGGCGGTGTTTGCGTTTATGCCCTTAGCCTGCGCGATAGGGTCTGCAAAGCCTATCATCATGAGACCGCCCATGCACGCCAACATAAACGTAAAAATGATTAAATAAAATTGCGGCCTTTTAAGCATTTGTACCGCCGTATGGTCTGAACCTTTAAGCGTAGACAGCTTTTTATTAGCGGTTAATTGCGCCACCTTATCCGCCATATGCCCTTGCGGAGGGTTTACAATAAAAATACTGCATGCGGTGCATACCACCAAAAAGATTGCGCTTAGCACCATAAAGGTGTACGAATATCCCAGCGCAGGCTGTAAAAGATAGCGGATTATCGGCGTAAAGATTACCGTACCAAAGCCTAACGCGGCTACGATTATACCGGTTATCAAGCCTTTTTTGTGCGGATACCACCTTTGCGCGCATCCGATAGAGGGCGTATAAGTAAAGCCCATTCCAAAACCTCCTAAAACGCCGTAGGTAAGCCACAATACCCACGCAGCTTTGGGCGAGGTAACAAAGCCTGCCAAGAAAAAGCCCGCCGCCACCATAAGCCCACCGATTAGCACCACGATGCGCACGGGGATTTTAGCGGTTAGCTTTCCGCCGATTACGCTGCCAATCGTCATAGCCGCTAAAAGCAGCGAAAACGTGAGCGCGGCAGACGCGTTCGGATTTTTATAAGCCCCGAACAAACTTTCCGCAACGCCCGACTGAAACACACTCCACACGTAGGCTATGCCTATCGTCAGCTGAATGGCAACCACGCAGATTACCGTTACAATGCCTCTTTTACTGTTGGTCATAAATTTTACTCCTTAAAAAAACCCTGCGGCAATATACCGCAGGGAAGATTACTTAGTAAGCGTAATTAAATCCTAATCGGCATAATGCAAATTAACCTTATCACCTAAGATAAAGCCCGCAAAAATATCGATAAACGCTAGCGAATTAATCATACGTAAACTGAGTATACCACCGCTTTATTGCCCTGTCAACTATTTTTATTATATTTTATTAGTGTTTCTGCGTTTTTTTTATAAATATTTTTTAAACTATCAGCAGCTTTTTGTTAAATACTTTTGCGCCGTTTTTATAAAATAAAAACTTTACAGCGGTTGCTTGACAAACCCCGCATAAGCATATATAATACAACATGGGCTGCGTCCACAGCCTATAATACAAGTCAGCCCCCTTAAACTTTGGAGAGATGGTTGAGCGGTCTAAGGCACTCGCTTGGAAAGCGAGAGTACGGCAACGTACCGGGGGTTCGAATCCCCCTCTCTCCGCCACGCAAAAGAGTTGCTTGAAAAAGCAACTCTTTTGCAATTATATTTGCCCTTACGGGCAAGTGATATTAGCTGCGCTAATGATATTGCTGCCGCAATGATATTCGCTGCGCGAATGTCGGCTTGGGGCAAATATAATATCACTTTTCGTAGAAAAATATCATTACGAAGTAATATCATTGAAACTATGTTTCAATATCATTTTTTTCTTTGCCATATTTTTTTATAATATTTTTGCGCCGAATGTTATTAAAATCATTAGCAAATTTAATGAATTTTTCTTCTTTAAAAAAGGTGTCTCTATGTATTTCCAGCTCACCCTCAGTAAATACATATTTAATTGACGCAAAATGCTTTAATTCAGGAATATACTCTATTAGATGTCGAATATCCGTAATATAATCTGCCATGAAACCTATCGCTTCAATATCTTGCTTATCAGAATAATATTCTATTTTTTTCCGAAGTGTAAAAAAACTTGAAATACGTTCTGTTTCAATTATTTTGTTATTTTCACATTCAATAAAGTAAAATTTTGTTAAATGCACATTTTCGATAATCTTTGACATTAATTCTTTAACTTCATTTGAATCACTATTTTTTGCTATTATGCGCTTGTAGCATTCATGATAACATCTATGTTCTTTTCTCAAAAAATCATTTAATGTTATTTGCTCATTAAAGCTTGTATATGTATCAAAATCTAATATTTGGTTGTATAAACCTATAATAAACTTATCAAAGAAATTTGCTCTTTTCTTTTTGGCATCAATACGTTTTTCTAAAACAATAACATAATAAAAAGTGATGGAAACAATTGACGAACTTAGTATTCCAACCCCATACTCTCTTAAAGAAGGTGCTATCAAAAAGAATGCACCTGTTAAAAACAAAGACCACATAATTGACTGAATTAAACTATGTAGCACTTTAATATGATGCTTTACATTTTTGCTATATTGATTTGTAGTAAGTTCTTCCATATATCACTCCATAATATTATTAATTCATTTTTTATATCGCTATCTTTAAAATTCCTCTAAACCCAAAAGATAGTCCGCTGATACGCCAAAATATTCGCATAGCTTTTTTATTGTTTGAATGTTCGGCTCTAACGAACCTGTTTCATAATTGCTTACGGTTCTTTGGTTTAAACCTAATTCTGCGGCAAGCTTGGTTTGAGATAAACCTTTTTCTTCTCTTAACTCTTTTATTCGTGTTTTTATCATATATAATATATTTACCACATAAAATCTCTTTTGCCGCCGACTATACCTTTGTTCCGTCGGGAAACTCAAAGCCGAATACATAAGTGCCGCCAAGCGCAACGGCAATTTGTTGAAGCTCTGCGGTTGATAAACTATCTCTTTTCATCTTTTGACTTAAATTTTGTACGCTTGTACCTATTGCTTTTGCTAAATCAGATAAGCTAATTCCTTTGTAGGCAATAGCCATATTAACTTTTTGCGTATTGCTCATAATAGCTCCTTATTTAAAAGTATAAACTAAATAATTTAGCTTGTAAATACAATAATTAAATATTTAAAAACTCTAAACCAAATGCTTGACAAAATAAACTAATTAGTTTATAATAGTTTATATGAAAAATAAAACGCCTTACTTAACACAATATTATAATCTACTATCTGAATGGGAAATTAGCGGTATCTGTATAGACCATGCAACCCAAGACCAACTATCAAGCTTGCATACGTTACAAGCAAAAGCGATTAAGCAAAGCGGCTTATCCCGAAACGAACTAGCTTTTATTGTTAGATGCCGCAAATATAGAATTTTTACAAAAGTAAATGTTTATTCATTAAAAGAAACACAAATTATTAAATCGTAAAATTTTTTATCAGTCATCAATTTCGTCCTTTGGGACGGGCAGCCCTAATTTGACAAGCGGAATATACTCAAAATAATAATGACAATGAACGCTATGGATATAATCTAAAACATCCTGATATTTCGGATTCCGAAACCAATCGCTTAAAAGATAAATATACTCAACATCTATATTTGCTTGCGATAATAATTTCTGGTACTGTTTTTTCTTAAAATCGCAAGTTTGCAGTTTTTCGTCAACGCTGCCTTCAACTTGCTGAAATTTACACTCAATTACAAAAAGCGTGTTGTTCATTAAAACAAAAATGCAGTCGTCGGGGAATAGCCGCTTTGATAAATAATTTTGCCACTCAACCTTTAACTCTTTCAAAAACACGCTGTAAAAGGAGTGTTTTTTGAACACCCTTGCAACAATCTCATTCTCGAAAAATACTTCGTCTTTTTCGACTTTGTAGCCCGTCTTTGAGTTTAAGAAAGTCGCCAAATCCGTCTTACCCTCAAAAACTAAACCTGTCCTTGTGTTTCCGCCGCCTTTACCTTTTGCAATCATAAAAACTTCTTAATAATTCCGAACGATAATTTCGGTAATATCGCCTCGCTTGTCCGCTTGGCAGTTTATCATTCGTTTTGCGTTTATTCTCTCGATTGTAAACCCGTTATACAAATCGTCAAAAAAATTGTCATGCGGATTCGAATTTTTTGGATCGGAATTACTTAATAAAACTTTTGCGCCCAATGCTTTTAATACCCGAACAAATTCCGCTAATTCTTTTTGATTGTTATCGTCAAAACCGTTTTTCGAATAACCGACAAACGATTGTGTTGCCGTAATAGGGCGATACGGCGGATCGAAGTAAACAAAAGTTTTTCCTTTAACATAGGCTTCGCATTGTCTGTAATCGCCGTGACATATCGTTACTTTTTGCAATAGGTTATGTATCAAAATCAAATTATCTTTGTCGCAAATAAGCGGATTTTTATATTTGCCAAAGGGCACATTAAATCCGCCTTTACTGTTGACACGGTAAAGACCGTTAAAACAAGTTTTATTTAGGAAAATAAAATCGGCGGCTTTTTCATAATCAAAATGACCGTTTAATCTAATAGCATTGTATTTTTTGCGAACATCTAAATAAAAATTACTTTGCTCGTCAAAGGTTAGCGCATAAAACTGTTCTTGCAGGGCTTGTAGTTGTTTTAGCATTTCACTTACATCAGTTTTGATACAGCGGTAGCAATTTATTAGTTCTTTGTTTAAGTCAATTATTACAGCTTTTTTTATATCAAACTTTTGCAGCACATCAAAAAGAACGGCACCACCTCCAACAAACGGCTCAATGTAAACATCCATCTTGCCGTTTATCAACTCGTCGGGATATAGTCCGTTAAGTTTATCAAGTAATTGACTTTTTCCGCCAGCCCATTTTAAGAACGGCTTGGCAACGCTTTTGCACATAAATTTCCTTTATGATAATATGTCAAAAATCATATATAAAGTATTATAGCATTTTATCGTCTTTAAGTCCAATGATAGCACTATGTTTTTGAAAGTTGAAGAAATTAATTGCGGATTTTTTCCTGCATTCCTACGGAACAGGCATGGCATTAAAAAAACGGCAAAGCTATAAAACCTTGCCGTTTTTTAATTATTTTATTAACCTACTTTCTCTTACGAAATTTTTTGCTGTTCTACTCGGTTTTTCTCTATGGATTTAAGTTTGTAGTTGTCCCATAGCTTGTTGTATTCTGCAAACAGCGTAGGCACAAGCGTTAGTCCAAGCGCAATCAGCCAGTGGTAAATGCTCATGTCGGTCATTTTTAACGCGGTGTTTATGCCGGGAATCGCTACCAGCAACGCCATAAGCACAAACATAGCTAATGTGCCAATCCATAAAAAGTGGTTGTCTTTAAGTGAACGGCGGAATATAGAACGGCGGCTGCGCACGGTAAAGACGTGCAGGATAGACGTCCACGCCAAAACTAAAAACGCCATAGTTTGCCCTAAGGTTTGGTTGCCGCTGTCAGCCGCTATATGCGCAACCTCTCCGGTTTGTATGTCTACAAACTTACCGATAAAAAATGCAACCAACACTACAATACTGCACACAATGGTTTGGCGGATAATTACCTGCATCAGCCCGCCGGAGAAAAAGCTTTCGTTTCGGTCAAACGGCTTTCGGTTCATAATGCGCTTGTCGGACTGTTCGCGCGCCAGTGCCATACCGGGTATACCGTCTGCAATAACATTAACTAAAAGCAGCATCATCGGCGTTACGGGAATACCCCAGCCGCTAACCTGACCAAACAGCATAATCAAAATTTCGGAGATGTTGCACACCAACAAAAAGTAAATCAGCTTGCGGATGTTAGAAAATACGTTGCGCCCTTCCGTAACGGCGTCTACAATGGTGGTAAAGTTATCGTCCGTAAGCACCATGTCAGACGCCGACTTTGCCACCTCTGTGCCGTTAATGCCCATCGCCACGCCGACGTCCGCCGCTTTTAGTGCGGGCGCATCGTTTACCCCGTCGCCCGTCATGGCGCAAATCGCACCCTTCATCTGCCATGCCTGTACGATACGGATTTTATCCTCCGGCGTAACACGCGCATAAACCGAATAAAACTCTATGCTGTTGGCAAGCTCTACATCGGTAAGCTTTTCTAGCTCTTGCCCCGTTATAACGCCCTCTTTGGCGGCTATAATGCCTAATTCGCGCGCGATAGCGGTAGCGGTGGCGGCATGGTCGCCCGTAATCATAATCGTGCGGATGCCTGCGGATTTCGCCCGTGCAATCGACGCGGCGGCTTCGGGGCGCGGCGGGTCGATTATGCCGATAAAGCCTTGAAAGGTTAAATCGGATTCTAACGCCTTTTCAAACGCCTCGCGGTTGCCCTGTGCGGGCAGCTTGTCGATTTCCTTAGAGGCTAACGTCAGTACGCGCAGCGCGTCCTCTGCAAACGTGTTATGCACCTCTTCTAGCCGCTGTACAAAGTTGGCGTCTTTTTTATTAAACGGAATGCGGTCAAACGCGCCTTTGGTAATGACTAAGTATTTTCCGTCGGGCTTTTTAACCACTACCGTCATCATCTTGCGCGCACTAGAAAAAGGAATTTCGGCTACCCGCCCGTACTGCGTATCCAACTCTTTTCTGTCTGCGCCTTTTTCTAGGTTTATCCGCATGATAGCTTTTTCGGTAGGGTCGCCGATTAGCACTTCTTTGTCGCCGTCGTGCTCGAAAGTCGCGTTAGAACACAACAAAAATTCCTTTAAAAACCACAAGTGCTCATCTGAGGTTGCCTCTGTATCGGTAATCGGCTTTTCGTCGCCGCTCAACCATAGACGGCGGATAGACATTTTATTTTGCGTTAAGGTTCCCGTTTTATCCGAACAGATAATAGAGGTGCTGCCCAACGTTTCCACCGCTTGCAGCTTTCGGATAAGCGCGTTTTTCTTAACCATCTTTTTAACGCCGTGCGTAAGCATAAGCGTTACAATCAGCATAAGCGCCTCAGGAACAGCCGCAACCGCCAGCGTTACCGTAAGCAGCATCAAATGCAATACCTCTTGCCGCTGCAATAAGCCTATACCAAACAATACAATTGCCGACGCAACCGCGATTGCGCTGATAGCCTTGCCTAGCTTGTCAAGACGCATTTGCAGCGGCGTTTTTCTTTTTTTGGTGGTTTGCAGATAGCTTGCAATTTTGCCCATTTGGGTGTTCATACCCGTAGAGGCGGCAATTACCCGCGCATGCCCCGAAACTACCAAACAGCCCGAAAACACCATGTTTTTTCTGTCGCCCAACGGCGCGTCGGGTTGCAGCAGTAAATCGGGATTTTTAGAAGAAGGCTCGCTTTCGCCCGTAAGGGACGCCTCGTCTACCGCAAACGATTCGCATTCGATTACGCGTGCATCGGCAGGAACTAAATCGCCCGTTTTAAGTACAATTAAATCGCCGGGTACAATTTCGGTGGTATCGACTTGCATTTTAACGCCGTCGCGGATTACGTAGCAGTGCGGACTGTTTAAAACCGCCAAAGCCTCTAACGCGCGCTCTGCGCCGCGCTCCTGCGTGATAGCCAGTGTTGTGTTCATTGCGACGATAATAAAGATTACTACCGGCTCCACCAGCCCCATCGCGCCGTATTCGTGCCATTCTACAATCGCCAGTGCTAAGCTTAAACCTACCGCGATTAACAAGATAATTACCGCGATATCCTTAATCTGCCGTAAAATTTGAAAAATCAGCTTTTCCTTTTTTTTCTCGGCGAACTTATTTAAGCCGTATTGTGCGCGCCGCTTTTCTGCTTCGGCGGCGGTTAAGCCGTTTTTAGCGTCGGTTGCCTGCTCGCGCAGTACCGCGTCCGACTCCATGCTGTGCCAATTTGCCAACTGTAATTTCCTCCATGTATAATTAAAAACAACTATTTAGGATACTAGTGTATGTATTACCCGTTTATTTTATATAAAAAGCGGTTGCTTGTCAATCATTTTTTTCACGCGTGGGCTGAAAAATTGTTTGCGAATTCGCACTGATTTCGGCCATTTCCTCTACCGACAGGTTAAGGTCGGCAGTAACGCTGAAATAGCATAAATCTCCCTCGTCGTCTTTTTCGTCCTCCGAAATGCGATAGCTTGCAATCAAGCCCGCAGCCTTTAACTCCGAAAGATACGCGCCCGTTTCGGCTATAAAGCTTTTCAGCCCGTAATGCACCGAACACCTAAACTGCGCCTTTACGCGCATGCTGCCGCGATAATTGCTGCATAGCGTTTTTAAAACGGATTGCGCCTTTGGGGATACGTTTAAAAGATTTGACATTTTTTATTATCTCCTTATAAGGGGTTATTTGGGCTTGCTGCGCGGCGTGTGCGCTTGCGGTGCGCGGGGGCCTCTTCGGGGCGGGCGCGGCTGCTTTACGGATTTTTCAAAAACCTTCATCGGATAGGGGTGGCTTTCCTCGATATCGATTTTTTTCTTTATCAGCTTTTCAATGTCGGCAAGCAGCTTTTTTTCGTCAAAGTCGCACAGCGATACGGCAATGCCGTCCTTGCCTGCGCGCCCCGTGCGTCCGATACGGTGTACATACGTTTCGGGCTCGTGCGGCAGCTCGTAGTTAATCACGTGCGAAATGTCGTCTATATCTAAGCCCCGCGCGGCGATGTCGGTTGCTACTAAAACGCGGCACTTTCCGCTTTTAAAATCCGCCAAAGCGTCTACGCGCGCGCCTTGCGACTTATCGCCGTGAATCGCCTTAGAACGAATGCCCGCTTTGCGCAGTTTATCCGATAAACGGTCTGCCCCGTGCTTAGTGCGCGTAAAGATTAGCACACTGGACATATCGGGAACCTGCTTTAACAGCCATACCGCTAAATCGGGCTTAGAAGCTTTATCGGTAAGGCAAATCCATTGCTCTATGCGCTCTACCGTGCTAGAAACAGGCGTAACCGTTACTTGTACGGGGTCGTTTAGCAGCGTTTCGGTAAGCTTTTTTACTTCGGGCGGCATGGTGGCAGAAAAAAACAGCGTCTGTTTAACTTTAGGCAGCATTTCTATAATGCGGTATACATCGGGCAAAAAGCCCATATCCAACATGCGGTCTGCCTCGTCTAAAACAAAAATTTCTACGCGGCACGGGTCGATGTAGCCCTGCCAAACAAGGTCTATAAAGCGGCCGGGCGTAGCGGTAAGAATATCCACACCTTTTTTTAGCTGACGGATTTGGCTGTCCGCCCCTACTCCGCCCATTACAAGGCCTGTTTTAAGCGGCAAAAATTGACCGTAATTCATAAACGATTCGTCTATTTGCATAGCAAGCTCCCGCGTGGGGGTTAAAATGAGTGCGCGGATACGCTGCGCCGTGTTCGCCTCCGCAGGAGGATTAAGGGCAAGACGGTGCAAAATCGGTACGGCAAACGCGCACGTTTTGCCCGTTCCTGTTTGCGCACAGCCTAAAATGTCGCGCCCTAGCAAGGCGGGAGGAATAGCTTGCGCCTGAATCGGCGAGGGCGTAGTATAGCCAATCAAGTTAATCGCGTCGGCTATTCTTTTGTCAAATCCAAAATCGTCAAATGTCATGTGTGCTCCGAGTTTTATGGTTTTAGTAGTACCCAAAAAGCTTATAGCTTGCGCACCTAATAAACTAGCCTTAGCGCAAAAAAGCCGAATTCGTACAGCTTATTGTATACCAAAACCCCCGCCCCTGTCAACCTTTTAAACCTTGCTAGTTTTCCAGTATATGTCTCTCCCTTTTCCCGTCCCGTACCTTTCCCTTTATCCGCCCCACCTACTGCATTTTATTCTAAATCCTTAGCCGAAATTCTCCATTTTCCATTTTCCATTCTCCATTACTGAAAGCCGAAATTCTCCATTTCCCTTTTTCCATTGCTGAAAGCCGAAATTCTCCATTATACTAAAAAAATACTTGCCAATTAATTTTTGTTTTGGTATACTGTCTGTATTCTCCCCCTTTTTGCTTCCGTGGCTCAGCTGGTAGAGCGAGGCATTCGTAATGCCTAGGTCAGCGGTTCGAATCCGCTCGGGAGCTCCAAAAACAAAAAGTATCGTTAAGTCGGTACTTTTTTTGTTTATTTTGTCTTCGTATTGTGCTATAATCTGCCTATGATGAAAAAACTACATTTATTTATAGATACTTCGGAATTTATAAGAAATCATTTTAATTTTGAGAATATCAGTTATCAAAGATTGCAAAATCTTTGTGCAAAGGAAGATGTCATATTACATACTCACGATATTATTATCAAAGAAACAGAATCGGCGATAGAGAAGCGTTCCAAGGCTTTTGAATTGTTTTTAGATTGGTTACCTAAAAATGAGAAACAACTATTTAGAGGTTTATTAAAGCAATATAAAAAAGATTCTTTTGTAAAAAAAGTTGAAGAGTTTCGCACATTTCTTAATAGATGCAAAAGCAAATCCTTGAAAAATGACTTCGGCATTGTCGGTATAGATAACATAATTAAGAAGTTTTTTTCAATGGAAGCGCCGTTTTCAGAAAAAAAGAAAGACGAATTTCCTGATGCGATTTGTATAGAAAGTATCAAAAAGTACATTGAAGATAGCGGCATTCAAAAGTTTTACATTATAAGCCAAGACCCTGATTGGAGGTCGGTTTTTTGCGATAGTACAGTTGTTGTTTGCGATAATGTGCATGATTTTCTCAATAAGTACAATACAGAGATTGAATTGCATAATAAGAAATTTAGAGAAGAGCAAGAAAGGTTAAGCGCGTATCTTAACTATGAAAAAATTCGTGAAAAAGTAAAGGACAAATTACTTGACACTATGATTTGGCTGATTGATGACGAGGGGGAAATTGGTATAAACGATGTGCAGATTACTGATATATGTGATAATGGTTGCGAAGATAACGGTGATGTAGTAAGAGTTTATTTACAGCTAGATGTTACATTTGACGTTTCCGTGCATTATTTAAGCGAGGAAGATTCTGTTTGGGATTCAGAAGAAAAGCAATATATTATGCCTCAATATATTGATTTCGACACAGAAATAGAAGATAGTATCAACTGTGTTATTGATGTCAACAAGGAAACTTTAGAGATTAAAATTGCAGAAATATACGACGGAAACGAATTCAGATATTCTCTTAGATAAAGTTTTTCTGGATAAACCCAGAGAATTAACTGCTTTAGAGATATATTTCCTTATCTAGATTTTAATAATATAACGAACTGTAAAAAAAGAAAGTATCTATTAACAAGGTGCTTTCTTAATTTCTATATTTTAATACTCTTTACTAAACTTTCAAGAACTCAGTAAATTTATCTGAGGCTTTTCTATCATCGTCTTTTTTTGAGAAGTGCGTATAAATCTTTAATGTGTTACTTTCGTTTGCGTGCCCTGCTCTTTGCGATATAACTTTATTCAGTATACCTGATTTTGCTTTGTAGCGTAATTGATTAGAGTAAATAATAATCCGCAAGCGATACTAATAATTGGCACGAAAAAGCATGTCAATTTATTAAAACTATGATATAATTTGTATATGTTTACGAATGATATAAAATATTTAATATCTGCCATTGGAAATTTGGACGACAACAACGAAAGAATTGAATATTATGAACTAAATCAAAAACATTTGATTGATTATAATATGATTTTTGTTGATACGATTTTTGGGTTGGATAAAACCGAGTATCTAAATGAGATTGCCAATTTAAACTACGATGTTAATTCCTTATATTATTCAAACAAACTTTTATGCATCAATGAAACTGTTTTGCGTGACAAAAACAGAGGTCGTTCCACTTATTTAAAAAACCAAGTTTGTGTTTCATTTGATGTACAGATTGTTAGTCAATTGAAACGGTATACTGATAACCATTTTCAAGACCCAGATTTAACAAAAATAATTAAATTATGCAAATCGGGCAGGTGTACATTTGATATAATGCCGTTCATTATTGAAAACAGTTTTAAAAGAGAGGACGGCATCAATTTTACGGCACAAGATTTAGAAGATATAAGAGCATTTGAGACTTTATTCCCTAATTATGATAATACTTCATCTAATATTGACGAATATATGGAATCTTTCTTAGCTTTTCAACAACGCCATGAATCTCGGCAACTCATGGAATATTTTTATACAATATACAAAGCCGAGTTATTATATTTGTTAGCAATCATCTATATTCATTTTAAATTTACTACTCTATCGCCTCAAAATAAATTCGAAAAATTTTTAGAGTTTTGCAATAACGAAATATTTGCGTTTAATATAAGTGCGTCTAATTTAGCAAAGCTATTTTACGAAAATACTTCATTGCGCTTTTTTAAAAAAATTCAAAAGAATAACAAGACGATAATAAAAGATATTAAGAATATGGCATGGGACATATTTCATTTGAAAAATTTAGAAATGTCCGCTGGAATTTCTGAATGTGGTCCAGATGTTATATTGATTCCGATTTTGATAAGCCGAGACAAAGGCCTAAATGAAATTCGAAGTGCTTTTCAGGTTAAATGTCTTTTTCATAATATGAGAACTCGTAGAACGACTTGCGCTTATTATTCAAATGCAATGAATTATGGACATTCTCTAAAATATTTTAACGAAAAATCGGTAAAACATAGAGCAAACATAGAAGTAAATCTTGATGTAATGATTGAGAAACTGAAAGAATCAGTTAGTAGAATAATATTATAATTTAAAGTTTTTCCCAAACAATGCTTAAAGTGTTATCTTTCGTTATATGAAAATCAAGGTAAACTAGCCCAGCTAAACCCAGCCTCGATTTGATATGCATATATGATTATCTGCTTAAAAGTGCAGTCCATAAAGATAAACAAAAAAAGTATTCGATAAAACGCTATTTTTATCGTAATTTGTTACTTTGCAATGAAAAATAACGAATTCCCCATATCAAGTTTCTTTACTATTTTAAGATTTTATAGTACTTTAATAAAATAAAGGAGTATATTATAATGTATGAAGTAAACTTAGCAAGCTCAATAATAAGTGCTATAGCCCTGGTATGCGTTTTCGTGCAATCATTTATCTTACTACGACAGTTCATAAAAAATTCTAAAAAAACAAAAGCAGATTCAGATTGGCAAAAACTCAATGTGTCTTTTGCCGCAGTTAGAGAGTATCGGATAATTATAAAAGAAATAACTTCCGACCCAACTTTGCCTGATAAATTGGAGAAACTGTCTTGTGCAAATACAGAATATGAACAAGTGAAAGCTGAACGCATTAAAGCAGAAACTTTTTCTCAAACTCTCTCTGAAAAAGATAAAGAATTATCAGATAAAAAAGATTCTTTGCTTAATTCCATATTACATAATTCCGTTCAAGAGGCACTTTTTTTCGAACTTATTAATTTTTTTGAAAGTATAGGAAATGGGTTAGAAGAGGATTATTATAACCTCCATATAATTAAAAATCATTTGAAAGGGCCTCTTATCAAAACATTCAATGCTGCAAAGGGTTATATCAATTCAAAGAATACTGAAAAAAACTCCCCTAGTGCTTTTAAATATTTCCGAAAGTATGCGAAAATTTGGGGCAATGAAGATAACAATACGGAGGTTCCTCACAATGACAATTGAAGCGCTTTTTTCGCAATGTAAGGCCGAAGGTGATTTTATAGATTACGAAGTGATTGGACGCATAAACAATAGTGAAATAAAAGCTGAATGGAATTGTGATTACGATTGCGATAGAGATTGTGCTTGCGCTTGTTGGGATTGCAAATAGCTTATGAGATTTTCCGAAAAGCTTAATTGTTTTTGGTTAACCTTAAACAGAAAATGCAACCTAAGATGCAAATGGTGTTATGCACAAAATACTAAGTTTTCAGAAACTGACGATTTATCTTTTGACGATGCTTGCAGAGCAGTAACATTAGCGTGCGACTACGGCTTTAAGCGTGTAGCTTTAATTGGCGGTGAGCCGCTATGCTGGCCTAATATAATTCCTTTAATAAGCTTTATAAAAAACAAAGGAATGAGTTGTGGACTAATAACTAATGGTGTCTTATTAGCAGATAAAAGCTATTTGCAAAAATTGAAAAACGCAGGGCTTTCTAGTGTCAATATTTCGATGAAAGCAGATACCAAAAAGGGCTATATTGAAACTACCGAAGTCGATGCATTTGAAAATACAATTGAAGCTATTAAAAATGTGAGTGATTTAAAAATTAACCACACAGTTTCCTACGTTTTAACTCATGAAAATATTGATAACTTACTTAATGGGCTTACCGTTGCTAAAAACGCAGGTGCAAAAAGTTATTATCTATCTTTTTGCAACCCTTATTATTCAGAAAACAAATTTAAGCACGATTGTAAAAATATTAAAAATTTAATAAATAAATTTATAAATTTATATGAGTATATTGAGGGACTGGATATAAATTACAGATTTCATCAAACATTGCCTGAATGTATTTGGCCTGAGGGTGTTTTGCAAAATCTTATTGATAAAAACAGATTAGTTTCTGCTTGTCAAGTACACAAAAAATGCGGCTTAGTTTTTGATTCTAAGCTACAAGTCATAATTTGCAATAGTTTATTTGATTATCCTATCGGAAAGTTTGGTGTGGATTTTAACAATGCATCCGAACTAGATAGCTTTTTAAAATCAGAAAAAATCACAAATATTTATAAAAAGCTTTTACTTGCACCATCGAACAAATGCAAAGATTGTGATAAGTTTACATATTGTGCAGGTGGCTGTATATTGCAATGGTATAGTTATAGTTTTAATGAACTTGTAAATTCTTGTTCCTGCGTTAATTAATAATAAACAATAGCTGTAAAATCTAACCTTTGGTTAGCGTTTAACCCCCCTATCTTCTCCTGTTAAACATCATAAGCAGCAACAGCAGAAAGCGTAGGAATTGTACGGCGGACATTAAAAATGCGGCTACGTAGGTTAGGGCGGCGGCGGTTAATACTTTGCGTGCGCCTTTAAGTTGCTGCGCGCCCATAGAGGTAGTTTGCAAATAGCGGCGCGCCCGTTTAGAGGCGTTAAATTCTACCGGCAGCGTTACTAATGAAAAAATCATGGATATACCAAAAAGCCCTACGCCTAATAAAACAAAGATAAACGCTACGTTGTCGGGCAGCCCCGTAGATAAAAATCCTAGCAGCATGCCTATTAGCAAAATAGGAAAAATTAAGCGGTTGGTAAAGTTGACAATAGGAACAAGCGCACTGCGCACCGACGAAAACACATACTTTTTATCGTGCTGAACCGCGTGCCCCGCCTCGTGGCACGCCACCGCAATCGCCCCTACCGACGGCGAATTAAACACCGTTTGGCTTAGCCCGATAGACTGGCTGCGCGGGTCGTAATGGTCGGTAAGCTTGCCCGCCACCTGACTGATAGGAATATGCTGCAACTGATTTTCGATTAGCATTTGCTTGCACATTTGCGCGGCGGTTTGCCCTAAGCCCGCCGACACGTTAGCATACTTTTTAAATGCAGAATGTATCGCGCCGCTAGCCGCAAGCCCGAAAATTAAAATAGGAATGTACGAAAATATAATAATGATGTAAAATTTTTCGTAGTTGTCCAACGACATCCAAAACGCAGCGAAATCCATAATAAAAGCCTCCGCAAATATCTTATGCTTATATGTATTTTATATCCAAAAACGCTTTTTGTCAAGTATTAATTTACTTATCGTTTTCTACTATATTATCAATCAGCCCCTCTGCCGTTTCAAACAGATACGCCGTGCCTTTGCCCAGTTCGTCTATTAAATAGAAAGCACCGCGCTTTTTAGGCGAAGAAAAATCGTCCGCAACAATTTCGGTATAGTCGGCAAAAAACGCCCAAAGACCCTCATCGTCTACGGACTGCGAAAGCGCGGGGCTTAAAAATTGACGCGCGGCGGCGTAGTTTTTTTGCTTTACCGCGCGGAATAATCTTTCGGCATGCGTTGCGGACGCCGACGCCGACACCGCGTCCGCCGTGTAGATGTAGTTATAGCGCGGATGCAGCTTAACGTGCAGCGCGTCCCCCGCGCTAAACGCCGCGCAAAGCTTTTCGTTAGACACAGGCTTGCCGCCCGCAATTTTTACGGTATACGGCAATAGGTGCGCCGAAAGCGGCAAAACGGTTATGTAGATAGGGTTTGAGGTATCGTACAAAAAAAATTCGGCATTTTCGCTGAATGTGCCGTTTAATAAAAACACGGTTGCAAAATCGGTTTTAACGCGTATTCGGGTTTCCATACCTTATATATATGTTCTGCCATGCCGATTATGTCCTACTTTCACTCTTGTGCCTGTACGAAAGCCGCACTTAAAAATAAGGTGTAACCGTGTATAAAAAGCCAAAAATGCGGCAACCATTGTTTTAGTAGAAAAATTTTACGGAGGCATTTAAGAAAAAATGGAAAACAACTGGAACATCGAACAAACTAAAAAACTGTTCGGGTACGCGCACGAGGCGGCCAAACTGGGTAAAGGCTTAATGTGGGCGTTTTTAAAAACATCGGGAGAAAGCGGCCGCAGCGTAAACAGCGTGCGCAATTACTATTACAGTCAGCTTAAAATGTTTGAGTTAGTGCCTAAACTGGCACAAGATTTAGGCATTACGCTGGTTACCAAAGAACGCGGGCAGTTTGAACTTTTTAAAACTGAGGAAATTTGTGATTTAATAGAAAAAATCCTCATCGGAAAGGCAAGCGGCGTTTCGGTACGCGCTACGATTGCCCATTTAAGCGGCGGCGACCAAAAGCAAGCGTTGCGCCTACAAAATAAATACCGTTCTATGATTACGCACCACAAAAGCCGCGTAAATAACGTTATGAATAACCTAGCGCAACAAAACATCCCCTACTTTAACCCCTACTCTAAAACCGTAGTAACCGACGGCGCATCGCAAGACGACAACTACAAAAAGCTAACCGACTACATCGCCTCGTTAGACGAATCCGAAGTAGACAACTTCTTTACCCTAATGCGCAAGCTGTTTGCATAAAACGCAAAAAGGACGGTTTTTTAGCCGTCCTTTTTTTCTGTAAGCAGTTTTTTCTTTTCGTATTCGATTTCTTTAATGCTTTTATCAGGCAACGGTAAATTTTCGGGCATGGTACCGCCTGCTTGTTCTATCGCACCGCGAACAATTTTACCTATGCGATAATGTGTCGCGTTTGCTTCTTGCGGATTTTCAACGCCGTTTTTACGCATAACATCTTCGGTTTGCGCGATACGGAATAAATTAGCGGCTAATTCTAAGCTGCCCATATAATCTAAAATACTTTGTTTTTCGTAATCCAGCCCTTTACGCTGTGCAATATCAAAAGCGGTTTCACCGTTATACAACCCTTTATATCCGTAGTCTTGAAATACCGCGTACTCCTGCGAGGTTATTATTCCCGCTTTTTGGGCGGCCTCCGCAAGCAGCATATTTTTTTGCTTTATATCGCCGCGCAAGAAAAGACGTTTATCATCCTCTGTTAATTGTGCGTATAATTCATTAAACTCTTGCTGCCTTGTTTTTACCGCAAAATATGTTTGCCCCAGTGCAATAACCTCTTTGCGTGGGTCGCCGTTCATAACGATTAAATAACAAGCATAGCGGGTAAGCTTGTAATCTTTAATTTTACGCAGCTTTTTGCTTTCGGAATTGTTGAGTTCAACAATTCCCAATTTTGCCTTGCCGCCCAAAGCCATTTCAACCATTTTGTCGGTTTCAACAAAATGGTCTGCAACCTCATGCCGACTTATTTTGCAAGCGATTTTTGCCGTGCTGATTATTCTTTCAAAATTCCGCCACTCTTTGTATTGCAAAATTGTTTGCAATTCTCTTGCAAGCCAAAACTCAGCACCGTTTTCGTTTAGGTGTTTTATTTGTTCAAAGGTTTGATTTTCTTTACTTTCTGTCATTATGTTAATCCCTATAACTTTATTATAGTATTTTTACAGCTAAAAGTCTAGCAATAAAACCGCATAAAACCGTACAAACCTCCTCATACTAAGGTGGAACAACCCAAAACGCTGTTCAGTCGCGCAACAGTTGGCTTTTTTGTGCGTGCCGCGTACCTAGATGTACGCAAGCGCGCAAAAAAGACAAGCGTAGCGCGAATCAACTGCGTTTTGGGTTGTTCCAAAGGAGGTTTTACATATTATGTCTCAACCCGAACTACTTGACCTGTTTCGCGGAACGGGTACGTTTTTGTACGAATATGCGGGGCGCGATTTAAGCTATGAGGAATTAGAGGAGATTTTAGAACGCGAAGCCGAAAAGGAAGAGGCGGATGAGTTAAACCTGCCTGACTAATTTTTTAGTATCTCCTGTATGCGCCGCTCTGCCTCCTCTAAAAGCATTTTTACCCAGCTTTCGGGAAGCTCGCGAATGGCTAAACCGTCTAAAAATTCCTCTAGCTGTGCGGCGGTTTCGATATCGTCAAAATCATCTATTACATCGTAGATACGGTCTATCAGCTTTTCTTCTTCTTCGTTTTTGGGCTCGTATTTGGTGTCGTCGTCAAAAAACTGCTGCACAAATATACCGTAGGGTGAAAGTTCCCTTAACTTCGGGCTAAACGACGGCACAGGATGAACGGGGCGGCTCTCGTAAAGCCCGCGCTTAACGGCGGACGCAAGCGGCACTACCGCGCTTTTGCCGTTAGCCGTAACCTTAATATCCGCCTCGCCATTTTTTAACATAAATTCCGCCTCAAATTTATTAAAAATATAGGGGCTTTTTGCGGCTTTCCGCCCGTTGTTAAACGGAAAATCGTAATGCAGTCTATACAGCATTGTTCCGTGAAAGCTCCAGATTTTAAAAACTGCCGCCTTTGCCGACTTGCCCTTTTTAAGCGCGGAGTTATACGCGGCAACACTTATTTGAAAATACACCGCGTAGGTAAGAAAAGGCACTCCTATCAGTGCGGCAAGGAGCGCAAACATATACACGCCAAAGGAACCAAAGTATATCCCTATTCCAATAGCAAGCACGGCAACCGCCACCGCAATACCGCCGATAAGATACCACTGTAAAATTTGTTTTTTAAACTCTTTCATTGCCGTTATTTTTTAAGCGCGCTATCCGCCTCTTGACTAATCCGCTGTATAAAATCGTTTAGCGTCATTTGCCCTAAGTCGCCGTTTTCGCCGCGCGCGCGCACAGATACCACGCCTGCTTCGGCATCTCTATCCCCGATAATTAACATATACGGAATTTTATCGGCTGCCGCCTCACGGATTTTATAGCCGATTTTTTCGTTGCGGTTGTCCGTCTGGGCGCGAAAGCCCGCCGCGTTCAGCTTTTGCGCCGTTTGCGTAACTAGCTCTGCGGTACGCTCGGTTAGCGACAATACGCGCACCTGTTCGGGCGCAAGCCACAGCGGCAGCGCACCCGCGTATTTTTCCAGCAGCATTGCCATTGTGCGCTCGTAACAGCCTATCGAACTGCGGTGAATAATGTAGGGGTGCTTTTTAACGCCGTCCGCGTCGGTGTACAGCATTTCAAATTTTTCTGCCAAAAACATATCCACTTGAATGGTGATAACCGTATCCTCTTTGCCGAAAACGTTTTTGGCTTGAATGTCTAGCTTAGGCCCGTAAAACGCCGCCTCGCCTACGGCGGTTTCGTACGCTAAGCCCAGCTCGTCTAAAATTTGCTTCATTAAGGCTTCGGCACTGTTCCACTCCTCTGCCGAACCTACATACTTTTCGTTGTCGGCGGGGTCGTACTTAGAAAAGCGGAACGTAACATCGCCGCGCAAGCCTAAGCAGTCTAACATATAGTAGCTTAACGCTAAGCAATCCTTAAACTCCTGCGCTAACTGCGCGGGCGTGCAAATAATATGCCCCTCGCTAAGCGTGAACTGCCGCACGCGGATTAAGCCGTGCATTTCGCCGCTTGCCTCGTTGCGGAACAGCGTAGAGGTTTCGTTGTATCGGACGGGCAAATCACGGTAGCTTTTTAAGCCGTTTTTGTAAATCATGTACTGATACGGACACGTCATAGGGCGCAACGCCAAAATTTCTGCGTCTTTATCTTTCTCGTCCCCGATTACAAACATCTTATCCTTGTAGTGCTGCCAGTGACCGCTGATTTTATATAAATCGCTTTTTGCCATGTACGGCGTTTTAGTAAGCAAATAGCCGCGCTTTTGCTCTTCATCCTCCACAAACCGCTGCAATATTTGCATGAGTTTTGCCCCTTTGGGCATTAATAGCGGCAAGCCCTGCCCGATTTTTTCGTCCGTCATAAAATAGCCTAACTCGCGCCCTAACTTGTTATGGTCGCGCTTTTTAGCTTCTTCTAATAGGGTTAGATACTCGGTAAGCTCCGCCTTTTTTTGAAACGCCGTTCCGTAAATGCGCGTAAGCACTTTGTTTTTTTCGTTGCCGCGCCAGTACGCGCCCGCAAGGCCCGTCAGCTTAAAAAACTTAACATAACCCGTAGAGGGCAAATGAGGCCCTGCGCACAAGTCGGTAAAATTGCCTTGCGTGTAAAAGGAGGGCTTTACGCCTTTTTCTATGCCCTCAATCAATTCTAGCTTGTAGGGCTGTTCTTTCATTTTTTCGATAGCCGCCTTTTTAGACAGCACGGCGCAGGTAATAGGATAATCTGCCTCTACAATGCGCTGCATCTCATCCTCGATTTTTTTTAAATCGTCCATACTAATCGGGGTGGGAAAATCAAAATCGTAATAAAAGCCCGTTTTAATGGCGGGGCCGATAGCAAGCTTAACATCCGCATACAAGTTAGTAACCGCTTGCGCTAATATGTGCGATGCCGTGTGCCAAAACACCTCTGCGTTTTTTAATGAATTGTTCATAAATGTTTTCTCCTTTATACCGAAATTTGTACTTCGTGATTTTCAATAAAATCGTCAGTTGTCATTTGTCAGTTAATTTTCGCCTTATACTGCACCGATGCAAACGTCAATACGGTAACTTGCTGCGCGCCTGCGGCTTTTAGCACTCTTGCACATTCGTCCGTCGTAGCGGAGGTAGTTAGCACATCGTCTATAAGCAATACGGATTTATTCTTTATAAGAGATTTTTCGCCGCAAAAGCTGAAAGTGTCTTGTATAGCGGCGGCGCGCCCTTTTCGGTCTAACTTAGCTAAGTTTTTAGTATGCGCCGTTTTTTGCAATAGGGGCAAGACTTGAATAGCGGTTGAAACGGATAAGGCATTTGCCAATAACTCCGCTTGATTGTAGCCGCGCTTGCGCAAGCGTTTTTTATGCAGCGGCACAAAGGTGAGTATATCGGGAGGTTCAAAGCACGTGTTAAGCGTTTCGTTCATAAATTCGGCTAAAAAGCTGTTTAAGTATTTTGCGCCGCCGTATTTAAACCAATGTATCAGCCTTTTTGCCGTTTCGTTAAACTCTACCGCCGAACGCGCATATTCAAAGTGGTACGTTCCGTGCGCAAAGCATTGCTGACAATACTGCGCCATATTGCCGATAGCGCGGCCGCAGCGCGTACAAAAGTTTTTGTTGTACACTACGGGGCATTTTGCGCAGAGGTTATTCTGTTCGTTTCCGCACAACTCGCCGCCGCACGAAAAACAGGTTATACCTTGTGGAAACAGCATTTGCGAAAAGCCGTCAGACACCGATTTAACAAAATCCTTAAAGCCCGCCATACTAAAACGGCTGCCCTACTTTGCGGCCAAGCGCACCGTTTCGCGCGCAATTACCAATTCTTCGTTGGTAGGAATTACGTACACGTCGGTTTTGCCGTTTGATATTTTAGCGGTTTCGCCGCGCGGCGCGGTGTTATTTTTATTTTCGTCTAAGCTTACGCCCAAAAACTCTAAGCCCTCTACAATCATTTTGCGCACAGTAGGATTATGCTCGCCGATGCCGCCCGTAAACGCTATGCACTGTACGCCGCCCGCCGCCGCCGCATACGCGCCGATGTATTTTTTAACGCGGTACGCAAACATCTCTACCGCCAATTGCGCGCGTTGATTGCCGCTTTCGATAGCGGCGTGTAAATCGCGAAAATCCGACCCTACGCCCGACACACCCAAAACACCGCATTTTTTGTTAAGATAATCCGTAACGCCTTTAACATCCATGCCTGTTTTGTCGCATAAATAATCTACCGCCGCCGCGTCTATATCGCCGCTGCGCGTACCCATAATAAGCCCCTCCAACGGCGTTAAGCCCATAGAACTGTCTATGCACTTTCCGTTTTTTACAACCGAAACAGACGCGCCGTTGCCTAAGTGGCACACAATTAAATTAACGTCCTTTTTATAAATGTTTTTAACTTCGCCCGTTATAAACATGTGGCTGGTGCCGTGAAAGCCGTAGCGGCGCAGACGGTATTTTTTATAATCCTCATACGCTACCGCATACATGTACGCATACGCAGGAATGGTAGAGTGAAAGGTAGTATCAAAAACGGCAACCTGCGGGGCTGCGGGCAAAACGCTTTGACACGCGCGTATGCCAATGATGTTTGCGGGCTGATGCAGCGGCGCAAGGTCTGTGTTGCCGCTGATTTTTTGCATAGCCGCATCGTCAATCAGCGCGCTTTCAAAAAAGTCTTCGCCGCCGTGAACCACCCTGTGCCCGACCGCCGCAATGCGGTTAATGTTGTCTATAACGCCGTGCGCGGGCAAAACAAGCGCGTCTAACACCGCCTTAACCGCCTCCGTATGCGTAGGAATATTAAGCGCGTCGTTTCTATACTCCTTTGCGCCCTTATGCACAATACCCGAAACCTTTTGACCGATGCGTTCTACCACGCCCTTTGCCAGTGCCGTTTCGCTTTGCGTTTCTATCAACTGATATTTCAGCGACGAACTTCCCGCATTGATAACCAAAACCTTCATAATCTACCGCCTTTAAATTGTACTATTATTTGTTTTTTAAAATCTGCTTGAATTTTAATTTTTTGTCCGTCTGAATGGCTTATTTAACCGTTGCCTGCAATACCGTGATTGCGGTTACATTTACCACATCCTCCACACTGCACCCTCTGGATAAATCGTTAAGCGGCTTATTAAAGCCTTGACAAATCGGGCCTACCGCCTCTGCGCCTGCAAGCCTTTCAACCAGCTTGTAGCCGATGTTGCCCGAAGAAAGGTCGGGGAAAATCAAAACGTTTGCCTTGCCTGCTACGGGGCTGCCCTTTGCTTTTAATGCGCCGACAGCCTCCACCAAAGCGGCGTCCGCTTGCAATTCGCCGTCTACTAACAAGTCGGGGGCGGCAAGCTTTACCAAACTAAATGCCTCTTGCACCTTATCCACCTGCGGGTCTTTTGCCGAACCCTTAGTAGAAAACGACAGCAATGCAACACGCGGCTGCGCGATTTGCGCAATCGCCTGCGCACTTTTAGCCGATGCTATCGCAATATCGGCAAGCTGAGCAGCGGTAGGGTTAGGGATTACCGCGCAATCGCCAAACACTAAAACGCCGCTTTGCGTATACGGACTGTTTTTTGCCAGTACCATAATAAAGCAGCTAGACACCGTGCCTATGCCCGGCGCGGTTTTTATAATTTGTAAGCCGGGACGCAGCATATCGCCCGTTGCATGACACGCGCCGCCTACCATGCCGTCCGCCTCACCCATTTTAACCATGAGTACGCCCAAATACATTTCGTCGCGGGCAAGCCGTTCCGCCTCGTCGCGCTGCATACCCTTAGCTTTACGCAGTTCGTACAAAACCTCTGCATAGGGGGTAATATCTACCGACTTAGGGTTTACCACGCGCACGCCGTCTAAATTAACAGCGGGGCAAAGCTTTTGCATTTCGGCCTTGTCGCCCAGCAGCGTAACCTTAGCGATTTTTTCGCGCGTAATAATTTCTGCCGCTAAGATAATGCGGGCATCATTGCCTTCGGGCAATACGATGTGCTTAGCTGCCTTAATAGCCTTTTGTCTGATTTCGCTTAATAAACTTGACACTTTTATTCTCCTATGGTATGATTACTGTTAAGTATACTACTTCTTAAAAAATTTGTCTATGAAAATTGCCGCCGTAATTTGCGAATTTAACCCGTTTCATTTGGGGCACGCGTATTTATTAGACGAGGCGCGGAAACGGACGGAATGCGACTTGCTTGTTTGTGTGCAAAGCGGCAATTTTGTGCAGCGTGCCGAACCCGCAATCGCCGACATGCACGTGCGCGCGCGCGCCGCGCTGTTAAACGGCGCAGACGCCGTAATCGAACTACCCGCCTTATACGCAACGGCATGCGGAGAACGTTTTAGCGAGGGCGCGGTAAATATATTAAACTCCTTTGCGGACGCTTTGGTATTCGGAAGCGAAAGCGGCGATTTAGCGTATTTATATAGCGTTGCCCGCATTCAAGCGCACGAAACAGAAAGCTTTAAAAAAGCCTTGCAAGAAGGCTTAGACGCAGGCAAAGCTTACGCGGCGGCGTATGCCCATGCTACCGCCTTACACTTAAACGGCGCGTCCGCACCCGAACTGCCCAACGATTTATTAGCGGTAGAATATCTCAAACAGCTGATTAAAACCTCCTCTCCCGTTACGCCCGTTGCCGTACAGCGCAAAGGCGCGGCTTTTCATGACGCTGCCTTTTCGGGCGCGTTCTCCTCCGCCGCCGCACTGCGCGAAAGCTTGCGCGAAAATAATCTCAGCGCGCTTCGGCAAGCCATGCCGACAAGCGCGTTTGATGCGTTTTTTACAAAAAATAAAATATGTATCCGCACGTTAAAAAACAACTTTGATTTGTTGATTGTTGAGGCGTTGCGCAACCGCGATTTGTCGGGCCTTGCGGACGCGGGTCAAGAGGGGCTAACAGCGCGCCTTAAAAAAGCCTCCGCGCGCTTTATACGCTTAGACGGTATTATAGCGGCGGCAAAATCTAAACGGTACACGCATGCGCGGATACGGCGGCTTTGTTTGCAAGCGTTATTAGGTATTACGCACTACCCCGATATAACCGACTTCAATATTCCCGCACGGCTTATCGGCGTAAAAGAGGCGGCTAAAAGCGCGGTTTTGGCACGCCTGCCGCAGACTGTATTCGTGCAAAATAAGGATTTTTTAAAGGTTTTTAAAACCTGTGCGGACGCCGCCTATATACGGCGCGTAAACCAAACCGCCGCAAATTGCTGGCCGCTGCTTGCACAACAAGACGGCGCGTATTACGAAAGCCTGCCGCTTACGGTTGTATAAAAAAGGAGGGACAAAGGATGGAAAAAGAAAAAATAAATAAGCTTTTTATAAAGCTGCTATTAAAAACCGCATTGCTGTTTTTACCTGCGTTTTGTTTTATGCTGATACTTGTATTCTCATCAGAACCCGAAGTATGGATATTCAGCCTTATACTTGTATTCCCGATGCTTTTATGCGCAATCGTTTACTTCATCGCCGAAATCAAACAAAAAATATGGTTGTTTATCGTGTGGTTTTGCCTGCTGGCGGTAAACATAAGCCTATATCTATTCTTTAATGTTTTATTCATTGCACAAGCACTAACAGGGACTGCTTTTTTGATATTTATCTGCGTAACCGCCTTTTTTGCCTATTTTACCCTTGACTTTGCCGACATCTTATCGCGCTTGCGCAAAAAAGCTGAGGAAAAAATCGCCGCAAAAGCTGAAACAGCGGCTGAGGAAATTCAAGAAAACACCGACGAAGCCCCCGAAGCACCCCCCGAAACCCACGCCGACGAAACCCCCGAAATCCCCGCCGACGAAAACCCTCCCGAAACACTCCCCGAAACACCCGTCCACAAAAAACCTACCAAAACCCGTAAAAAGCTGAACCTTACCCTAGTACTTTTACTAAGCCCCGCTATGGCATTCGGCATATTTTCTATCATTTTTCTGCCGCTGTATGCCGCCGAACAGCACCGCCAAATGACAAACTATATCGTATACGAAGACTTAGTTGCCGAACTTTCGCGTATGCTTTTTGACGTAATCTTTTGGGTTTTATTATTTTTTATTACCTTGCTAATCCTATGTATGGTAAACGTACTGTTTTATGTGCTAACCAAAAACTTCCCCCGTAAAGGGCTAAGGCGCGGCGGCATTGCACTGAGCGCGTCGCTAGGCGCAATCGGCATAACTTTTTGGTTTGGGCTGATTGTTTATCTACTCAAATTTTTTACTGCATATATACAAACCATGCGCAGCAGCGGGATATACTATGCCTCTTTTTACACGGTTTCCATGCTTTGCTTAACCCTCTTCACCACCGTAACCGCCCTCTTCATCCACCAACTGCATAAACAAAAACCGACTATACAGTAAGATAAATATTCGCCCCCAACCGACATTTTTCCTTTGCTTTCTAACAAAAAAATGATATACTCACTACATGAAGATTATATTGAGCAGAAAAGGATTTGATTATTCTAGTGGCGGGCGACCGAGCATTAAGAATGGTGATTGTCTAATATCAATACCAATTCCCGATTTTATAGACAAAGTTCCATATAAAACGTTGAATAATGGTGGATTTGTTAAAAGCGTACTTAACGCTTTTAAGGGCAAAAAATTAAACAATGAAGATAGGCAATTTTTAGGTCAAATGGAATTATCATATTGCCATCCAGACCCAAATATAACAGACTACTTTAATTTAGGAGAAGAATTTCAAGGTTCAATAGGTCTTACTAGGACGCCAGCTTATTTGAAAGGCGGAAAAATAGAAATCGATGACATCTTTCTGTTTTTTGGAATTTTCAAAGATGTTGAGGAAAAAACTATCCACTATTCAATATGGGGATATTTAGAGGTTGGTAAAGCATTATGCCCTGAAAAAATGAATGATTTGCAAGAAAGCGATAGAATAGAGTTACTTAGAATAACGGGTAATCCGCATTTAATAAATCAAAACTACGAGCATGAAACAGGAAATGCTGTATATATTGCAAAGAAAAATTGTTGTGGCGTGTTTAAATATAATCCAGAGCTTGAGCTTTTAGATAACAAGGGCGAATATAAGCACGATTGCTTAAAAAAAAATCTCCCGTCAATAAAAGGACGCGGCCAAGATTATGTGCTGCATGGTGAAGCCGCAGCTAAGTGGGCAAACTATTTAATCGAAACCTTTGCAAATAAAAAACAAATGAATTAGTGTAAGCCGAAATAAAAGTCCTCATAAAAGAGGACGGTGTTCGCGGCGTTACATAACCAAATCTGCTAAAACATTTCATTTAGTAAAAAGTCGTTTAGCGAAATTCCTATAATGCCTTCATCGTTTCGATTTGCGTAACTATCCAAAGAAACAACATATTTTGGATAGTTATCTTTTATGTCTTTAAGCGGTGCAAATTCTCGGTTATACGTTTCTTCCGTTGTGAACTCTAAACAAACTTGCACATAAATTTTCTCGCCGTTCTTTTCGGCAATAAAATCTATTTCTCGGTTATCTCTTGCAGACATTCTGCCAAAACTCACTTTATAACCCCGCGACACTAATTCGTTATATACTATGTTTTCAAGAATACTGCCTTTATTAACTTTTTTAATATCTTTAATTGCATAAGAAAGACTATGGTCTGCAAGATAATACTTGCTGTTTGCCAAAATAATTTGTTTGCCGCTAATATCGTAAGGCTGCACTTTTTGAATCACATATGCGGTTTCTAAATAGCTAATATAATTGCTAAGTGTATCTAGGTTAGAGGCTATTTTGTTTTTGTCGCCGCCGCTTATCCATTCGGCAATATTACGTAGCGAGGTTGGACTTCCTACGTTGTCATAAAAATATGCAATTAGTTTTTCAAGCAACGCAACATTTTTTACCTTGTTTCTCACAACGACATCTTTAAAAACAATAGATAAATGAATATCCTTAACAATCTGAACAGCTTGCGAAACATCAAAATGCTGCGTTGAAATTAGCGGAAATCCTCCCATTTCTATGTATTCTCTAATCGGGCTGTAATCGTATATGGCTGCCTTTTGATTTAATTTGGTTATTTTTGCTTGCGGGGCAGTTCCAAAAAAACCAACATCCAATTTTTCTCTAAACTCTACAAATTCCTTAAATGACAAAGGCTTGATTTCAAATTGTACATACCTGCCTGCAAGAAGAGTTGCAAGCTCACCAGACAACAATTTAGAATTTGAACCCGTTATATAAATGTCCGTGTTTTTCAAACGCAACGAATTAACCGCTTTTTCCCAATCCTCAACCATCTGTATTTCGTCGAAAAACAAATAATACTTTTTTTCGTCTTTCATTTTCTCTACAATATAGCTATAAAGCTTTTTATAGGTTAAAAGATTATCAAACTCTACATCCTCAAAGTTAATAAAGACGATATGCTCTTCATTCGTCCGTTTTAAAATTTCTTCTTTTATAAGCTTTAAAATTTCGCTTTTTCCGCACCTGCGAATACCCGTTATTATTTTGATAAGTTCTTTATCAATAAAACCCTTGATATTTTCTGTATATGCTTTTCTCTCAATAGTTTTACCCATTATAACACTCCTTTGACACTTTATGGATTATGGACAGTATAACAGCTATTAAACACCTTGTCAACAGAATTGTCGCACCTACTGCGACAATAATGCAAAATAATACAGGATTGTCATACTGCATTTCTTCCCGCTATACATGAAAAATTGCCTGCACGGTGATTTTTGGTTTATTTAAATTAAGACAGTTTTGTAAAATTTCGCGGCGAATGATGATATTGCCTACGGCAATGATATTGAAACTTCGTTTCAATGATATTCTCGCTATGCTCGAATGATATTATATTTGCCGACATTCGCGTAGCGAATATCATTGCCGCAGGCAATATCATTACGAAGTAATATCACTTGCCGTGCAAACGGCAAATATAATTGAAAAGCACACATTTCCTTTATGAAATGTGTGCTTTTCTGGTGACCCCACAGGGAATCGAACCCTGGTTACCGCCGTGAAAGGGCGGTGTCTTGACCGCTTGACCATGGGGCCGCGTTTTTTATGATTGGTAGCGGCGGCCGGATTCGAACCGGCGACCAAGCGGGTATGAACCGCGTACTCTAGCCAGCTGAGCTACGCCGCCAAACTACAATCGACTAACAGTATAACAAAATTATGCTATTAACGCAAGGATTTTTAGGGGTTAATTTTAAAATTTTTAAAATAGCGAAGTGCAAAATACTGTGAACCAAAATCGGTGTTTTTAAAGGAAACAGAGAAATTTTATTTTTGGCACAAATCATTCCTCTCCAAAAAAACTTTAAATTTGTACTATGCTCATGAGCTAATAATGAATTAACATGGTTTTCCTATCATTGGGGGAAAAGTGAGCTTTGATTAACCAAAGTTTGATAAATCGCTGGCAATTTGACATAATCTTTATATTTTATTCTCACTATAAACATTTTTTTATTGCCTACCGTTTGTTTTAAATGTATCCACATAAAACCGGGGATAGTAGTTGAAAATAGCCAGTTAAGTAAATTAGGCTTTCTATAATCTATCCAAGATATATTGTCAACATCAATAATAATGCTTTCTTTTTTTCTCAAAAGCGTTATTTCCGTAAGACTAAATATTGCTTTTTTTATTTGTAAGCTATCCATTATTCCTCTTTTTATAATTTGCCAAAAAGTGCCGTGCAAAACAGCGAAGCGCAAAGCGCGGCGAACCTAAACAGTGTTTCCTATACTAATCCCGCTTTAAAACCATTTCTTTAATATCACTTACGGCTACTTTAATTTTAATGTTAGATTGTACTAAGCCCGCGATTTTGTCGCGCGCGTGCATAACGGTGGTATGGTCGCGTCCGCCGAATAAGCTGCCGATAGAGGCAAGCGGCAGCGACAAAAGCTCGGTAATTAAATAAATGCACACCTGACGCGGTTCTACGATTTCGCGGTTTTTCTTTTTGCCCGTTAAATCCTCGCTGCGCACGTTATAGTATTTGCAGGTGCAGTAAATCACGCGCTCGGCGGTAACAAACTCTTCATTTTTGTCGCTGTAATCCTTTAACGCCTCCGTAACGGTTTCTATACTAGGCTCTTGCTCGTTCAGACGCGATAAAAAATTAACCTTGTTTAAAATGCTTTCCATAGCGCGCACGTTGCTTTGCACGCGCTCGGCAATATAGCTTAAAACCTCGCCGGGAATATTAAATTTTTCTAGCTGCGCCTTTTTATGCAGAATTGCCACGCGCAGCTCAAAATCGGGCGGCACAACGTCGGTAAGCAAGCCCCACTGAAAGCGCGATATCAGCCGCTCCTCTATATCCATTTCCTGCGGCGGACGGTCGGAGGTGAAAATCAATTGCTTGCCCGCTTGGTGCAGCTCGTTAAACGTGTTAAACATTTCCTCCTGCGAACCTTGCTTTCCTACAATAAACTGAATATCGTCTATCATTAAAACATCTACCCCGCGATACTTTTCGCGGAAGTTAGAACTTTTGCCCTTCGTGGTGCGCACCGACTCGATGTATTCGTTTACAAACTTTTCACTGCCCGCGTACAGCACCTTTAAATGCGGATGCTTAATGCGCACATAATTGCCTATCGCGTGCATGATGTGCGTTTTGCCTAAGCCCGTGCCGCCGTAGATAAACAGCGGATTGTACTGAACGCCCGGCTGCTCGGCAACCGCGCGCGCCGCCTCGTACATATGACGGTTAGATTTTCCTACTACAAAGCTTTCAAAATTATAGCGCGGACTTAACACATTAGCCTCTATGCGGGCAGGCGGCTCAGGCTCGTCTATTACAAAGGTTTCCTCGGCGGCGGCTACGCTTTCACGCTCGGACGGGTCTATCAAAACCACATCCGTCATATAAGGGTTTAGGGCAGACATCGCCGACATAATCATCGGACGGAATTTATCGCACACAAAATTGCGTACCTGCGCATTAGAGGCGCACAAAATAAGCTTGCCGTCTAAAATGTTAATCGGTTCAAGCGTTTTTATCCACACATCAAAATTAACGGCGCTAACCTCCGTTTCCAGTGCGGTAAGCATTTTTTGCCAGAGTTCTTTGGCGGCGTTCATGTTATTTCCTCACATCTATGGCGTAAAAGTAAAAGTTCATTACGCGCAGTATCATAGCCTCTAAAACCGACCGCTCTAAATCCAGGCGCAAAAGCTGCAAAATAGAGTCTATAAATGCGGTGGTGGCAAGGTTGCTCATCATACGGCTTAAATCCGAATCGTCGTTGTAAATCTTTTTGTACACCAAATCGGCAATCTGCGCGGCAACCTTTTCTATAAAGTCCTCGTAGCGCGTGGTGGCACACTTATCGGCCAATATAATAATCTCCTTGCCGTACTGTTCAAAAATATTTAACAGCATTTGAGTAAGACGCACCATAACGTCTTTAAGCGGCAGACTGGTTTCTACGTCGATGCGCGCAAGCTGGTCTACAATTTTAGGAAACTCTTGATACGGCTTTTTAACCAGCGCGTCCAAAAGCCCGGATTTTCCGTCGAAATAACGGTACAGGTTGCCTACCGGAACGCCCGCGTTTTGCGCAATCGTAGAGATGTTGCCGCCGCGGTACCCTTTTTCCAGATACTCGTTAAGGCCTGCCTCTAAAATCCTGTCGTTGATAAATTTTTTCTTATACTGCATTAAAGGTTAATCCTCCCGTACCGTTTAAGCAAAAAAATCCAAAAGTTAAAATTTCGGCTATTTATTAACCATAAGTATACCCTATTGACGCCCTTTATGCAAGTGTTTTGTTATGAAATCTAATTTAAAAAGAATTTAATCCTCTAAACCTAACAAATAACCCGCCGTAACCTCAAAAAACTTAGCAAGCAAAATTATTGAATCCGCGTTCGGAACGCGTTCTTCTTTTTCCCACCTATGAACCGCACGGCCGCTGATATTTAAAAGCTTTGCCAGTTGCCGTGCGCTAAGGCCTTTTTCTTCTCTTAATTCTTTTATGCGTGTAGATATTGCAGACATATTTATATTTTAGCATAAATCGCAACCAAATGGTTGACAGAGACCACATGGTCGCAGTATAATTGTTTTGACCGCATGGTCGCATAAAAGGAGATACTTCTATGGATAACATCATATCGTCCGAAAAAACTTGCGGAAACTGCCGCTACTATTTGCAACATTTTGCTAAGCGAAACGCAAAGCTAATAAAAACAGGCTGCGGGATATGTTTACACCGTAAGATTAAAGCCCGTACAAAATCGCCGTTTACACTTTGCGCGTACTGGGAAGAAAACCCAACAGAAAAAGAAGAACGCAATCGCAGCATTCAATATGTACTTAGAACTATGTGTGAACAGCTAAGCCAAATAGTCCTAATTTTACAAGACGACGCAAAAAACTAGCCCACCCCCCTTGACAAGCATGGTATAATAGAATTAGGGGGATAAAAAATTCGGAAAAATAGATTTCGGAAACGGAGTCTTTTTTCTTTTGGAGGTAAAAATTGAAAGAATTAGAAGACGCTAGACAACAGGTTTTAGCAATGTTTCAAAGCGGACGCATGTCGGGCAACTGGGTAGAATGGATTCATGCCATTGCAGTTTGCAAGAAATCCCGCCGCCGATTGCAGGTTCAACCGCGAAAGCAATTTGTCCGATTGAGAAAATCACAAAATGGGCTTTTGTAGACCCTGCTAAAAAACGCTTTTTTGAAAGCAACGGATATGGTATACTAGATGCACTGGAAATACAAGCGGAGTACGAAAGGCAAGCGGCAGAAAAATATGCAAACGGCGATTATGAATTAGGTGCTTTAAATGGCTTTGGTCAACGAATTACAATTATAATCGAACTGCCAAGACGTACCGAAAATCATACAAGTCCGTTAAGATTTGAAACCGGTTGGATGGTTTATCCATACGGAAAAATCCAAAACACCACACCTGCCACAAATTTAAGTTTAAAATAGGAGATTTATTATGAACGATTGCGACCAAGTAAAAGTAATACGCGATAGAGAACGTTATGCTAAACACGGCGTACACAAAGGCATGACGGGGTATATTATGGACCCGCGCTGTGTTGACGGCAAAAGGCTTGTTAGCTTTTCAGGCGAATTTTTACAAGCCCCTAACGGTGTTTGGTATACAACCGATGTAGATTGTGATATATTAGAAAAAGATTTAGAATTAGTGTCGGAAACATAAAATCCGTTATCGTTTAAATTTGTTTTGCAAGGCTTGCAGCATTTCTTCTAACGTCTGCTCTTTTTTAGGGGGCGCGGGCGTAAACGGACGCGGGGGCTGATTACGGTTATCTCCGCGCGGTTGGTTGCGGTTATCGCGCGGCTGCCCTTGCTCCCGCTTAGGCGGCTTTTCTAATCCCGGTGTACGCATAGATAGATTGATGCGCTGTTTTTGCGGGTCTACGCCGATTACGCGCACCTTTACCGCATCGCCCACCTTTAACACCTCGCCGGGATGCTTAATATAGCGGTCTGAAATTTCGGAGATATGCACTAAACCGTCGTGGTGTACCCCGATATCCACAAACGCGCCGAAGTCTATAACGTTGCGCACCGTGCCCGAAAGCTCCATGCCCTCTTTTAAATCCTTCATGTCCATAAGGTCGGCGCGCAGTACAGGAGGCGGCAGGCTGTCGCGGATATCGCGGCCGGGCTTTAAAATTTCTTCTACAATGTCGTGCAAGGTGGGCTCGCCCACGCCCACTTCCCCAGCTAATTTGCCCGCGCCGAACTCTTTTACTTTTTGTTTGATGTCCGTAAGCTTTCCGCCTTTAAGGTCTTGTGCGCCGTAACCGAACTTATCCATAAGCTTTTGCGCCGCACCGTAGCTTTCGGGGTGAACGGACGTATTATCCAGCACCTCCTCGCCGTCGGGAATGCGCAAAAAGCCCGCGCACTGCTCAAACGCCTTAGGCCCTAGCTTTGCCACCTTTAACAATTCGCGGCGGCTTTTAAACGGCTTAGATTTTCTGTATTCTACAATATTTTTAGCAATGGGAGTATTTAAGCCCGAAACGTATGCCAGCAAGCTGTACGACGCCGTGTTTAAATCTACCCCTACGCTGTTTACGCAATCCTCTACCACGCCCGTTAAAACCTCTGTAAGACGCTTTTGCGGCATGTCGTGCTGATATTGCCCCACCCCGATGCTTTTAACGTCTATTTTAATCAGTTCCGCCAACGGGTCTAACAGCCGCCGTGCAATAGAGATTGCCCCGCGAATCGTAACGTCTAAATCGGGGAATTCCTCCGCGCCTACCTTAGACGCCGAATACACAGACGCGCCCGCCTCGTTGACTATCGCGTAGCTTACCGCAAGGCTATGCTCTTTAATTAAGCCCGCAGCAAAAATCTCGGTTTCCTTGCTTGCCGTGCCGTTGCCTATGCCGATAACGCTGATGCCATGCTTTTTAATAAGCGACAAAACCTTTTGCCCCGCCTCGCGCGTGCGGTCTTCACTCATGGTTACATAGATTACGCCGTGGTCTAATACGTTGCCGCTCTCGTCCACTACGGCTAATTTGCAGCCCGTGCGGTAGCCGGGGTCTAAGCCTAAAATAACCTTTCCTTTAAGCGGGGGCTGCAGCAATAGCGGCTTTAAATTAGCCTCAAACATCTTAATGGCTTGCTCGGCGGCGTTGTCGGTTAACTCGCCGCGCACCTCGTTTTCTACGGACGGAAAAATCAGCCGCTTGTACGAATCCGCAATTGTTTCGTCCAGCACCGTGTTAAAAATGCTGTCTTTTTTATAGATTGCCTTGATTTTGTTGTGCGCCGTTTCCTCGTCCGCTTTAATGCCGACCTTTAAGCATTCGTCCGCCTCGCCGCGGTTAATGGCTAAAATGCGGTGCGGCGGAATTTTTGCAACCGCCTCCGAAAACTCGGCGTACATCTCGTAAATTTGTTTTTTAGGATTTTTTTCGTCTTTGGGTTCTAGCTTGCATTCGATTAAGCCGATTTCATACAACATAGCACGCAAGACCTTGCGCACGTTTGCGTCGTCGGAAATGCGCTCGGCAATAATATCCTTTGCGCCCGCCAGCGCATCAGCGGCGGTGGGCACGCCTTTTTCTTCGTTAATGTACGGCTCGCAGATTGCCAACACCTCGCCCTCTTTAAGCTCTTGTGCCTGAATAATATCGGCAAGCGGCTCTAAGCCGCGCTCAATCGCCACGCTTGCGCGCGTTTTCTTTTTTTGCTTGTACGGACGGTAAATATCCTCTACCTCCGTCATTTTCATGGCGGTCTCTAAAGCGGCGGCTAGCTCGTCCGTCCACTTGCCTTGCTCTTCAATCGAATTGCGCACCTCTTCTTTACGCTTAACCAAATTTTGCAGGTATTGCAAGCGGTCTGCAAACTCGCGCAGTACTTGGTCGTCGCACTCGCCGTGCATTTCCTTACGGTAACGCGCAATAAACGGAATCGTACTGCCCTCAGCTATCAGGTCTACGATGTTCGCGCTGTATTCGGGCTTTAACTTAAATTCTTCTGCCAGTTTTGCTTTAATGTCCATTTTCGGGCTTAAACTCCTTTTATATAGCTACACGTTTATTTTAATATACTTCCGCACAAAAAGCAACCGTTTCCGCAGTGTTTCAAAATCGCGAAGTTTAAATTATTGTTATTTAAGTTATAAAATATTTTAGCCGAAATTTGTAAATTGTAAATGGTAAATGGTCAGTATAATTTAAAGGGATATCGGCGCACAACCTGACATATACATAAATTATTATGAAAGAAAATTCAGCCGCCCCCGAAAAACCTAAACGCCCGCACACCCTCAATATAGAAAACTGCGCCAAAGGTTTTTTAACGGGAGTCGAAAAAGTAACCAGTTCTAACGACGCCGCACTTGTGCTGCAAACCAGCGCGGGCGGCCTGCAAATAAGCGGAACAGACTTAAAAATCAATAAGTTCGACACCGATTCGGGCGCGTTGGTATTTGAGGGCGCGGTAAGCAGCATTCGCTACTCGGCCGCCAAAGTGCCGCTGCTTAAAAGGCTTTTTAAATAAATTTATATGACGCAATTTTTATTGTTTTTATCCGCGCTTGCGCTAGGAATTGTGCTGCGGGCTGCATACTTTTTGTGTAAACTGCCCGCAAAGCTTTCGCGCCTTAAAGCTATGCACTATATTTTAGACGCCGTATGGTGCGCCGCCGCGTTTGTTTCTTTTATTGCCCTCACGCTATGGCTGCACGACGGCAAATTTGAAGCATTTATGCTGTTAGGGCTGTGCGCAGGGCTTGCAGCATGCTCGGCAGTATTTAACCTTTTTAAAAAGGACGCTCCCCCGCCTCAACCCGAAAACGAAAATTCTAGCCCGCAACCCAAATCCAAAACCAAAAAACCCCCTAAATTACGCGCAAAAATCCCCCGCATAAAATAATACGTCCGCAAATTTTAGGTAAAAATCAATAAAAATATCGTTAACGGAATTACCCAAGGGGAAATAATTGCGCACGCAAATTTTACAACGCTTTTCCATAAGCCGGATTTTTGACTATGCAACTGAAAAAACCGCGCCGGGTATGCCTGCATTGCCAATACTGCCGCTTGAACCTCTTGCACCAAACCAATTATATATACCGCCGTTGCCGCCCGTTCCACGACTGCCGCTTGCTCCGCCGGTTAACACAATGCCGTTTTGGCCATTTGTGCCAGTAAATACTTTTGCGACTAATGCGTTGCCGCCGTTGCCGCCGTTGCCACCATGTGCCGCATTACCGTCATGATGTCCAATACTTGTTTGATCGCTATGACCATTGCCTCCATTCATCCCATTTCCGCCGTTGCCGCCTATAACCTGAGTTAAAGTTAATGTAACAATGCCAGATGCAGAAATTCCTACCCCGCCGTTGCCACCATGTCCACCCGATGCTGCTAGCTGTCCGTATGCTCCGTTTCTACCGTCACCACCGTTGCCGCCGTTTCCCGCTTGAATCAAAACATCTATACCGAAACCATTTATTGTTACATTGTCTGTGCTTATAATCGCAAAGCCTCCGTTACCACCTGTGCCGCCACGCATAAAACTGCTATTCCCAAATTGAAGTCCGCCCCCACCCGGACCACCCTGTCCGCCGTTGCCGCCGTTGCCGCCTCTAATAATAATAGGTGCATTTGCCGCAAGTACAAAATAATTTGCACAAAATACCCCCGTTCCACCGTTACTTGCATTACCGCCATTTTGGCGGCTAACGGAAGACGACAAACCGTTCGTTCCATTTCCGCCTGCTATGCTATTTTCACGACCTAAAGAACGAATATAAATAGGATTATCGAAAGGCGAATATATTGCGGTTGTTTCGCTTGGAGCAATGAAGTTCATATTGTAGAGTGAAATCGTCAAACGGCTTTCTTTTCTATCCTCAACCTCAATAGACATATTGGTAAATGTCTTTGAATAGTAGCCAACAAAACAAACCTCAAAAATATCCTGCGGGATAATGAATTTTGTATTTATTGATTTAGTCGTAATGCCCTGTAAATCAGGAATAAGATTTAAAACTATTTTTCGATTCCCGCCATAAAACTTAAATCTTATACTATTTTCACTAACCGTACTTGCATTTGTGTTATTTGTTAATTCACTAAGAGAAAAGAAAAAAGCTGACCTTAAATTTACAACACGGTCTTTTTCCACCCATTCATCTTCAAATACACGCATACGAAAAGAACTTAAAGAGTTATTGACTTTATCCGTCAAATAATCAAAAGTCATCCTGTCAAGATATTGGAAACCGTCAACCAAACTCAAAACTTCTAATCCTGTCAGTTCGGTTATTACACTCCTAAACATCGCCATTTGATCAACAAAAGCCTCTCCGCCGTATAATGACGAACAATTATCAAGATATAACTCTTTGAGATTTACTCCGCTATTCGGCAAAGTGCGTATATCTTCAATATCTAACAAACTTTTACTATTGCTTAAATCAAGTGTTTCAAGCGAAATCATTTGTCCTAAATCAGGCAATCCGACAAATTTGTTTTTTCCAATAGCTAAGCCTTTAAGCCCTGTCAAAGCTGAAGCACCTCGAACTATTATATCAAATTCAACATGGTCAAGATTGTTTCCAGAAATATCCAAATATTCAAGTTTTGGATATTTTAAAAGATGTGCGACATTCATTATCGAAGTTCCAGAACAATCGGCGAGGCGTAAATCAACAAGATTTGTCATATCGGTCGCAAGCGTTGTAACATCTAAATCTATGCCGCTTAAATTTAACATTTCAAGCTGTTTAAAATAATTTAGAGATATTACATTGTTAAGATTTAACAATGTATACGACAAATCCAGTTTCCTTATATTTGTAAGATTAGCAATCGCATTAATCGCCGTAATATCATTTCCGCCAATATACAACTCACGTAGTCCTGTTAAATTATTAACTGCTCCGCTAAGTCCTGTGCTGGGAATTTTGTTGTTTCTCATACTCAATACGCGCAATTCTCTAAGCGGAACTGAATTAAGCGGCATAATGTTTGATACTTGATTATTGTCAAAGATAAATGTTTGAAGGGGCAAACGATTAACTGCGGAAATGTCTGTTATATTATTGCGATAAACATTAAGGCTTTTAAGATTTGTTAAATTACTTACAAACGATATATCACTAAGATTATTATTTGAAAGATTTAATTCTGTCAAACCCGTAAGCTGTCCAATTCCGGTTGCGAGTTCCGGCATTTCATTCAATCGCCTTTCGATGTTAAGAGAGCTTACTTCTTTAATTAAATTTTTAGGTATCTTGACATCATCGTCTATCATTTCGTTTTGACGAATTAGCTGCTGCTTAATTTCAATAGTAAGCGGCGTAAGCATTATTTGATAATCGCCACTATACAAATATATGTCTTTTGCAAGGTCTTTAATTTTTAGTTCCCCATAACCTATCCCAACTACTTTTAGCTGATAATCCGTATATTCTAAAAAGTCTGGTGTATCAATAACAATTTCATAATTTTCTCGCTCTGATAGCGGCAAAAGGTTAATGCCGATAGGCACTATATCTCCAAAATCAAGACTGTTAAAATCAATTTTCGCTACATTAGCAGCTATGTCATGTGTTATCCAGCTTGCAAACAACGTATAGTTTTTATCTAATACAAAAGGGAAATTTACACCATTAGTTAGCGCAGAATTATAATACCAGCCATTAAAAAAGCTATTTGCCTTTGTAGGTTCTGAGGGTTTTGCGATTTGCGTGCCTTCTTCTTGCGTAATTGGTGCTATTGCACTGCCTCCGTTAGAATTGAATCTAACGGTGTATGTGGTAGTGCCATCTTTCACCTCTCCCTCATTGCCCATCCCGTCACCTCCCTCATTGATGCGTTCACACGCGGTTATAGCAAAAAGCAATGTACTCAATGCAATAATAAGTAAAACTGTTAGTTTTTTGATTTTTTTCATTCTTGAAATCTCCTTTTTTGTTTGCAAATATAGAGTTATCCACAATACTTGCATTAAAAAAAGTATACGTCGTCGTCGTCGTCGTCTATGTCAAGCGATTTTGGGGTGCTTTGGCGGGGAAATTTTTAAAATGTGCGGATTTTTAAAGAGGTTATCCACAATTGCGGATTGTCTTTTAGGCTTAGAGGATTAAATCTTAGCCGAAATTCTCCATTTGCCATTTTCCATTCTCCATTCTCCATTTCTAAAAGGCAGCTTTTAGGCGTAGAAGAATTTTAGTGCGCGGAAAGCTTTTAAAAAAACCGCCTGCTCTACTAGCAAACGGTTAGTTTATAACGGTCGACGCGCTCCATGTCGAATAGTTTCAATTTTTATTATTTGGGCGTGCTCCATAACAGCATAATAAATTATGTACGGATGTTTTACAAGCTTGCGCCTTTTTGTTTTGCTATCCTCATTGCCTATATACGGAAAATGCGCTAAGTCTATAATATATTGCTCTATGCTTTTTGTAAATTCTTCGGCTTTCTTTGGATTGTCCAGTGCGATATAATCAAAAATATTAGCTAAATCTATTTTTGCGCGGGTCGAATAGCGTATTTTATAATTTACCATTATCCCTTAAATCCTTGATTTTTTTGTGCAACTCGCCAAAAACCTCTTCATGCGTATGAACCCTTCCCGCTAAAAAATCCGCCTCGGATTCTTGCAAGGCTTTCATAGTTTCATAATCCTCGTACTCATCCGCGCTTAAAATAACCGCGCCTTTGTATTTACTAGGGTCTTTTAAAAAACTTTCTGTATTGATTATCATAAACGTTCCCTCTCAACTTTATAACCCTATTTTATCAAAAAACAAGGCAAATGTCAAGTAATATTTTTTCAATACCTATCCGTAATTAAATTGCGGTTAAGCTTTATGCTTTGGGCGGCGGGGGTTAATAGATAGCCTTGCGCGAAGGGGCGTGTGTTTTGGGTAAAGTCGTAATATGTTAAGCCCTTTAACGGCTCGCAGCGTTCAAATTTTTCTCTATCCGAAGTTGCGTAATGCTCTATTTTGCCGTTGTACGCAAAGCAGTACGCAAAAATCCCGTTGCTGTCGGAAAACACGCGCAGCGGAATCGTATCAAAAGCAAACTCGGCGCGTTTGGCTAAAATTTCTTTTTCGCCGAAAATCAGATAGTTATCAAAGCCTGCGGTAAAAGCCTTTTCTATTTGCACAAGACGGCTTAGCACTTCGGCGGGCAAATTATCGTGTACGGCAAAAACCGTTTCGCTGTAAGCTTGTCCGCCCGCAATGCTTTTTTCGGCGCAAAACGATACGTCAAAAAAGCCGAATCGTTTATAAAACGTATAATTAAACGGATGCAGTGCGCAAAAGCTATGCCCGCGTCGAATAAGCCGCGCAAACAACTCCTCTAATACGGCTTGAATTTTTCCTTGACGGCGGTATTCTCTGCGCGTAGAAAGCGCGCTTAAAAACGGCAGCACCGTATCCTTACCAAACAGCCGCGCGGGCTTTTCTATAATATAGCCTGCCGAAACGATTTGGTTATCCGCCTCAATAAAAGCCGTATTCTCTTCGGTAACGCGCGAAAAAAACCATTCTACCGCTTGCTCATTATCTTCGGGAAAGCCCTCGCGGTACAGCTGTTTAAGTTGATGTAGCACGGCTGCTTTCATTTTCTCTTTACCCGATATTTATCTAAAATAATGGCGGGGTGATACGAAAGCTTTGCCTTGCGCAGCCCCTCTATCCCCATATCCTCTTGACGGTTTACGTATTGCACGTTTTTAAAAAACATACGCGCCGAAAACTGATTTACCGCTTGATACGCGCCGTCGAAACTTGTATCGGCTTTTTCAAAAAACGTATGCGCCAACAGCGGATTTTCTGCACAGCTTATGTTAAACGCGGCAATTTTACCGCTTACCGTTAAAACGCCGATATCCAAGTTAAGACTGCGGTAATTATCCAACGCGCACAAAAGCACCTTTTCTTCCGAACCCGCGTTTTCGTGGCCGCCGTTGCGCCACGCGTTATATAGGTTAAGCACCCCCTCGCGGTCGGACGGCGCGTAAACGCGAAAACCGTAGTCGTACTTTTGCACAAAGCGCGAAACAAAATTGCGCTTAGCATGAAACTTTTTGCCCGAAAGCCCGATAAGGTCGCTTGCTAAATAAATGTAGTCCGAATCGTTGCGGCAAGACGAAAATGCGTAGGCATCGGGCGAAAGCTGCGCGGTCTGCTCTTGCGTTAAGCCGCGCAGGTCTAACGCACAGCCAAAATCGGCGCACAGCCCCTCTATCCGTTTTACCGCCTCCGTAAGCAAATCGGCGTTTTTTAAAAGCGGCGGATAAAACACCGTTTTGTTGTTATATTCGGTGTAGATAAGCGCGAAATCGCCCGCATCGCAAATTTTAGTTTTTTTAAACAGAGCGTTCCACAAAAACGTCATCGCAAAGCTGTACTCCCAGCCTAAAAAGCCTTGCGTTGCGGACGCATACTTTTCGTATATGCCCTTTGCGTCTATATTAAAATTTTTAAAATCTAAGTTTTTCATACGTCTTAATATTGTCTTACTCATGCAAGGGCGCAAAGAGTGCCGTTCAGGTGGACAACAGTTTACTTTTTTGCGCGCGCCGCGTACCTAGATGTACGCAAGCGCGTAAAAAAGTAAAGCGTAGTCTGCATCAACGGTGCTATTTGCGCCCGTCTTAGAAGCTGAAACGGACACAACTCTCAAAAGCATCCTCTATATGGTTTACTCTGCCCTCCGATAAAAAAATTTCTAACACATCAAAGCGGACGGCGGCGGGCGCTGCTTTTTTACGCTTGATGTACTGCGCGGCGACCTGACTGATTTTGCGCCGTTTAAAGCTTGTTAACGCCTCGCCGGGCGCGCCGTACTTATCGCTCATGCGGCTTTTAACCTCTATAAATACCAGCGTATCCTTATCCTGCGCCACCAAATCCAACTCGCCTACGGCAGTTTTGTAGTTGCGGCATAATATGCGGTACTGCTTGCTAATAAAAAACTCTGCCGCGATGTCCTCGCCTTTTCTGCCTTTATACAGATTGTTCATCGCCGCCCTCCTCCGCCATGCGTGCAAGCAGCTTGCGTATAAAGGTTTCGCGGTGCAGCGGCGTTTTTCCAAAGCTTTTAAACGCCTCAATATGCGCGCGTGTCGCGTAGCCTTTATGATGCTGAAATCCGTATTCGGGGTATTGCTGCGCCGCTTTACGCATAATTTCGTCGCGCGTAACCTTAGCCAAAATCGACGCCGCCGCGATTGCGTAGCTTTTTTCGTCGCCTTTTATAATCGCGTGGTATTCTCTGCCCAACGCCAAATTCTTTACCGCGTCTACCAAAATTACATCGGGGCGCACGGATAAGCCTAAAATAGCCTCCGTCAACCCCGCCTTTGTCGCGCCTAAAATATTAAGCCTGTCCACCGTAGTGTTATCTATCACCGCCACGCGGTACGCAACGGCGGCAGCCGTAATTTGCGTATACAGCCGCGCCCTTTCAGCTTCGGATACCTGCTTAGAATCATTTATGCCGCTAATATACCCCGCACCGCGCGGCAGAATGCAAGCGGCGCACACTACGGGGCCCGCCAACGGACCTCTGCCCGCCTCGTCCGCACCGCAAATTAAGCCGTCCCCAAACGCGCCGTCAAAATCATATAAAGCTTTAGTTTTGTCCGTCTTTACCTTTTGCATAAATTATGCACTTAGTATACGCTATAAAACCCAAAAACGCAACTATTTTAACGCACGGTGAAAGCATGCTGAAACTAGTTGCTTTTAAAAATTTTTTTCGCTATAATGTTTTTAAGCTTACATCAAATTTCACCATACGGAGAAACAAAATGGATAAACTAATTGTAAAAGGCATTGAGGTTGCCTATAAAAAAATAAATGAGGACGACTACATTTCGCTTAGCAGTGCGGTAGCGAATTGAACACGTCTTTAAGCCTATCTATTTGCGGCTTTTCCGTCAAATATCTTAGGCTTAAAGATGCACGCAGTTTCTACGGCGAAAAAGCCGAATTACGAAGGAAACCGAACACAGCAATACTGGATGTATTGCAAGAGAGAGTTGACGCACGTAATTCGGCTTTTTCGCCGTAGAAACCGTGTTCAATTCGCTACCGCACTGCTATTGCGCGCTTTAAATCGTCCGAGCCAAGCAAGGTTATCGAAAACTGGCTGCGCAACCGCGTTACGGTTGAATATTTGGGTCTTTGGGAAACGCTGAATAATCCCCTTTTTAAACCCCTCGAATTCGAGGGGTTTAAAAAGGAAGCGGGATTAAACGCATTTTTGCTATCCCCGCAAAAATGGGTATCCGCTACGGACGCAATCGGCATTGTATCAAAAGCGGGTAAAGGCGGCGGCACCTTTGCACATCGGGATATTGCTTTTAAATTTGCAAGCTGGATTTCCGTTGAGTTTGAGTTATATATCATAAAAGAGTTTCAGCGGCTGAAAGAAACCGAGCAAATAGCCTTAGCATGGACAGCAAAAAGAGAGCTTGCAAAAATTAACTACCGTTTGCAAACCGATGCGATAAAAGAACACCTCGTTGTGCCGCTATTATCTGTAAAGCAGGTTTCGTTTGTTTATGCAAATGAGGCAGATATGTTAAATGTCGCATTATTCGGAAAAACCGCAAACGAATGGAAAATCGAAAATCCCGACTTAAAAGGTAATATGCGTGATTATGCCTCTGTCGAGCAGCTGCTAGTACTTGCAAATTTAGAAAGCTATAACGCTATTTTGATAGAACAAAGCTTGCCGCAATCGGAACGCATTGTATTACTAAACAAAACTGCACAAAAGCAACTTGAAACAATCTTGTCTGCAAGAATTGACACCGATAAGCTGCTTGCACTGCCCAAAAGCAAAAACGAAGAATAATTAAAAACGCAACTATTTTAACGCACGGTAGCAGTGCTAGCCGTAAAAAGGAGGAGGCCGATACGGCAAGGGCGTAAACGATAACGCCACCCCTACAAGCAGCGCGGCGGCTAAGCATATTAAATCTAAGCGTTTCAGTTTAACCGAACGGCGGAAAATAAAGTATAAAATTAACGCCGCAACTAAAAATATAGGTATACAGATTAAAGCTCCCACATGTTCTGTTAATCTAAAATTAACTAACGCCAAGCCAAAGGTTAAATAATACGGCATGAGGGCGCGGTAGCCGAACCAGCTATCCGAAACTCTGCCCGCATTTTCGGCCTTTTCTTTGCGCGCGGTTAAAAACAAGCCTGCCCACGCCGCAACGCCTAAAACGGCAAAAACCGCGTAATACAGTCCTGCAAACCGTGACGTTATAAAATAGGCGCTACCGTGTCCCTGCGTGAGAAACGTATACTCAAAGGCTGTCAATGCAAGCGGTCCGCCAGAAAACCACCAGTAATAATCATGCAGCATACCGAACCGCGCACCTAAGAAAATACGGCCGTCAATCTGCATAAAATTATGTCTGCCTAAATACGCCATAAACAGCATAGTAGCAAACGAATACAGCAGCATAAAGAATATACCGTCTACCACATGGTTTGCGCGCGTAAAGATAAACGCATTAAACCCGAATAAGCAAACCGCCATAACAACGCCTATAAAAAACGGCGGAATAAACTGCGCGATAATAAATAAATTAGGCTTTGTAATGGTTGCAATAAAGCCCAGCCAGTACGACACGGTATACGGTGCAAGCACCAAAATAAGCCCTACCACGCTTTTTATCAGATAAACCTTTTCGCGCCGTAGCGGCATAGAATAAAAGCAGTCGGTTTGGCGCGCACTCATTTTAAAATAAAACATAATAATAGGCACAATAAAGGTTAGCAAAAGCAGCATAGCAATCGGAATAGCAAGCAACGGTCCGCTACGGGAATAACCACGCAAGTAAAACGTAGTAGTGAACACAGGAATAAGATAGATGCACACCGCCATAACGGTTAGTATAATCAGCGGCAAAAGATTCTTTTTTAACTCGTACAGTAAATACTTTTTCATATCGCGCCGTACCTCCCTTGCATTTCGCTGATAAAAAACTCCTCAAAGTCTACGGGAACTTCGTCTACAATCAGCGGTTTTAGCTTGTCAATTTTAGCTAAATATTCCTCCCTTTTACCCCGCACCACAATTTTTATAATTCTGCCGCTGCTTTCAAACGAAACGCACTCAAAGCCTAAATCCTCTTTTAAAACAGGCTTATTAAACGCGATTTGAAACTTATACATATCCTCTAATAAATCTGCCAACACGCCCGAACTCATGATTTTTTTGCCGTCTATCACGCCGTAGCTGTCGCAAATATCCTCTAATTCGCGCAGTGAGTGGCTAGATATTACGGCAGTGCCGCCGTTTTTAGCCAACAAATCTACTAAGCCGCGCTTAAACACCAAACGCGCCGCAGGGTCTAAGCCGTCAAACACCTCGTCTAAAAGCAGGTATTTTGGCTGCGCCGCAAACGCTAAGCTTACAAATAACTGACGCTTCATGCCCTTGCTGAACGTGCGCAAGGGGGCTTTTAAGCTTAACCCGTATGCGGCAATACAGGTATTAAATACGGTTTGGTCAAAATTATAAAACGCTTTGTATAGGTCTGCCATGCGCTCGCCGTTCATTCCAGGCAGATAAAAAGGCTCGTCGGGCAAAAAGAAAATCTCTTTTTTCTTTTTTTCATTTTCAAAAATCGGCTCGCCGTCTACGAATATTTCGCCCTCTTCCGCGCGGAACACGCCCGCAAGCAGCCGCAGCAATGTAGATTTGCCCGCGCCGTTTATCCCCACAAGCCCAAAAATACTGCCGCTTTTTACAGAAAGGTTAAAGTCCGAAAGCGCGGCAATTTTTCCGTAGCGTTTGGTTACGTTTTTAATCTCTATCATTTCTTTCCTCCTTGCGTATATCTTCGGCAAAAACTTCTTTTACAATTTGATTAAGCTGTTTAGCCGTTAGCCCCGCCGCGCGGAAGCCCGCAATTTGCGCCCGCGCATCACGGGCAAGGCTTTGGGTGTTTTGGTTTTCAAAGCGCACAAAAACACCTTTTTTAGGCACGGTATACACAAAGCCCTCTTGCTCTAACTGCGCATACGCCCGCTCTACCGTGTTAGGATTTATGCCCATTTCAATTGCCAACTCGCGGCAAGACGGCAGCTTTTCGCCGTCGCGCATTACGCCTGCCCGAATATAGCTTTTATACTGCTCGGCAATTTCCTCATAAATATTTTTAATGCCCTTTAACCTAAAACCCATGCCCATCTCCCTAAATGCCCTAAAATCATGCTTTCTCCGCAGCCGTGTACCAACTGTATCAACTGTACCGTCTGTACCAACTGTATTAATGATAGTATACCGCACCATTTTAACTCTGTCAATATCTTTTGTAAAAATGTTTTGCAAAATTTTTAAACTTTTTTGCTTGTCAAATCTAACCTTATATTGTATACTAGTAAAGCTTTCGCGTCTTTAGCTCAGTTGGTAGAGCAGCTGACTCTTAATCAGCGGGTCTAGGGTTCAAGTCCCTAAAGACGTACCAAAGACACACGGTTAAACAGGATATGTTTGACCGTGTTTCTTTTTATCCTTTTATATGCTTTTAAGCCCCTTATTCCGTTATGAATGAGGGCTTTTTGCTTGTTTTTCCTCTTTTGTTGTTCTATTCGTTCAACCTCTCTTATGGGGTTATTGGTTTTAGGATTTGAACCATAGAAAAAACGCATTGAATTCCATTGAAAAAAACCGCCGTCGCAAAATCAATGTTTTTAATCAATGGAATTCAATGGCAACAAAAAAGGGCGACCTCGGCGTTATTCCACTGTCGCCCTAAATTTGCTCTTCTCTTTTCTATCTTTTCCAGACTATATGACCGTTTATATTGTTTTTTTCAAAAACTTCCAGCACTTCTGCACAAAAACTCATTGTTTCAGCATCGCCAATGTTTTTTGATAATTCATATAGACGAATGAACATCTTTTTTCCCGTTTCCGTTTGTCCTAAATTTTTCTTCCTAAAGTTATGTGCCGCACATAGTGTTTGACCATTTTCGATTGTGGCTCTTCCCCCTAAATCTTTTGGCTTTATATGGTCAACTTGTAGTTCAATGCCTTCTCTAATTCCTTTACCGCATATAACACACTTATGTCCATCTCTTTCAAGAATTTGTCTTTTCTGCTCTGCTGTGAAATCTTCTAAATTTCTACGAACGACAAAGTCAGGGTCATAACGATAAACACCTTTTCCAACTTTAATCAAAACTCCTTCTTGTGCCAGCTTCCTTATTCCTCTGTCTGGGTCTCTGAATACTTGACCAGTTCTCTTTTTATGCTCTGCAACAACCCAATCCACAACTTCAGGATGAGAAATATCCCGTCCTGGATTATTTAAGAAATACTCTAAAATAAGTTCTTGTTGACTTGCCATAATTTTCTCCTTCAATTGTTCAATTTTTTTATTGCTTCAATGAAACTTTTTGCTAAGGCTTTTGCCATTAAAACGGGTATAGCGTCACCGATTTGCTCGTATTTGTCTTGCTCGGGGTCGCTGTGGAATTTTACATAGGGTCCCTCAAAACAATACCAATCGGGGAAGCCTTGAAGCCGTGCAACCTCACGAGGAGTCAGTTGTCTATCCTCGGTAGGGTGTGTCATTTCGTCTAGGCAATGGCTTGTAACCGTGAAACTTGGTTCGCCACTTTTCAACCTGCGGTTTCGTGACGAATATATTTTATTGGGAAAAAATTTTCTAACTGCGTCTAATCTGCCCTCAACCGCAAGCCTATCCATGGCGGACTGCATTCCCTCGCCTTGTTGTATATTCTTAAATCGTTCTATCATGTAAGGACGGTGGTTTAGCGACTGGTGATAGGTTATTGTGCTTGTATTATATCTATCGTTTTCGCAATAGTCCGCTCCGCCCATGAACCTAAAAAACACATAGACGGCTTGGCTTATTTTCCCGTTTTTATAATCGCTTTCGTAATCTAAGCTGTACGGCATAACCTCTGCTCCGCCGCCCGAGTGAATTGTAGGCAAGTATCTAAAAGCATCCTCTACGGTTATGTAGGGGTATGTCCTGCCGTTCCCATGCGTTTTTTCGGGATAAACAAAGGCGCATTTGCCGTATTTGCTACTGCAACCTACAATGAATAACCGTTCTCTTTTTTGCGGTATGCCGTAGTCGGCAGACATACACTTATATACGCTTGAGTTTTTGTTAGCGACAATGTAGCAGTGACCAGTGTTTGGGTGTACTCTCTCGAATTCCTCAAATACATAGTCGATTTGTCCGCCAGTCTTTCCGTCACGCTTTTTTGTTAGCAACCCAGGTACATTTTCAAACAAAATAAATTTTGCATCCGTTGCGTGTGCAATGCGAACTATGTTTGAAAACAAATCGTTCCTTTGGTCATCCTCAAGCCTTTTGCCTGCCATTGAAAAACTTTCGCAGGGTGCGCCACCTGTCACGATGTCGACCCTTGTTTCGTTAAATTTTTTCAGCAGTATTTCGAGTATTATTTCGTCGCTTACCAAGTTTATGTCGCCATGAATGATGCAGGTTCTATCTGTTTTTTTGAGTATCGTTTCAAGCCTGCCTTGATTGGCTATTAGATTGGCTAGCTCGTATATTTCAGCGTTATGCGATGCGGCGTAAGTCCTAACCGTGTGTTCGCTAAAATCAACGGCAATTCTCGGAATCAATCCCTCGCTCTTAAAACCCGTACAAAGCCCGCCGGGACCTGAAAATAAGTCTATATATGTGATTTTCATTACACTCATGACGTGGCCTCCTGCACAAGTCTTTTTCGTGCTATTTCACAATAATTTGGCTCAATATCTATGCCAACGGCTTTCCGTCCATTTTGCTTTGCGGCGATCAAGGTTGAGCCGCTACCCATGAAAGGGTCGAGTATTATGTCACCGACAAAAGAAAAAAGTTTTATACACCTCTTTGGCAATTCTATCGGAAAGGGCGAAGGGTGTCCGATTTTTGATTTACGTTCGCCTTGAAATGTCCAAACCCCGCTTGTCCACGAAGTGAACTCGTCTTTTATAATATCGTTTTTTTTAGAGCCGCCTTGCTTTTTCCAAGTACCTTTATAAAGTATCACTATCAATTCAACCGGGGCAATTACATAAGGACACGATGCGCTTAGCCACGAGCCCCAAGCCGAGCGGCGAGAAATGTTGCCCTCATTCCAAATGACAGTTGAATGATACTTAAAGCCTGCTTCTTTCGCAATCAAGGTCAAATCCGCCCCGACGCTATGATGTCCGCCTTTGAATTTGTCTAGCGGTATGTTTAGACACATCCGTCCGTCGGGTTTTAGGAGTGTCAGGCACTTAGTCATCCAGCGTTTTGAAAACTCTAAATATTCGTCGTAGTCTATGCCGTCATTATGAGACTCGTATGAAACGTCTAAATTGTAAGGAGGTGATGTGACTACTAAATCGATTGAATTCTGCGGTATCTGCTCAGTCGTCAGTGTATCGTCGCAAAGTATTCTTATGCCACTTGCTTCGTAGTATACCTTAGAACTCATGTTCGCCTCCTAATATTTATTATATCAAATCGAGAGATTAAAGTCAAATAAAAGATGTAATAGAAAAATAAAAAATAAACGAAAACTAAATACAAATTCGCAATTCAAAGCCTCTTTGAACTAATTCGTCGCAAATTCAAAGGGTCTTTAACCTACCTTTTTGGTGTTGTGTTTTTTGCCCAAACTCTGCACCGATACAAAAAACAAGGTAAAAACTGTTTGACAGACAAAAAAGAATGTAGTATAATTTAAAAACGCGCCGAAATGCGCGCGGTGTGCGGAAGTGGCTCAGTGGTAGAGCGTCGCCTTGCCAAGGCGAATGTCGCGAGTTCGAATCTCGTCTTCCGCTCCATGAAAACACGGACGGACGGAAAACAAAATGTTTTCCGTCCGTCCGTGTTTTCAACTAAATTTTTCCTTGCAGGAAAAGTGAAATTTGTGCCGTTGGCACAAGTGAAATTGCCTATGGCAATGAAATTGTGCCTTGCGGCACAGTTACGGATAGATTTAGGAAAAATTTAATTTCACTGATTGCCGTCAAGGCAATCAATTTCACTCGAACGCAAGTGAGAATTTCACTGCCGCAGGCAATTTTACTTTACTTTTCACAAGATTTCAACTATAACGCAGAATGCTAATTGCAAGCATAAATACCGCAAAGGAAAATAACTAACATGAAAATAATAATTGAAAACAAGTTGGCAAGCCGCGACGGAAGAAAAGGTGTATTCACTTACTCAACGACAGGTCGTAGAAAAACCGGGTTTTTGATTTACGACGAACAAAATAGAAATATCGGCATTGTTTTTATGTCTGATGACGAACGCAAGGATTGCAAATATGGAATGTCTGAGATTTTGTTTGACGAAAATTTTGAAAAAGAATTTGGCACGTGGAAAATAATTAAAATAAACCGTGCTTATCTGTCGTTTGATAAACTAAAAGAAATTATGTCAAAAAACGAGCGATATACGCTTTATATTGACTAATTGTTGATTTTTGGCGCGAAATCAAAAGGTCTTTGCCCCTGCGGCGGGGTTCTATTTATTCGTTTTCCTTTTTATCTTGTCTCTTACTCTTTGAACGGAAATGATTGACTATTCATCTTGTTAAGCCATAGACAGACGGCGTCAAGGAAATCCTTGACGCCGTCTGTCTAATGAAGTGCCTTAATTACAATTTTACCTCGCCTTTAAATACCTCGCACGCCTCGCCCGTCATGGTAACGGTTTCGTCTGAAACGTGTACTATCAATTCGCCGCCAGGCAGACGCACCGAAATATCGGTGTTTTTAGGCGAAAAGCCGTTCAGTACGGCAGCAACCACGCCCGCGCACGCGCCCGTTCCGCACGCCATCGTTTCGCCCGAACCGCGCTCCCACACGCGCATACGCAAATGCACGGGACTTAAAACCTGCACAAACTCTACATTTACGCGCTGAGGAAACATCGGGTCGTTTTCGATACTCTTACCGATATGCGCAACATCCTGCGCGGCAAGATTATCGCAAAACAGCACGCAGTGCGGATTCCCCATCGAAACGCACGTAATGCTGCGTTTTTCTCCCGCTAACTTAACCTCGCGCCCCACTACCTCGCTGCCGTCTGCCTTTACAGGGATTTTTTTCGGAGATAAAATCGGCGCGCCCATATCCACGCTTGCCGAATTAACCTCGCCGCCGCGCGCAAACAGCTGCAATTTTTTTACGCCGCTTTTCGTTTCGATTAGTACCTCGCGGCGGTTTTTAGCAATTTTGCCCGTTTCAAAAAGATATTTCGCCACACAGCGGATAGCGTTGCCGCCCATCATGCCCTCACTGCCGTCCGCGTTAAAAATACGCATGTGCGCGTCCGCCTTGTCGGAGGGCAGCACAAATACCGCGCTGTCGCCCCCCACCCCGAAGTTACGGTGCGCTAAGCTTACGGCAATAGACTCCATATTGCGGATTTCGGTATTAAAGCAGTCAATCACAATAAAATCGTTGCCCGTACCCTGCATTTTAACAAATTGCAGCTTTTGCCGCTCGGTGCGCAGCTTATTGATATTTACAAGCTCTGTGTTATATTGCGAATAACGCGACTTAATCGAATCCGCCAGCGCGTTAGCCGTATCCACCGACGTAAGGCACGGTATCCCCAAACTCACGGCGCGGCGGCGCAGCTTAACATCGTCTTGCGTAGGAATTCTGCCGCGCGTAGACGTCGACACCAACAAGTTAATGCTGCCGCTGTTTAACAGCGTCATCGTGTTTTGAGATGCGTTTGCAAAGATTTTATCTACCGTTGTACACGGCACGCCGCTTTTAGAAATGCTTTGCGCCGTACCCTGTGTAGCGTACACGGTATAGCCTAACTCGTGATACTTTTTAGCTAAACCCCCCGCGTCGTGCTTATCGGAGTCGCGCACCGAAATCAGTATGCCGCCGTCCGCGCACATTTTATAGCCCGCCGCCGCAAGCCCCTTAAATAACGCCTCCTCCGTAGTTTTGCCGATACCCAGTACCTCGCCCGTAGACTTCATTTCAGGCCCTAAATGCGTATCTAAATCCGTCAGCTTTTCAAAGCTGAAAATCGGCACTTTTACCGCCGTGTACGGCACCAACGGATACAGCCCCGTCCCGTAGCCCGACTTGCGCAGCTTTTTACCCAGCATGCAGTCGGTAGCAAGCTTTATCATCGGCACAGACGTAACCTTAGAAATATACGGAATCGTGCGCGACGAACGCGGGTTTACCTCGATTACATAAATGCGGTCGGATATAATGTACTGAATATTTATCAGCCCCTTCGTGTTTAACGACTTTGCAAGCTTTTCGGTGTACTCTACAATTTTTTCGCGCTCGGCGTCGGTAAGCGTCTGCGCGGGATACACGGCTATGCTGTCGCCCGAATGAATACCCGCGCGCTCGATATGCTCCATAATACCAGGAATTAAAATGTCCTCGCCGTCGCAAATCGCGTCTACCTCGATTTCCTTGCCTAAAACGTACTTGTCTATTAAAATCGTGTTGTCGGGATGCTCCTTTAAAATGATTTCCATGTACTCGGTGATGTCGTCGTCCGAAAACGCGATAATCATGTTTTGTCCGCCCAACACGTAGCTAGGGCGCAATAAAACAGGATACCCCAACTGCTTGCCCGCCGCCAACGCCTCCATAGGCGTTTTTACCGTTACGCCTTTGGGACGCTCTATGCCGATTTCCTCTAACAACGCGTCAAAACGTTCACGGTCTTCGGCGCAGTCTATGCTGTCCGCCCCCGTGCCCAATATGCGGATACCCTTTGCGTCTAAATGCTTAGTCAGCTTAATCGCGGTTTGTCCGCCGAACGCCACTACCGCCGCGTAAGGCTTTTCGGTAGCGATAATGTTGTCTACGTCCTCCGCCGTCAACGGCTCAAAGTACAGCCTGTCGGCGGTGTCAAAATCGGTAGAAACGGTTTCGGGATTGTTGTTTACAATAATAACCTCGTACCCTGCCTCTTTTAACGCCCACACGCAATGCACCGACGCGTAATCAAACTCTATGCCCTGCCCGATACGAATAGGCCCAGACCCAAAAACAATTACGCGCTTTTTGCCCGATGCCCGTTCTTTAATAAATTCTGCCGCCTCGTTCTCGTCGTCGTAGGTAGAATAAAAATACGGCGTAACGGCCTTAAACTCGGCAGCACAAGTATCTACGGTTTTATATACGGCGTTGCGGCGGAATTTTAAAGGATTTCCCGAAAGCTTTTCCAGCGCGCGGTCGGTATAGCCCAGCTTTTTGCCCGTAAGGTATTCGTCTTTGGAAAGCTCCTTGCCCGCAATAGAACTTTCAAAATCCGCCAAACCCTTAATACGGTGTAAAAACCATGCGTCTATTTGCGTGATGCGGCTAACTTCTTCTACGCTGATGCCGCGCTTTAACGCCTCGTACAAAATATATATGCGGTAGTCGGTCGCAGGCATTAAATTATCGCGGATTTGCTTATCCGTAAATTCGGCAAATTTAGGATTTGAAAGCGTTTCCAGTCCCTCCGCGCCGCGAATAGCCTTTAATAAACCCATTTCAAACGACGGCGCAATCGCCATAACCTCGCCCGTCGCTTTCATTTGCGTGCCCAGCGCGCGCTTTGCGTACACAAACTTATCAAACGGCCATTTCGGCATTTTAATTACTACATAATCTAATAGCGGCTCACGGTCGGCAAACGTCTTTTTAGTAAGCGCGTTAGGAATTTCGTTTAAATGATACCCCAGCGCAATTAGCGCGGCAACCTTTGCAATCGGATAGCCCGTAGCCTTACTTGCCAACGCGGACGAACGGCTTACGCGCGGATTAACCTCAATTACGGCGTACTCCTTTCCGTCGGGACGCAGCGCAAACTGACAATTACAGCCGCCCTCGATTTTAAGCGCGTGGATAATATCCAACGCGGCGGTGCGCAGCATGTTAAACTCCTCGCTAGAAAGCGTAACCGTAGGCGCGATAACAATGCTGTCGCCCGTATGAATCCCAACGGGGTCAAGATTTTCCATCGAACAAACCGATATCGCGTTGCCCGCGCTGTCGCGGATTACCTCAAACTCGATTTCCTTCCAGCCGTAAATGCCCTTTTCTATTAAAACCTGTCCTATCGGCGAAAGCTCTAAGCCGCCCGCCGCAATTTCGCGCAGGTCTGCCTCGCTGTCTGCAATGCCGCCGCCCGCGCCGCCTAACGTGTACGCAGGACGCACGACTACGGGATAACCGATTTTTGCCGCAAAGCTTACCGCATCGTCTAAATCGGTAACCACCTTAGACGGTATGCACGGCTGACGGATTTCTTGCATTAAATCCTTAAACAGCTGACGGTCTTCCGCCTTTTCGATGGTGTCTACGCGCATGCCTAAAAGCTTTACGCCGTGCTTATCTAAAAAGCCCGATTTAGATAACTGCATCGAAAGCGTCAAGCCCGTCTGCCCGCCCAACGACGGCAAAATGCTGTCGGGCTTTTCTAGTTCTATAATGCGCTCTAAGGTGGTAACGGTAAGCGGCTCGATGTAAATTTGGTCCGCCATGACGTTATCGGTCATAATCGTAGCAGGGTTAGAATTAACCAACACCACCTCTAAACCCTGCGCCTTTAACGCACGGCAGGCTTGCGTGCCCGCATAATCAAATTCGGCGGCTTGTCCTATTACGATAGGCCCAGACCCTATTACCATTACTTTCTTAATCGACGGATTTTTAGGCATGTTAACGTTTCTCCTTTATGCGCTGATTGATGTCCACCGCACTTTGTGCTGTACCTCAATCAGCGTTTCCTTATGTTCGGCTGTCGGCTTTACCCTTAAAGTAAAAGCACGTTTTGTAATTTTGGCTAAACCGTAAGTTGCTTATTTCTTTTTAGACGCTGCTTTAGCCGCCTCGCGCAGCAGCTTGACCTTTGCGTCAAGATTACTTTTGTCGGGCGCAATCATGCCGTACAGCACCGCACCGCGCCCTTTACGCCGAATACTGCGCGTATCCACGCCGCTAATACCCGCCGTGCCGTGCGCAGAAAGATATTCGCACAGCGTACTCTGCATACGCACGTTAGAGGGATTAGCGCACGCCTCGCGCACAATATACCCCGACAAAACAGGCGCGCCGCCCGCCTCTAAGTTAATCGCGCCGTACGTGCCGATAATAGGAAACGTCTGCACCGCAAGCTTACCCGCATGCGCAGCATTGCCCAACGTTTGCATATAACCCGCCATAGACGGTTCAAACACAATCTCGCCGATTACCGAACTGCTTTTTGCACCCAAACGCGCGCCCTCGTACACCGACCCGTCCGACATTATCAAATACGCTTTTTCCATTTACTTAACTTCTCCTTGTACTAACTCTTTTAAACTTGACGCCCCACCCAAACGTTTGCTTTTGCACCTCTTCTAAGCGGTTCACGCGCGGCTAGGCGGGTTTCAAAAATTTTTCAAACCCTCTTCTAAGAACCTGTATTTGTGAAAGGATAATAGCGGATTTTCGGAAGATTTTTGCACCTATTAAGCGATTTTGACGCAGCCGTACTGGCGGTACGGCAAGGAAAATTAGCGCAGATAGGCGCAAAAAGAACCGAAAAGACGCTATTAGCATTTTGCAAATACAGGTTCTAAAAAAATGCCGTTTTTGTCTTTAATGCTAAAAAGACAAAAACGGCAAATCCGCAAAATCACTATTTTGTTGTTTAAACTTTATTCGGGTTTCCATGCTTCCTCCGTATACAATCATACAACACCCCCGCCACTCCTGTCAAGCAAAAATCCACGTTTTTCTTAATAAAACAATCAGACGGATAGAAAAGAAAAACGCTTTTCCACCCCGTCAGATTTTGTGAATATGCTTTTCTTTCCACCCCGTCCGCTGACGCCTCCACCCCTCAAGAGGGGAATTTTTTAACGGCTATTTATTTTAAAATCCTTAGCCGAATTCTCCATTTTCCATTAACAAAAACGCCGCATTCTTTGTTGTTAAAGTATTAGCCGCTAAAAAATTCCCCTCTTGTAGGGGTGGCAGGCGCAAGCCTGACGGGGTGGAAAGAAAAGCAACTCTATCAAATCAGCTTTTTAGTTTCCCGTCAGATTTGCCGTTTGCTTAGTACAGACGACAAAAGCCAAATTTTAGGCTTTGCAAAATCACGCCTGCAAAACAGCAAAAAAAGTAATTATTCTTTCCACCCCGTCAGGCTTGCGCCTACAATGGGTCGTTCGTTCCTCACTCCCCGCTTTGGCTAAAAACACGGTGTGTTTTTGCGGCTATCGCCGCCGCGTCGCGCCTACAAGAGGGGAATTTTTTAAAGGTTATTTTATAATTATATTACAAACTCTATTTATGAACTTATAGCCTTAATTGTGTTTTGGTTACTTTTTCAAAAAGTAACGAGTTGCGCAGGAGTTGTTAAGGGGGACACAACCGAAAGTGTCCCCCTAACCGCCCTTTTTTGTTACTTTTTTGGGGCGCTCCAAAAAAGTAAACTTTCCATTTTCCATTTTCCATTCTCCATTAAAAAAATCCCTTTGTACTATGTTTTTTTGCTTGATTTTTAAAATGCTTTATAGTACAATAGCTATACAAAGTTTTAAAAAATCAACTTTAATTGGAGGCAAGAAAATGTTTTGTAGTAAATGTGGAACCAAAAACGGTTCGAATGCACAGTTTTGCTCGAAGTGCGGCAACGTATTAGCGGCGCAGCAGCAGCAAACCTTTTGCGGGAGTTGCGGCACAAGCAACGCACCCAATATGCGGTTTTGTTCTAAATGCGGAAACAATTTAGCCAACGCGCAGCAAACCAACAACGCGCGTCCCGGCGGCGGATTGTTAAACAAGCTGGCAAACGCGATGGGCAATAACAACATGGGCATGGGCGGCATGCGCATGATATCCGTTACGCGCGGCAGGCTGGCGCACGGCCAACAGGTTATTGCCGAAATTTGGGCAGATAATCAGTTAGTAGGCAGAGTAGCCAACAACAGTTCATCCGATTTTAGCGTACCGATGAACGCAAGAACCATCTACGCGGTTATGCCGCGCGGAACCAACTGGTCTGTCGAAGTACGCAGCAACACCGAAAGCATACCGTCTAACAATTCGCGCTGCACCTTCTCGCTTACGGTGGTACCCAGCGGCCTTTTAGGCTTAGGCACGCCCAAATTAGATTTACGCTTCCGCGGATAGGCTATTCCTAAATTAGAAACAGCCTAGCAGTGTTAGGAACCTAAAAACTTTAACAGCGCGGCACGGTCTGCCCCAAACCACACGGTGGCGGCGGACGGGTCGATTTTAGCAGAAGGAAACGCTAAAACCGACTTAGGTATTTGCGCGGTTTTGTTAAACTTTACGCCGCATTCCGCCTTTTTAAGCACCACGCTTTGCGCGCCGATGCGCGCGGCAAGATTTTTATACAACGCAATAAGGATTAAATTATCTACGGCCGCAGGCAGCGCGCCGTAGATTTGCATTATTTCGTCCGTTAAGCTTTTTTTGGCGGCAATACTGTCTACGCGGCTAATGCGCACATACGCGGCAAGCCGCAAATCCTTATCGGGAATATATTCCTCCGGAATAAACGCGTTAAAATCGGTAGTAACCAACACATCGGGCGTATCGCCCGCCGCCGCCTTGTTAGACGATTTTGCAACCGCTTCGGAAAGAATTTTTTGGTACATGTCGTAGCCCACGCGCTCGATATGACCGTGCTGTGCGCGCCCTAATATATTGCCCGCGCCGCGAATTTCTAAATCGCGCATCGCTATTTTAAACCCGCTGCCAAACTCGGTAAACTGTGTAATCGCGTCTAACCGCTTATACGCGTCGTCGGTTAGCTTTTTTTGCGAATCATACGTAAAATACACATGCGCCAAACGGTTAGACCGCCCCACCCGCCCCCGCAATTGATATAGCTGCGAAAGCCCAAAGCAATCCGCATGTAACACCAACATCGTATTTGCGTTAGGCATGTCTATGCCGTTTTCGATGATTGCAGACGCGATTAAAATGTTTTTCTTGCCCTCGCTGAAAGCTGCCACCGTGTTTTCTAACGCCTCCGCGCCCATTTGCCCGTGCGCAACGGCTATGCTTGCGCCAGGGTCTATAATCGATTTTACCCGCGCGGCAAAGCGGTCTATATCCGCCACGCGGTTATACACAATAAAAACCTGCCCGCCGCGGTTTAACTCGCGCGAAACCGCATCGTATAGCAATCCGTCCGAATATTCCGTAACATACGTTTTTACGGGCAGACGGTTTTCGGGCGGCGTGTCCAACAAGCTGATATCGCGTATCCCCGACAACGAAAGATGCAGCGTGCGCGGAATAGGCGTTGCCGAAAGCGTCAGTACATTTACTCCGGGCTTTAACGCCTTGATTTTTTCCTTATCCGCTACGCCGAACCGCTGCTCCTCATCTAAAATAAGCAAGCCTAAATCCTTAAAAACCACATCGCGGGAAAGTAAGCGGTGCGTGCCGCACACTACGTCTATCTTGCCCGCCGCAACCGCTTGCAAGGTTTCGGCAACTTTTTTAGGAGGGTCGAAACGCGTTAAGCTGGCTACCGTAACGCCAAACGGCTCGAAACGCTTTTTGGCCGTTTCGTAGTGCTGACGCGCCAAAATGGTGGTGGGAGATAAAAACGCGGTTTGCTTGTCTTCACACGCTACCTTAAACGCGGCGCGCAGCGCAACCTCCGTTTTGCCGTACCCCACATCTCCGCACAGCAGCCTATCCATGATTTTACCGCTTGTTAAATCGGCTATGCACTCCTCTGCCGCCGTAAGCTGGTCTTCGGTTTCGTTGTGCGGAAAATCTGCGGCAAACGCGTCTAAAAGCTCGTTGTTTTCCGAATACGCGTGCCCCTTTAACTCGGCGCGCTCCGCGTACAGTGCCGCCAAATCCACCGCCATTTTAGAAACAGCCTCGCGCACACGCGCCTTTACACGCGCAAACTCCGCACCGCCTATGCGCGATAGACGCGGCGGCGCATCGCCCTCGCAGCCGTACCGCGAAAGCGAATCCATATTTTCCACAGGCACATACAGCTTATCGCCGCCCTCATATAAAATTACCGCGTAGTCGCGCTCCACGCCGTTTAAGCTAAGGCACGTAACCGATTCGCAAAAGCCTATGCCGTGATACTGATGCACCACATACGCCCCTATCGCGGGCTGCGTAAACACATCGCTCTTGCGCCGCTTAATTACCGTCTTTTTACCGCCCGCAACCAACGCGGGCGTAGCAATCAGAATAATTTTTTCCTCATGGAACACCGCGTTTTCGGCAAGATATTCAGCCGATATAAAAAAGCTTCCCGCACCGAACAGCGGATTTTGCCGCGCGAAAAAGTCTGTTACATTATCCTTAACGGTTTCATTTCCGCAAAAAACCGTAACCAAATAACCGTTGCCCAACCACGCTTTAACATCGTCGTACAGCGCGTCGTAGTTGCGGTGATAGGCAGGCAAAGCGGTACTGCGGAAATGAAATGCCGCTTCGGAGCTGAACAGACGGTTTTGGCTGTCGTGCGCATGAAACGCGGTTTGCGGACACGAAAAAACGGCGGCGTTTTTTTGCGGCACAAGCTGTTCTAAGCTCGCTCTCAAAAGCGCGCCGCGCAGTAAACCCTCCTTATAGCGCGCCTCATGCTCGGAATACACATGCCCGATTTGGTCAAAAACCGCTTTGGCATCATCGAACACCACCTGCTTTGGCATAAAAAACGCGTTAAAATCCGTGTGCGGCAGCAGCGGCAGTAAAAACGCAAGCCGCATATCCCGCGAAAGAACAGCTATATCGGAAGAAAGCGCGGCTATCAGCGCGCTGCGGCCCTCTTTATCCGCATCGGATTGAGGCACAGGAATTTCGGATACAACGCGTTTTAACAGCGCGTCCGCGTCCTCTTCGTTATAAAACACCTCCGTAGCAGGGCCGACAAAAAGGCTTTTTTGCGCGGCGGCAGGCTTTAAATCAAACGGGTCGTAGGCGCGGATGCTTTCCAGCGTATCGCCGAAAAATTCTAATCGATAGCCGTTTTCGCACCCGTGCGGCAAAATATCCAAAATATCGCCGCGCAGCGAAAACTCTCCGCCGCCTTGCGCCGCGCCGCTGCGCCGATACCCCGCCATAACCAAGCTTTTGGCTAATTCCTGCGGCGCGTATTCTTTTCCCGTTTCAACATGCAGAATATGCTTGATAAAATCCCCGCGGCGCGGAAAAATCTGCAAAACCGCCTCTACGCACGTTATAATAGCCGCCTCGCTGTTTAAAACGCTTTGGGTAAGCGCAAAAAGCCGCGCCGCCGCATTTTCGCCCGCTATCATGCGGCGGTAACCCAATACATCATCGCGCGGCTCTAACAAAATACACGGCCGCCCCGTACATAAAAACTGCGCGTATGCTTGTTTGGCCGAAAACGAATCGGCGCAAATATAGACAAGCGGCGCACCCTCTAAACGGCTTGAAAGCAATACACGCTCGCCTAAACGCAGCCCGAACGCCGACACGTTTTTTTGCCGCGCCGCATCTAAAAATCTTTTAGCCTTGCCTGTAAAAAAAATGTCCACTGCCATTAGATAAGTTCCAATACCTTTTCGGCGGCGGATTTAACCGCCTCTGCCAATAAGCCGCGCTCAGCCTTCGGCACAACCCCCAACACATACGACGCTAAATCGCGCCCCTCAGGCGGACGCCCCACCCCGATGCGCACGCGCTTAAAATCCTCTCCTAACCGCCATACAATATCGCGCATGCCGTTATGCGTGCCTGCCGAACCCGACATACGAAAGCGGATTTTTCCTTTTTCGATGTCGATATCGTCGTACAGCACAATTAAATCGCTAGACGGCAGCTTATAAAAATTAAGCAGCTTTTGCGCCGCCTCACCCGAACGGTTCATAAAGTTTTGAGGCTTTGCAATCAGCACCGCCTTACCGTTATACTCAGCGTGCGCACACAGCGCGCCTGCCCGCTTTTTGCTAAACTGCGCGCTAAGCATTTCCGCCAAGCACTCCGCTGCCAAAAAACCCATGTTGTGGTAGGTGTGCGCATACCCGACACCGGGATTTCCTAAGCCCAAAACAATTTTCATGCAATTAGCATACCATTATTTTATATAGTTTGTCAACTTCCGCGCGGCAAAAGCATAGTATAGTATACAGCAATTATATAGGTAAACATTAACGGACAAACTATCCGCTGATAGGCAAAATAGGTAGCTTTTGGGAGATATTTTAATGACAAAATTAAGCGAGTTGGCGGGCAAACCGCTTTTGGCGTTAGAAACCGCCGAAATTGCAGGCACAGTAGGCGGCGTACTTTTTGACGCAAAAATGCGCACGGCGCGGTTTTTAAAAATTTTTTGCGACTCAGACACCGAACCTGAATTTTGCTATGTAGAGTTTAGGCGCGTTAAAAATCTATCCTCTGACGCTTGCGTAATAGACGGACGCGGCGTTTTATCGTATGAGTGGAACACCGCACAGCCCGAAAATACGGGCGTTATGAACGCGGTTTGCTATAACCAAGACGGCGTTTTTTTAGGGCATGTACGCGACATCGTATTATCCGCTAACCTAGTACAGTACATACAAACCTGCCGCGGCGAATTTACGCCCGCGCAAATATTATCGTATTCAGAAAAAGTGGTGGTGTTTAACGATACGGGAAAACCCGTTAAGCTAACGCGCAAAAAATCTGCCGTTCCGCTTAAACGCGCTGCCGAACTTACCCAACAAACGGTTTCGGTTCACGCCGACACGCCCTCCGCCGCCGAAACAGCCGTTTCGCGCCCCTCCCGCGTACCTCCTGAAGCTACGCAAGTAATCCGCTCTCCGCAAAAAGAAAGCTCAGAAAGCGGCGTATACTATTTTTTATTAGGCAAAAAAATCTCCCGCCCCATAAAGGACGAACAAGGCGCAATACTCATTAAAGAAAACGCACAAATTACCGAAGACGTCATCGCCCTAGCCCGCAAACACGGCAAACTAGTACAGTTGGCCCTCTACGCGGATTAGTTTTTAATATCCCATTAAATATTCAATAGACACTTCAAAATACTGCGAAAGCTTATAAAGGCTCTCCGCGTCGGGCTTGCGCGCCCCGCTTTCCCAGCGTCCTATCGCGGCATGACTGACGTTTAACTCTTTGGCAAGCTCTCTTTGGCTCATGCCAGTCTTTTCTCTTAGTTCTTTAAATCTTTCGCTAAATCCTTTCATTATAAAATTATCGCATTTTATTTGAAAATTTACTTGACATGGTACCACATGGTACCATATAATATACCTATGGGAGCTTTCACCTGTAAAGATTGCACCTTTTACGTGCAACATTGTGCGGTAAGTCGTTGCAATCGTTTCAGTGCAACAAGCTGTGGTCATTGCAGTAATAAATATGTGCGTACCAAAAATAAGCCGCCAGCACATCCTGCTTGTAAACATTTTTTATTGTTTACTAATAAAGCCAATCAAGACGCTCAAAGAAATTCTTTAATAGCTGTATTAGAAAAAGTACATGACGCATTAGAAAAAATTTTATATGTGCTTAACACGGAACCACAATGAAATCTCAACACAGGGGGACGCAACACAGGGGGACGGAGTAGTGTGCTATGTTTTCGGTTAATCTTTTAAATCCTTAGCCGAAATTTGTAAATTGTCAGTTGTCAGTCGTCAGTATTATCCCCTTCCTCAGGCGGGTCTTTAAAAATATCCTCCGTATCCTCTGCCTCCTCCGCATCCTCCGTGTCGGGCTTTTTATCCACACTGTTTTTAAGGCCGCGAATTTTTATGCGTCTGCATAGCTGACTGCACAGCCGCTCAAATAAAATATCCGTTAGCACCGTTACGGCACTAAACAGCGCGGCAACCGCAAAATAGCCAGCCGAACCTACAAAATCGGGCGATATAAATTCCGATAAAAACGCGGCGCGGATAAGATAAAACACCCCTAAAAACACAACGTTGGCAAAAACAAGCACAATTCCCGCACGCAAAGCCATATGCTTTACGTTGCCAAAGGTAAGCTTGCGCATGCCGTAGGCAAGCCCCGTATACGGCACAAATAAAATAAGATTTAAAATTTGCCCCGTGCCTACCCCGCCGATAAACGATAGCGCAGTAGCCGCGCACATACACAAAATACCAAAGCCTATCCCCGCTTTTTCAAAAACAATAAAATACGCCGCCGCCGCAATAATCAATAGCGAAACCGAAAGCGGCAGATAATTAGTTAGCACAATGCACGGCGCGGCCAACGCAACGCCTACCGCACTAACCGCAATTTGCCGCGACTTTGAATACAACCGTATAGCCTCTCCTTTTAATTATAGCAATTACCATAGGAGTTTAAAATTTCGGGTCAGACGGGCAACAGTTGGGTTTTTTGCGCGCGCCGCGTACCCAAATGTACGCAAGCGCGTAAAAAAGCCAAGCGTAGCCCGTATCACCCAAATTTTAAACTCCTAACAGCAGCCTCTGCCCATACCGCATAAACAATCCGCGCACAAATACGCCATACAGCACTCGCCGCAGGTTGGGCTGCGGCGCGGCTGCCCTTGCGGAATCGGTCCGCCCCCGCCTAAGGTAGTAGGGTCTATGCGCGGATTGCCGTCTATCATTTTCATGCGGTCTAACGCCACGCGGTATTTTTGATTGTAGGGGTCTTGACTAACCGCCATTTCTAACTGCGCCTTAGAGTCCGCCATCCATTCCTTTTTATAAAAGATAATCGATTGCAAATAATGCCACTCGGCAGGGCGCGTACTCATCGCGTCTAACAGCCGCTGCGCCTCGTCGTAGCTGCCGCCGCGTATCAGCGCGTCAATATGCCCGAAATCGCCGCCGAATTGTGTTTCGGCTTGTTTTTTTGCCAAATCCGACTGAATTTGCATCCACGCATCCTCTAACTCGGATAATTTCTGCGCCGCCTCGTTTCCTTGCTCGCCTGGCAAAAAACGCGCCTCCGCATACTGATTGCGCAAGTAGTTGTAGCGCAGCGTGAGTTCTTGTTCGTCTGCGTCTTTGGATACACCGATAATTACATAAGGGTCTTTCATGGCAAATTCCTTTCTCCTTACACTCTGGGCTTTTTCAGCTTGCGCTCGCTTTGCAAAAGTTCGGCACATTTTTCCCGCAGCCCTAAATACAAGATGTTTTGCAATAGCGGACCGCCGCCGTCAAACTCATGCCGAATGTTGTTAAAGCTTTCGATGGCGCGGTTTACGCAAGAGGCCAAAATAAATTCAAGCGGCTCGCGGTTTTTTTCTATAAACGCCTTGCGCCCCGCATACGCGCCGTACGCCGCCAAAAACGGATTGTAGCGTTTTTTCTTAAAATCCTCGTCCACATCGTCTAACGCATCGGCTAAGTAGACAAATTTGCCTACGTTGTAGCACAGCGCGGATAAATCCGCATGCGGTGTTTCGGGCGATAAAATGCACTCGGCGACGGATTTTAACATGTTTGCAAAGCAGTCTGCGGCGCGGTCGACAGAAGTGCAGCTCTCTTTTTCCAACACTCTAAGCTTATCGTACCACATTTTAACCGCCCCGTCAACGCAACTAAGCCTTAAAGAAGCTTTTTTAAACGGTTTTTTTAGCATGCGCCGCGCCATGCGGTACTTAAAGCCCTCTTTGTCCAGTACGCCGTCGTGCGCCTTATAGTACGAAAGTATAATATTTGCCGCCGCGATTTTTTCTAAGAGTTCGCCGCCGCAAACCGAAATCTTTTTTTTAAACGGATTTAAAATACAGCCCTTGTTTTCAAAAGTAACCTCGACCTTTTGATATTCGTGCAACAGTACGCTTAAAAAGGTGATATCGTAATTGGTGGTAAAGCGCGCCTTTTGCCCGTAAAAACGCCCCGTAAGCTTACACATGCCGCAGTAAAAAGAACGGTACAGCGTAAAATCGGCACACGTCAGTTCGGCTTTAACAGGGATTACATATCCGTACAATTACAAACTCCTTACTGCTAGAAATTATTTCCGCTAATTAAGCGGCGGTTAGCGGCGAAAAGCGTAGCTCAGCCGTGCAACAGTTTGCTTTTTTGCGCGTGCCGCGTACCCAAGTGTACGCAAGCGCGTAAAAAAGCAAAGCGTAGCGCGGATCAGCTAACGCTTTTCGCCGCTAACCGCCGCTTAATCCTATCTTTCTATAAACCTTACCTAACGTCTTTCGCGCCGTTTGCGCCGCCCTTTCCGCGCCCGCTTTCATACAGGCGGCAAGATAAGCTTTGTCGGTTCTGATTTTTTTAAACCTTTCGGTAACGGGGCGCAGCCTTTCAATCACAGCTTCTGCCGTTTTTTCTTTAAGCTGCGCATACGTTTTTCCGCGAAATTCTGCCTCCGCCGCCAAAACGTCCGTATCCGTTACGCTTGCGTAAATGGTTAAAAGATTAGAAACGCCCGCCTTTAATTCCGTATCGTAGCGAATCTCCGTTTCAGAATCGGTTACGGCGCGGCGAAGCTTGCGGCGAATCACGTCCGCGTCATCGGTTAAAAATACGCACGCGTTTACATCGTCCTCCGATTTTGCCATTTTAACCTTAGGGTTAGACAGCGAATAAATTTTTGCGCCGAACTGCGGATAAAAGCCCTGCGGAACGGTAAAGGTGGGGCTGTAACGGCTGTTAAACCGCTCGGCAACCGTGCGCGCAAGCTCTAAATGCTGCTGCTGATCTTTGCCGATAGGAACATACTGCGCGTTGTACAACAAAATATCCGCCGCCATTAAAATCGGATAACTAAACAGCCCTACATTAAGCTTGTCGTCCCCTTTAAGGCTTTTATCCTTAAATTGCGTCATGCGGCGCGCCTCGCCGAACTGCGTGCAGCAGTTTAACACCCACGCAAGCTCTGCGTGCGCCGAAACGTGCGACTGCACAAACAACACGCTTTTATCGGGATTTATGCCCAGCGCAACCAGCATAGCAAATAAATCAAGCGTTCGGCTGCGCAGGTCGGCAGCGGCAATATCTACGGTAATCGCGTGCAAATCCGCCGCCGCATAATAGCAAAAGTACTGCTCTTGCAAGGCAAGCCAGTTTTTTACCGCGCCGATGTAATTGCCCAAAGTCAATTCGCCCGTCGGCTTAATCGCGCTGAAAATTATTTTTTGTTCTTGCTGTGTTTCCATATTATTGTACGCCTTTTTTAAGTTTGCCGCCGTAATCCAGTACGGCTTGCTTAGCAAAGCTTTTTTCTACCGTATCGGTATGAATCTTTTTAAGCCCGAACAGCTCTCCGATGCTTTCAGGAATAGGCAGCGCGGTTAAATCCTCTAACAAGCTTAGATTTTTCTGCTCGTTTGCTAGCGGCGTTTCGCCCAAAGCCTTTAACACATCAGAAGTAAATTTGTACGGGCTTGCCGTAGAAACCGTTACGCACGGCGTTTTGTCGGCGGTTTTAGCCTTGTAATCGGCATAAACGCGCAGTGCCACCGCCGTGTGCGGGTCGGAAATATAACCGTATTCGTCAAAAATTTCGGCAATCGTTTCGCTAACCGCCTCCTCGCTTGCCCAGCCCGCGCTGAATAACGCCCGCATAGCGTCATGCTCCGCGCCCGTTACCTTGTACGCGCCCTCCTCTTTAAGCTGCCGCATACGCAAGGCAGTAAGCTGTGCATCGCGCCCCGACAACTCAAAAATCAACCGCTCTAAGTTAGAACTGATTAAAATATCCATAGACGGGCTTGCGGTTTTATAAAATTCGCGGTTCTGAACCGTGTACGCGCCGCCCGCAAAAAAGTCGGTAAGCACGTTGTTGCGGTTAGAGGCGCAAATCAGCTTATTAACGGGCAAGCCCATGCGCACGGCATAATAGCCCGCCAAAATATTGCCGAAATTGCCCGTAGGCACACAAAAATTAACAGGCTGACCATATACAAGCTGTCCGCCGTTTACCAAATCGGCATAGGCAGAAAAATAGTAAACAATTTGCGGAACCAACCGCCCGAAATTTATAGAATTTGCGCTAGATAACACAATGCCGTGTTTTTCTAACGCCTCTACGGCTGCCGTATCGGTAAAAATTTCTTTAACCGCCGTTTGCGCGTCGTCAAAATTGCCGCTTAGGGCAATCGCCTTTACGTTGCGCCCCTTAGCCGTTTGCATTTGCAGCTTTTGCAACTGCGAAACGCCGTCTTGCGGATAAAACACCACTACCGAAACGCCCTGCGCGTCGGCAAAGCCCTCTAACGCCGCCTTGCCCGTATCGCCGCTTGTGGCGGTAAGAATTAACGTATGCGCGCGCGCACCCGTTTTTTCCTTACTGCTCTGCAACAGGTGCGGCAGCAGCGTAAGCGCGATATCCTTAAACGCATGAGTCGGCCCGTGCCACAATTCCAGCAAATACTGCCCCTCGTCTATGCGCACCAACGGCGCGGGGTCGCCGTCAAAACGCGCATAAGCCTTTTCGCAAAACTCAGCCAAACCGTCCTTTAATTCGGGCAGAAACCGCTCTAAAATAAACGCGGCGCGCTGCGGATAATCAAGTTCTGCAAATACTTCAAAATCCGCCTTGCTTATGTGCGGAAACTCAACGGGCACAAAAAGCCCGCCCTCGTCCGATAAGCCCTTTACAATAGCCTCGCTGCCCGAAACTGAAACGGACGCATCGCGTGTAGATAGATAGTGCATTTTTTTCACGTTGCCCAAACTCCTGTACGCAGCATTTTATGCTGTTTTTTATCGGCCGATTTTACCATTTCGTCCAACTCCGCATCCGTCATTACGGTAGTTCTGCCGCTTGCATACGCTTTATCTACCGCATCCTTAACCTTAGCCACTATCGGGTCGGTCTTTTGAATAGGGCTTTCCTCGCCTAAGCGGTAATACTGATTCAGCCAAAACGTAATGCCCGCTAAGCCCGACGTATCGCTCACCGCAACGGTCGGGGCGCGCCCTAATATTTTTTCGGTGTCGAATATGTTGTAGATTTCGGGGTTTTTTAACATGCCGTCCGCATGAATACCTGCGCGGGTAGAGTTAAAATTGCGCCCCGCAAACGGCGTCTGCGGCGGAATGGTATAGCCCATCTCTTTTTCAAAATAATCGGCTATTTCCGAAATAGCTTTAAAATCCATGCCGTTTGTCGTACCTTTTAGCTGTGCATATTCTAAGCACATCGCCTCTGTCGGACAATTGCCCGTGCGCTCGCCTATACCCAAAAGCGAACAATTCACGCTGCTGCACCCGTACAGCCACGCAGTGGCAGCGTTAGTAACCACCTTGTAAAAATCGTTATGCCCGTGCCATTCCAGCTGCGCGGACGGAACTTCGGCAAAATAATTCAGCCCGTAGATTATGCCGGGCACCGAACGCGGCAGTGCAGAACCTATATACGATACCCCGTAGCCCAGCGTGTCGCAGGCGCGTATTTTAATAGGGATTTTCGCCTCGCGCGCAAGCTTCATCAATTCGTATGCAAAGGGCACTACAAAGCCGTAAAAGTCCGCGCGCGTAATATCCTCAAAATGACAGCGCGGAATAATATTTTGCGCCAGCGCGGCCTTAACCACCGCCAAATACTTCTCTACCGCTTGTTTGCGCGTTAGCTTCATCTTGTTAAAGATATGATAGTCCGAACACGAAACCAAAATACCTGTTTCTTTAATTTCCATTTGCTTAACCAACTCAAAATCGGCGGGGTTTGCGCGAATCCATGCCGTAATTTCAGGAAATTTAAGATTTTCCTGCTTGCACGCCTCTACCGCCTTGCGGTCTTTTTCGGAGTACAAAAAAAACTCGGATTGCCGAACTATGCCCTTTTTGCCGCCTAAGCGCGCAAGCAGCTTATACAGCGTAACAATTTGCTCTACGGTGTACGGCGCGGCGGATTGCTGACCGTCGCGGAAAGTAGTATCGGTAATCCAAAACTCCTCCGGCGTGTTCATCGGAACCTGCCGCTTGTTAAAAATCACTTTGGGAACTTTGCCAAAATCAAAAATGCCGCGATACAGCTCCGGCTCTTTAACATCCCGTAGCTCGTATGTATGCTCGCTTAGCTCTAATAAGCCCGTTTTTTTATTTCTTGTAAGCGGATGTTTATTCATATATACCGCCTCCTTAACCTAAATTTTATTTTTCGCTTTTTATTTAAAGCTGTCTAAAAAGGCTTGTATGCGCAAAATGCCTTTTTTGATTTGCTCCTCGCTGGTTGCGTAGCTTAGACGGATATAATCGGGCGCACCGAACGACTCACACGGAATAACCACCACATGCTGTTGATTTAACAGCGCGTCCGCAAAATCCGCCGCCGACGCTATTTTTTTGCCCGCACAAACTTTTCCTATAAAGCCCGCTATATTAACCATTACATAAAACGCGCCCTGCGGCTTATAGTACGAAAGCGGCTTTAAACTATCTAGCAACGTACACATAAGGTCGCGGCGGCGGCTAAACAAGCTTTTCGTTTCGCACAAAAACGCCTCTCCTAAGGGGTTTGTCAGCGCGGCGGCGGCGGCATACTGCGCAATCGAATTTGCGTTAGAGGTAGTATGGCTTTGAATGCCGCCCATCGCCTGTGCCAGCGCGGCATTTGACGCGGTATACCCCACACGCCAGCCCGTCATAGCAAAGCTTTTAGAAAATCCGTTTACAACTATGGTATTAGTTTTTAGCTTTTCCGAATACGCGGCGATCGAAATGTGCTTTGTATGGTCGTAAACCAATTTTTCGTAAATTTCGTCCGAAATCACGTATAAATCTTTTTCCTCTATTACTTTGGCAAGCGCGGCTAGTTCGCTGTGCGTATACACCGCGCCCGTAGGATTAGAGGGACTGTTTAAAATGATTGCCTTAGTTTTATTCGTTACAGCCGCTTTTAGCTGCTGCGCCGTAATTTTAAAGCCGTCTTCGGCGCGCGTTTGCAGCACAACCGAAACGCCGCCGCAAAGCTTTACCAGTTCGGGATACGTCAGCCAATACGGCGCGGGCAGAATTACCTCGTCTAAGGGGTCTATCACCGCCATAAGCGCGTTGTATAGCGAATGCTTTGCGCCGTTAGAAACCACTATTTCGTTAGGTTCATACACTACGCCGTTTTCTCTGTGCAGCTTTTCAGCGATTGCACGGCGCAAAGCGTCCGTACCAGAAGAGTCCGTATAGCGCGTTAAGCCCTTACCTAACGCCTCTACGGCCGCACCGCAAATAAAGTCGGGCGTGTTAAAATCGGGCTCTCCCGCCCCAAACGAAACTACACTAACGCCTTGCTCTTTTAAGGCTTGTGCTTTTGCCGTAATGGTAAGCGTTTTCGACGGCTCTATAGCGTCGGCTCTTTGTGCTACGCGCTTCATAGGATATATGATACTATATTTTATTAGAAAAGGCAAGTGTTATGTAATGGAGAATGGAAAATGGAGAATGGAGAATTTCGGTTAAGGATTTAATCCTCTACGCCTAAAAGCTGACCTACTGTTACATCAAAAATTTTTGCTAACTTGCACAAGTCTTGATGATTAGGTTCGCGTTGATAAATCTCCCAACCTCTAACTGTTGAACCTGCAACATTCATTAAAACACCTAGCTGCGCTTGTGTTAATCCTTTTTCTTGTCGTAACTCTCTTAACCGTATAGCAAATATTTTATCCATACAACCATTATACACGAAAGCAGATTGAAACAGTTAACATAGCCGAATTTGGGCTACCCTTTTTTTCTTTCCACCCCGTCAGGCTTGCGCCTGCAATGGGTCGTTCGTTCCTCACTCCCCGCTTTGGCTAAAAACACGTTGTGTTTTTGCGGCTAAAGCCGCCGCGTCGCGCCTACAAGAGGGGAATTTTTCTACGGTGATTATATTTAACCTCATTCTTTGTTGTTAAAAATATTAGCCGTTAAAAAATTCCCCTCTTGAGGGGTGGACGCGTAGCGGACGGGGTGGAAAGAAAAGAGGTGGAAAGAAATAGTGAGAATCTCACCATGTCAAGCAAAAAATTTTTCTTTTAGATATACTTATCCCATTAGCCCCTACCGCCGCCACGCCACTCCTTAAAGGAATTTTTCCATGGTTTATTAGCCGTTAAAAAATTCCCCTCTTGAGGGGTGGCAACGAAGTTGACGGGGTGGAAAGAAAAAGTCGTGAAAAAAGGAGACCTTTATGAACCAAACCCAAACCCTCCAAAAATCGTGTGCCAATTGTGCGCACTACGCACAGCATTACTCTAAGCAAAAAACCCGCATCCGCACCGTAAATTGCGGCAGCTGTTTACTTAATAAACCGCAGAAAAAATATCCTTACGAATGTTGCGAATTTTGGGAAACCGAAGAAGAAAAAATTGCGCAGCGCAAAATGGGCGTCGAACAAACGCTAGAACTTATCGCACAGCGTCTATACGAACTAACCCTAATTTTAAAACCCGACCCCGCCGAATAAAATGCGCCTTGACAAAGTAAAAAATCTATGTTATAATAAGCTTACTAAGCTAAGAGGTAACAACCATGATAATCAGTGCAGAAAGTTTTTTAAAAGACCCTAACAAATATTTAAACGAGGCAATCACCTCAAAAAACACCGTAACGGTTCATACCGAACGCGGCGAAGCTGTGCTTTTAAGCGCAGAAGAATATGAAAAACTTGATGTGGCAAGAGCGGTTCAGCGCGGCAAAGCGGATATAGCGGCAGGACGCTTTATTACGTTAGAAGCCTTTCGGCAGCATGCGGAAAATAAAATCGCGGAGCAGAAAAATAAATGAAATTTCAAGTGATTTTATCGAACGAAGCAACCGACAATTATAATTTTATTTTTGATTACATTGCATTAGATAACCCGTTTAAAGCAAAAGAATTCACCGATGAAATACTTGCACGAATATCTTCGTTAGAGGATTTTCCGTATACAGGAAATGAAATTACAAAAAACGAACGCTACATAAGTAAAAAACCTTATAAAATTTTCTACACTATCAACGAAGAAACCCATAGAATTGAAATTACTCATATCCGACACGGCGCACGTGATGAACTTTAAAATAAAAGGGCTGTCTTGCTAAAAACAAAACAACCCTTTTATTTTTTTCCTTACGGTCTAATCTGATTAATAAACGCCTGATACTCTTGTTTTACGTGGTCGGGGATGTGGGGGTTTGCCATTAGTTCTTGAAACTCTTGGTAAATTTGGTTCCATTGGTCTTCGTAGTACGTTGCG
>WRLT01000002.1 GCA_009777485.1 Bacillota bacterium
CGCAACGTACTACGAAGACCAATGGAACCAAATTTACCAAGAGTTTCAAGAACTAATGGCAAACCCCCACATCCCCGACCACGTAAAACAAGAGTATCAGGCGTTTATTAATCAGATTAGACCGTAAAATAATATAGTATCCAAAAATAAAAATATAAAAAGATAGGTAGAATAACATTATGACAGAAAAAACAGAAAAAGCCGTAAAGGCGAAAGAAGACAAGAAAGAACCCGTGCAACGTACTGCGGAAGAGCAGTTAGAAATGTTTGCCAAGCAGTGCGAGGCCATTTTTACACAAATCCGCCGCGACATGATCGGTCAAAATGAGGTTGTCGAGGGTACGATTGTAGCGATGATTGCGGGCGGCAACGTTCTTTTAGAGGGTGTTCCGGGCGTAGGAAAAACGCGTTTGGTACGAACCTTAGGGCGCGTATTCGATTTGCCGTTTTCGCGTATCCAGTTTACGCCGGACTTAATGCCTGCGGACGTTACGGGTACCAACATCATCGTCAAAGACGAAAAAGGCAATTCGGGCTTTAAATTTCAGCCGGGGCCGATTTTCTCTAACATCGTTCTTGCGGACGAAATCAACCGCGCCACGCCTAAAACGCAGTCCGCGCTGTTAGAGGCCATGCAAGAGCATAGCGTTACCGTTATGGGCGTTAGCCGCAAGCTAGACCAGCCGTTCTTTGTTTTAGCAACACAGAACCCTATCGAGCAAGACGGTACGTACCCGCTGCCCGAAGCGCAGATGGACCGCTTTATGTTTAAGCTGATAGTTACGATGCCCGAATTTAAAGAGCTTATCGACATCGTAAACCTAACGCAAAAAACGATGGCAGAAACCGCAGACGCGGCGTGTAACGGCGAACAGCTATTGGCCATGCGTCAAGCCGCTAAAATGATACCCGTAGCGTCGGACGTTTTAGACTATGCTATTCACCTTACCATGGCTACGCATCCCGATAACGAGTTCACCACAGAAATTACTAAAAAATACGTTCGTTTCGGCGCATCGCCGCGTTCCGCGCAGGCCGTTATATCCGCCGCTAAGGTGCGCGCCTTAATGCACGCGCGCTACAACGTATCGTACAGCGACATCAACGAGCTTGCGCCGTTGGTATTCCGCCACCGTATAAAAGCCAACTTCGAGGCTATTACCGCGCGGATTACCACCGACGATATCGTAGAGGGCATTGTTAAAGAGGTTGCTGCCAAACGCGGAATTCAAGTTAAGCTTAAAGAAAAAGCCAAAGCACCTGCTACTTCTTCCGCGCCTGTAACTCCTGCCGCAGACGGCGGCGAAAGCGCAGAGGCCGATGGCAAAAAGAAAAAGAAATAAACCGTAACGGAGTGCCGCAGTTTTGAGATTTAACATAATAAACGACGAATTTATCAACCGCCTTGAAACGTTGTCGCTAAACATGCCCAACCCGATGCAAGGCTACTTCGGCGGTGTGCACCGTACCAGAACGTACGGCAACACCGTCGAGTTTGCCGATTTCCGCGATTATAATTTAGGCGACGATATTCGGCGCATCGACTGGAATTTGTACAGCCGTTTCGAAAAACACTTTATCCGCTTATACGTAGACGAAAGACAAATGCACATTCAAATTTTTGTGGACTGTTCGGCGTCTATGTACAAGGGCAACAAGGATAAAGCGTTGTACGCCTTACGCATTATGGCGGCGTTGGGATATTTATCCGTACAGAATATGGATAAACTGACCATGCGGCTAATGAAAGGCGACTTTGCCGAAGACCCTTGCGGTATTATCGTAGGCAAAAACAGCTTTTTTAGAGGCATCGGGCAAATCGACGAAGCGGCGGTTTTCGACGGCGACTGCAACTTAGAATCCGCTATCGTCAATTGCGAAAACTTAGGTTCTAATGACGGCTTAACGGTTATTATTTCGGATTTTCTTACCGACAGCAACTGGAAACGCGCCGTAGACTACTTAGTATTTAAAAAGCGTCAAGTACTGGTTGTGCAAGTTTTATCGCCCGAAGAAATTGATCCGCGCTACAAAGGCCGCGTACAAATGATGGACTCCGAGTCGGGCGACGTCATGGACCCTAAAAACATGAAGTTAAAAATCACAAAGGCGCACTTTAAAGCATACAGAGAGGCGCTAGAGGATTATATCCGTGATATTAAAGATTTTTGTACCTCACGCGGCGCGCTGTTTATTTCGGGCAGTACCGCGACCCCGATAGAAAAGTTTATATTCCAAAAACTATTTGAAATAGGAACGATAAAATAATGAGGTCAGGCAATTTAATTCCATGGTTAGGGTTGTTAGGATTGTTGGCTATACTGGTTTTAATCCTAATTTATATCCTCAAACCGAAATATGAAGAAAAAAAGGTTTCCTCTACATTTATTTGGAAGCTGAGTTTAAAGTACGGCCGCAAAAAAGTTCCGTTCGACTGGTTGCAAAACTCACTGCTTATCGCCTTGCAAATCATTATAATCACCATCATCGCCTTACTTATGGCACAGCCGTTGTTTGTACAAGGCGGCGCGTACGAGGGCGAAACCATAGTTATATTAGATACGTCCGTTTCGATGCGGGCAGAAAAAGACGGTATTTCGCGTTTCGACCGCGCCAAAAAAGAAATCGAAGATTTAGCGGACGAAACATTAAAGCGCGGAAACAGGTTTTCGTTGTTTGTCGCTTTGCCCGACGGCGAAACTGCGCCCGCAAGTTCGGTGCGTAACGCTATCCGCAGCGATGATGAGGCGTTAATCAGACAAAACATACACGAGGCGCGCCCTTCTTTCGGCGAGGCAAACCTAGAAGCCGCCTTAGAGCCGGTTATAAATACCATGCGCAGCAATCCCGATGCAACGGTATATATATTTACCGACCGAAACAGAGCAGGGTCGGAGGGGGTGCGCATAGTAAACGTTGCCGAAGACGAATTTAATGCGGCGATATTAAGCTTTACCACAAAAAGAGACGGCTATCATACTTTCGAGGCCGAAATCGGCAGCTACGGGCGTGCAGTGGCAACCTTTGACATAATTTTTCAGCTGAGAAACGTCCGATTTGCCGATGCACAGGGCGTTACACAGCCGCAAGAAGAGGAATTTCAGATTCAAAAAACCGTAGCGGCGATTCCCGACGGCGGAACCCAAACCGTTAGATTTAACATGACTACGGATAATATACGCGTAGTAAGCTACGAAAGCGCGTACCTAAAGCTTAATGTAGACGACGGCTATTCATTCGATAACGAAATGTATATCTTCGGCGGAAGAACCGAAAACGTAAAGGTACAGCTTGTTTATCCCGCCGCTACCGAAAACGCCGCAGAAAACATTTTGCTTACCGCTAGATTTAACGCTTTATCCAACGCCGATGTAACGCCTGTTCCGATAGTAGCGGACCGGCCGAACCAATATAGTTCTAGCGGCTTTGACGTATACGTTTTTTACCGCACCTTACCCGAATTAATCGAAGACCTCCCTAGCGACGGATCGATTATATTGATAGGCATTCAAAGATTGCCCCCGTCGTGGGGCAGCAATCCGTTCGGGGTTGATTTTAACGGGCTTTCTCCGTTGCTTACGTGGGAGAATGCCGATAGTGTACACTTAACGGGTTCGCAGTGGCCGGTATACGATACCGTACTGGGTGATTTACAGCATGTTTATTACGATTCGTTGTTTCAGCTTCGGGCAACCAGACACGCGGTTTTAGACGTAAGAAATCTACATTACCGCACGTTGATGGAAATCCGCAATTCTCCCACATCTGCCGTCCCCGTGTTAATAGTAGGCGACAACGCCAACAATTCGCGGCTGAAAACCATTATTTTAGGTCTTGACATAGAATTTTCTAATTTAGGCACGGTGTTTTCCACTACGTGGATGTTAGGCAACATTTTGTCGTACTGCATACCGCCTATCATTTCGGAGCATTTAGTTACGGTAGGCGATACCGTTATGTTAGCAGGGCGGCCGTCTACGGATATCGTACAGCTGTTATTTGATAACGCAGACGGGCACCGCGAAAGCCGGGAGTTTCAAACTTCGCCGGAGTTTGGGCTGATGGTTGCAGAATTTAAGAGCATAGTTCCGGGAAGATACTGGATACAGCAGCAAGTACGCGGAGACGACGGAACCCTGGGGGTACAGCAAACCGACAACTTTTTTGTACGCATAGCAGAGCGGCAAAGTAATTTTGCCCAAGATTTACCGCCGATTATTTTAAGAATGGAAAGAGACAATTTAGATATAGACGCCAGTATCCCGCCCAATCTATTAGATATTTATGTGTGGGTTGCTTTGGCTTTAGTAGCGTTGTTTATTATTGAATGGTGGGTGCAGTATCGTGAGCAGTTCTAGTATACAATTTAATTCTAATCCGTGGGCAAGCCCGTGGTGGCTGCTTGCGCTGATTCCGGCGGTGCTTTTAACGCTGATACCGTTTTTTAGAATCAAAAAACAGTACCGTTATACGCGCAACCGCGTAGTGTCGCTGATTATTCGTTCGGTCATTCTAATTCTTGCCGTACTGCTTTTATCCGGCATGACGTTTAGTTCTACCAAAGACAACCGAAAAACCGACGTAGTGATTGTTATAGACGCCTCTTATTCGGTTTCGGGCGAGGGCAGGGGAAACACGCATGCAGACGCCATAGAAAAGCTTATCGAAAATGTTATCAGACAAGGCGGCGGCGCGTACAACATAGCCATTGTTACCTTTGGGTATACGCACCGCGTGGCTGTACCGTTCGGTACGCGCGACAGCCAAATTTTAGATAGGTACAAAAACGCGCCGCCTCCCGACGATACTACGGCTACGGATATCGGCATGGCGTTAAACGCCGCGTACAACCTGCTTCCTAATCCTAACACCGGCAGAATTATTTTAGTAAGCGACGGTTTAGAAACCGACGGCGATGCAGAGGTAGTGGCGGGCTTAATTGCGGCAAACGGCGTTAATGTAGACGTTATGCACCTTACGCCCGCATCTTTTGAAAACGAGGTTCAGCTTACTAACTTAAGCTGGCCAGATGTAGAAGAGCGCAATCAAAGAATAGAAATAGGCGTTAATACCCGCGTGCGCGTATCCATATGGCGCAGCGGTACAGACGCGCGTTCGGCAACTTTGCGTTTGTATAACGGACCAGACCTTATTACAGACGTAAACGGCAGAACCGAGCATACGCTGTTTTTAAGCGAGCCTATCACGCACGAAGAAATAACCATTCAGTTTTCGGGTTCGGGGTTACAGCGTATCATGGCGCAAATTACCCCGCACGGCGATACCATTGCGCAAAACAACATATTTTATAGCTACGTCAACATTCAAGGCGAGGGCGCGATTTTAATATTGCAAGGCCAATCGGGGGTAATGGGCAGTAACGGCACAAGGCTGCGCAACCTGTTAACTACCTTCGACCCCGCCACCCAACGCATTTACGAAAACGTAGACATCGAAAATATTTCTTCTTTTGCCCCTACGGCAACGCTTAGCGACTTACAGCAGTACGAGCAAGTTATTTTAATGAACGTAGCCAATCGGGATATGCCGCCCGCATTTGTTGAGTTGTTAGATTTTTATGTGCGTCAATGCGGCGGCGGATTGCTTACGGTAGGCGGTGCTAACGCCTACGACCAAGCCGACATGAAAGAAGACGGCGAGCCTACGCTGTTTGAGGATATGCTGCCCGTAGAGGCAGACCCGTCCGTAGAGCCGCTTTCGCTGTTGATTGTATTTGACGCATCCACCTCTATGGCAGGCGGCGGGCAGCAAGCTGGAATCAGCCCGCGTCCCAACTTTGATGGAACGTTGCCTTCGCGCCTTTCACACGCAAAGGACGCTATTTACGCCGCCGCCGAAGCTATGAAACCGCAGGATTACATCAGCATTGTGCGGTTTTCTAACCTTGCCGATACCAGGATTGCGTTAAACTGGACGTCCGTAACCGATAGAGAAGCTATCGAGCTTGCCGTAGACGGCGGCAGACTGCCTAACGGCCAGTTTAATCACGGAACGCTGCAAGAACAACGCGGAATTTGGACATCCGTGGGCACGGCTTATAACCATGCAATGGTATTAGCCCAACAGCAAATGAACATCGCGCAAACTCCCCGCCGCCACATTATATTCCTTACCGACGGCGAGCCGCAGGACAATCCGCGCACGTTCCGCACCACGCTTGCCAACATTCACCGCAACGGCACGGGCCCTACACTTTCGGCTATCGGCTTTGGCGAGGTAGGGGCGGCAACCGTAGTAGACTTAGCAGCTTTAGGCGGCGGAAGGCATTATAATATATCTAACGCCGCACAGCTTAGAGACACCATGTTAGCAGAGGTTCACGCAGAAATTCCGCAGCACACGGTAGACGAAGTAACGCCTTTGGCGTTAGGCGACAATCTGTTAGCACCTATTGTATTAAGAAATATTACCCAGCTGCCCAGTGTAGGAGGCTTTTACGCCACCACGTTAAAGCAGGGCTACGAAGAAGACGGACGTTTGCCGCGCGCCCGCAATGCGGTACGAACCGCCGCACTAGGCATACCGATTTACGCCGAATGGAGTTTCGGGCTAGGCAAAGTAGGCAGCTTTATGAGTGTCTTAGACGGGTCTCACTGGGCAAGTGACGCGTATTTTACAGACGTGCAAGCCCAAACCTTTATACGCAATATTATAGACAGCCTAATGGCACCGGGCAGTACCGATAACCCAGGGCTTTCGGTACAGTATAATCCCGAAAATCAGCAAAGCAACCGAAACTATACCACCATGATTAGCATAACGGGCAACATCGGCGACGCCTCAGACCCGATAACCGCCGCCATTGTTTCGCCCGACAGCAATGTATTGCCCCGACAGCAAATTGTACTGCAACGCGACGGCGAAGACAGAATTTCAGGCTTTTTCACCTCTACGGTTCCCGGCATTTACCGCGTCGAAATCAGTCGGGGCGGGGTAGCCGGCTTTGAAATGATAGAGTACTTCGCGTTTTCGTATTCGTCCGAATTTGACGCATGGACCAATCAAACTAAGGCAATCAGTTCTTACGACTTTATCACAGGCCTTGCCACAGGGCCAGACCCCGAAAACCCGTGGGGCGGCTTAGTGCTTACGCCCGAATCGGATATGTTCCCCCAAACGCGCGAATATATTGTAGACACCTACGACCCGCGCTTAGGGTTTTTGATAGCCGCCGTAGTGCTGTTTTTATTAGATATCGCCGCGCGCAAGTTTAAATTCAAGTGGCCGCACGAATGGACGCGCGCCGCCAGAGAACGCGCCGCCGCCAAAGAAGCAGGCACAGGCTAATTGCTTAGCAAAGGGAAATGGAAAACTATTGACAACTTACAACTTACAACTGACAAATTTCGGCTAAGTATTTAAAATAAAAAACCGTTAAAAAATTCCCCTCTTGAGGGGTGGCAGGCTTTAGCCTGACGGGGTGGAAAGAACGAGTGGATTGCGTAGCGGACGGGGTGGAAAGAAAAGTCAGTCGTCAGTAAAAAACAGCGTAAACAGGAGGGGCGTGATTTATGAAAAAAAGATGGTTACATTTGCTTATAGCGGTTATGCTGTTGAGTATACCGCTTTTAAGCGCGTGCGAAGAAATAGAAATCCCCGAACAACTCTCCCGCTACACCGTATTTTTTGATACGGATACAGACGAAATCCCCAACGCAGAAAGGAACTATCTTGAAGGGCACGAAGTACCCGCGCCGTTCTTTTTAATTATGGAACGCGCGGGAGATTATGTATTTGACGGTTGGTATTTAGGCAATACGCTTTTTGAATTTGGCACACCTATGCCCGCGCACAACATTACGTTAAAGGCGCGCTGGATTTTGCCTTTCCGCATTACCTTTGATTCCGACGGCGGAACACCCGTACAAGAAATAAAACAGGTTGCAGGCACGCCGATTTTCGCGCCGCCTCCGCCCACCAAAATCATAGAACACCAAGCACCTCAAAAAAACGAATACTGGAAGTTTGTCAATTGGGTAGACGAGAGCGGCAATTTATTTGCGTGGACGCAAATGCCGTCGCACAATGTAGTGCTAAAAGCGGTTTGGGACAGGGCTTTTGCCATTGTGTTTGATACGGGCGGCGGTTCGGCGGTTGACCCGATTATAGCCGTAAAAGGCGAAACGGTTTCCGCGCCTGTTCAGCATCCCGTGCGGGAAGGCTTTCATTTCGGCGGTTGGTTTAAAGGGACAGACGAAATGGACGCGCGCACGCCGTTTAATTTTGACAGTATGCCCGAAGAAGACGTTACCGCTTACGCAAAATGGCATGTCGCAAGCATTTTGCCCGTATTAATCATAGATTTAGACAACTTCCACACCATAGACCAAGTACATTCCACCTACGCGCAAAACAACCAAAACCAAGCTAACGTTCAGGCGTATTACAGGGCAGTAATCGGCTATGGAGACCGAGATACAGGCATCACGTTTGTGCCGGGTCAATTCCGCGCACGCGGGCACGGTTCTTTCAATAATAGTTCCATGAAAAAGCAATACAGAATACGTTTCGACTCTCGCCAAGAATTGTTCGGAATGCCCGCATCGCGCCATTTTGTAACCATAGCCGGGGTTCATGGAGACGTAGACAGAAGTATGCTGCAATACGTTTCCGCGCTTGCGTTTTCGCGTCATTTGGTAGAGCGTGATAATTTCGGCATGGAGTCCGCTATGCGCACCGAAGCGGCGGTGGATATGTATATAAACGGCGTGTACTGGGGCGTTCATAATTTAAGCGAGCATATCCGCGTAGACGAGCAACGCGTAGATATCCCCCAATCACACGGCTTTACCGCCGCACAACACGCACAAAGCGGGTATTTAATGAATATCGCGGTGTGGGGAGGTCATTACGACAACACGCGCCAATGGGAGCGTTTTACTACGGGTCTTGATAACTGGGAAGGTATGTATGTTCTAAAAGCACCCGACGGCGACGACGCGTTTGATGCTTCGCTTAACAACCTGCCGCCTAACGAGCGCGTATACGTAAACGGTCAGCTGGTTACCTCCGCTACCTACGGGGCGCAAAGAGATTGGATTAAAGCCAGAACCGCCGAGGCGTTAACACTGCTTGACGGCACTAATTGGGCGTCTGTTTCGGCTAGGTTTAATATAAATTCATTTATAGACAGCTACATCGTGCATGAGTTGTGGCGCAAATATGACCCGGCAGGAGGCTACCATATTTATACAAGGCCCAACGGTAACACCCCTACCTTTTATGCAGGACCCGCATGGGACTTTAAATACGCTCTTAACGCTAGCTATAACGCCTCGTTAATTTCTAGCAGTTCAAGCGGTTATTTTAATCTTTTCCGCAGACTGCGCACGTTTACCCAGTTCAACCAAGCGTTAAATGCGCGCTGGGCAGCAATATTTAACGAAACCAAGCAATTTATAACCGACTACTTTAACCAATTTATCGACAATCAAGAATACATTTATGCCTTTTCACGCAACGTTCAGGCATGGAATACCGTTTGGACAGGAAGCGCGGCTAACTGGAATGAATCAGCTAAAACCGACAGAGACTGGCTGATCGCCCGCGCCGACTGGCTAAACCAAGCCGGCACCTTCCGCACCGCCTAATGAAAAATGGAAAATGGAGAATGTCGGCTTTCAGTAATGGAGAATGGAAAATGGAGAATGGAGAATTTCGGCTAAGGATTTAAAAATAAATATCCGTTAAAAAATTCCCCTCTTGCAGGCGCGACTGTGGTTACTAAATAAATAGCATTAGAAAAATTCCCCTCTTGAGGGGTGGCTGCGTAGCAGACGGGGTGGAAAGAAAAGCCTAGTCTCCCAATCAGACGGGTGCAAATTAAACACACAAATTAAATCCCCAATAAAAAACCAAAATATACTTGCAAAAAGCTTTTTTAAAGCAACCCAATAAAAAACCAAAATATACTTGCAAAAAGCTTTTTTATAGAGTATAATAAAAGCTAGCAAGTATTTTTTTGATGCAAAGCACACTTATTTTAGGAGAGTTTGGCGAGAAAGCATGCTAACATTTTTACGCAGAGAAGTTAAATACAAAATATCGGCAGAGCAGTTTGATGTTCTGCGGAAAGAATTCGCGCCGCACTTAACGCCCGATAAGTATTACTTTGAAAAAATACATAATATATATTACGATAACATCTACGACGAAATTATCCGCAAAAGCATGGAACGCCCCGTATTTAAAGAAAAACTGCGTCTGCGAACCTACGAAAACGACGGCAAAATATTTGATGAAGTTTTTGTAGAAATGAAAAACAAATTTGACGGCACGGTGTTTAAAAGACGGATTAAAATACCTCTTGCCGACGGGCGCAGGTTATTACAAGGCGAAAGCCCCGCGCAGATTTTAGGAGAAGGCCAAATCGCCCAAGAAATTATGCACTTTATCCGCAAAACCCAATGCGCGCCCAAAATTTATATCAGCTACGACCGTTACTCATACAGCGGCGAAAATGAGTTTCGCGTAACCTTTGATACCAATGTGGTAAGCCGCTTAGTGCACTTAGACTTCGGTTCGCACGCGGACGATGTTCCGCAGCTGCTGCAAGGCGAATATCTTATAGAGGCTAAGTCGTACTTCGCGTTTCCGCTGTGGTTTACCAACGCTTTAACCAAATACAAAATATACCCCGAATCTTTTTCTAAATACGGCAGAATTTACGAGAGAAATTTGGCGGCAGAGGCGGCGAACCCGCTTAGAGAGGTAAGCTATGTTTGAAGGAATTTTTCAAGTTAATGAGTTAGGCAATTTAGTGCCGCGCTACGGACTAACCCAAACGGGTGCGATTTTTGTGTGCATAGCGGTTGCGCTTGCGTGCGGCGCGATAGCGGCAGCTGCGTACCGCATCAAAAACAAAAACTACACCACCAACCTTTTGGTGTCGTTTGCCGTTTTACCCGTAGTGGTTATGACGGTAGTTATGTGCGTAAACCGTTGGGGCGGCATCGGCGTAGGCGTTGCGATAGGCGGCGCGTTCGCATTGATACGTTTTAGGTCTTGGCCGGGCAACGCGCGCGATATATCCTGTATATTTATGGCGATGACGGCAGGCGTCGCCGCAGGTATAGGGCAAATCTTTTTGGCACTGCTTATCACGGGCATAGTGGGCGCAATCTTTGTAGCCTTAAAATTTATACCGTTCGACCAAAAGCGCGAACAATTAGACCGCCGCATTCAAATTACCGTAGCGGAGGATTTAGATTTCGCGCCGGAGTTCGAGCCTATATTTACTCAATTTACTACCCAAAAAGAAACCATAGGCGTTAAAACCAGTAAAATGGGCAGTTTGTTTGTAATAACGTACAGAATCCGCTTAAAAAAGCCCGATACCGAAAAAGCACTCATTGACGCAATCCGCGTAAAAAACGGCAATTTACCGATAGTATGCAAACTACCCGTTCGGGATAACTCCGGTTTATAAAGTCAGCCGTAAGGAGAGCGGCTTTTCGGGCGCGAAGTGAAGGGAGGCAAAAATATGAAAAAATCTTTATTTAAACTGTATGCGTTTATTTTTGCGTTTGTACTAAGCATATCGGTATTTGCAGGCTGCTTTAATGAACAGCCCACCGAATTCAGCCAAAGCCCCGAGCTTTCGGTTTGGGCGCAAACCGACGGGTTCAGCTTTGTAATCATGCCCGCACAGCCCGATGCCGACTACTACGGCATATACTGGAACAGCGGCCATCTTACCGACAGCGCGGCGGTACGGCAAGGCAACTGGGAGCTTGACGTTGGCCTGCACGGCAAAATTTATCTGCCTAACGGCGATTACAGCGTTGTCGCCGTAGCGTTTAGAGCAGGCTTTAAGGATGTAGCGGAGTCCGAAATACAGTGGATTACCGTCAGCGCAGAATCTAACGGTAGCAACCCCGTTAGCCAATTTACCTCAAAACGCGGCGTAGGCTACGGATTTACTACGGCAAACAGCGACGGCAACTACGACAGCCCGTCAAAAAGAACTACCCGTACTACCACGCAGGATATGGATTTATTAACCAGCGGAACTAATCCCGTTAGCTGGTTTTATAACTGGGGCGGCGCACCAGGATATGATACCGCGTCTAGAAACACGGTGGCAGCCGCCGCAGAACAGCGCGGATTGATGTATATGCCGATGGCGTGGGATGCGGGTTCGGGTTTTTTAACTACCATCCGCAGCTATATAACGTCCCGCTTAGGAACGCCGCACGAGGTAGAATATATTTTGGCGTACAACGAGCCTAATTTCAGACGGCAGTCTAATCTTACGCCGCAAGCGGCAGGCAACGCATGGCCGCAGTTTGTTGCGCTAGCAAAGGAGTTTAACTTAAAAATCGTTTCTCCCGCTATGAATTTCAGCGGAGGAGAGGAGGCTATGGGTTGGAATAATCCGATTGCGTGGCTAGACGCTTTCTTTGCGCACCCTAACGTAAATATAAACGATATCCATGCTATCAGTATGCACACGTATTCGTGGTATCCCGCAAACCTTCGCTACCATGTCAATTTGTATAAAAAGTACGGCAAGCCTATTTGGGTAACCGAGTTTTGCGGGTGGGAGGATAGAGGTAGCCGACCGTCTAGCACAACGCTGCAAGCGTGGTATATGGGCATGGGGCTAACGTATTTAGAGCAAGATAATATGGTAGAAAAATATGCGTGGTATTTGCCCAAAGGGCATGAGCCGCAAAACAATCTTCCTCACCACAATCTGCTTACAGATGTTGTGCTAAACGGAACCGATTTGCCCCAGCTTACCCATTTAGGCAGAATTTACACCAACCTTTCCTCCTTTGATAAAACCGTTTGGGCACCCGTCGGGCAGCGTATCGAGGCCGAGCATATGACGGCAAACAACCAACAAAGCATGGCCTCTTATCATTACACGGCGGCAGATGTGGCAGCACTGGACGGTAGCGACGGTACAAAGCTAGCGGCAATAGCGGCTAACCCCCGCCTTGCATGGCAAGAGGGCGTTACGTTCCGCGTTTCTACCGACCCCGGCGACCACGCAAACAGCTTAAATATATTTGATTTCCGCACAGTTCCCACAGGCGGTTGGCCTTACGGCATGGAGCCCGCGCATGAGATGTGGGTAGAGTATCAAATTCAAACTACCGAATCGCGTGCGCATTCGTTGCAGCTTAGATACCAAACCACCCAAGCTACTACTATGCACATTACCGTAAATGGTCAAACCGTACCCAATTCGCCGCACGCGCTAAATTCTGCCTCATTTACAACAGGAACCTTTGATTTAGGCATGCTTTCGGCAGGGCGGCATACCATTCGCCTGCGCGTTTCTAGCGGCAACTGCGCCTTAAATTGGCTGCGGGTGGTGTAAGCGCAAAATGATTTACGTTTTAGGTTCGCTGAATATATACTTTACCGCAAGTCTTTCGCGTATGCCCGAATGCGGCGAAACGCACAAAATAGACGAGGAATTAAAAAACGCAGGAAAGGGAGATATTTTAGTAACGCAATTAGAAATCCCGCACGATAGGGTGCTGTACGCGCTGCGTTTGGCAAAGCAAAAGGGCATGACTACCATTCTTATTCCCGCGCCCGCCGCACAACCGCCTAACGCGATTTTTGAAAACACCGATATTATCGTAACAGACGAAACCGAAACCCAAATTTTAACGGGCGTTGAGCCGCGCGACATCGTACATATCGCGTTAGCGGTAAAAGCGTTTTATAAAATGGGCGTAAAAAAAGTAGTGTTTACGCTGGGCAAACGCGGCACGGTATGCGCCGAAGGGCAAGAAATCACCGAATTAGACATCCCATCAAGCGAAAGAAATACGTTTGTCGGCGCGCTTGCCGTTAAACTAGACGAGGGCTTAGGCTTAATAGAAGCGTGCAAATACGCAAACAGCACAAATCACGGATAAGTAACATGCAGGAAGCACCCCTAAAAACAGTCGAAGAACGGCTTATGAAAATCGAAACGCACTGCCACACACTGGGGGTAAGCTTTTGCAGTCAGGTAGCGCCGGAGCATTTGGGCTATATTTACAAGCGGCACGGCTTTCGCATGGTAGTGCTAACCAACCATTTATCGCGGCAAGCGTTATCTAAGTGCGCGTTTACCTACGCAGATCAACTAAAAATGTTTATCAACGAATTTAATATCGCCAAAACGGCGGCGCAAAACTACGGCGTAAAAGTGTTGTTAGGCGCGGAGGTTGCTATTTCTTCGCCGCTGTCGCCGTACACCGAGTTTATGTTGTTCGGGCTAACGCCGGAGTTTTTACATAACATGCCGCCGCTGTTCGATTTGCGTCAGCGCACCTTATTTAAGCTTTGTTCGGATAACGGCATACTGATGTACCAAGCGCATCCGCTGCGCTTTGAGCACGGCCATTCCCCGCAAGACCCCGAATTTATGCACGGGGTAGAAATTAACTGCCACCCCGCCTTTCAAACGTATTTCGAGCAAATCGTAGATTTTGCCAATCGGTACAATTTAGGCATTTCGTGCGGTTCGGACATGCACCACAAAAGCCAGGCGGGGCACGGGGGTATGTTTGTAGACAAAAGCGTAAAAACCGAGCAAGATTTAGCCGCCTATATGCGCGCACACCCGCGCCCTAAAATTTTGCTAGACCCCAAAGTAAGGGTTACGCTGTAAATACACACACTACCAAAAGAGGAGAGCCTTTATGAAAAGATTCAACGATGAAAACAATTTAGACGACGACATCGACGGCGACGAGTTTGAGGGCTTTTCGTTAATTGACGAAAGCGGCGCAGAAATTTACAGCCCTCCAAAAAAGAAAAAAGAAAAAACCGAAAGCTACGACGACGGCGAAATAGTGGAGGCGTCTGCCATTCCGCAGGACGAGCAGGTTGTTATTTTAGATAACGCGTCGGCGGAGGATTTAAGCGCGGGCGTTCCGCTTACTATGCAAATCGAATTGCCCGATACGATTGAGCTTTTTGCGGACGGCAAAAAAGCGGGCGAATTAAAGCCCGCATTTGTGCAAAAGCTGCTTTCCTCCCGAAAAGGCTTTTGGGTTCAGGCGTTTGTGCATTCCGTACAGCCGCCCGTCATGGTTAAGTTAAAGTTTTACCAACGCTCCCGAAAAGGCGCGATTAAAATATAGAGCGGCAAAGAAGCTTTCCATACAATGCAAAACGGCCGATTTTACAACCGACCGTTTTACTATATATGATAAGGGGGAAAATGATGAGCTAGTTAATGTGCAGTACCAAACTAGATACTACACTGGTATTATATGATATAAAAACGTACTTGTCAAGCATTTTTACAAAGTTTTTTTAAATTTTTTTAAAAATTTTTTTGAGCGAAATATTAAGGAGAATTAAAAATTTATGATTTTAGTTACGGGCGGCGCGGGCTACATCGGCAGCCACACCTGCGTAGAGCTGCTTTTAGCGGGCGAACGCGTACTAGTAGTAGACAATTTATCTAACAGCATGCGGCAAAGCCTTACCCGTGTACAGCAAATCACGGGCAAGGAGGTTTTGTTTGTACAGGAGGATGTTTGTAATACCGCCGCACTGCACAAAATATTTGCCGCAAACCCCGATATAGAAAGCGTGATTCATTTTGCGGGCTTTAAGGCGGTGGGCGAAAGCGTACAAAAGCCGCTTATGTATTATCAAAACAACGTCGGTTCTACCGTATCGCTGCTTAAAGCTATGGCGGCGGCAAACGTAAAAAATCTAGTGTTTTCGTCCAGTGCAACGGTATACGGGCAAAACGGCGCGTTAGACGAAACCCTGCCGATTTCTGCCGCGCAAAATCCTTACGGCAACACCAAAATTATCAGCGAACAAATCGTGCGCGACGTGTGCGCCGCCGACCCTGCCTTTAACGCCGCCCTTTTGCGCTACTTTAACCCCGTAGGCGCGCACGCCTCCTATTTAATCGGCGAGAATCCCAAAGGCATACCCAACAATCTTATGCCCTTCATTACGCAGGTAGCGGTAGGCAAGCTGTCGGGCTTAAATATATTCGGCAACGATTATCCCACGCGCGACGGCACTTGTGTGCGCGATTATATTCATGTGGTAGATTTAGCCAAAGCGCACGTAGCCGCGCTTAAAAAGCTGCGCACAAATTCGGGCGCGGTAACGTATAATTTAGGCACGGGCAACGGGGTAACCGTTTTAGAAATGGTAAACGCCTTTATAAAAGCTACGGGCGTAAAAATTCCGTATGCGTTTGCCCCCCGCCGCGAGGGCGATTTGGCGGAGTGCTACGCAATAGCTAAAAAGGCCGAAGCCCAGCTTAACTGGCGCGCCGAAAAAACCGTAGAGGATATGTGCCGCGACCACTACCTTTGGCAAAAAAACAATCCTAACGGGTATGAGGAGTAAGGAGCCCGTTTTTGGGACATCTTTATTCGGCGGCGTTTTCTATAATAAATACCTCAAAATCCACTGCCTCTACAAAATCATCGGGCTTAAAACGCACCGTGTTAAATTCAAAAAAATTGTTTATATGGCTAGAAAGCACTACGGGGGTAGGAATATCTAACTCATAACAAATTTCCATAAGATATTCGGTAAATTTATCTATATCAAATTTTTCGTTTCGCCTAAAAATGTGATCGCGCGTTAATTTTTCCGCTACTTTTGTTTTTACCCAAAGCTTTATCATATACACAGTATACGACATAACCCCAAAAAAAACAACAAAAATTTCAAAGAAACAAGATTGCTTTTTCCGCCCTCTTGCGTGCCCCTTAGGAGTTACCGTTTTATGAAAAAAACCGTTTTAATAATTTTGACTATTATGATTTCTTTGTCAGCCGCCTATTTTGCGGCTTGCAATAATCCGCCAGACCCATTAGGCTTGCGGGACTTACTGGTTACAGAAAATGAGATGAGCGAAAGTGCGGGTTGGACTTTCGAGCAGCATCTTACCTATGCGGACGCAGAGCGCGAGTTTTCAGATGTAATTATTCTTGATGAGTCTAATTTATATAGATATCAACCAAAATTTTACCTAAGGACTTTAGATTTAGATAAAAAAACAGTATCGCATGAGGAAATACCTATTAACAGAATAACGATGAATCAAAATACTTATGTTGTTTATTCGCACGAAGGACTAATTCATCCTAAAGACCTTGACGACCATCAAATTGACGAAATCCTGATTTTTAAATTACAAGGCATCTATTTTGAAACAACGGACATAGAAATTTCTATCCGCGTAAAGCGTGACCCGATAAAAGTAGAAAGTGTGGCACTAAGCGGCATAGACGGCGAGGATACCATTTTTAGCCACGGACAGCTATTCTTGCATACAGAGATATTGCCTGCAAATGCTTCTTTTACTAATAGTGACTTCTTTATTGAACGCATTATTGTAAACGGAGCAACCATAACCGATTCGGTAACGATTAGCGAATATGCAAGCGTTAGTGCCGGAGGAACACTTACGACAAGCAACCAAATGCAATCGGGCGATAAAATCTATGTTTACGCAATCGCCGACAATGTACGCAGCAATACGCTTGAAATAAAAGTAATCTAGTACACAAGCACACAAAGTTCTCCGCCCCCTTGTGTGAAAGGCATTTTTCACACGGATTAAACATAAACTATTAACCAAAAGTTACGCTGCGTTGTTGACATAATACGACACAGCGTGTATAATACTAACAGTATGCTGGATTTTGCTAACGCTACACACATAGGTTACGCGACGGTCTTCGGCGTTATTACATGTACGTTTTTAATTTTTAGCGTCATATTTTTGGCGAAAAAACGATACAAGAGAGGCAGGGCAGATGTTGCGCTAGCCGTTTTTAATTGTTTATTTTTTATTATTTTCGGCGCGTTTTTAGGGCTTGTACTCTACGGCAAATATTTTGGCGCATTGCCCTTTTTAGATAACACCGCAGGCTTTATGGCAATAGCCGCCGCCGTGTTTGATGCGGCAGCCAATACACTAATGGGCTTTATAGCAGCGTGCGCGGCAGTTTTTGTTTTGTTATTGTGCATCATTGTACACGCGGCTAAGGCGCGGCGCAAGTTAAAAAAACAGGCAGCTATCTCCGCAGAGGAGGGCAGCACACACGCAGAGGATGCCGCCAAAAGCTTTAACCAAATGTTTGGCCGCGAGGTATTAGACATCGCCTTGCAAGAGGAAGAAGAGGAAACACCGCAAACGGACGAGGCAAGCGGCATCGCGGGCGAGAGTTACATGACGGGCAAAAGCTTTGACCGCGCCTTTAAAGAAAATATAGACGAGCACGGGCATGAGGGCGAAGACGAAGACGCGCCGCCGCATGAGGAAGTACAAGCCTTAATGCGCGAAATGGAGGCGGAGTACAACGAGCCAAAAGCAGAAACAGAAGATAAACCCGAATACGAAACTGAACCCGAACCCGTTCTAGAACCCGAATACGAAGCAGAAGCAGAAGTCGAATCCGAGTCCGAACCCGTTCTAGAACCCGAACCCGAATATGAACCCGAACCCGTTCAACCCGAAATGGAATTAGAACAAGAATTTGACGTTCAACCAGAAACCGAAACTGAACCTGTTCCCGAATACGAAACTGAATACGAACCTGTCCCCGAACCCGACACAGAAACCGAATACTACACCGAACCCTATGCGGATACAAATACGTTAGCGGGTCAGCTTAGCCTTGCCGACACGGTATTCGGAGAGGTGCGTGCATTTGCCGAAGAAATCGAGGAGGAAGAGGAGAGCCGTCTTGCCCAAGCAGAAACTCCGCCGCCTGTCCCCGAACCTATCCCCGAACCCGAACCCATTCTAGAACCCGAATACCAACCTGAACCCGAACCCATTCTAGAACCCGAACCCGAATATATCCCCGTTCCCGAACCGAAACCCTCCCCCAACCCCACCCCCATTCCCAAACCTGCCCCCGCGCCTGTAACACGCCCTGCTATTGTGCGTTCACGCCCCGCAGTACCCGAAAAATCGGCGTTAGCTATTTTAATGCTTTCGGATGTCCCTAAGCCCGAAAAACCCCCCGCCGCAAAACCCAAAGCCCTCGCCGCCAAAAAGCGCGCGGCAAGCACCCAAAAAGCCGCTGCATCAACGGCGCGTTCTGCCCCTATAAAAAAAGCCCCCGAAACGCAAAACCCACCCATTAAAAAAACTCCCCAAGCACCCGTCAATCCGCCCGTCCGCAAATCCGTTATTACAAGTCGGGGCGCGTCCGCACAAATGTACGACCAATATTTAGCGCAAAAGGATTATAAAGAAAAGCAAATCAAAACGTATTACGAGTAAACTTTCTAAACCTTAAAACAGTTTCCTTAAATAAAAACACCCAAGAGGAGTTCACGTTATGAATTTTATCGGCATTGATATAGGCGGCACAAACGTAAAGCTTGCGTTAGTGGACAGCAACGGAAAGATTCTAAAAAAGTCGGTTATCAAAACGGGCGATGCGCGTGATTTTGCCGCAGTAATCGATAATATTGCGCAGGAGGTTTCGCGTCTTGCTTTCAATCAGCCATACGAGGCAATCGGCGCGGGCTGTCCCGGCGCGATAAATTCCGCCGCAGGAATAGTAGAATATTCCCCCAATTTATATTGGAAAAACGTTCCCTTAGCGCGTTTGTTAAGCCAAAAAACCAATAAAGAAACACGCATCACCAACGACGCAAACGCCGCCGCGCTGGGCGAACACAGGTTCGGCGCGGGAAAAAACTACACCGACACCGCGCTGATTACGTTAGGTACGGGCGTAGGGGGCGGCTTTGTAGTTGACGGCAAGCTGTTTGAGGGCTACGGTTCGATGGGTACGGAAATCGGCCATACGGTGATTACCCAAAACGGCGAGCCTTGCGCGTGCGGACGGCGCGGCTGTTTTGAAACCTACGCCTCTGCAACGGCATTAATCCGCGAAACTAAAAAAATGATGGAGAGCCACCGCGCCAGTGCGATGTGGTCTTATACGGGCGGTTCTATTTTTAAGGCGGACGGCAGAACCGCATTCGAGTGCGCTAAGCAAGGCGACGCGGCGGCACAGCGCGTAGTAGACGCTTACATACGTGCGCTTGCCGAAGGCCTATTAAACGTGGTAGCGATTTTTAGAAGCCAAGCCATTATATTAGGGGGCGGCGTTTGTGCGCAAGGCGCGTATCTAACCAACCCCGTGCAAGAATATGTAGATGCGTACCGTTACGGCGGCGCGGACAGCTTGCGAACCGTTATTTTAACGGCCGAATTAGGCAACGATGCCGGAGTAATCGGTGCGGCGTGTCTAGGAGGCGGCATATAGCGGGGGTTTTTGCGGCGGATTTTTGGTTCTTTTTGAGTCTGTCCGCGCTACATTTCCTTGCCGTACCGCCAGTACGGCTGCGTCAATGCCGCTTGACATACTGCAAAAATAACTCAAAAATCCGCCGCAAAAACCCCCGCTATATGCCGCCTATGCGGCAACCGTAATTCGTCAATTGTAAATTGTACTTCGTGATTTCAACACAGCCGTCAGTTGCATAGCCCCAACCGAAATTTGTCAGTTGTAAATTGTCAGTCGTAAATGAAATTAACATGTTTGTAAAGACGCTTAACATAACCAATTTTAGAAATTATCGCAGTCAAAGCGTGGAATTATCGTCTGGAATAAATGTTTTTTCGGGCGATAACGGCATGGGGAAAACCAATCTGTTAGAGGCCGTTTACCTTACAAGTGTAGGGCGCAGTCCGCGCACGCCGCGCGATAAAGAACTTATTTTGTGGGGAGAACAACGTGCGCGCGTGCTTGCGCAGTGTCAAAAAGCTGTCGGCGATGAAAGCGTAGAAATTATACTCTCTAAAACCGAAAACAAAAGAGTAGCCGTAAACGGTATGCCCGTAAGCCGTTTAGGCGAATTGATGGGCGTTATCACAACCGTATTTTTTTCGCCGGGCGAATTAAAAATCGTGCAAAGCTCCCCAGGCGAGCGCAGAAGCTTTATAGATATCGCGCTGTGTCAAATTTCAAAAGCATATTTTTATTTGTTGTCGCGCTATCATAAAATTTTAGCGCAGCGCAACCGCTTGTTAAAAAGCGGTCAGGCAACGCCGTGCGCGTTAGATATTTGGGATGCGCAGTTAGCGGCAACGGGCGCGAAAATTGTTAAGCAGCGCAAGGGCTTTATAAAAAACCTTTCGCCGTATGCGTGCGAAAATCATGCGTATTTGTCGGGCGGCGCAGAAAGCTTAGAGCTTTTGTACGAGGGGCTTGCAGGCGAAACCGAGCAAGAAATCGAAACGGAATTTTTAGCGGAATTGCTGCGCGAGCGCGGCCGCGATACCAAAAACGGCTACACCAACACAGGGCCGCATAAAGACGACCTCTTACTAAAAATCGGCGGCGCGGACATACGTTCGTTCGGCAGTCAAGGTCAGCAGCGCACCGCCGCGCTTGCGTTAAAGCTAGCAGAATTACAGCTTGCGCACGCCACGCGCGGCGAGTGCCCTATATTGCTGCTAGACGACGTGCTTTCAGAATTAGACCTAAGCCGTCAAGAAAAGCTGCTGCGGCGCATAAGCGGCTTTCAAACCCTGCTTACCTGCACGCACCTAGACGCACAAACCCGCGCCCTTATCGGCAGCGAACTGCAAGAATTCAGCGTACACGCAGGCACTGCAGCAATTAAAATATAACGCACATCCGCAAAAGCAGCTTTAAAAATTTATAAAAACCTATTGACAAAAGCTAAAGAACAGCGTATACTAAGTATGCAAGGTTAAACTTGCATATGCATGTGGCACGTAACCATTCGTGTCTACGTCGGGCTCTCTGTAAAGGGAGCCCATTTTTTTAATAAAAGTATTGACTTTTAACAAGTAAGGGTGTATACTAATAGTGTGGTAAGCGAAAGCTTGCTGCGGAGCGTGGCAACGCGCTGGCCTGTTTTCTTCGCACTTAGCGAGGTCGCCCCCTGTTTTAAGCAGGGGGCTTTTTTATGATTAAATTTTGTCTTAAAGACAGTAACCTAAGTTAAAAGCGTAAAGATGTCTTTACATCTTTACAAAAATGTGGTACAATTTTAGCGAGGTTAAGAAATGTCGCAGCAAAGTTGGCAGGAAAACTACGCAGATATTCTAAAAAAAGTCGATGCAGGTTATCGGGTTATCGGCAGTATGCGCCCAATCAGCGAGGATGTGGCGCGGGTTTTTTACGAGGAGTTTTCCATAGCGCATTGCCATAATTCAAATACGATAGAAGGCGCAACGTTTACCTTTGACGAAACCAAACTTATTTTAAAAGAGGGCATGGTTTTTGCCGACCATTCCTTGCAAGAGCATATGGAAATACAGGGCTCTCACAGCGCGTTTTGGTTCATCTATGACAACATAAAAAATACCGAAAGCATCACAGAGGATTTTATTAAGCATATCCACGCTAAAACGCTGCCGGGAAAAAGCTACTCCGGGCAATACCGCGACATCAATGTATACATCGGTGATGCGTTTTCCGACAGGGTAACCTTTCAGCCGCCTCCGCCCGGTGCGGTGCCGCACAGGATGACGGAATACGTACAAAAAATAAATGCCGATTTAAAAATCCTGCATGACTTTAAGACTGCCGAACAAAAAGATTGGAACAATTTTTTTCGCACAATGGCGGCGCACCACTGCGATTTTGAGCAAATCCACCCTTTTGTGGACGGGAACGGCCGCACGGGACGCTTACTGATGAATACGGAATTTATTAAGCTTGGTATACTGCCCATAGACATTCGGTACGCAGAAAGAGAGCATTACTACGCCGCGCTTAAAAAATACGACCACAAGGCGCAATACAGCAACCGCAAAGAAAGTAAAACCGACGCAATGGCTAAATTATTTGCCGTTTCACAGCTAGCCAGCGTAAGTATTTGGCTTAAAATGTTTGCCTCTTACGCCGAAAGCGGCAAACAATAAATAGCAGGATACCTTAAATAGCATTAAAATTTCAAGAATTTTTTAATTATCACTTGCTAATATTTTTTTTGTGTGTTATCATGTAGCATATTGAACAGTCGATATTTGTTCAAGTTTGTTTTTAAAATGATTGTCGAGGTGTAGCGCAGCTTGGTAGCGCGCTTGGTTCGGGACCAAGAGGCCGCAGGTTCAAATCCTGTCACCTCGACCACCGAACCCCCAATACGGGGACGGATTAAATTGCGAATGACGTATCTGAGACGTACGTTATTTGCAATTTTTTATTTTGCGAATAGCTGAGACTTGTTTCAATAATTTATGTTGAAACAAGTCTTTTTTGTTTAGAGGTGAATTATGACGAAGCCTGTATTTCAAAATGAAAGCCTTACCGCAACCGTTGAACGGTATCTTTTGCATTGCAGCAATGTGAAGCGTTTAAACGCAGCTACGATTAAAGCCTATAAAATGGACTTTCAACATTTTATAAAATTTTTATCGGATAAAGGCCGTAACAACATTGAGAGTATAGATAAAAAAATTGTAGCCGAGTACATCGGTTGCATCGAAGCAATGTGCGGCAGCGCTGCCGTTGCCTCGATGCGCAGAAGATACGCAAGCGTGCGTGCGTTTATAGGTTATTTAGAATCCGAAAAAATTATAGCTATATCGCCATTAAATAAATTTGCCGCAAAAAAACCTACGGCGCGGCCTGCAAAATTTTTAACGATTTTAGAAATCGAGGCAATGCTTTCGTATTTGCATACGCAAGAGGCAACCGATTTACGAGTAAGAAACCTTGCAATTTTCGAGCTGGTTTTTCACGGCTTAAAAAACTTTCAGTTGTGTAATTTAAAATTGACCGATGTTGATTATGTTTCGGGAATTATAACGGTTGCAGGCAAAAAAATCCGCATTGCAAACGCCGATGCGCGGAACGCAATCAAAGATTACGCTGTCGTTCGCGGCGTTTCCGATACGGATTATTTCTTTGTCAACGTCGGCGGTCGTAAGCTTCAAGACCAATCCGTTAGATATTTTATCGAACGCATCGGAAAAATCGTATTAAACAAACACATCACCCCGAAAATGCTGCGAGCTTCTTTCGCGGCCGAGCGGGAGAGAGCTTTGCGGTTTATCAATCCCCGCGACAGCATTCAAATTTGTAAAGATGTAAAGACGTCTTTACAAAATAACAGGAGCGTAAAAGTATGGGAAAGTTAATAAATCCAATTATCAACAAGTATACGGCCATACCCAATTCGATTTTCAAAGACCAAAACCTTGACTACAAATGCCGCGGGGTTTTGGGAACGCTGATTTCGCTGCCAGACGGCTGGAATTTTTCAACTATCGGGCTATGCGCAATAGTGAAAGGGGATGGGAAAGCCTCTGTACGTGCAGCTTTGCAAAAACTAGAAGAGTTAGGATATTTAGAAAGAATATCAACCAAAGACCAAAAAGGATTATTTGCCGGATATGATTACAAAATCAGCATTCCGCCCGTTGTCCGAAAATCGGACGACGGATAAACGGACGACGGATAAACGGACGACCGAAAAACCGATAACGGATAAACGGACAACCGAAAAATGGTCATCCGATAAACCGCCGCAATACATATAGAGGTTAAATTTATTTTAAGTTTGATAACACAAAGTAAAAATTATTACAGGTTCAACAATCCATGAGGGCGGCGCGCCCGTATCCGATAAAATCATTTTTATCTTGTGTTCTCAAAAAAGCGAATATTGATGAATAATTATGCAAGGTTTACGCGGCGAGGCGCGGCGGAAAATTATGCAAAAGCGTGAATAATTATACAAGATTTTAAAAGCGGTTAAGAGCCGCAAAGGAGATAAAAATAATGGCAAACACAGTTTTAGTAGGCAGGGTAGCGCAAGGGCTTGAAACGCGGGAGGCGGGCGGCAAAAACGTCGGCAGCTTTTCAATCGCCGTTGATGGCAAAGAAAAGGACGGCAACGGTAAGCCGATACCTACCTTTTACAGCATCGAAACGTGGGACGCAAAGCAGCAAGCGGTTTTGACCGAGCAACTCAAAACGGGCGAAACCGTTATGATAAAGGGGCAGCTTGCAATCGAAACCTACGACCGCGCCGAGGGCGGCAAAGGCACGGCTGTAAAGGTAGCAAGCCCCGATGTTACGTTTTTGGGAAAAGCTAACGCCGCCAAAGAGCAAATTTTTGTGGCAGGACGGCTTACAAAAGACGTTGAAGTTAAGAGCGTAGGAACGTCGGACAACCGCGTTGCAACGCTTTCTTTGGCCGAAAATTACGGCAAAGAAAAAACCAACTTCTATGACATCGAAGTTTGGAACGAGCAAGCCGACATTATGGCTAAGCACTTAACTAAGGGCAGCATGATTAAGGCGGACGGTGAATTAAAAATCGAAACCTACGACCGCGCCGACGGCAGCAAGGGAACGCGAGTAAAAATAATCAACCCAAACGTCAACTTTTTATCCAGCGCGGCGGGCAAAGGCGGTTCTGCGGCCGCAGGTGCTGCCGCTGCACCGACCGCAGCCAAAAAAGGCGCGGCATCAGGCGCAGCCAAATAACATTTCACGAGGTGAGGTATGGAAAGAGAAAGCGAAGATTTAGCCGCATTTAAAGATTTTTTGTCCGCGTATTTCGGTCAAAAAAGCGGCACGCGGCAAGACGAGGAAATCGACGAGGAAATCTTTATTGCGCCGGAGGAATTGAGCCATGACGCATAAGGAAAAAATCGAAATTGAACGCCAGGCAATCGCCGACAAGGTAATTGCCAGCATCGAGCGCGAACCGCTTACATGGTCTAGCGGTTGGCATAGGGTTAACGCTTGTCCGCACAATGCCAAAACCGGCAAGGTGTATAACGGCACCAATTTTTTGATTTTGTTAATTCAATCGGAAGATAAAGGCTATGCCGACCCGCGCTGGGTAACGTTTAACCAAGCAAAAGAGCTAGGCGCAAGCGTCAAAGCCGGTGAAAAGGCAACGCGTATTTTTCATTGGAACGAGTACGACATCAAAACTAAAACCGTGCCGGATTGGGACGCGCTGCGTAAGCTGTCGCTTGACGAGCAGCTGCGTTACCGCAGCGAAAATATTCGTTACAGCGTCAGCTATCATAGCGTGTTTAACGCCGAGCAGGTTGACGGCTTGGCCGAGCATAAACTTGAAACAATGAGCAGCGAGGAGCTTGCAAAGCAAAACACGCTTATCGAGCGCGTCCTGGCCGCATCGGCCGCGCCCATCCGTCATGAAGGGGGCAGGGCAATATATGACTGGGAAGGCGATTTTATACAGCTTCCGCAAGTAGAAAGCTTTAAATCTATGCAGGATTATTACGCTACCGCGCTGCATGAAATCGCACACAGCACCGGGCATAAAAGCCGCCTTAATCGCGGCTTTGAGAAAGAAACCCATGCCGACTATGCAAAGGAAGAGCTTAGAGCCGAGCTTGCCTCGATGTTTATGCAATCAGAGCTAGGGATTGTGTTAGACGGCGCGCATTTTGAAAATCACAGTGCCTATGTTCAAAGCTGGCTTAAAGCGATTAAAAACAACAAGGACGAGCTTTTTAAGGCAATTAAGGACGCAGGCGACATTGCCACCTACATACACGAGCATTACGCCCGCGCTGATGCGGCGCACGACCAAGAGCACGCCGCTACCGTTTCGGAAAAAGAAAACATAAAAAAGGAATCTATTGCCGCAGTTAATCGCGCCGATGCCACGCACCGACAAAAGGAGAATACGCTTTGGCAAGCGTATTCCAAAGTTAAAGTCGACAATCCGGACGCGCTTGTTTTTTACCGCATCGGGGATTTTTACGAACTTTACGGCGACGACGCGGTAACGGCGGCAAAAGAAATCGACCTTATTCTAACCAGTCGCGATGTCGGCTTAGAAAATCGCGTACCGATGTGCGGCGTACCGTTCCACGCAATGGAAAACTATTTAGGTAAGCTTGCTAGCAACGGCTATAAAATCGCGGTTTGCGAACCAAGTGGCGAGGTAAAAAATCACGGCGCGGTCGCGAAAGAAGAAAACACAAAAAAAGATGAGGAGAGCGAATTGACAAAGCAAGAACAATACCTTAAAGAGCGTGCTATGTGGGGCGATGGGTTTGATATAAATATCCGTCCTAACTTATCCGACTTTGACGATGCCTTTCGCGAAGCTTGGGAGCAAGCGCAGGAGCGCGGCGAAAATTTAAGTTTTTCGCAGTATGTTCAGAATGAACGTGAAGATTTTATATATTCACAAATTTCGGGTGAATTAGTTCAAACACACCGCGAATTTGTGAGCGCAAAGCTTACACCGTATCAACAAAAAAATCAAGACCGCATAGACGCAATAGAGCGAAACACGCCTGCGGAAATGAAAACCCTGCCGAATTGGTGCGTGTATAAGACGTTTTACGATACACAAAGCAAGTCGCGTAAGAAGTTTATTTTAAAGGCGTTTGACGCGCCGCAGGGACAAAAGCGGGCAAGTTTTAACGACCCCGCAACGTGGACGGATTTTGCGTCCGCGCTTAAATACGCCCGTGAGAACGGCTGCGAGGGGCTAAGCTTTGCCATGAAAGGCAGCGGGCTAAACTGCATTGATTTAGACGGTTGTTACGAAAACGGTGTTTACAGCAATTTAGCAAAAGCCGTTATGGGTGATTTAAAGGATACCTACGGCGAGCTGTCGCGCAGCGGAAACGGTTTGCACTATTTTCTAAAAGACGACCTTTTAGAAAACGGCAAATTTAAAAACCGCGACCGTGCCGACAAGCCGTCCATAGAGATATTTGACACATGGGGCTTTATTTCGATGACTGGCGCGCGTGTAAACGAAACCAGCAAGCTTTCCGCCGCCACGCCCGAACTGAAAGCTTTCTTGCAAGAAAGGGTAGGGGAGAAAGCACCCGTTGTTAAAAAGCCTGCGTATACCAACACGGCGGCCGACAGTGAGGTAATAGAGCGCATTCGCCGTTCCAAAAAAGGCGCGGACTTCGATACGCTGTATAACGGAGGCAGTATGTTTTCTAAAAGCGGCGGCGCACCCGACAACAGCCGCAACGATTTTGCCATGCTGAATATTTTAGCCTTTTTTACCAACTGCGACGCAAGCCAAATGGAACGCATCTTTCGTTCAAGCGCGCTGTATCGACCGGAGAAAGCCCAAGACTACATAACGCGGTCGGTTACTAACGCAATCGATACACTGCAAAAGCGGCCGACTAATTTCGGCGACGGGGCGGGGAACGGCAAGCCTTCGGGCGCAGGAGCAGGGGCGGGCAAGTAAATCCTCTTTGTGTTTTCAAGCCCAAAAAATTCTAACCGATTAGAAAAAGCGGGGTTCTAGGGGCGGCAGCCCCTGGCGCACGGCGCGGAGCCGCAAGCCCCCGAAAAAACGAGGCGTTATCGATGCAAAACGCTTACTTTTTTACCCCAAATGTCAGGGAGCAGGATAAGAGGTGATACACTTTGCCCTTTTATAGCCGATTTGCATCTATATAGAATGGCAAAAAAGTGTATCACTTTAACCCAAAACGTGTATCACGTTGTATCACCCTTTTTGGGGGAGAAGTCGGAAACCGACTTTCGTTAAAAAACACAGAAAAAAACAAGGAGTTTAACCGTGGCAAGACCTAAAAAACCCGATATTAAAAAGAACACGTTCTTAGTGCGCGTAGGCGACGACGATACGCTTACGCTGTTAGACGCGCTTTTTAAAAGCGGGCTTTTTGCGTCCCGAAACGAGCTGATAAATCGCTGCTTAGATGCGGGCGCGGCGCAGCTGCACCGAACGGTTTTTACATCGAAGGGCAAAAAGCTAGCGGCGCCGCTTGCGCTGCCCGACACAAGCAACCCTTTCGATATCGGCCGCGCCTTAAAGCAAATCGAGCATACCACCGACGATATGTTTGTAGTCGCGCACATCATGGAGGATTTACTGACAACGCTTTTTAATGTCGAATACGCAAAGCTTAGCGGCGAGCCCGTCGCCGCTGACGATATGCTTTCCGGGCGCTTGGCGCAGCTGCCCCAAAAACTGCAAAGCGTTAAGGCTGAAATCATACGGGCAAAAATGTACAGGGAGGGCAAGCAATGAGCAAAGCTTTATTTAACATCGCGTACACCGCGAAAACACCGCCCGCGAAGTTGAAGGGCGAGGCACGCGCCGATTACATCGCGCGGCGCAGCTTTTACGATATGACGGCTGGGTACAATTATTTTGTCTACATGCTTAACGAGCGCAAAGTAGAGAAAAACAAGGACGCGCTGGATTACTATACGCGCGGCGGTACAAACAGCGGCTTGTTTAACGCGAAAGGCAGGCTTTCGGCAGCTGATGCGGGCGCGCTTAAAGAACGCCTAAAAAGCACCGATAGCATTATTTGGCACGGCTTTTTAAGCTTCGACGAGGAAACCAGCAAGGGCTTTACCACACAAGAGCAGGCAATTAAATTTATGCGGCAAAGCTTTAACGCCTTTATCGACCGCACGCACTTAAAGCGCGACAATATCGAGCTTTTTGCTGCCCTGCATACCGATACGGCGCACCATCATCACATTCATTTTGCTTTTTTCGAGAAAGAGCCGAAACGCCGCGACAAAAACGGCAAACTGGGCTACACAAAAGTGGGCAGCTTCGAGCAAAAGGCCATTGACAATTATTTAGTGGCGGCCAATATGCACCTAGACGAAAACGCCTACGAATACTACAGCGCGCGCGACCGTGCTATGGAAAGCCTTAAAAGCATAAAGCTGTCTGCTTTGAGTGAGGAGAAAGCTTTGCGTCAAAAGCTTTCCGAGCTTGCCCGCATATTACCCCAAGAGGGGCGGCTGCAATACAATGCAGAGCAAATCGCGCCTTTTCACAAAGACATAGACGCGGCCGTAAACTTGCTAATTTGTTCTAACCCTGCCGCGCTTAGCGCGCACACGGAAATGCAGCGGCAGTTCGCGCTTAAAGAAGCAGAGGTTTTGCGGCTTGCCCAAGAGAACGGCTTGTCGTATGTCAATAACCGCAGGCTTACCAAAGCACAAATGCAAGAGCTGTTTGTAAACGGACAAGCAAAAAACATTACGCAAGAGGGCATTAAGCTAGACAACATAGACTACATCGCTAAGCTGCGACTAGACTATCAGGCGCGTTTAGGCAACTACGTTTTGGGCTTAGTAAAAAGCATGCACAAGGAATACCGACAGCCGCGCCGCGCAAAGGTAAACGACTTACACTTAAAAATCCGTTCACGCCGACGCGGGCGCGGCGCGCGCGAGATACTGCACAATGTTTTAAAATCACTAGACACTACGATGCACGGCATAAGTCGCGACTTTACCAAAAGCTTAAAGCAAATCGAACACGAAATACAATATGAGGTGGCACATGGATAAAAACAAGAAAAAAATAATGGTTATCGTACTACTGGCAATCGGCGCGGTTGCGCTGCTGTTCTTTTCTGCGTTTATCGTTTCGCTGATATTCCGCAGCAGCTTTTCGTTGGCTAATCCGTATGTTTACGCGCTTTGGGGCGCACTTATCGGCATAGCGTTAATCGCGCTTTTGTTGAATCACAAAACGCGCATGGGTAAACGCGTTTTAAAGGTCAACAAAGACTTAGAAGATTCGCGCTGGCTGACGTGGGGCGAGATTAAGAAAAACAAAGGCCTTACCGTTACCAAGCTTTCGCGGCTTAGTACCGTTAAAGACGGCGTGCCGATTTATGCAGAAAAAAAGGGCGAGGATATACAAATTGTGTTGGCAAAAACCATACATACTTTGGTTGTCGGAACAACGGGCAGCGGCAAAACTACTACGTTTGTAGACCCTGCCGTGCAAATTTTATCGCGCTGCCAGACAAAGCCGTGCATGGTTATCACCGACCCGAAGGGCGAGATATACAAACACCACGCCGAAAATCTCAAAGAGCAAGGCTATACGGTAAGCTTAATTGATTTAGCGGACATTTACCATTCCACGCATTGGAATCCGTTTAACGATGTTTGGAAGATGACCGACCGTATACAGTCGGCAATCGATTCAAAATCTCTATGCTGGAATCGCGGGCGGTACGAATTTGACGGCCGCAAATACGATACGTTCAGCGAGGCGGAACGGGAGTTTGGCGTCTTTGTGCAAGAGCTGACGGACGAAATATATTTAGGCATTCAAGATTTAATCTATGCTGCTTGTCCGATAGAAAACAAACACGATTCCACCTGGCAAAAAGGCGCGCGCGATTTAATATTCGGGCTTGCGCTAGCGATGTGGGAGGACGTGCGCGACGGCTACATGACCCGCAAGCAGTTCAACTTGTTTAATTTATCCGAAAACATCGCCAAGTATTGCACAGGGGATTTCGACCAAATTAAAGAGTATTTTAATAACCGCGATAGTTTTTCAAAAGCGAAGAACGCCGCCAACACCGTGCTGGTTTCGCAAGACCGCACGCTTACCTCATACTTAGGCGATGTTAACGCCTATTTCAACTGGATGGCAGATAAGGGAATTGTCGCGCTTACCAGTTCTAACGAGATTGAGTTTGACGAGTTTGACGAGCGGCCGAATGCACTGTTTTTAAAAATTCCCGATGAAAAAGACAACCGCCACAAGCTTATCGCGCTGTTTATTACGCAGATGTACAAGGCGCTGGTTGCCAAAGCCGCGCTGAATAATCGGCGCGGGCTTACCAAAGAGGCGGAGCTTTTTCGCAATGTGTATTTTATCATGGATGAGTTCGGCAATATGCCCAAGTTTCACCACATCGACAAAATTATAACCGTCGGCCGCAGCCGTAAGATTTTTATGCTGCCCGTCATTCAAGATTTTAAGCAGCTAGAAAACCGCTACGACAAAGAAATTGCCGCAATTATCAAGTCGAACTGCCCGATTAAGATTTTTATTCAAGCGGGCGACAAGGAAACCACCGAGGAGTTTTCCGCGCTGTGCGGCAAACACAAAGTAAAAAAGGTAAGCTATTCCGAACAAAAGGAGTTAAGCATTTCAACGTCGGCCGAAGAAAAGCCGCTGATATTTCCCTCAGAGCTTGCCAACCTAAACGACGCGGCGGCGGGGCGCATGGGCAACGCGGTGGTGCTAGCAGCGGGAAAGAATCCGCTGCGTTCAAGGTTTACGCCGTGGTTTAAGGCGCAAGAGCTGTACAGCATAGGCGATGCGGCCGAGGACAAAAAACAAGCGGAGGTTTTTGACGAGGCGGATTATTACTACGATATAACCAAGCGCAGCGCATTTGTTGCGGAGCTTGCCGCGCTTGAAGAGGAGGCGGACGGCTTTGCGGACGAGCTTTTAGAGCAGCTTAATCTCGAAGAGGAGAACGGCGGCAATGCCGACGGCCAAGTTACCGCGATTGCCAAGCGCATTTATATTAACTTAGACAAGCTGATTGTGGCCAAGCTGAAAGACAAGCTTTCGATAGGAGATTTTGCGCGGCTTGTAAAAATGGATATTTCTGCAAAGATGGCGTTTTTAGAACAGCTGGTTAAATCGGCGGTAGAAAAGAAAAACAATTTCTTATTATTCGATTTAGCATACATAAAAAATCACATTCGCACGATGTGCTTTCCCGAAAGCCAGGACAACACATCGGGTGCTTAGATAAATTAAAAAATTTCGGAGGTAATCATTATGAACACAAAGAAAAAAACCATTGCACTGCTGCCTTTGTTGGCTGTATTAACGCTTTTTGCGGTGTGCGCAGCTTTCTTCCCGCGTAGCACAAAGGAGGCAAGCGCAAATACCACAACAACCATTCTGAACGAGCAAAGGGCGAGGGTTTTGCACTATTCAACTGGGAGTAGTACATTCCTATATTCGCAAAATTTAACGGCAACTATAAATCAAGCAAGAGTTTCAGATGCGGAAAGTGTTTTGCTAACTGTAAGCTTTTCCCAAAACGAATTATCTCAAAGCGGCACCCGCTACATTAGAGGGCATACAATTGCTATTTTGTATCGTAATAACAACCGCGTTGCGGCTATGGAGGTTTGCCGCATTAGCATCAATGGAATAGGTAATTATGTTACAGATAGCAGTGGGTGGGATTGCCCGTATGATTGTGAGTTTTGCAGTTTGCCGATACAAAATCGCGGAGTTTCCAGCGGTTCAGTTACATTCCCACCTATTACACAAAACGGCATTTATGAGTTGAAAATAGAAGCGCATTACCATAGAGATGGAAATACTGGCTACCGCGAATATTCTAGTAGTCGTTTTACCATTGACAGAGTAACGCCAGAAATTTTAATGCCGCTTGGTGCACCGTTTCTTAACGGTGGACCACCTAATCCAAGCTATGGGTTTCGTGTAAATTACGGTGTTTCCGGAGCAACGCTTTATTATAAATATAACGCAACAGGATATATAAATTGCACTATATTAAATTATGATTCATGGTTGGAAATGCCTGCAATAATGAATGATGCGCCTATGTTAAATTTTTCAATTCAAGGAAAGTACTGGATAAATGAGCGGTTTCCTGCGGGAAATGGTTTTCAAAATCCACATAGTGATTTTTGGACGGAAGGATTTTACAGTTTTATGGTGGTTAGCAATGCCGGGCGCATAAGCAGCCATAGTAATTTTAGCATAGATGGAACTCCTCCCGTTATAAGCTCTATTATTCCAAACGATGGTTTTACCAATTCTGCTTTTACTGTTTGGGCTAGCGATTCAATAAGCGGCGTGGCAAGCTTTCAGTTTTCAAAAAACGGCGGTACATGGACGAATATAAACGGAACGTCGCGCACGATTAACGTATCCGACGGTGAGGGAGTGTATCAGTTTCGAGCAACAGACCGTGCAGGAAATACTTCGCCGATTTATTCGATTACACTGGATTTAACGCTGCCTACGGGTTCGATTACCAACGCGGCGGGCACTGCACTCGGCGCGTACACAAACGCCGCGTTCCGCGCAAATTTCAGCGATGCCTTGTCGGGCATGGATTATTGCCAAATAATGCGCCCTAATACTACGGCGTGGCAAAGCTACACCGCAGGCACACTTATAGCGGCCGACAGCGGCGACGGGCACTATCAGTTTCGCGGCTACGACCGCGCCGGGAACGTCCGCAGCGTATCCATTACGCTGGTTTTTAATCCGCCGATTGTTGCACTAAGCACAGACGCAGCGGTTACCAACGCCGCATTTACGTTTACGGCCGAAAGCGATTATTTTGCCCGAATGTATTACAGCCTTAACAGCACAGACGATTTTACCACTTTGCCGCAGCGCAGCTTTGAAGTTTGGCGCAACACGGCAAACAACGGTGTTTGGCGTTTTTACGCCGAGGATTTGGCAGGCAACGTATCCGAGCTAAAAACAATCGTTTTGGATACGATTGCGCCTGCGCATAATACGTTGCCGCAATACACTAACCAAAATATCATCTTCGCGCCGACGGACGCTTTTGGCATCGCGGCCGTTTATTACCGATTCGGCCGAACTGGAAGCTTTACCGTATTTACTGCCGAAGCCTTTACGATAGCGGCATCGGAAGAAAATAACGGAGAGCATTGGTTTTACGCAGCGGATGTCGCGGGCAACCTTTCCGAGCCGCAGCGCGTAGTATTAAGAGTAATCGACACGTTTGGCAATCTAGCAGAAATCCAAAACGCGTATAAGGTAACGTCGTGGTATACGGCAACTTTGCCGGGGCGCATTTTTAACACTACCACGCGCAACGTGGCGGGCGTGTATTCGTTTGCCGATTATGAAACCGCCTTGCGCTTTGCAATCGCAATGGAATTTGAATTTCGCGTACAGTCGATTACAGGCGGCTTTTTGTATGTTACGGCATCCAACGAAAGCATTGCGCAAATTTACGCCTCGCGCGCCCTCCTTGACCCGATTGTCGAACTGTACGCTAAGGGCTACCTATCGGGCGAGCAACGCTTTGTAAACGGACATAACAACTATCAAACCCCTGTCAATGCTGATTTAGTAGCCGACCCTACCGCCTTAACGCGGCAAACACATACCCTGCCGGCATTTTTAAGTGCGTATGCCGCATTGCCGCTGTATATATGCCCGCACGAGTTTAGGTTTAGAGAGCTTAGCGGCGGTATTCCGCAAAGCGTAGAGCTTTTACTGCTGGCAAGCGATACGCAAACGCTGACCTTCTTGCCCTTATCCGTGCCTTTCGACACACGGCTGCTTAACTTTCTGCAAAGCACGGACGCGGCGCGGCAGGGCTATTTTTTGGTTAGCGAAAGCGATGCCGCAGGAAATATAGAGCAGTACATCATTTACCTAGACTTAACGCCGCCCGAACTTAACGCTGTTGCGACGCTTGGCAGCGGCGCGCAGCAGAGCCTTACCTTCGATGCGGCTTATATAAACACCTTTGCGGGAACGCTGTACTATACGGGCTTAGAGCTTACAGGCTTTTTTGATAACGACGAATTTTCGATGCTGCGCATATCGGGGCGCGGCATAAACACCGTATTCTTTGCACACGAGCAGCTGCCGCACCTGCATTTCGATGCAGATTATTACGGCCGCTACCGTATCGAGCTGTACGACCGAAGCTTAAATACGCTATTATTTGACGTGTGGATTGCGGGTGAGCCGCCGCGCCTATCTACAACCAGCTTGGCGGCCGATGCGCCGGAGGCACGCTTTACCATTTTTGTGCCGGATACGTTTAACGCAATCACCGCACTGGAATTTTACAAAATAGACCACAACGGCATATACGAAAGGCTGCACTTTGACGATGCGGGCAACGCGGTATCGGCGGCACGCCTAACTTACACCGTAACCAGCGGCGGCAAGTACGTTTTTATCATAGAGGACTTATTCGGCAGACGGATAGAAACGCGCCCCGTGTTTTACTTAAAAGGGCTGCCTGTCGGTATGCTTTTGGGCGTAACGGACGGCGGCGTAACCAACCGCGACGTTTCGCTGTCCTTTTCGCCTGCCAACACGCTGATTGTATACACGGTAAACGGCGCAACGCGCCATATTTTTAACGATTATTCGGTTTCCATGCTAAACAATACACTTACGGCCGTAATATCCGCTTCGGAGGAAACATCGTTTCACTTTGTGTTTTTCTTATTCAAAACCGATGAGCCGTCTTTGTTTGTCGAGTATACCTTCGAGATAGATTGCATTATTTCGGATATTTGGATTTTTAACAACGAGGGCGGGACGGTTGCGGAAAATTCGGCAACCACAAAGCCGTTTTTTATAACATGGACGGAGGCGGGCACTACGTTGCGCTACCACACTTCCGCAACGCCCGGCGGAGCTTTGGCCGCCGTGCGCTATACGCCCGGAACGGTGTTATATGACGACGCGGTGTATTTTTTCTCGCAGCGCGATTATGTCGGCAACGTTAAGGAGTTTTCTGTGCAGTTAGAAACACATATTGCCTACCGCATCACAGGTAATCACAACGTGCTTTCGGACGGCGCGATAATTGCAAACAATCCGCTAACGGTTACGCTGCTAAAACCGCTTTCGGCTTTTAGCGTAGCTAATGCGGACGGCTTTACTATACAAAACGGCGGCACGCTGTTCTTAGACGGAACGTACCAGCTTAGCGCGACCGACTATTTCGGCAACACCTTAACGCTGCGGGTTATTATACACACCGCGCCGCCCGAAATTAGGCTTGACGGCGTATCGGCGGGCGGCGTTACAAACGGCAGCGTTACGGTGCGCTTTGAGAACCATGTAACCGCGCATCTAACGGATAACGCAGGGCGGGTTATCCGTGAGGTAAACAGCGGAGCGGAGTTTTCCGAACACGGCGATTACCGCATCCGCGCTGAGGACTTTGCGGGCAACCAAAGCTTTGCCGCATTTAGTATTAAAAAGCAAGTAAACTTTTTGGCCAGCGTGCCCAGCGGCGCGCTAGTAGGCGAGGAAGTAAGCATCGAGTTTTTTGACGAGCTGCATACGCATGAGGTAACGCTAAACGGTGCGCCGTTAACGCCGAATTTGCGTTATGCGGCGGCGGGGCATTACGAGATTTTTGCTGAGGATGCCGTAGGAAACGCGCTGCACTTTAATTTTACTATCATACCGCCGCGCAGCCAAAGCTTTACGCTAGACGTGCCGAGCGGCTTTTCGGTGCATTCGGTAATTTTGGACGGCGCAAACTTAGGAATCTTTGGCGAGGCGCAGCAGCTGGTATTAGAGGCGGAAGGGCTGTACGCGCTGACGTTTGTTAATGCGGCAAACGGTGCGGCGTTCAGCTTAGAGGTAACCATAGACGATACGCCGCCAACGGTATCGATTGCGCAAGACGGCGGGGTAGTGGTAATCAGCGACCCTTCAAAGCAAAACATACAGGTTTTATTAGAACGGAACGGACAAGCCGTCGCGTACACGATGGGCGAGCGCCTTTCGGACGTAGGCACGTACAGGCTTACCATCACCGACGACGTGGGCAATGTCAACACTTACGAATTTGAAATCATCTACCGCTTAAATACTGCGGCAATAGTGCTGATAGTGCTTGCGTGCGTGATTGGCGCGGCCGTGCTTATCCTAATCATCCGCGCACGGTTAAAACCGAAAATAAAATAGGCTAAACAACAAGCCCCGCCACTAAAATTTGAGCGGCGGGAAAGCTTGCATACATAAAAAAATCTTAAAAAGGAGGTAACTGGCAAATGGGCGGAGATTTTAATAATATTACCGATATGATAAACGAGCTGTACCGTCAGCTTTGGGGTCCGCTGCTGGGCGTGTTTTTGGGCGCGGCAGGGCTGTTGGGGCTTTGGATAGGGCTTAAATTTGTTTTTGCGGGCGGCGATGAGCAGAAAGTAAAAAAAGCAAAAGAGCAAGTAAAATACTTTGTTATCGGCATAGTAGCCATATTTGTTATCACGGCAATATTGCCGTTGGTAATAGCAGCGTTTATGAACTGGGCGCGCTAAATTACTAAAAAATGGCAATTCGCTACGTCTTACGCGCTGTGTCAGTATTTGCCTGGCGTCGCTGTCCGATATTTTGGCAGCGGTGCGGCAAACTAGCCCGAAAGCACTGCCTACGGCGCGCTGAGTCAGAATTTCACTAAAAAACACAAAACAAAGCAGAGGATTTATATGGGTTTATTGTATCTTTTTTTAATCGCAATGAGTTTGGTTGCCGTAGTCGGCATCGTAAGCTTTGCGGCATATGTTTTTTTCAAGCTGCACAAGTTTATAAAGCAAGGAAAAATCAAGCTGAGTAAGCGCGGAACAAAATGTTTTTTGGGTTTTGTGTATAGCACGCTGTTTCTTGCGTTGTCAGCGATAGTGTTTTTTATTCTATATGCGGTAGCAACAGTTGCGCTATATGCTGATTTTTTTGTCGGACTTAGATAGCAAAGTGCAGTATAGTGAATATGACGGCAAGTGCTACACAGATGCAAAAGAGAATTAGTAAATTTTTCAACCACATCTTTAAGGTTTTGCATACATCTATATCTTCTGCTTTTTTTCTAACAACAAAAACCGCAACAAAAGAAGCACCTATAATAATAGCCGCTATTGAAACACCTAAGGCAAACTGTGCAAAAACTCCCATGCGCGTATTATCTCATTATTTGCTTGCTTTTGTCAATTAAACTAAGCTTTAATGTAGTTTTGTAAAGATGTAAAGACGTCTTTACAAAAAACCTGCCCTTGCGGCGCGCTGAGTCAGAATTTCGCGGTATCTTAATAGTAAAAAGGAGACTTGTATGATTGAAAGAATATTGCTTATCGTTTGCGTATGTTCGGTGATAGTTTTATCGGTATGTTATCCGATAAAAGAAGTTTTTTCCGAAAAAGACGGTGCTAGTAAAAAAAAGCAACTAAAAGGCTTTCACCTTTTTATGTTAGTGTTGCCCTTTATTGTAGCTTTAATAAACATCGCAAGTTTAATTGTGTTTTTAATATTTTCCTAAAAAAACTGGGCGGTTATAGCAGAGCCTGCTGCAACCGAAACAAATATTATAAATGCAATCACTAAACAGCGTATAATGGTTTTGTTTTTACCGTAATTTTCAAGGTTATTGCTAAGCTTTGTATATAAACACAACACTAATAACCATATAAGTGCGGCACCCGCCATTATCGCGGCTACGATTGCAATATGTGAAAACATAACAGCGTAATTCATGCTTTTATTATCCCATAATCCATACAAAATGTCAAGATTTGAAAACTTAAAAGCAGTTTTGTAAAGATGTAAAGACGTCTTTACAAAAACCCGCCCTTGCGGGGCGGGATTACTAAATCGCTTTTTTGAAACAACAGTGTTCTTGAATCAGTCGAACAATTTTATTAACTTCCCCAAAAGACAAAATCTTTGCTTTGTGTTCTTTGATTGCGCTTATAAGACTGCAAAAGTGTCCGACCCAAGCATATTTTCCCGCGTCAATATTCAACGTAGAATTTGCAGAAAAAACCACCAAAGAATGACAAAAAATATAGCCTAGAACTTCTTTCAATACTTTAATATGCCACTCGTTTTGCTTAATGGGTGAGTCATAGTGGTTGTAGTTAAAATCTAATTCTTGAACAAACGTTCTGTCTTTCCAGGTTCCGCTTATTAAACCTGCCCAGTCTTTTGTTTCGATAACAAATACGCCGTATATCGAAACAATGATATGGTCGATTTGTGCTTGTTGGCTGTTCACTTCAAGCGTTATGTCTGAAAGAACAGTGTATTCCTCACTAGATAATGTTCGCAACAAATTGTCTATAAAAAGTTCAAAAGCTTTTCCATCGTTTTTTTGATATGTAGGATATTCTCTAATAGAATTATCGTTGGATTGTGGTTCATTTTTGCTTATGTCAATTACGGAAAGTATAATGAATATCGCCGCACTTGTTGCAAGCAAGACCCATAACCATGTTTGTTTGAATATTATCGCAGCAATTAAAACACCCACTATTATAATCACTAATCCGCCGCATATTTTTTTCATTAGCGCACTCCCTTCTGTTTAGTGTCTAGCAAAATTATGTAAAGACGTCTTTACAAAAATACATAATTATAATTTGTTTTTGCTTAAATATTCAGCGATTGAAACATTGATTTTTTGGAAGACTGCGTTGTTATCTCCATCAAAAGACCCTGTCATTTTGTTTCCGCTTAACTTAAAGTTCGCTACATTTGTTGTGGAGATAGTTGTAACAACAATGCCGTCATTAAATTCCCAAGTCCCGTCTATTCCATGTTGTTGAAGAACGCCTGTCGGGGAAGCGTATCGCTGTACAAAGGTTCCATCGTCTTTAAAAGTTCGGAAATAGAAACCTTGTCCTGTTGTTCTGTATACCCAAACACCAACTATGCGTTCTTCCGGATTGCCACAGCCCGTAAGTCCCATAGAAAAAAACAGCATTAACACAAATATAAATGCAATTTTACGTTTCATCTTTTAATACCTCATTCACTGAAATTAAATTCAGTTTACCATAAAATACAAAATTCGTCAAGGAGAAATTACAATGGTTTGGGTAGGTAAATTATTTATGAATATACTGCTATGGATTTTAAAATTTATCGACACGTTGTTCGAGATATTTAAAATTTTAGCAGGGGCTGAACGCGGCGATGACGGCCGCACGGTCATAGATGTGTTTTTACAGGCAGATATTGTATCTAAAATATTTTTAGGTTTATTGCTGCTAGGCATATTTATCGCGTTTGTATGCGTGGTAGTAGCGATAATAAAAAACACGGCAAAATCCAGCGGCGAACGTAAATCACACGCAAAAAGCGTTGGGCAGGGCTTTATGGCGGTATTTACTACGCTGGTGTTAGCAATGTTCATGTACATCGGCATTGCGGCGACTGGTACGGCATTAGTGCAAGTAAACAAATTATTTACAGATGAGGATAAAACGTTCGGAACAATAATTTTTATGATGTGCGTTGAGGATACCTACGAAGAAATAATCGTTGAAAAACTGGATGAAAACGGGGAAATAATCGAATCTTTTATGAGGCGAGATATAAAACGCTCCGGCTGGTATTGGGAGTATTATGCAGAGGATTTTACTATAGAAGGAAAAACCGCTAATGATATTTTTGGCAATTTTCGACGAAGCATGTTTGTGTTTGAGGATTCCACAGTTCCTCTTAATACTGCCGGATTGCCGCTTTATAAAGGCGGACGACTCGGTGCTGTACTTGCGGAAGCGGATGACGCGGAAAATTTTGAGTACATTGGCACCCCAAGCGGGTTGATTCGCTATGGAAGTTTTAATTATTTGATAGGATATTTTGCAGCGATTGTGCTACTCGTTGTACTAATTATAGCTATGCTAGGCCTGGTAAAACGGTTATATGATATTGTGTTATTATTTTTAGCTTTGCCGCTTATTGCAGGTACAGTGCCGCTTGACGATGGCGCAAAGCTTAAAGCATGGCGAGAGGCGGTTGTTTCCAAAGTTGTACTGGCGTTCGGCGCGATATTTGCGGTAAATGTATTTTTAATTATTGTGCCGATGGCCATGGGGCTTTCTTTTGGAGAAATTTCGCCTGTAGCCGTTAAAGCTTTGCGCCTGTTTATGGTGCTAGGCGGCGGGCTGAGCATAACGGGCGGACAAATACTGTTTGCGCGGCTGTTCGGAACCAGCGCAGAGGAGAGCCGCGAGATGACGCAGGCTTTACGCGGCATGATTGCGGGCGGCGCGGCCGCAGGGGGCATGGCGAAGGGCGCAAGCAACCGTATTTTCGGCGGACGCAGTAAATACGGTGTGCAGCACAAGGGTTTGCTGCGCGGCGGCGGCAAAGCTTTGGCGGCCACTGGCAATGTCGCGGGCAGTGTAGTGGCAGGCAACGCCTACCGCCGAAGCGCAACCGCCGTAAAGGGTTGGGCAGCGCGGCGCGGCGCGGATATTAAGCGCATGGGCAACGCGTATATGCGCAGCGGCGGCTTAGCAGGTATGTTGACGCGGCCGTTCCGAGGGCCGCCGATTAGTGCAAGCGGAGTCGGCAGCGTTCCCGGCGCGGATAAGTCCGCTGCTACGCCCGCTGCATCCAACACACCCGACAAGCCCTCTGTATCAGGAAACCTTAGTTCGATATTTGAAAAAAAGTTAAGAGGAGGTAAAAAATAATGCGCATCATTCCTAAAAAATCCCGCGTAAACGTAACGATATGGAAAAACTTTACGCTTAGCGACCTTTTGTTTATCCTGGCATTGTTCGGCGTTGCGCTGTTAATTCTTATCAGCAATATTCGCTATAAATGGGTTTTATTACTAGTGTTTGTTCCGGTGGCAATCGCGCTGTTTTTTTCAAACGACGATGTGCGTATGTACCGCGAGGTTTCGCATTTGGTAAAGTTTTTATTTGCGGGCAAGCTTTTCGAGCGTAATGCAAAAAAATCCGCGCGCAGCATAGATAATTTAATCCCCGCAGCCGCACTCGATGACGACGGCATTATCTGCTACGGCGAATATTTCGCAGGCGTTTTATCCGTCGGTTCGATTGAATTTCGGCTTTTAACCGAATTTTCCCAAGACAGCAAGGTTTCGGGCTTTGCCAAAATTTTAAACGCGCTGACGGCCGAACAAAGTATGCAGCTGGTTAAAATCGACCGCCCCATAAATTTTGACGAAATCTCCGGCAAGCTGTTTGATAAAATCGAAGCGGCCAAAAAGGAAGTGCCGCAGGATAACGCAAAAATCGCGGTGCTTAAAAGCCGTATCGGACAAATCGACCAAATCAACAACGTGGAAAAATTGTATCGGCCGTTTTATTACGTTGTACTATTCGACCCCGACCGCGAAAGCCTGTGCAATACGTTAGAGTTTGTCGCGGCCGAAATGCACGAGTTAGAGCTTTCCGCCAGCCGCCTAAGCTGCAAGGAGCTTGCGCTGTTTTTAAAATACTGCTATACGCGGGATTTTGACGAGCGCGAAATCGAGGACGTCGCGCAGGAAAATTACTTAGATTTTGTAAAGCCCGAAAAGGTGAAATTCACCGCCAACAGCGCGGAGGTGGACGGTGTATATTCGTGTACGTTTACGGTGTGGGACTATCCTATGGCGGTTACCAACGCATGGGGCGCGGGGATTTTTAATATCGACAACACAAAGGTAGTATTAAACATTAAGCCCGTAGACAAAGAAAAATCAATCAAGCGTATCGACCGCGCCGTTGTAGAGCTTAGCACTAAGGAAGTCGGAAATAAAGCGTCTAAAATGCTGGCGCAGGATACGCACATCGAAACGATGGCGGGGCTTTTGACAAGCCTGCAAAACGAAAACGAGTGCTTATTTGACTGCACTCTAACCGTTACGGGCTTTAATCACGAAAAAGAAAGCAACTCCGCTTTCCGAAAAAAACTGCGCCGGCAGATAATCAGCGACGGCTTTCGGGCGCACGCGCTGTTTTGCCGCCAGTTTGACGGCTTTGTTTCGTCCTCTATTACGCGCCGCAACCGTTTGCGCTACTTCGAGCGCGGCATCAATTCAGAAAGCTTAGCGGCTGTTTTTCCTTTTGTGTTTACCTCAATCATCGAGCCGGACGGCTTGACGTTGGGATACAACAATTACCCCGTAATCCTAGACTTATGGAAACGTTCGCCCGCGCACGTTAATTCCAATATGTTTATTTTAGGAAAATCCGGCAGCGGGAAAAGCTATTTTAACTCTACGCTGTTAGAGCTTTTATATAGCGATGACTGCAAAATTTACATTATTGACCCCGAAAATGAGTACAAAAATTTATGCGAAAACTTCGATGGCGCGTTCATCGACGTGGGTAACGCTACAACGGGACGCTTAAACCCGTTCCACATTTACCAAATCCTTTCCGATGACGGAGACGCGGCCGCGCCCGACACGGTTTTTTGGGCGCACCTGCGCTTTATGGAGAGCTTTTTTTTGGTAACGCTGCCGGGCATCACGCAAGACAGCTTAGAGGAGCTTAACAATTTGGTTGTTAAATGTTATGCGGCAAAAAAGATTACCCCCTACACGGATTGCAGCGCGCTGCGGGCAGAAAGCTTTCCCACCTTCGATACGCTGTTAAAGCTTATAAAAGCCGAGCTTGCGGCCGAAACAAACGGCTTACGCAAGGGCAGCTTGCAGCGCATCGAAACGTACATACAAAAATTTGCCGAAGGCGGCCGCAATTCAAACCTGTGGAACGGCGCGTCTACGCTGAAAGCGGACGAGAAATTTATAGTCTTTAATTTTCAAAGTTTACTTTCCAGCAAAAACAACACCGTTGCCAACGGCCAAATGCTAATGGTGATGCGCTACCTTGAACAACAGATTATCAACATACGCGAGCGCAACCGTAACAGCGAAATTAAGATACGTCCCTACGTCGGCATTGACGAGCTGTTAAGCTTAGCCGACCCGAAGTACCCCTTTGCGCTGGACTTTACCAACGAGCAGTACCGCCGCATCCGCAAGTATGACGGGCTGATGTGCGTAATTTTGCAAAGCCTTGCGCCGTTGATTGACAACAAAGAAATCAGCGGTAAAATGAGCGCCATTCTTTCAAATTCGCAATATAGCTTTATTTTTTCGCTGCTGCCCGCCGACGTGGATATTTTAACAGGTCTGTATAACGGCGCGGTCAACGAGAACGAAAGTAACGAGATTGCCGCCGCAGGAGTCGGCCAGTGCTTTTTAATAAGCAGCCCGTGCGAGCATACAACTTTTAGGGTTGTTGCCGACGAGGTTATAGAGGCGTTGTTTCAACAAAAAATTCCGCATGAGGAGCTTGCGGAGTTTGTAAAGGGGTTTTCTTAAATTTGGCGCGATTTGCGCTACGCTTTATTTTTTTGCGCGCTTGCGTACATTTAGGTACGCGGCACGCGCAAAAAATAAACTGTTACGCAACTTACCCTCAAATTTAAGAAAACCCGTTCGTATTATAATAAAAAATAAAAACATATAGGAGAATATCAAACATGAAAGTAATTGCATTAGTTAATCAAAAGGGCGGAGTTGCCAAAACAACTACCGCCGCGTCGCTGGCGTGGGGATTGAACCAAAAAGGCAAGCGGGTTTTGGCGGTAGATTTCGACCCGCAGGGCAACCTGTCTAGTTCGATGGGCGCAAAGCTGCCTACCACCGTGCCGAGCGCGTTTGAGTGGATAGGCTGCGACCCCAAAGCTACCGCGCCGTTCAAGGCGGTGGTGCAAAGCTGCGACGGCGTGGATTTAATCCCCGCAGATTACCGCTTAGCGCAGGCGGAGGTTTTTTTGATGCAGCGGCTTAACCGTGAACGTTTTTTAGATAAGGCTATAAACAGCCTTCCGAAGAACGTCTACGATTATGTTATCATCGACAGCCCGCCCTCACTGGGGCTGTTAACCGTTAATATCTTAACGGCAGCTGACGAGGTGTTAATTCCGCTTAAACCCGAATGGCTGTGCTACGAGGGTGCGCGCGCGCTGATAGAAACCATACGTTCGATACGCGACGAGGTTAATCCGCGTTTGCACGTGAAAGGCTTTTTGCTTACAATGACCGACCGTCGCCGCAACGTCGAGGATATAACCGACTTAGTACGCGAGCTGGCAGACGGCATTAAAAGCAAGCTGTTTGAGCGGCAAATCCGATTAAACGTCGCTGCGGCCGACGTCGCCTCGTTTCAGCAAAGCATTTACAAATATAAGCCGCAAAGCATAGCGGCCGAGGATTACACCAGTTTCGTAGACGAATTTTTAGGAGGACAAGTATATGCCGATTAACAAAACCGCAAAGCAAATGCAAAGCGACGGCGTACTCAGAACGCTGCTTACGGCGCGCTTTGGCGAGGAGAAAAAAACACAAAAAGAAAAGGTGTTGGTAAACTTCCGCATGGATAAAGACGCGCATTCCGATTTTAAGGTGTATTGCGACCACCTGTGCAAAAGCGATGTTAGCAAAACGCTTATCGAATTTATACAAGAAGTTTTGTACGACAACCGCGAGGAAATCGAGCGCATCAAAAAAGCGTTAAATTTGTAAAGATGTAAAGATGTCTTTACATCTTTACAAAATCGTGTTTCTCAGAAAATCCACTTTTAGAAAAACTAAATTGAAAATTTTTTAATAAAAGTATTGACTTTTAACAGGTAATGGTGTATACTAATAGTGTGGTAAGCGAAAGCTTGCTGCGGAGCGTGGCAACGCGCTGGCCGTTTTCCTCGCACTTAGCGAGGTCGCCCCCTGTTTTAAGCAGGGGGCTTTTTTATGATTAAATTTGGCTTATATACTATCAAAGAATCTGCAAAATCAAAATACATAAATATAGAACCGCAGCTTGCTTACGCAAACATTCATTTGCGACCAGCTATTTGTCTTAAAGATAAAAGAGGGCAAAACTGGCTATTGCTGGCTACAAGCTTAGACCCAAGAAAATTGAATTTTTCTAAAAAGCTAAGCAGAGTCAATGCGTTAGAAAGGAATGAAAAGAATTTAACAACAAAAGCGCAAATGCGGTTTTCTGATATTACAGGATTGTGCAAAGACCCAAAATATGAAAGCGTCTTATATTTTAATCATGCAATTCCTGTAAAGCATCAAGATGTTAAGAAATTTAAAGTCAGAGGCAAGCATATTATCGCGCAGCTTACGCAAGAAAAACTAGCAAGCATTGAAAAAAATTTTTGTGCATATATGTCGCGTTATTACAATAACCGAGTATCGGGGTTTTTAATAAACTATCAAAATAACGGTGTAGATATATCAACTTTTCAATATAACGCAAAAGCAATGAAATTCGAGCTTTATAAAGAGCATTTTGCCGAGCTGCAAAAAAACAAGCTTATCCGGGAACGCACTGCCGAGGATAAGCATGAGCAAGCCCGTCGGAAAGAGCTTAAAAGACAAGTGCGCGATATGCTTATCGGCGAATTTGGCAAAGAACCCGGCGTAGCGGCCAAAGACGCAAAGGTGCTGGTTTCCGCCGCGCTGTATGAGTTAGAAAAGGAATCCGCCCGCATCGCGCAGCCGTCATCGGCGGCAGCCTTTGCGGCACAACCGCAAAAAACCGCCGAACCGAGCGAGAGCGCATCGGCACGGCCACAGAAAAAAACACAACAAAAAAATAAGGAGCAATTAAAACCATGAAAACCATAAAAATCGAAATACCGCAAATACAAGAGTGTTTATTGAAACTAGGCGAAAACGAAATAAAAGCGGCCGAACGCGCCGCCGCACTGCACACAGAGCTTACGCAGTTTGTGCCAAACAAATTTCAATCGGAGCTAGATTACTACCTGCTAAATTTAAAGCCAAGCGAAACGGTTGTCGGAATACGTCTTGCCGCATTGATGCGCTGGCATTTAAACAGCTTTTTTGACGCGCTTAGCACGTTAGCGGAGGCATAACATATGGCGGATAAATTTTACAACGAATTAAAAAATAATGCGTGGGTTGTTAAAGACGACGCGGCGAAGCTTGCCGTGCTAACCGAAATCGAAAAAAACGCTGCAAAGCTGTGCGGCCGCGCCACACGCGGCATTGCCGTTGAAAGCTGTCCGGGCATTTTGGGCTATTACCATGCAGGCAAAAACAAACTTATTATCAGCAAGACCGCCCTCGAAAGCGCGGGTTCGGCAATTTGCGCGGTGTTGCACGAGGGACGGCACGCTTATCAGCATGACGTTATCAGCAAAAAGCAAGCAAACAAAAACCGCCTTGCTTGGACGAAAAACTGGAACGGTTACCTTAACCCCAACGCGCCGGGCATAAGCCAAATAGATTATTTCCTGCAACCGCTAGAAAAGGACGCATGGGAGTATAGCATAAAAAATTTAAAGAAAATTTCCGCAAAGGTTAAAGACCCGTATATTAAAAACGACTTAACGGATATTCAGCTTACGGCCGCCGCGCAGAGCATTAAAGCGCACCGTCTTTACGGCCGCAATGCCGCGCAAATTATTCAAACCAAAATAGACCTTGCTTTTTCACAAAAGAGCGGCGGGCAAAATTCTTACCCGCACGTTGTCGAGCAGCTTAGTAAAGAAGGGTTGCACGCAGACCGTGCGATGCCGGATTATATTACGCCGGTTGCGCAGGTAGAAAAAGCTGCCGCAGCAAAAGCAAAAGAGGCAACCGCTGCTGAAAAAGAAAAAGCAGCCAAAAGAGCAGCTATCGCCCAAAAGTACGGCTTTGGCGAAAAGGCTGCGGCCGACGCGTCCAAGCGCGCAACGCAAGCAAACAAGGGGCAATCCGATAAAACCGCCGCCCCCGACAAAGCCGCCAAACCCTCCAAAAGTGTAACCACCGTAAAGGTTTCTATAAAGTCCAACAAAGGCGACCAAAAATAATAAACAAGCTTTTTGTAAAGATGTAAAGATGTCTTTACATCTTTACAAAGATGTGATACAATTCTAACGAGGTGATACAATGTCAAAGCCTATTGACAAGCAACAAAAATACACGGATATTTTTTCAGAAATAGATGCGGCTTTTAAAACGATGAAAGCATTACGTCCTATTTCGGATAGTGCATTAAGACGTTATCGTGAGGAATCGGATATTTTGTCATCATTTCACTCTAACGCGATTGAAGGCAATACCTTTACCTATGACGAAACACGGCTTTTAATAAAAGACGGAGTTACGGCTACGGCGCGTTCAATGCGTGAGCATAACGATATACTCGGGCATAGCCGTGCGTATTGGAGCTTGTACGAATCTCTTAAAGTCAATGCACCCCCTAATGAAAAGTTTGTGCTTGATATTCATGCAAAAGTATTGCAGGGCGACGATTATGCGGGACGTTACCGAGATGCCCAAGTTTATATAGGCGATGCTGTTAGCATCAAATACACTGCGCCGTCTGCCGACAAGGTGCCAAAGCTTTTGAGTGAGTACACCGCAAAGCTTATTGAGGAAATCCCTAAGAGCGTTGCGGGTATACGCGGCACCTCAAACCCAGACTGGCCAAAGCTGTTTGGGGCACTAGCCGCACACCATATTGACTTTGAACGCATTCATCCGTTTTTTGACGGGAATGGCAGAACGGGCAGGTTGCTGCTTAACTACGAATTATTGCAAATGGGTTTACCGCCGCTGAATATCACGATGAGCGACCGCGCACGGTATAATGCAGCGTTTAGCAGCCATGACGCGAAAGTCAAATATAGTAGCCGCCCTGGCAGTCAGTATGAAGCAATGGCAAAGCTTTTTGCCGAATGTGAGCTTAGAAGCGTTCAAGGCTGGCTTAAAATGTTTGCCTCTTACGCCGAAAGCGGCAAGCATGAAGCTGCGGTAGAGCTTGCCAAAAAGTACGGCTTTGGCGAAAAGGCTGCGGCCGATGCGTCCAAGCGCGCAGCACAAGCAAACAAAGCGCAATCCGATAAAGCCGCCGCCCCCGACAAAGCCGCCAAGCCCGCCAAAAGCGTAACCACCGTAAAGGTTTCGATAAAGTCCAACAAAGGCGACCAAAAATAATAAACAAGCTTTTTGTAAAGATGTAAAGATGTCTTTACATCTTTACAAAAAAACACAGCAAAAACTGCGCCGTCTAGGTTAGGGCTTAAAGCCCTTGCTAGGCGGCGTTGCTATTTGCGTTTAAACGCCCAAAATCGCGCCTTTACGGCACGTTTTGTATATTTAGGTGTGTTCGGACAGGACAAGCCCGAAAATCCCGCTATGGACTAGTACGGCATGTTTTATTTATTAGGGCTTGAACAAGACAAGCCCGTTGTTTACCAAGTCGCGCAAGTCGCACATAAGGGTATGAAACTCTCGGGGCGTTAGCCAAGTGAGCGGCGGACTGCCTTCAATGGCGGCGGGGGTTTTAAGCGGCTCTAAGCAGAATTTGTCTGCTTCTGCCTCGTTAAGATTTTGCGTAACGTGCAAGTATATATTGGCCGTAGTTTCAATTTGAGAGTGGCCCAGCCACGTTTGTACAACCTTGATGCTTATTCCGCTTTCTAAGCAGCGCGTGGCGAAGGTGTGCCGCAAATCGTGTAGCTTATGCTGCGGGCAAAGCTTTTTAAAGGCGTGCGTAACGAAATCCGCGCTGAATTTAAAAATTTGTCCGCCGTTCGGAGCTGGCGCAAGGCTTTGCAGTAACGTTTTGGTTTGGGGGAACAACGGCACATATCTATCCGACAAATCCGTTTTCGTTCCCGCAATATGTATTCGGTTACGTTCAAAATCAATGTCGCTCCATTTTAAAGCCAGTGCTTCGCTGCGGCGGCATCCGGTTAAAATGTAGAAGTAAAATAAGTCGCCGAGATTCTTGTTACGGCACGCCGCTAAAAAATCCCGCTGTTCCTCAATGGTTAAGGCCGCGCCCTTTGTGCGCTTATGCTTAACCGACAGTACCTCATTCATAACCAAAGTTTTTGTCTTTTTTAAAGCGTGGGCTTTTTTTAACGATTCTTTCAGCGTGTCGTACGCGTATTTGCGCATGCGTGAGGTTGAAATTTCGTTAAGCGTAGCTTGAATCCCTTCGGCCGTAAGCTCATCCAGCAGTGTAAGCTGCAACTGCTGCGGAATGTGTTTGCTGATACAAGCGTCAATCGGATACATGCTGCCTTTTTTCATAAACGGCATTTTATACAAATTCCGCCACTCTTGCAGCCACTCGCCTAAGCGAACGTTCGTCGGTTCGGGGTCAAGCTTTTTTGTAAGCGCCGAAATCGTTTGTTTCAGCGCGTCCATTTCTGCCGCCATCTTGTTTTCTTTCATGTTGGTAAACTCCTTTATGTAAAATAAAGTGCATTATACCGCAAAAAGTGTTAAAATTTCAAGAATTTTTTAATTATCACTTGCTAATATTTTTTTTGTGTGTTATTATGTAACATGTTGAACAAGTCTCAGTAGTTCGCAAAAAATTTAAAAATGCAAGCGCAGCTTGGTAGCGCGCTTGGTTCGGGACCAAGAGGCCGCAGGTTCAAATCCTGTCACCTCGACCACCGAACCCCCAATACGGGGACGGATTAAATTGCGAATGACGTATCTGAGACGTACGTTATTTGCAATTTTTTATTTTGCGAATGATTTAAAAAAATTTTTTAAAAACCTATTGACAAAAGCCAAAGAGCGGCGTATACTAAGTATGCAAGGTTAAACTTGCATATGACCGTGGCACGTAACCATTCGTGTCTGAGTTGGGCTCTCTGCAAAGAGAGCCTATTTTTTAAAACTTAATTGAAAATTTTTTAATAAAAGTGTGATTTTTAACAAGGCATGAATTAACACACCTATTCTAAAACAACAATAAAATTTCAAGAATTTCTAAATTATCACTTGCTAATATTTTTTTTGTATGATATCATATAGCATGTTGAACAGTCGATATTTGTTCAAGCTTGTTTTTAAAATGATTATCTGGGTGTGGCGCAGCTCGGTAGCGCGCTTGGTTAGGGACCAAGAGGTCGCAGGTTCAAATCCTGTCACCCAGACCAAAGACAAAGCGGCGAAACGGAAACGTTTCGCCGCTTTGTCTAGCTAAATTTTTCCTGACGGAAAAGTAAAATTTGTGCTGCAAGGCACAAGTGAAATTGTCTTCGGCAATGAAATTGTGCCTTGCGGCACAGTTACGGATAGATTGAATATTCACGAAACGTTGACAAACGGCAGAGAATATGCTACACTGTATATTATGAAAACTAGCAGCAAAATTAAAATATTGGCCGTAGTCGGTTCGCTGCGGAAAGATTCGCTTAACCGTCAGCTAGCCAGCCACGCAAAACAAAGCATCGGCAGTCAAGCAGAATTTGAATGCTTAGACTACGCCGATGTTCCGTTATTTAATCAAGATATCGAGTACCCCGCGCCCGCCGCCGTAACCCGTGTGCGCAACGCCGTTAAAGCCGCAGACGGAATATGGTTTTTTTCGCCCGAACACAACCACTTTTTTTCTGCCGCGCTTAAAAACCTTATAGATTGGCTAAGCAGACCCGTAAGCGAAAACGAGGCGCAGGTGCTAAAAGGCAAGCCTGCGGCAATTAGCGGCATAACCACAGGCATGAGCGGCACAGGGCTTGCGCAAGACCATTTGGTTACGCTTATAAGCTTTTTAAATATGCGCGTGTTAAACCAACCGCGCCTAACCGTTCCAAACGCGGCGCAGCAAACCGACAACAGCGGAAAGCTTGCACTTACCCAAAGCGCACCGTTTTTAGAAAAACAAGCCCAAGAATTTATTAGCTTTATAGCACACAATAAACAAGAGTTCGAGCTAAATATCAATCTCATTATCTAAAAGTTCTTCTAACGTAATATCAAAATAATCTGCAAGCTTTTGTATACTGTATACTTTCGGTTCGCATACATTGCGTTCCCATTTGCTAATCATAGAAGAAGATACGCCCGCAACCGCACCTAACAGCCTTGTGCTTATTTGCTTATCTTTGCGCAGTATGTTTATCTTTTCTCCTAAGGTCATAAGTTCTCCGTAATTCTAATTATATTGGAACAATCTGTTCTTTGTCAAGCATTTTGGAACAATCTGTTCTATAATTTAAGTATGAAATTAGCAGAACGATTAAAAGAGTTGCGGCAAGAAAAAAATCTATCCGTCTTACAAGTTGCAACGCATTTATGTATATCGCGCCGAAGCTATTCATATTACGAGCAAGGGCAAAGGCAGCCCGACTTAGAAATGCTTATCAAAATAGCGGCTTTTTTTGACGTATCAACCGATTACCTTTTGGGACTTTAAAGTAACCATCCATTAGTTACAATACGTTTAAAAGAGAATTTTAAAAGAAAAAAAATTCTCTTTATCTTTATTTATGTTTTTTCGTTTGACGGTTTTTTAGGGTAGGAGTATACTTATCATAAGGTATTCTGCCAAAATAGTATAGTTAGCGGCAAAAACCTTTATAGGTATATTCATGAAAAAATTGTACGGAAAAAAAATACTTGCGTTTGTGCTGGCGATGCTGTTATGTTTATCGGTAGTGTTTACCGCGTGCAGCCGCAAGCCGCAGCCGCAGCCGCCGGAACTTCCAGAATACGAATACGTAGACCCCGAGGAACCTAAACCCCCCGTTACTTTTCTGCCTGACGACGATGACGACGAACCCGATATCCCTGTAATCCCCGATATAGACCTTCCTATCGAGCCTCCTCCACCTCCGCCCATCGAAGACGACGAAGACGAGTACGAGTGCTTATGCGGCTTTGCCGAAACGGGTGTTTGTTCGTGCGATACGGTTTGCACCAACCCCGAACACACCAAAACATATAACCCCCGCAACCCCGAATTTGTTTTCGAGCAAGCAAAGCTTAACGTAACGCTTGCCGACGAAAACGGCATAACGGGCGAACAATTAAAGGCAGAAGTCTTTCGCGGCATTACCGCGCACGACGGGCACGGCCGCGATATAACCAACCTAATCACCATAAACGCGGTAGGCGGCGTACCGTACAACGAGCAAACGTTTGATTGGGACGCGCGCGCGGCACAGTTCGGCGCAATTTTGTTCGAGCTTAGTATCACCAACGCCTACGGACGCGAAAACACCCAAATCCTGCGCATAACCATCGCGGATATTCCTACTATTACGTTTGATTATTCGTCCTTTACGGTAGAAAACGGCAACATTATTATTTACGCAGGTGAAACCGTTCGCGCAGGCGATATCCGTTCGGCGTTAATCGTTACCGACCGTTTCGATACTGCCCTTACGGGAGAATTTGCTAATATTTCTTGGGGCGGCTTTAACGAAACCGCACCAGGCCTTTATACGGTAACGTCAACAGTAATCAACAATCAAGGCGTAGCCGCATCGGTTGCTTGCGTGATAGAAGTACGCGCGCGCCCCAATCCGTTTATAGTAAGCGGAGAACAGCATTTCACCATGCTAAAAACCCAGGACGGTTCGGCAGTACGCGCGGCATTGCTTGCAGGCGTTACGGCAGTAGACGTGATAAACGGCGTCCTTACAGAAGACATTTATATCCATTCGGTCAGCCTTGACGGCGGCGAGCCTGTGGTAGGCTTCGGCGCGTGGAATTCGCTTGCCGATGTGTTTACGGTTACGGCGGTTCTGCGCGTAGTAGCGTCCGCCATTACCTTTAACTTAACACGCACCGTTACATTAGCCGCTACGCCCGAAATACTTGCCGATACCACTAAATTTGATTGGCAGCTATTGCCCAACGGGGTAGAGGGGTTTAGCGTACCGTTCGGCGGAAGCTTTAACATTTTTGACGCGATATCTGTATCGGACGCGTCCGACCCCTCACTAGGCGTACAAAACGTGCAGGTAACGGGCAGTGTGCCGCTAAACCAAATGGGCATATATCCGCTTACTTTAACGGTACAAAACATACACGGCTATTCGTCGCAGCTTGTGCTGCATGTGTGGGTAAGGCCGCTTGCGGGTACAGAAATTGTAGTAACCATAAACGAAAGCCCGAATATTAAAATGTTAAAGGGTACGGGCGCGCAGCTGCAAAGCCGTATTTTGCAAGGCGTTTCCGCATTTGACGGCAGTGACGAAATCAGCAACGAAATCACCATTTTATCGGTAAACGGAATATCCGCCGATTTAATTAACTGGGATAGCCTTGCCAACTCTGTCGGTACGCACACGGTGCTTATCGGCGTACCCAACAAGTTAGGCGAGTACGGCAACACCGAAAACGACGACTATATTATATTTACGCGCTTTGTTACAATTGCGACAGTTCCCGAAATTTCGTTTAACACCGCGTCTCTTACCCTAACCGCACCCGATACGGTGCAACTGGTAAAGGGCGATGTGTTTGATTATGCGGCACGCGTTTCCGTATCGGACGAATCCGATACATCGCTTACCTCAAACGATATCCGTATAGAAATTTACCGCGTTACGGGCGCGGATACCGTTTCGGTACGCCCCGAAGATTTTTCTACGCAAGAAACAGGTACGTATATTTTAACCTTTACGGCTGCCAACGCGGCAGGCTTTACGGCCGAAACGCTTATCTTAAATCTAAACATTGTTCCGCCTACCCCTGTACTGTGGATGGCGGCAGGGCAGCCAAACATCACCGTTTCGCGCACCGACGGCGCAACTTTCAGAGAACTGGTGCTAAGCGGCGTTGCGGCGCACGACGGGGCAAATATACCCGTAACGGAAATTGATATTTTTTCCGTAGGCGGCGTTGAGGTAGATAACAGCTTTAACTGGGGCGCGGCGGCCGATACGATGGGCGATGTGCAAGTAGTGCTGTTTGCGATAAACGATTACGGCGTAATCGGCTATTTAGCGCGCACGGTGTCGATTGTGGATATCCCCGTTATCCGCTTTGATTTAACCCGATTTGTGTTAGAGGACGGGCTAATCCGCGCATTCCGCGGCGAGCCGTTCGAATTTATATCCGCTCTTTCGGTAACGGACGCTCTAGACCCCGACTTATCGGTAGAGGATATCGTAGTTACGGGTTCGGTTAATACGGCAGTCAACGGCAATTATACGCTTATCTTTAATGTTATCAATAAAAACAACATTCCTGCCGCGTCGGTTGAAGTAACGGTGCGCGTGCGCGATAAGCTGATGGGCGATTTTACGCCGTTTGAAATTTACGACATTATTCAAGAAAGGCTGTTAAACAGCCATTATACGACTCAAGGGCATACGCAAGCAGGTTGGAGTGGCGGCGCGTACTCTAAGCGCGGGTTTTTCCATAACAGCATTACGCGCAGCAGCGCAGACGAATACTACCACACCTACCGCACGGCGGGTTGGCAGATGTACTTTGTGGCGGTGTACGGCGATTTTAACAGCGCGCGCGAATTTACTTATAATAAGGATTCGGGTTCTATGTTTATGCGCAAAGCTAAAATCGAGCGCAATTCAAGCCGCAACGAATTTTACCGAAACAACGCATGGACGATTGCCGCCGACCAATGGAACCCTTCGGCGATGTCTGACGCAGAGCAGTTTGAATCCGAATTCGGCAGACCCTTTATGCAAGACAGCGAGTTTTTTGTTACGCCCGAAACGGCATCTGCATCGTTTCAAAACTTAGGCTCGAACCGCTTTTCGGTTACCTTTACCATGAACACCCCTGGCGGCTCACGCGATAATCCCGGCATAGCGGGACGCTACAATTCATTAGTAAATCAAATGGAAAACGTATCGTTTGACAACTACACGCGCGGCGTATTAACGTATGTGTTTGACGGAAACTTCCGCGTGGAAACCAAACGCGTGCAAGAAACGTACAGCATGTGTATCGACTACGCGGCTATTTATGCAACCGTAACGTCCGACATGACGCAAAACTATGTATACGATGCAGTTCAGCCCAGCACCACGTCTGCGTCGGTTAACGTTTCAAGCTCTATACCCAACGAGGTAGGTTCTGACGCGCCGGTTTCTTCCCATACGCACGAAGACGGTGAAGACGACGGCGAATACTGCGCTTGCGGCTGCTGTTCGTGCTGCGATACGTGTTTCCCAAAAGACGAAGACGGCAATGTAAAAGGACGTGAGCCGATTGTGCGCCCCAACCCCGTAATAACCTTTCCGTCCGAAGAGCTTGTTATTCAGCGCGGACATCCCGACGACACCTTCCAACGGCTGTTATACACAGGCATAGAGGCGCATGACGGGTTCGGCAACGATATTATTGTATATTTGCACGCGATAAACGGCGTTGCTACTACGGAGGCGGGCTTTAGCTGGACGACTATTGCCAACACAGTAGGCTGGAACACGGTTACCTACTACGCAGTAAACATGGATACAAAACGGTTTGTTTTTGTGGATAGGCAGTTTTTAGTAGGCACCGCGCCGGTTATGACGTTTTCGGCATCATTAGTAGAAACGGTTACCGTAGAGGTAAACGGTGCGCCTTTGCCGCGTTCGGCCATTGTGGTTATGCTTAACAGCAGCTTTAACCCGCTAAGCTTTGTACAGGTTTCCGACGAAAGCGACCCTAGTTTAACCACATCGTCTATTGTGGTAGAGGGCAGTGTAGACCCGCGCGCTAAGGGCGTGTATACGCTAACGTATCGGGTAACCAACGCCTCAGGCATGACGGCGCGCAGTACGATGTTCTACTTTGTGCGCGACCGCTATCCCACCGAAATTTCCTCTGCGTTAGAAGCGTACGCGCGTATCGCAGAAGAGCTTTCCGTAACCGACTTTATTTCTGAAAGTAAAGGAAACGGTATGGCGGACAACAACGCCATGACCATTTACAGCACGCGCCAAAAACGCGGCAACGAAACGTTCTTTCAAAATTTAAGCAACGGCGGCACTATTTGGGGCGTAAACGCAGACTTTGCGCGCAGAGTATACCGCAACGGCGACAGCTACCGCTACCAACGCTCAGAGGGCGGATTCAGTTCGTCTAACGGCGTAGTTACGGTAGGCAGAAACGGCTGGGGCAACCTAGAAACGTGGTCACGCGCAACGTTTGAAGAAAGGTTCGGGCGGCAGATTAACGATGTAACCAACTATAAAATTACGCAAACCTCCGTTAAAGACCCCAACGCAAGAATTATGGGGCACGGCAACGGCGTGTTTTCTATTAAATTTGATATCAACATCGACAGAGGAATTAACTCCGAAGGTGTGGCGGGTTACGTGCGGCAAATCCCCACCATGAGCGGCGGAAAAACCTGCGAGGCATTTTACGAGGCGATTATCACCATCACCTTTGGCATGGATTTTAGGCCCACACAAATTTCCACCTACGAGCGGTATTTAGTAAATTCGGGCATCTTAAACGTAAAGCCCGTTATGACGGCAACCATTATAGACACCTACAGCTATCCCGCAACCGTAAACGTAACCACGTTTTAACCCCCTTGTCTTTGCAAAGAGGTTTATTCAATACAGTCGCTCTGTAAAATTAGGGCGGCTGTATTTTTGCAAATTTTTTAGTTTTCAGCGTTAAACCGTTGCTAAAACACGTATTATTTAGTATACTATAAATGTAGCTAAATGCACCAAAACGACTATTTACTAAAAAAAAAGGCTAGGGTCTTTTTGTTGAGCCAAAAAAGAGGAGATAAAAAATGCAAGAAGTAAAAATCACCGCGCAAAAAAAAGCAAAACCTGCGTGGCTGTTTGCTTTGCTGATAGCGGCAGTTTGTATGCTTAGCGCGTTGGCAGCAATCGGAGGCGCGGGCAATCCGCAGACGGCTTTGGCGGCACCCAACACAAGCTGGTATAATGCAAGCGCGAACGATTTCTCCATCAACACCGCCGACCAACTGGCAGGCTTTGCCCAACTGGTAAACAACGGCACCACCTTTGCGGGAAAGACCGTAAGGCTAAATGCAGACATTGACCTATCCGCATACGGCAAAGATTTTAACGACGGTAAGGGCTGGCAGCCCATAGGCAGAGAATGGTATTACAGGGACAGCATTTCGGAAGAATGGATAGATGAAAGTTTACCTTTTAGCGGCGTCTTTGACGGCAACTCAAAAAAGATAACTGGTTTATATATCAACGACATAGCGTCGGAGTACGCCGGGCTTTTCGGATTTGTACAAGGCGGCACCATCCAAAACCTACGTATTCAAGACGTAGATATAACGGCGGGGCGGGTTGCAGGCGGTTTGGTTGCAAGGCTTGACGGCGCGACCGTAACAGACTGCGGAATTACAGGCAGCGTGTCGGTGAGCGACGGTGTTTTCGGCGGCGGAGAGGCTGTCGGGGGCAGAGCATTCGGCGGCTTAGCGGCAGAAGTGTGGGAGAATACTGTAATTAAAAACAGCTATGCGGCAGTCAATGTTATCGGCGACGCAGAAGTAGGCGGCCTTGTCGGAATGATGCGGTTTGCGCAGGTGGAAAATTGTTATGCTACCGGAAACGTAGCGGCAAAAAGCGGAAATGTCGGCGGCTTAATCGGTCAGGCACGGGGCGGACTTATTAATATCGCAGACCAAAGTGTAATTAAAAACACTTTTGCAACGGGGGTTGTAGAAAGTAGGACATACGCTTCAAGAACAAGCAGCAGCGGCGGCTTAATAGGAAATATTTGGACTACGACGGTAACCCATAACGTGGCGCAAAACACCCACCTAATAGGTTCAGGCCGATATAGCCCTAACAGCAGCAGCGACTGGTATGATTCAAGAGGAAGGATTGCTGCTGCAAGCGATGCTACGGTTTTGCCCAATTCAACCAGTACGCTTGCCAATAATTACGGGTTCAGCGGCATGGTGATGAGCTCACGCCACGACACATCGGACAAAACGGCTACGGGGCGCGACGGCGAGGATATTGACGATTTTACTATGTTAACGCCTGCGTTTTGGACGGGTATCGGTTTTAGCACAAGCATTTGGACGCTTGCAGAGGGCAAATTACCGTATTTAACCGCGCTGGGAAAAATGAACCCGATAATCCCTACGTCAAATTTTAATTCGGGCGGAAGTGTTGTACAGGGCGAAGAAATTAACCTGTTCGCGGAGCGTGATGTAACCGAGGTTCGTTACACTTTGGACGGAACAGAGCCTAACGCGGCAAGCCCTGTGTATTCAGAAATTATTGCAGGCTTAGATATTGTAATCCCGAATACAGAAACGATATTGATAAAGGCAAAAGCATTCCGCGACGGACAAGAAAGCCCCGTCATAACGGTTGAGCTTAAATTTTCACTGGCACCTCCGATTTCTAACCCTGTAATAACGGCACACAACGCACCGATTCTTGAATTTGGAACTCCCGTGTGGCTGTATACGGTGGATGTTGACACGATTATTTATTACACAACCGACGGAACTACTCCAAGCGAAAGCAACGGCATAAAAATAGACCCGAATTCCGGCAAAGAGGAAGATTTTTTGCCCGTCACGATGTCCCACGAAACACGCAGTATCAAGGCTATCGCGTACCGAACGGTGGGCGGCTTTACGTATACAAGCGCGGTTGCAGATTTTAATTTCACCGTCCGTTTGCCGCGCCCCACCCCAACCTTAAACGGTTCGGAGGACGCATATTATAATTATATTCCGGTTAACGTTTTCCTAGGAAACAGTCAGTTATCCTCCAATGCGGTGGTAGGCGATATTTTTGAAATAAACAGTGTGCCGGGCGCAACCGTTTGGTACAGGATAGGAGAGGGTTCTGACTTTATCCCGTACAACGGCCCTATAACCCTTACCAGAGGCGCGGATATTTGGGCATACGCCGCAATGAACGGAATGGTAAATAGTGAAACTAGATACTTCAGGCTATCCGTGCGTATGCCGCAGCCCACTATCAAAATGCCCGACGGCACGGTAATCGAAAACGGTGCAGAAGTTGAAATAGAATACGGGCAAAATATACAATTTATAACCCCCGACTTAGACGATTTTAGATTTTACTACACCACTAACGGAACCACGCCGACACGCAACAGCCGTTCTACTATGGGGGAGTTGCGTTTGACAAGCACTACTACGCTTAATGTAATGATAGATTCTTATTATACCGCAGGTATTTCGGTATATCCAGGCGAAGTAGCAACCTTTACCGTCAAAGTTGTAGCGGCTAAGCCTACCGCTAACCTTGTGTCGGGTTCTTCCGTGCCTTATAGCACGCCGTCCGTTTGGCTTTCGTCCGCATCTCCGGACGTTTCGGTTTACTATACTTTAGACGGCAGCGACCCCGACCCCGACAACCCCAGTTCCACATTCCGTTTTGGATGGCAGGGGATATCGTTAACCGCACAAACAACCATACGGGCGCAAGCCTTTGGAAACAACAACAGCAGCGAGCCTAGCGAAATTGTAGAATTTTTCTATCAGGTGATAACTCCCGCACCTACGCAATCGCGCCCGTCCCTTGCCTTAAACGCGGGCGAAACCGTAGAGCTTAGGCACGTGCTGCCAAACGCTGTTATCCGCTATACACTGGACGGCAGCGACCCAACCGCAGCCAGCCCTGTTTACACAACGCCCATTATCATCAACCAAACCACTACCGTCCGTGCTAGGGCATTTACCGACGGATACGACCCAAGCCCTATTGTTTCATGGACCTTTACCGTCCGAGCTAAAATAGCAGGCCTGCCTGTTGCCAGTATTGCACCGGGTACGGTATTAGTCGGCACGGCTATTTCCCTGTCTCATCCCATGCAAGGCGTAACCCTGCGTTACACCACAAACGGTCAAAACCCTACATCGGCACATCCGATTTTCCCGTCATCGTATACGATAAACGCTAACACTACGCTAAAAGTCCGCGCTTTTATGACGGGTATGGAAGAAAGCGATGTTACAACGTTTGTGTATAATATACAACTAAGAGCCCCGATTGTTTCACCTGCACACGGTTCGGTGGTAATTGCCGGTACGCGCGTTGCGATTTCCGGCGCGGGCGACATTTATTATACAACCGACGGAACCGAGCCTACGCTTTCAAGCATACGCTACGATACTACCAGAGTCGTGCTAGAACCTAACATGACCATTCGGGCAAAATCATTTCCTGCCGTTAATGACGGAACCGTTGCAAGCGCGGCAACCGCGCCGCATACGTTTCAGCTGAAAGCTGCCGCACCCACATCCCTATATCCCGATGGATATTGGTATGATTCAACCCAACTAAACGTGCGTGTTTATGCTACGGGACAATCGGGTGCGCGCATACATTGGACACGAAACGGAACAGAGCCTACATCCGGCAGTCCGTGGGTTTCATCGGGCGACGGGGTAATTGTTACCAACACGCAATCCGTTCTTAAATTAAAGGTTTTCCGCGACGGAATGCTGCCGAGCGATACCGTAACGTTTGAATACTTTTTACAAATGCCGCGCCCTACGGCGTCCATTGCAAGCGGTTCTAGGGTAATGCCAGAGGCGGTTTTGTCGTTTAACAGTGCCGTTCCCGCAGACGGCTTTTTGTACGTGGTCAGGGCACACAGCTGGGTCCTTCCGCCCACGGCAAGTGAATTTACCAATTTCACGACAGACTCTATTGTGCTTGATTACAACCCGGCTACAGTGTCAAGGGTTAATATTTGGGTAAAAACAATAAAAGACGGATTGGCGGAAAGCGATGTAGCCTATTTCTATTACGACCTTATGCGGGTTGCCCCAAGACCGCAAGGAACCTTCCCCGGTCACGGCCTTCTTAATGCAAACTACAACACCCCCGAGCAAATGCTGCACCACCGATTAAACCCCTCTGTACCCAGCGGTGCGCAAGTTACCTTTATAGGCTTAAACGTGCGTTATACACTAGACGGAACCGAGCCTACCGAGAGAAGTCCGCTGTTTCCCGCATTTTTAACGGTAAGATATCCGATTACCTTAACCGTTAAAGCCTTTGGCAATGCAACGTATTCGCCCAGTATAACCGAAACCTATAATGTTACGGTAAGTAAATTAGAAGAAATTATACTAGATTTAGGCGCAGTGCAAACGGATATCGACGACCCTGGATTTTTGGACGCAAATTTTAAATTTGACCTTAACCAACTGCAAGGCTCTGTTATTTACGAAGAAGGCAAGGTTAAAATGTTCTTCGGCGTTGAGTTTAGCTTTGACGTAAGCGTAAGCATGGACCTTGACAAAACCTATAATAACCTTAAAAACTCAATCGACAATAAGGATACACGCTACCTTGCTTCGGCAGGCTTAACACTGCTGCCGGGCGGTTCGTTTACGTATAACAAAAACAGCTACACGCAAATAATCGGTTATTTAGAGGGCGTTATGCCGGGTACGGCTTTGCCGCAGCAGCTGACGGGACAGCTGATAATCATTCACAACTCAAATACTTTTCTGTACAACGATATAACCGTGCTAGGCTTTACGATAGGCTATTCGGTAAGCGTAAGCACAAATATCGATTTTAACGGGCAACTGGTATTAGATACCGCTTCGCGCAGGCTTACGCCCAGCGGTAGCATAGATATCCGTTTCAATATCGATGCCGCAGCGTGGGTAAGCATACCGGTACTGGGCAGCGCGGGCATACAAGGCAGTGCGGCACTGGTACTGCATTGGAACTTTTCAACAGGCAATTGGAATCTGTCGCTTAACGGCCACATCAAGGTTTGGGCAACTATTTTGGGCGTTACCGGCAGCGTAACGGTATACGGCGGCATGCATTTTAGCAGCAGCGGCACTACCCAGTTTAGTGCAGGTGTTTCCGGAAGAAGTCTGCCCGTACCCTCACAAAGGGTGGATTTCAAAATAGACCTCCCTAGCATTTTCTATGCAAACGGTATGTTTGAGCCGGACAGCTACGAAAATTCACCCCGAGATTATTTAATTAACCAGTCCGATTGGCTGGGAGAACAACTTCCCGCCGATGTTTTAACGGTACTGCAACGCTCTGTATACACCGATACCGCACCGCTTATGGCAGAATTAGCAAACGGAACCCGCGTTATGGTGTTTCTTGCCGATAACGGTTCACGCGATCCGCTAGACCCCTATTCCTTAAACCGCACGATGTTGATGTATTCGGTGTACGATGCCCTCAACGGCACATGGAGTACGCCTTTGCCGGTATGGGATTCGGGAACGGCAGACTTTGCGCCGTCTATCGCCTCAGACGGCACAAGCATTTGGCTTGCATGGCAAAAAAGCAGCACAACGTTTAACGAAACAGCGGCTCTTGCGGATGTGTTGGCAGCGGGGGAAATTGTTGTTGCACAATTCAATGGTACAACAGCAAAGTTTGGGGACTTTGTAACGCTTACCAATAATAACTTTATGGATACCAGCCCGCGAATTGCGGTGCATGGCGAAGACGTTTTGGTTGCATGGATTCAAAACACCGTAAACGACATATTCGGCACAAGCGGTAAAATCACGCGTATCATGGCAAGCCGATTTATAAACGGCGTGTGGTCAAACGCCTTTGTTGTAGCAGAAAATTTAAGTGCTGTAACCGCACTGGATGCGGGCTTTATAAACGCTCAGGCGCAAGTAGCCTTCGTTACAGACAACGACAACAATTTAAACACCATCCATGACCGCACCTTGCATTTGGCTACAATCTACGAAACTACACAAAACGAAATCCTCACCCGCACCGTCGAAAGTGTAGAAGTAGTAAATGATAAGCCCATATCTAACCCGCAATTCTTGTCTGTAAACGGCACCTCCGTACTCAGCTGGCACAGCGAGGAAACTATCCTTTATCTAACCAACGGGAAAACCGTTGCGGTGTTTTTAGAAAATGTTCCAAACAACAATTATAAAATTATCAGCGGCTTTGATAAAACGGCAATTATCTATTCGGCTGTTTTAGACGAGGTAGGCTATCTTTTAGCGCGCATGTTAGACGACGAAACATGGAGCAGTCCGTTTATACTTTATGAAACAGGAGGCTTTGCACGAAGTTTCGATGTATTATGGGAGCAAAGCGGAGATTTCTATATTGCTTTCAACCATTCAAAAGTAGCGATTGACATTGCCGAAGGCAGCGATACCGCAACCTTTACCGAAACCAATGATTTATGTGTGCTAACGGTTACGCCTTCCGAAGCAGTGCGGATTATCGGCGTTCTGTATTCCGATTCCGATATCAAGCTAGGGCAAGATTTGCCGATTCAATTAGTGGTTGAAAACACAGGCGGCGTTGCGGTAGACAGCATTACGGTCTATGTTGACAGCAATCAACTTATCCCCATAAACATCGACGGCGGATTACAGCCGGGCGAAAGTAAAATCATTAACTTTAATCTTGCCGTCCCCCAAGACATGACGGCAGAAACCCGATTTAATATCTCCATCGGCACAGACAGCCGAAATATTACACTAGGCCTTGCAAACTTTTCGCTGAACCTTGAAAGAGCATCCAATTCGGACGGCACCGTAACCATATCCGCAAATATCCAAAACAACGGGGTATTTGATTCGGAGGTTAAGCTGCTGGTTTACAAGGGCGGGCTGGATGATGCGGATATCATAGATATGATAGATTTAGGCTTGCTTACAGCGGGCGAAACATTGACAGAACATTTTAGCTTTAACCCCGCCTTGCTTGGCTTAGACGGCGACGGCTTCGAAGTTTTGTATTTTGTGTTGATATACGACCAAGTTCAATCAAAATCTATTTCCAACTTTGCGGTGCTCTTTGCAAATAACAACCCTTTGTTTGATATCGCTCTTGATTTTGACGGGACGCATGACTTTAATTCGGCGGATTTCGGCTATACTGCGCAGACGCCGCACAGTGTACAAGTAACCAACACAGGCGATCAGCAAGCAAACGTACGATTAACCCTTATGGGAGAAGACGCAGATAAATTTTCGCTTAGCGTAAGTAACTTGCAAATCGCGGTTGACGGCAGTGCCGACTTTACGGTTGCGCCAAAAATCGGACTTGCGCCAGGACAATATTCCGCAATAGTTCAAGCAGATAACAACGGCATCATACGGTTTTTCACGGTGGAGTTCACGGTAACAGGTACACTTCCTGCCAATACCCACATGATTACCGTACAAAATGACGGCAACGGCACAGCGGGTGCGCAACAATTCTTTGCGGAAGCCGGCACACAAATCACCCTTACCGCAACCCCTAACGAGGGATACCGTTTCTTAGAATGGCAAGTCATATCCGATAACGCAACGATTACTAACAACCAATTCACCATGCCGGCAGGAGAGGTTATTATAAAAGCCCTATTCCAAATAATCCCTCCGCAGGGCGCATATAACATCACGGTTCAAAACAGCGGCAACGGCACGGTAAACGCCGGCGCGGAATTTGCGCAAGTCGGAGAAATAGTTACCCTTACGGCAACCCCTGATAACGGCTATCGTTTTGTGGAATGGCAAGTAATCGAGGGCAGTATCACGGTTACCGACAACCAATTCACCATGCCCGACGGCGCAGTAACGGTTCGGGCTATATTCGAGCGAATTACGTATACGGTAACGTTCCAAAACGACACGGCTACGGTTGCCATAGATAAGGACGGCGGCTTTACATTTATAATCAATTCCGGCAGTGCCGTATTTGAGCGGTTAGAGGTAACAAACAGTACACTAACGCTCATTGAAGGAACCGACTACACCGTAGAATCGGGCAGCACAAAAATAACCCTGACAACGGCAGGCTTAGAAAAACTTAAAGCGGGTGAGCATACACTTACGGTACACTTCACCGACGGCGGCACGGCAACCGTTACCTTCACCATTACGGCGCCTCAAACGCACCCTAACGGCCTCCCTGGATGGGCAATCGCACTTATCGTAATTGGCGGCGTATTACTGCTTGGCGGCACAGCAGCAGCAATTGTAATCGCAAAGAAAAGAAAAAAGCCCCCCGTATAAGAATGGATAATGGATAATGGAAAATGGAGAATGTCAACACGGCAACGCCCCATCGCCCTTATCAAAAATAACATCCACAGGATAGCTTTCTTCTAACAATAAAGCAATAGAGCAACCAAAAAATTTACTTAATTTTTTAAGTAAACCGATTTTAGGTTCATGTCCTTTTTCAACTAAATCAATAACTTTATATCTAACCTCAACGCGGTTGGCTAACTCAATTTTTGTCAACCCTGCTGCCTTGCGCAACTTTTCAATCTTAGTCATTCCGAAACCCCATGTGTATTATTTAACACAATTATACCATAAAGTAAAAATCGCCGTCAATTATTTGTGTCCTTTATAACACAAAAAAATTACAAATTTCCCGCGTTTTCTCACTAGTTCGTATGTTAAAATGTGTTATAGGGTACACAAAGTGGGATACGGAAAGATTGTAAATAAAATAAGAAAAGAAAAAGGAATGAACCTTCGGGAATTTGGAAAATTAACCGAATTCAGTTTTAGCAACCTAGCAAAAATAGAAAAAGAAAAATCATCCTACGGCAAAGAAAAACTAGATGTATCTATCGGCACCCTAAAACAAATCTGCGACAAATCCGAATACTCTTTCCGTAAGTTTTTAGAAGAAGCCGATTATATCAAAAAACCCGACCTGCAAGATGTTTTCCCCGAACTAAACGAAGAGCAAGTTAAGGCTATAAATGATTTTATTCAATCTTTGATTGCTAAATAAAACTATGAATATTGACGATGCTGTGATAAAAAGAATTTTAGAAATCTGCGAGGCAAAAAAATCAAGCATATGCGAGATTTCTTTAAAAGCGGGCATGTCGCCCTCTAACATTTACGCGCTTATTAAAAAACGTACTAAAAACCTAAAAGTTAATACCGTACAAAGATTTTGCGAGGGCGCGGGAATTACACTAGCAGAATTTTTTACCAACAAGCTTTTTGAAAATATAGAACCAGAGTTTTAAAAAAGGATAAATATGAGTTACGGCAAAGTAATTAAAAAATACAGTAGCTGCTAAAAAATTCCCCTCTTGCAGGCGCGACGCGGCGGCCTAAAGCCTGCAAAAACACACCGTGTTTTTAGCCAAAGCGGGGAGTGAGGAACGAACGACCCATTGCCCCGTAGGGACGGGGTGGAAAGAAAAGCTTATATCCCAATCAGGCTGGGCAGAAAGAAAAAAGCCGAACGCATAACGCATTCGGCTTTTAAATTCGCACCAATATTCTCTTTATCCGTTGCTTGTACCCGCACCGTCGTTAAAGTACAGTATGCCTACGGTGTTTTTTCCGCAATGGCTGGTAATCGTGCCGCCCGCTACGGTGGGAATAACACTTTCAAACGGATAGCGCGCTAAAATCATTTGCGTAATATGTTCTACCATGCCGGCGGGTAGGGTAGTATACGTGATAAAAATGCGTTTAAGGTCAGGCGTGTTAAACGTATCTAAAATGTCGTTTACATATTTATCTACGGCTTTTGTAAATTTAGTCATGTATTTTTTGCCCGAACCCATTTCGCCGTCCTTTAAACGAATCATAGGCTTAATGCTAAGTACAGAGGCAAAGAAAGCCGAAAGCCCGCTGCATCTGCCGCCCTTATGCAAAAACTTTACCGAGTCCAACACAAAAGAAGCTTGCACATGCTTAACGCGTTCTTGACACTTTTGATAAATTTCTTTTGCCGTATAAATGCCTGTTTCTACTAAGTCGCACGCGTACAGCACACTCAGCCCCGAACCTGTGGAAAGCGAGGCAGTATCCACCACGTACACGCCCTCCATTTCGTTGGCAGCACCCGCCGCCATTTCGTAGCTGGCAGAAATTTTGGTAGAGATGCAAAAATGCACCAATTCGCCGTCTGCGGGCTTAACAGAGGCAAAAAACTCTTTATAGTCCTCTACGCTGCGCGCCGCCGTTTTGGGCAGCTTGCCCGTTTTTTCGTAATAGTCAAAAATCTTTTGCGGCATGCCGTCGCCATCGGGCAGGCTCTCGTCGCCTAAGTTAATCATTAGCGGAAACACCTTAATCCCGTGCTTTGCCATCAACTCATCGCCCAAATCCGATACGCTGTCTGTTGAAATCTGAACCTTGTGTGCCATAGTCTAAATCCTCCATAATGCCCCAATAGGCTTTTTATATTTTTGGCATGAACTGCCTCGTCTTTTAGTTAAGCAAACTAAGTATACCCTAAAAATACGGGCTTGTCAACCGTTTTGGGTTTTAAGTTTGGTTAGATTTGCTATAAATGTTTGCTAAATCTTATTTTTTAGTGTATACTGATGTGTATGGCATTACGGATTTGTTCGCTTTCGTCCGGAAGTTCCGGCAACTGCATCTATGTAGCGTCCGACACTACCCGCATTTTAATAGACGCGGGCATTCCGTCTGCGCGTATCGAAAAATGCCTGCGCGTCTTAGGCGGCGCGGCGGACAATTTATCTATACTGGTAACGCACGCGCACAGCGACCATGTTTCTAACTTAGCGGCGTTTTCTAAAAAGACGGGGGCGCAGGTATACGCGCACCATTTATCTGAGACGGATGTAAAAAAACGCGGCAGCTTTGCGCTTACCGCTTTCGGCAAAGAGGCGTTTAACGTGGGCGATATTGCCGTTACGCCTTTTTCGTTGCCGCATGACGCGCCTTGCGTAGGCTTTACCTTGCGCAGCGGACGGCACGCGGTTAGCGTATTAACCGATTTAGGCGAGGCAAGCGCGGCGGTTATACGCGAGATATCGTCTAGCGACGTAGTTTTGATTGAGGCCAACCACGACGAGGATTTACTGCGCGGCGGGCCGTACCCGCACTATTTAAAACAGCGCGTACTTTCGCGGCAAGGGCATTTATCTAACGAGGCGTGCGCACAAGCTTGCGCGCAAATCGTAAAGGGGCGCGTAAAGCAAATTATGCTAGGGCACCTCTCGCGGGAAAACAATTCGCCCGAACGCGCTTTTTCGTGCGTGGCAGCACGCCTTAAACAAGAAGGCTTAGTAGAGGGGCGCGATGTTTCGTTAGAGGTTGCGCCGTCCTTCCACATGAGCGGCCTATACGAGGTTATTTAGGCCATTCTCCATTCTCCATTCTCCATTAAAAAAAAGGCGGTACTATTTGAGTTATCCGAGCGCAAAACCTAAAAACCGACTAATCAATCAGCAAGGCTCGTCGCAGGTGTTTTTGTTTGCGGTGTTGGGCAATTTTATGGTGCAAATGCTGTTTGCGCTGATTTTTGAAATGAGTGCGCCCGAAACGCTGCAAAGCCGCACCACACTGGGCATTATGGGCGGATTTGTAATACAAGCCGCATATATGTTTATTTATTTTAAGTTTGTAAAAAGCAAAAATCTGTTCTTACGCTATCCCTTAAAACATAAAATAAAACCGTCAACCGCGCTGATGGCGGCCGCGCTTACAGTGTGCATGATGGCCGCGCTTTTTCTGCCCACCGTCTTTTCAGACCTGCTGCTGGCGCGCATCGGATTTGCCGAAGTTCCGCAGGATTTTCAAAGCCCGCAAAACATTATACTCGGCGCGCTGTTGATTATCGTCATTGCGCCGTTTGTAGAAGAGTTGATATTTCGCGGCGCAATTCTGTCGGGGCTTTCGCGCGGAACGGGCGTTGTAAAAGCGGTTTTTTTAACCGCGCTGGCGTTTATGCTGTCGCATTTTAATCCCGCGCAAAGCTTTTATCAATTTTTTGTAGGGCTTGTGGCAGGCTTTGCGGTAGTGTTTACGGGCAGCTTAGCTATCGGGATTATCATTCACACCGTAAACAACCTAATTGCGTTTATTATGGCGGCAACGCCGTTAAACGGGTTAATCAATCAAGGCTTAGTGTATTTAGTAGAAAATCCGTGGGCGGCGGCAGGCGTAACCATAGCCGCGTTGGTGGTTTTTGGAGGCATAGCGGTGGGCATACTGTTTGTCTTTTGGCACCAAAACCGCACTTGCTTGCAAAAAACTCCCGCCGAAGAGGTTGACGCCGATACAGTGGTATACCTACCTACCCCCCCGCGCGAAATAAACCCCTTTGAGGATACCCCAATCGACAACACGCCGCCTCCTAAAATAGTAGACAAGCATAAAACCGAAACTTTCCGCAGATACAACAAGCGCATGTCAAGGCTGTTTTTTTGGGGTGGCTGCGCCTTTTCCTTTCTTATGTGGATTACCGTGTTTTTAACTAGCGTACTAAATCTCGGCTAAGCTTAGCCCACAGCCGTAACTTAGCCCGCACCCGCAGCAGACTAAAAAAATAAAAAAAAGAGGTTGTAGTTTTTGGATAAAACCCCTAGCACTTTATTGCTTGCGCCGTCCGATTCCGCGCTGCAAAAGCGTTACCGCACGGTTGGTATCGCGATGTTTACCGTTGCGGCAGGATTGCTGTTGGTGCGAACCATAACCTACCTAATCGCGCTGTACGCGCCCGTAGCCGAAGAAAATCAAGCGGCGTTTGACGTTTTTTTAAACGTGCTGTTTACGGTTTTGGTGCAGGTAGTCGTATTGCTTGTTGCCGTGTTTTTGATTTACAAACATTCGCTTAAATTAAAAACGCGCGGCATTTTAGAGTTTTCTAACGTGCGCCCTGCCAAATGGTACAACTACGCCCTAGCCGTGCCTATCGGCATACTGGCTTTATTTGTGGCGATAGGGCTTTCGGCTTTTTGGCGCGTGCTGATAGGCGCACTAGGTTACAATTTTAATGCGACGTCCTCTATGCCCGCAACTTTCAGTCCCGGACTGTTTATACTGGAAATCGTTTTGATTGCGGTCTTGCCCGCGATTTGCGAAGAGTTTGCTATGCGCGGCGGCTTTTTTACCACCATGAAACGCAGCTTTAAGGGCGTAAGGCTGTACTTTATTATGGCTATTGCATTTGGGCTTTTTCACCAAAATATCCGACAAGTTTTTTACACGGCAGTTTTCGGCGCGGTTATGGCGTTTTTGCTGATTAAAACCAAATCTATATGGCCGTGCATCATCGTACACTTTTTAAACAACTTTACTAGTGTATACTTAGATTACGCGGGCGCGTATGGCTGGTTCGGCGGCAGTGTGCTGGATTATATATTTACACTGGTGGTAGAAAGCTTCGGGCGCGCACTGCTGATATACCTGCTAATTTTAGCCGCTTTTGCCGCCTTGCTTGTGCTGACGGGCTATTTAAACTCCGCGCGGTTTTTAAAGCGCAAGAAAAACGCCATATTAGATTCGGGCTTTAACCACACGCACGGACGCGTAGTTCCCATAGGCGCGGAGGATAAAGAAAAGGTGCGCGAATTAGGCTTAGAAGAGGAGGTATACGGCCAAAAGCTGCCCGACAACCTCTACAAGCCCACCTTGCGCGACAACGCCTTTTACATCGGCGCAATCGTCGCAGCAGGAATCTTTACCGTGTTCTCCTTCATATGGGGCCTATTTTACTGACAATTTACAACTTACAACTGACGAATTTCGGCTAAGGATTTTTGTAGAAATAGCCGTAAAAAAATTCCCCTCTTGCAGGCGCGACGCGGCGGCGTAAGCCGCAAAAACACAACGTGTTTTTAGCCAAAGCGGGGAGTGAGGAACGAACGACCCATTGACGCGTAGCGGACGGGGTGGAAAGAAATTTGTAAATTGCCCTTCATGATTTTCAATACAATTGTCATTATCCATTACGCCTGCATAGTATGGTCTATGTATACCTACAAAAAGCTTATGGGCGAGGTCAAACACCTTGCGCGCGCGGGCGTAGAAACAGGCGTAATCGGCCAAAGCGTACAGCGGCGCGAAATCCCGTACATTTTTGCCGGCGATAAGCGCGGAGCGTGCGTATTCATTACAGCAGGCATACACGCACGCGAACACATAGGCTGTTATTTGGTTATGCGGCAGGTATACCGCGCGCTAAACCATGCAGCACAAATTACCCCGTTAGGCGGCATTTATTTTTTACCTATGCTAAACCCCGACGGAAACGAGCTTGCGCGCTGCTGCTGCCCGCTGTACAAAGCCAACGCAAACCGCGTAGACCTTAACGTAAATTTCGATGCCGACTGGGGCACGGGCAAGCAAAACGTATTTGCCCCCGCCGACGAAAACTATGTAGGCACACACCCGTTTTCCGAACCCGAAACGCGCGCGCTGCGCGATTTCACCTTGCTGCACAAACCCGCCGCCACTGTCAGCTACCACGCAATCGGGCGCGAATTATACTGGGATTTCGGCCAAAGCGGCGCAAGCCGTGCGCGCGACGAAAAGCTTGCCCTACACCTAAATAAGGTTCTGCACTACACCATAATTCCTTTTACTAAAACCTCTGCGGGCGGCTACAAGGACTGGTGCATACAAAAATTAAACATTCCGTCCTTTACGATAGAACTGGTTTCTCCCGAACATCCGCACCCCTTTACCCACTACGCTTTGGCAGCAGACGACATCAAGCGCAACCTAGATTTGCCCGCACGGCTGCTGCAAGCCCTATAAAAACAAAAACCCCACCCTTACGGAGAAGAAAAACATGCTAACCAAAACCCAGCAAGAAGAATACATGCGCGAATGCCTAACGCTGTGCGGCGAGGCCATAGACAACTTAGAAGTACCCGTAGCCGCACTGGTAATAAAAGACGGACAAGTTATCGGACGCGGCATAAACCGCCGCCGCCTAGACTGCGACCCCTCAGGACACGCCGAAATAGTAGCCATGCGCCAAGCAGGCAAGGCGTTAGGCGCGTGGAATTTATCGGGCTGCGATTTAGTAGTAACCTTAGAGCCTTGCGCCATGTGCGCGGGCGCGGTAGTTAATGCACGCATAGACAACGTCTACTTCGGCGCGTATGATAAACGTTTCGGCTACTGCGGCACGTTAGGCAGTATCCCGCAAGACGAACGCCTAAACCACCGCGCCAACGTAACAGGCGGCATTTTAGAAGAAGAATGCCTAAAACCGCTAAAAGCCTTTTTTAAATCCCGCAGATAAAAATGAAAATAAAAATGGAGATTGGAATTAAATAATGGAAAATGGAGAATGGAAAATTATATATCAATTTCATTATTTACAAGTTCTTCTAAGGTAATATCAAAAAATGCTGCAAGCTTTTTTAAGTATTCTAATTTGGGTTCGGCAAGATTACACTCCCATCTGCTGATAGAAGAACGCGATGTGCCTACGATTTCGGCAAGTTGTCGGATATTTAATCGTTTTTCCAAACGAAAGGATTTAATTTTTTCTCCGATTGTCATAGTTAAAGTATATACAAAAAGAAAATTAAATAAATACTTGTCTCAACTTTGGGACAAATATACAAAAACACTTGCAAAGTTCTCTTTTGTTTTGTATACTAATCTTATGGAACAAATTTGTGCAAATTGTAAGCGGTATATGCGTTTTTATTTTAAATTCGGCAAGAGATACCGTGCAACCGATTACGGCGCGTGTACGCACGGCGGCATAAAAAAATGCGGCGATATGTGCTACCACTTTAAGTCCGCAGAAACGCCCGAAAACATAACCGCGCCGCCGTATACGCTGCTAGACGATTTAACCGATGTAAAAGAACGGCTAGTTCTTATGTTAAAAAACTTTAACAGTTAATTTAACCATACCGAAATTCTCCATTCTCCATTTTCAATTCTCCATTATTAAAGCGTTTTTGTTTGACAAGCCCTGTACCGATGTAATACAATAAGGTATGGATTTTTTAAAACATCTAGAATCGGAGTTTGCATATTCTTCAAATGCTTTCTTGCAAACCGTAAAGCGGCTGCCCGAATCTAAAACGGTTGTAGTCAGCATAGGGATAAGCAGCCTTTCTTATGACACGGGTTCGTTAAACATAAGAAAGTTTAAAAATTTTATCCGCGATATTTCCGAATTTGTCAACGCCAACTCTAAACGGCACATTATTATTGTAATTTCGGATTCGTTAGAAAAAACACGGTATCAGTACCTGCAATCCGATGAAAGCTTAGCATCAAACTTCGGGCTGCGTTCTGCGTTAGTAACGCTAGCGCATAACGATATTGTCAACCTTTTTTGCGACGGTTTTGCAAACTACAATCTGCGCGCCGTAGGCTTTTCGTTATCCTCCGATGCTGCGGATACAGGTTCGTTCGGCGCGGCGGCTAAAAAAACTGCGGATACGCTTAAAGGACTTTTCCGTCATTTTCCGCGCACCGTGCCGATTATTATGGAGGACACCTCGCAAAGCGGCTTGTCGGAGGGCAGCGACGGCTTTGCCGTAAAAATTGCCATTTCCGTAAATGCGGACGCAGTAGTATCGATATCCAAAAAGGGCATGCTGTACACCGCCGACCCCGCAAGCAGCGAAAATGCTTTGCCGTTTTATTGCTTTGACACTAGCCGCAGTGCGCCGTTTGACGAACACAGAAAAGCTGCCCTTTCTAAAAAGCTGAGTGCCGCCGCGCGTGTCAACGAAAAAGCCATTCCGCTGCTTTTAACCGCCTACACTAATCCCTACACGGTGTGCGATATATTTGATAAAGCTGTGGCATCAGGTATAGAAAACGGTGCGTTTCCCGAATATACGCTGTTTATAAACTCTAAGCGCACGCGCCTATCTGCTGCTTCTGAAACGGCGGATGAGGGTAAAAAAACTTCTCCGCCGATAGATGAACGGCAAATCGAAGGCAGGGTATTTGTGGACGCAAACGCCGAAAAAGCCCTTACAGAGGGCAAAAAAAGCTTACTGAGTGTAGGCATAGTTAAGGTGGAGGGCGAATTTGGCAGCAAAGCGGCGGTAGAAATACTCAACCAAAAATCGGTGCTTATCGGCAGAGGCGTAGTAAACTGCGGCAGCGCGGAAATTAAAAACGATATTAAGCAGCGCAAAGCTAAAAAAAGCGTCAAGGCTGAAAATTTTGAGGTAATCAACCGTACCAAAATGCGCATAGGAGAGGTTGTTTCAAAAATGGATTGAACCGCGCTACGCTTGAAATTTTTACGTGTTTGCGTACATTTAGGTACGCGGCACACGCAAAAATATCAACTGTTGCGCGCTTGAACCTCATTTTAGAAACAACCTTTTAAAGGAAGAAATATGAAACTAAGTAAGCTTGTAGGAGAAAGATTTAAAGAACAGCCCGCCGACTGCGCGATAGAAAGCCATTCGCTTTTGGTTAGGGGCGGTTATGTAAAATACGTTGCGGGCGGCATTTTTTCGGTTGCTACGCCGCTGCGCAGAATTACCCGTAAAATCGAACAAATCCTGCGCGAAGAAATGGATGCGGTAGACGGTCAAGAGGTGCGTTTCCCGGTAGTTATGCCTGCGTCCTTGTGGAAAGAGTCGGGCAGGTATTTTGCCATAGAGGATGAATTAGTACGGTTTAAAGACCGCAACAAAACCGACTACGTGTTGGGCATGACGCACGAGGAGGCGGCGGTTCATTTAGTTAGAGAACACGGCAGAACCCATGCGGCGTACCCGTTTATGGTGTATCAAATTCAAACCAAATTCCGCGACGAGGCGCGTCCCAAAGGCGGGCTTATCAGGGTGCGCGAATTTACCATGAAAGACGCTTATTCGTTTCATACCTCTCAAAAGGATTTAGAGGGCTATTATCAAAAATGCCTAGCCGCCTACAAAAGGATTTTTGCCCGCGCGGGCGTGCCGGAGGTAATTGCGGTAGAATCCGATTCGGGCATGATGGGCGGCGATGTATCGCACGAATTTATGCTGCTAAGCAAGGTAGGCGAGGATTCGATTGCGCTGTGCGGCGATTGCGGGTTTAGTGCTAATTTAGAGGCCACGCAAAATATAACAACCCTAGCGCGGGACAAAGTTTCCGCGCCTATGGAGCGCGTGCATACGCCGGGCTTTAAAACGATAGACGAGGTACGCGGCTTTTTAAACGTACCAAAAGAAAAATGCTGTAAGGCGGTAGCGTATCAAAAGGCGGCGGACGGCGCGTTAATTGTAGTATTTTTGCGCGGCGATTTAGAGTTAAGCGAACAAAAGCTTAAAAAGCAGGTAGGCTGCGATGTTATCCCTGCCGCATTAACCGAACAATCGGGGCTGTGCGCGGGCTATATCGGGCCGCAAGGCTTAGCTAATCATAGCAATCTAACGGTGCTGTTTGATAATTCGCTGCAAAACGAAAACAATTTGGTGTGCGGCGCAAACGAACAAGAGTACCACTATACAGGGCTGGATATAACGCGCGATGTTCCGTCTGCGCAGTTTTGCGATTTATCCAAAGCGTTTGACGGCGGCGTTTGTCCCGCTTGCAAAAAGCCTTCATTGCGGATAGAACGCGGCATAGAGGTAGGCAACATTTTTCAGCTGGGCACTAAATACACGGCGGCTATGGGCATGCGTTACGCGGATGCGGAGGGTAAAGAACAGGTGCCTATTATGGGCTGTTACGGCATCGGCGTAGGCAGACTGGCAGCATCGGTGTGTCAGGTGCGCCACGACGAATTCGGCCCTGTTTGGCCGATGTCTATTGCCCCGTGGCAGGTGCATATTTGCGCACTGCGTAGCGATAACGCGGCAGTTTCGGCGGCTGCGAATAAGCTGTACAATACCTTAAATAAAGCAGGTATCGAGGTGATTATAGACGACCGCACGGACGTTTCGGCAGGCGTAATGTTCTCAGACGCCGACCTTTTGGGCGTTCCTGTACGCGTAATTATCAGCCCTAAAACGGTGGAGCGCGGCGTGGTAGAGGTTAAGCTGCGCAGCGGTGAATTTGCGTCGGATTATCATGCGGCAGTGTCGGGCAAGAATAAAAATTCGGAGGATATAACCGCTTCCGTAGCAGCAAAGGAAATTAAAAAACTGGTAACGCGTTTAAAAAATGGATTATAAAAAAAACAAAGACATTCATAGAATGGTTATAAAAATCGGCACTTCGTCGCTTACCCACAGCACGGGTAATTTAAATTACCGTCATATCGAAAAAATGGCGGCCGTGATTTGCGATTTAAAAAACATGGGCTACGAGGTTGTACTGGTTTCCTCCGGTGCGCTGGGTGTGGGCTTAGGAAAAACCAACTTAACCCAAAAGCCCGCACAAACCGCCGGCAAGCGCGCGCTGGCCGCTATCGGGCAAAGCAGCCTTATGGCGATTTATGACGAGGTTTTTAACGTATACGGCTGTAAGGTATCGCAGGTGTTGCTTACCAAATCCGATGTAAAAGACGACCATAGCCGCAACAACATAGCCGATGCGTTTTTTATGCTGTTCCGCTACGGCGCAATCCCTGTGGTAAACGAAAACGACGTGGTGGTATCCGACGATTCGTTCGGCGATAACGATACGCTTGCGGCATACGTTGCGCAGATTATCGGCGCGGATTTATTGATTATTTGGTCAGATATCGACGGGCTGTATAACAAAAACCCGCGCGAATATCCCGATGCTAAGTTGATTCCCGTTGTTAAAGGCGTAACAGAGGACCTATACAAAATGGCGGGAGGCGCGGGCTCGGCAAGAGGCTGCGGCGGTATGCTGACTAAGCTGAACGCCGCCGCTATTGCAAATCAAGCGGGGATAGATATGGTTATTGCCAACAGCTTCCGCCCCGACGATATATACGAACTACTCTGCGGCAAATCCGTAGGCACAAGGTTTAAGGCGCAAAAAAACAAAGCGTAGTGCAAATCCGCGCCAAATTTGAGGTAACCTAAATTAAACTTTCGCCGTCCATTTCGGGCGGCTTTTTTAAGCCCATAATTTTTAACAGGGTAGGGGCAACGTCCGAAAGACTGCCGTTTTTGCGGATTTTTTTGTTAGAGTTTTCAAAATTCTTGCCTACGATAATCAGCGGCACGGGGTTGGTGGTGTGCGCGGTGCTGGGCGAACCGCCGGGGAACAGCATTACTTCGGCGTTGCCGTGGTCGGCGGTTAAAATCATATTGCCGCCCAAAGCAAGAATTTTTTCGGCAACGCGCCCCACGCATTCGTCCACCGTTTTCACGGCCTTTTCCGCCGCGTTTAAAACGCCCGTATGGCCTACCATGTCGCAGTTGGCAAAATTTAAGATTAAAACATCTACCTCTCCGATTTGTTCTAACGCCTTTTCGGCAACCTCATACGCGCTCATTTCGGGCTGTAAATCGTAAGTGGCAACTTTGGGGCTTGCTACCAACACGCGCCTTTCGCCGCTGTTAGGCTCCTCTACACCGCCGTTAAAAAAGAAGGTAACGTGCGCATACTTTTCGGTTTCGGCAACCCGCGCCTGCGTTAAGTTATTTTTAGCAAGGTATTCGCCTAAGGTGTTAGTTATTTCTTTGGGCGCGAACGCGGTATAAATGCCGCTTTTAAAGGCTTCGTCATACTGCGTCATGCCCGCGTAAAAAATTTCTTTTTTGCCATTTTCGCGCACAAATTCAGCAAAATCGTCCTCTATAACCGCGCGGGAAATTTCACGGGCGCGGTCCGAACGGAAGTTATAAAAAATAACCGAATCGCCGTTTTGCACACCCTTATATTCGCCGATAATCGAAGGCTTTATAAATTCGTCGAATACGCCGTTTGCATACGATGCCGCTACTGCGCTGTCGGCACACGAATAATGCGCGCCCTTGCCCTCAAACACGCCGTTGTAGCCTTTTTCTACGCGGTCCCAACGGTTGTCGCGGTCCATATAATAGTAGCGGCCGATAACAGTAGCCACTTTGCCCGCGCCTATTTCGGCGCATTTTTTTTCTACCTGCGCTATAAAGCTGCGCGCGGAGTCGGGGGCTACGTCGCGCCCGTCCGTGATGCAATGAATATACACATTTTTAAGCTTTTGCGCTTTGCATAAGTGCACTAGCGCGTACATATGGTTTAAATGGCTATGTACGCCGCCGTCCGAACACAGCCCCACTAAGTGCATGGCAGAACGGTTTTTTTGCACGTTTTTAACCGCGTCTAAAAAAACAGGATTTTTACTAAATTCGCCGTCGGCAATCGCTTTGTCGATGCGCGTGATATCTTGATACACTACGCGCCCCGCGCCCAAATTTAAATGCCCCACTTCGCTGTTGCCCATTTGACCTTCGGGCAAGCCCACGCTAAGCCCCGACGCCTCTATCAGCCCCGACGGATACGTTTTTTGCAACGCGTCAATATTCGGCGTACCCGCACTTTTAATAGCGTTTCCAAACGTTTCGGCCGAATACCCAAACCCGTCCATAATTACGATTGCCTGTGTCGGTTTCATAAATTAACTCCTGTGTTTTTTGAATGAAACGATAATAACTTTTTTAGAACTTAACTTGCTTAGAACCTGCGGGGATAAGGAGCAATAGCGGATTTTCGAGGGATTTTTGTGTTAATCTGGGCGATTTTGACGCGGCCGTACTAGCGGTACGGCAAGGAAAATTAGCACAGAGTAACGCAAAAAGACCCGAACAGACGCTGTTGAAACTTATCCCCGCAGGTTCTTATACATAACCACGCGCGCAAAATCGGCGGCGTTTAAACTTGCTCCGCCTATTAAGCCGCCGTCTATGTCGGGCTGCGCCATAAGCTCGTCTGCGTTAGCGGCGTTCATGCTGCCGCCGTACTGAATGCGCAAAGCGTTTGCGTTTTGTGTGCCGTACAGCGATGTAAAAACGCCGCGAATGTAACTAACGGTATTTTGCGCGTCTTGCGGTGTGGCAGTTTTGCCCGTGCCGATTGCCCATACAGGCTCGTAGGCTAGGATAACGCTTTGCAAATCCGCCGCCGAAACACCCTTAAAGCCGTTTTCTATTTGCGCCTTTACCACTTTTTCGGTGATGCCGCCTTCGCGCTCGGCAAGTGTTTCGCCTACGCAAACAATCGCCTTTAAGCCCTTTCCTACAGCCGTGTTAAGCCGCTTGTTTACGCTTTCGTCCGTTTCACCAAAATACTGCCGCCGCTCGGAATGCCCGATAACCGCATATTTCGCGCCCGTTTCTATTAGCATATCCGCGCTGATTTCTCCCGTGAACGCGCCTTTTTCTGCCCATGCAACGTTTTGCGCGCCTACGGCGATATTTGTACCTTTCGTTAAACGCACGGCCTCAAAAAGCGACGTAAACGGCACGCATACCACCACCTCGCACGCGGCGTCTTTTACCAGCGGAATAAGCTGATTTAACAGCGCGGAGGTTTGCGAAACGGTGTTGTTCATCTTCCAGTTTCCTGCAATAATCGGTTTTCTCATTTTTTATGTTCTCCTTAAAAATTTTAACGGTTTTTGCGTATATACTCATAAATCACAATGCCTGCCGCTACGGAGGCGTTCAGCGAATTTACTTTGCCGAACATCGGGATAGAAACCGCGCCGTCGCATTTGGCGCGTGTCAGCTTTTTAACGCCTGCGCCCTCGCCGCCGATTACCAGTGCAACAGCCCCCGATAAATCGGTTTTATACAAGCTTTCGCCGCCCAAATCTGCCGCGTATACCCATACGCCGTTCTTTTTTAACGCGTCAATTGCATCGTTGATGTTGGTTACCTTAGCCACCCGCATATGCGCCGCCGCGCCCGCAGAAACCTTAATAACCGTTTCGTTTACGCTTACCGCACGGTGTCGGGGAATCACCACGCCGTGAACGCCCGCGCACTCCGCCACGCGGAGTATACTGCCTAAATTATGCGGGTCTTCTACGCCGTCTAATAATACCAAAAGCGGTGCTTCGTTTTTTTGCTTAGCATACGATAAAATGTCGTCTATCTCACAATACTTAAAATCGGTTACTTCGGCAATAAAGCCTTGATGCTTTTTATTCGCGCTTTCGCGGTCTAACGCCTCTTTATCGCGGAAAAAGATTTTAATCCCGCGTGACTTAGCTTCGTCTATCAGTTTATTCGCCGCCGCGTCCTTTAAGCCCTTTTGCACCACTAAGCGGTCGATAGTGGTTTTTGCCGCGATAGCCTCCGCTACGGCGTTGCGTCCTTCAATTTTCATGCGTGCTCCTTTTTAAGCTGTTTCATTTCTGCTTGCTTGCCGCAGCTTTTTTGCCCTTCGGGGCATTTTGCGGATAAGCACGCAGGGCCTGCATCTAAAAACATATTCGGCGCGACCTTTGCAACGGCGCCTAGCATCTGCCACGCAATCGCCCGAATTTCCCACTGTGCGCGGGTGCAGCAACGCAGATTAAAAAAGTGCAGCAGCTCCCGCGCGTTCATGGTAAGCAGCAGGTTGGTTTCGCACGCGTTGGGCAGTACAAACCGCGCGTCCTCATTTGCGCTTTCGCTTTTTCCGCCTAACAACTGCTGCCATTCGGCATACCATTCTGCCATAGTTTCCATTTGCTGCGTAAAGCGCGCCGTTTCTTTTTCGCCTAACGCCTCAATCGCGGGCGGCACAATATAGTTAAACGCGCTTTCCGATACATACCGCTGACTGCGCACCGAAAAGCTTGCAATGCGGTGGCGCGTAATTTGCGCCAGCAGCGCGCGCGAAACGCCCGTCAGCGCAAACGTAAACGACGCATGCTCAAACGTAGAAAGATGCCCCATGTTTTTTAACATGCGGATAAATTTGCCCGTATCGGACTGCGAAAGCTTTTTAGACAGTTCGGAGGGGTTATCCTGGCTGTAACAAAGCTTTGCCGCAAGCGCGACGGTTTCTTCGGGATTTTGCGTGTAGCGGAGTAGCTCCGCCTTGCCGTTTACTTTCATACTTCACCGTAACAGAGTTGTAAAATTTCGTCTAATCGGGCTTTTTGCCCCGTTAAATACAAATAGCCTAAAAGTGCTTCTAAGGCGGTGGCCTTTTTGTATTCGTCCAGCGTTGCGTTTTTAGCGCGGGAGGAAGTGTGCGCGTTGCGTGCGCGGCGCACAATATCGCGCTCGGCCTCCGTCAGCGTATCCTTTACCGCGTACAGCATTTTGCATTGCGCGGCAGCATTTACAAAACCTTTAACTTTCGCGCTTAACGCGCCCGCTTTAAGGTCGTGCTTTTTAATCAGCCGTTCGCGTACATACAGCGTCCAAACGCCGTCGCCCGCAAGCGCCAACGCAAGAATATCCTTTTGCATCGCTTCGGTTTCGGATAGCATAAGGGTAGTATAAACGAAACAAGGATTACTTGTCAAACAAACAGCCGCGCAAATCGTTAAAATGAAAATAAATCTGAATTTTATTATTAAATATCAATTTCGTTATTCGTAAGCTCTTCTATGGAAATATTAAACACTGCGGCAATTTTTCGCAGGGTAGCTATTTTGGGTTCGCAAAGATTCTGTTCCCATTTGCTTATCATAGAACTAGTACTGTTTACAAGCTCACCTAGCTGTCGTGTTGTTAATTTTTTTTCCAAACGAAGTAGTTTGAGTTTTTCTCCGAATGTCATGTGCGCAAGTATCTCCGAAAGGTTATATATACTATTATATAACATATAAACGCAGAAATAGGGTTTGCGTAATTTTTTACGCAAAGTTTTTTGCGTAGAATATTACGCAAAGCAACTTTGCGGCATTTTATAGCGTATACTATACGGTATGGAACAAATTTGTCAAAACTGTAAACGCCACATTCGTTATTATTTTAAGTTTGAAGAGGAGTACCGCGTAACCAATTACGGCGCGTGCACGCGCGGCGGCATAAAAAAGTGCGACGACACGTGCTATCTTTTTAAACCCAAAGAAACACCCGACCATATAACCGCACCACCGTACACACTCAAAGACGATTTAATCGACCTAAAAGAACGACTAAACAACATTATCAAAGAGTTTAAGTAAGTGCGAAGTAATATAGCCATAATTGCATTATATACCGCTTATAGCGGTTTGTCAACAAAAATACCGCTATAAGCAGTATAATTTTACTATGAATAAATTTTCTGAAAGATTAAGAGAAGTATTGCAAGGCAGCGGAATATCACAAATAGAACTAGCAAGAAAAATCAATATGTCGCAACAAATAATAAACGGATATTGCACAGGAAAGAGAGAACCCACGCTAAATGTTTTGTGCTTAATCTGTAAAACACTTAACGAAAGCTCAGATTATTTACTAGGACTGTCGGAATAGTTTTTAGCAACCTAACCGTTAAAAAATTCCCCTCTTGAGGGGTGGCAACGAAGTTGACGGGGTGGAAAGGTGTTTGTCTTTTCCACCCCGTCCATAGCACACTACTCCGTCCCCCTGTGTTATAAACTTTTCTTTCCACCCCGCCCCTACGGGGCACCCCTCAAAGAGGGGAATTTTTTAACGGCAAATTTAATATAGTACAAACCCTATTTATTTATTTTACAGCCTTAATTGTGTTTTGGTTACTTTTTCAAAAAGTAACGAGTTGCGGGGGGATTGTTAAGGGGGACACAACCGCAAAGTCCCCCTAACCGCCCTTTTTTGTTACTTTTTTGGGGCGTTCCAAAAAAGTAAATCACTACATACTCCTCCACTCGATGCCCGCGTCATCTACATATAGGTAGGGGATGGCATACGTGCGGGAAAAATGCTGTGCGTCGTCCTTTGCGGCCGCGCTTGTGCCGCGATTTAAGCACAGTATAACGTCCGCCTCGCGTGCCGCCTTTTGCCAATTTTCTTCTAGCAGGCAATCGGTGTCGATTAGCAATCCTATTTTACCGCCGTCTGCGGCAAAAACCTTTAATTTGTCGGTAGTTTCATATTCGTCCGAAAGCGGGTTTTGCGTGCGGTCTGCAATATCAATTAACCGCCCCTTAAAGCAAACCGCCGCGCCGATATGCTTTAATCCAAACAGGTGTGTGCGCACAGGGCAAAATACCGCGCCGTTTGTTCTTGCCGAAAGCGCGGTAATGCGGCGGATGCACGCACCCGTTCCGTCTAACTCGTTTTCTAGGTTAACCTCGCAAAACGCATTAAACGAATGAACCATAATTTTATTGCGCCCAAGTTCGGGGCTGTCGGGGCAGAATTCACCTAAATTAACTATAAACTTAAATTTCCCGATTTCGGCAGAGGCAAACATATACTTTCATGGTATGCCGATTGTATTTTTTTTGCGACAGGGTATCTCTGCTTGTTCCTCATAAGCAGTTCAAAAGTAAATCGCGAAAAAAATCTGCCAAAAAGCTTAAAAAAAGTGAAAAATATTTTAAAAACCCTAATAATTAGTTTGACAAACAAATTAAATAGCGGTATATTATAATTAGTTTGACAAACAAATTAAATACAGAGAGGCATCAAGCACATATGGATACGGTATTATTCTGCGACAGCAACTGCGAAATTTGGTATGATTTAGCCGAACACTACAAGCTAAACGTTATTTACATGCCGTACAGTATCGACGGCAATGAATCGTTTTATGATTTAGGGCGCAACACCGACTTTAAAGAGTTTTACGCAAAAATCCGCAAGGGCAGTATTCCGCTTACCAGCGCGCTTAACGAATACAATTATACGGAATATTTTGAACCGTTTTTAAAAGAGGGCAAGGATATACTGTATATTTCGTTTTCGCACAAGCTTAGCGCAACATTTGAGTCGATGAATAAAGCGATTGCGGCACTTAAAGAAAAATACCCTAAAAATGAAATTGTGTGCATAGATTCTAAAAACATTTCTATGGGCGCGGGTGCGGTGGTTTTAGAGGCGGCCAAGTATTTTGCGCAAGGCGGCGTAATAAAAGCCGATTTGATTAAAAAAATAGAACAGCTAAAAAGCAACGTGCGCACGCTGTTTGCGGTAGACGATTTGCACCACTTAAAGCGCGGCGGGCGCATCAGCGGCGCGGCGGCGGTGTTTGGCAGCTTGCTAGGCATAAAGCCGCTGCTAAAAATTACGCAGGAAGGCAAAATAGAAAATTTCGCCAAAGCAAAAGGGCGCAAAAAATCTATGCTTATGCTGTTAGATAACGCAGAAAAAGCAGGCATTGACACCACTCAGCCCGTTTATATGGTTGACGCAGACGCCCCCGACGCGCCCGTTTTTGCGCAGCTGTTCAGCGAACGCTTTACTAATGCGGCGCAGGTTTACCGTCAGCCCGTAGGCCCTGTTATCGGCACGCACTGCGGACCAGGTACGCTAGGGCTAATCTTTTTTACAAAAGAGGTTTCCGCGCATGAATAAAAACATCTTTACACAAAGCCCTTTTTGTAAACTGCTTAACATACAGTACCCCATCATTCAAGGCGGCATGGCGTGGATTGCGGACGCAGGGCTTGCGGCGGCAGTTTCTAACGCGGGCGGCTTAGGCTTAATCGCCGCCATGAGTTTAAACGGTGAAGCCCTGCGCGGGGAAATCCGCAAAACAAAAAGTCTTACCGCTAAGCCTTTCGGCGTAAATATTATGCTGATGAGTCCGTTTGCGGAAGAAGTTGCGCGGGTAGTGATAGAGGAAGGCGTACAAGTAGTTACTACGGGCGCGGGCGTACCTAACGCCTACATGAAAGGATGGTTAGATGCGGGTATTAAGGTGTTTCCCGTTGCGCCCAGTGCAGCGTTTGCTAAGCTTATGGAACGTTGCGGCGCGGCAGGCGTAATTTGCGAAGGAAACGAGGCAGGCGGACACATAGGCGAATTAACCACCTTATCCCTTGTGCCGCAGGTATGCGACGCCGTACAAATTCCTGTGGCGGCGGCGGGCGGAATTGCGGACGGCAGAGGCATGGCGGCGGCTTTTGCTTTGGGCGCGCGCGCCGTTCAGTTGGGAACGCGCTTTTTAGTAGCCAAAGAATGCGCTATTCACCAAAACTATAAAGACAAAGTGCTTAAAGCAGGCGATACCGCCACAATGGTTACGGGCAGACGCACAGGCCACCCCGTCCGCACCTTAAAAACCGAATTTGCCGTAAACTTTGCACAGTCAGAAGCCGATTTAACGCTGTCTAACGAAGAAATTTTAAAGCTGGGTTCGGGCGCGCTGCGGCTTGCCGCGCAAGAGGGCGACGCGCAAAAGGGCAGCTTTATGGCGGGGCAAATTGCGGGGCTTGTTAAAAAAGAACAAACCTGCGCTGAAATTATTCAAGAGCTTATGATGCAAGCGGAGAAAGTAGGAGGGCTGTTTGCATGAAAAAACTCAGCCGCGACGAAATTATGCAAATTCTGCCGCACCGCGATGCCATGCTGCTGTTAGACGAAGCGTGGGAGGGCGGCGGCGCGTATACGGTAAAGGGAGACGAATTCTTTTTGCAAGGGCATTTTCCCGATAATCCGATTGTGCCTGGCGTAATCCTATGCGAAATTATGGTACAAAGCGTTTGCGCCACCTTGCACGGGCAAACAGAGGGCAAAACGCTGTACTTTACAGGCATAGACGGCGTGCGCATCCGCAACAAGGTAGTGCCTGGCGATGTATTCACTACCGAAGTATCCCTAAAAATCCAAAAAGGCCCTTTCTATTTTATTAACGCAAAGGGCTTTGTGGGCGGCAAGCTGTGCATTAGCGGCGTCTTATCGTTTTGTTGCGCGGATTAAGCTTATACCCCGACCGCGTTATAATCACATAAAAAACAAAATCCAAAAAACTAGGAGAAATAAAAAATGTCGGCATGGTTTATAGTTGCCCAAGTAATGGGCGTAATAACAATCGTTTTCGATTTTGTAACGTATCAAATTAAAGACCAACGTCAATATTTGCTGGTGTATTCGATAGGCAGCGTATTTTGGACGCTGATGTTTGTTATGCTGGGGCTGGATTTGGCAGCAGCGGGCAGCGACATGGGCTTTACCTCTATGGTGCCGCCTATTATCGCGGCGTTTTTCGGCGCGTTCCGCAGCATTATATTTTGGTGGATTTTCGCAAAAAAAACCCGCAAAAGAAAAATCATCGGCAAGGTGGTATTGTACGTTGCGCTGGCTATCGGCGTTGCGGCGGCCATTATCAGCATTGTTCAAGTGGACGCGCGCATCCGTTGGGTGCCGATAGTGGGCATGTTTGCCGCGCTGTCGTTTATCGTAGGACAGTATCTGCCTAGCAAGCATTATTTGCGCGTCTTTGCGGTTTTTTACGCGGTTGCTATGGCGCTCACGCAAACGCCGCTGTACATTTTAGAGGGTTCTATGCTGTGGAACCCTATGGGGCTTGTTATAGAGGGCGCAAAGGTTATTTCCATCGCGCTGTTCTACGGCATCTTTTTCTACCGCAAATGGCTACTTAAAAGACTGCCTCTTATTAAACAGACCATTGCGCGGGAGGTGGAAAAAATTCAAAATAAATTGCCCGACGCCATAACGCCCGAAAAGCTAGAAAAGCTTTGGGCAAAAATGCTGCGGTACGAATTGTATTGTATAGATAAATCCGATTTAGTCAGCTTTTCCGACGCCGAAAAAAAGACGGGCGCATTTTTAGAAAGCCTACAAGGCATGCAGTCAGTTAAGGACGCACTGCTTGATTTACCACTTACAACTGACAACTGACAATTGACAAATTATTGCTACTTTTTTATTAAAATATTTAGCCGAAATTCGTCAGTTGTACTTCGTGATTTTCAATACAGTTGTAAGTTGTCAGTGAATATGTCAATTGTAAATGAATATCACTTCAACCGCCTAACGGTGTATTTATGAATTTTATACTTTTCCATATCTAATAGGGCAAAGGTTTCTACGGTTTTTAAATCGTGGTCGATATAAAAGCCTGTGCCCACCTCTGCGCCTATCCATAAAAAGCCCTTTAATAAAGGGGGCAGCTGCTGCACGGCGGCAGAACGGTTTAACTTTTCTTGCGGAATAATTTCGTGGTAAAAAGCATTTTCGCCGTCTAAGGGGCGCACCGTAATATCCTCATTCATGCGGTAATTGTGGTATAGATAGCTTGCCGCTTCTACATATTTGTTAGGGTCTGTACCTAAAAAGCTCATCGTACCCATAACGTAGCGCGCGCCGTATTTTTTAGCGTAGCTTTCTATACCGTCCCACAACAGCCGCATAGCAACGCCCGTGCGGTGGTCGGGATGCACAATGGCGCGGGTGGTTTCTAACACTTCGTGGCGGTGTTTAGCCAAAAGCTTTGATAAATCGTATTTAAGCGTAGCCTTGCAAAACGAATTTTCGTGCAAAAACCGCATCAGTATGTAGCCGCCCACAACCTCCTCCTCGCCCGTTTCGGGGTTGCGGAAAAAGGCGCACAGCTGAGAAGTTTCTTTATCGTAGCCGATATTTTCGTCTGTGGCGTTCGCGTCTGCGTTTTTGGCTTTTTCGGGGTCGAAGTGTCCCAACAATAAATGCTTATACCGCAAATCTTGATATTGCCGCAGTTCTTTTTCGTTTTTTACCAACCGTATAGAGTAGTTGCCCTCCACAATCGGCTCGATGTATTCGTTGTATGCCATGCTGTTCTGAACGCTCCTTTTCATGCGTAGGGAAAAAATTAATATCCGTAAGTTTCTGTGTTGGTGTCGCCGCTAAGATTTTTGATTCGATATCCGCAAACCATGTATTTAAAGGCGTTGCCGCGCTTAGGCAGGTCTACGGTAAATTCGCCTTCGTCTGTGTACAAGGTAAGCCGCGCCATGCTTTGGATAGACATATCATGGATTTTTGCAAGCGGGAACTCTTTTTCGCAAACCGTCAGCTTGTCCGCATACAGGCTAATCGCGCCTTCTCCTAACGGCTCATCCTTTTTAGAACGCTCTACTTTGTTTAAGCGTGCGCCGATGTCGTGGAATAACGGTTGTTGTGCGTAGGGTGCGTAGTCGAGGGCTTTTATATGCTCTAATTGCATTTGCCCCCATGCTAACACGGTGTCGGGGCAGTTGTCGGCGTTACGGATTTTTGTAAATTCGCCCGTTTCATTTACCGCAACGCACATGCCGCAGGTGCAGGTAAGCTGATTGCGGTGCGAGTGCAGGCGGTTTAGCGTACCGCATTGAGGGCAGTAGAACAGCACGCCCTCTAAAAATTCGGCTTTTCGTTTTCCTTTAAAAACGATTTGCTGCTGCTTATTCCATGCAAATTCGTCCAGGTACAGCGTGTCGTGGATAATTTTATCCAACTCCTCCGCCGACAACGCTTGCAGTTCTTCGCGCGAGATTACGCGTTGCACGCTAGCGCGCATTTTGCCCTTGTTGGGCTTTTGCTTCCAACGCGGCTTCGTGTTGTAGCCGCCGCGCATCTGTACCAAAACTAGCGGCACGCCCAGTTTTTTGGCAAGCTTTCCAGTGGGACGTAAGGTGCATTCCTCTCCAAAAAAACTGCGGTTTCCCGAAGGGAATATGCCTACCGCGCCGCCCTTTCGGATAATGGAAAAGATGTTTTTAATCGCGGACGCGTCGCTGCTTCCCTTAGCGTACGGGATAGGGTTGGTAAGCACCTGCATCAGCCAGCTTTTAAAGCCGTGCCGAAAAATCGAATCGCCCGCTACAAAATTGATTCCAAACCTAAACCCCACGCCTACGGCAAACTGGTCAAAACTGGTTTGGTGGTTGGATAATATCAAGCACGGACGCTTGATGCCCTTAGCGGTGCGGTGTTCAAAACGAAAGCGGTATTTAAGCCACAGCACGGGGCGTAATACCACGCGCAGCAGCCAAAAAAAGAAGTTGCTTGCTTTTTTAATGCGCCGTGGTCTGACGGCTTTTTTTGCCCTTGCGCCGTTTTCGTTTTCGGACATGGCTTAATTATAGCATACAAGCCTTATAAAATAAAACTAAAAAGCATACGAATGGAAATTTATTTTTTAACTAAACCCGAATTTATCTTGATTTTTTTTAAAAAATGGGATATTATTGTAGTATGAGATTGCAATTTAACGAAAAAGAAGCCGCCCGCGAACTAGGCTGCTATAAAATCGAGGTAGACGCAAAGCCCGATTTAATGGTAAAAACCATAGACAACGAAAACACGCTGTGCATCGTGGTAGATATGATTAACGGCTTTTGCAAAAGCGGCAATTTGGCAAGCCCGCGCCTTGCGGACGTAATCCGTCCCGTTCGCGAATTGCTGCAAAAACTTCCTAACGCGCAAAAAGCGTTTATACGCGATTGCCACTCCGCTAACGAAACGGCGGAGTTTAAGTGGTTTCCGCCGCATTGCCACACCAAAAAAGAAAGCGCGCTAGCGGATGAGCTAAAAGGCTTTGGCGGAATAGATATTCCCAAAAACAGCACAAACGGCTTTTTCGCGCTGATGTCCCGCATACCCGAACTAAACAAGTACGCCAACATGATTGTAGTGGGCGTATGTACGGATATCTGCGTTATGCAGCTTGCGCTTTCACTGCGCGCCTATCTTAACGAAAACAATTCGCACGCCAACGTGATAACCTTTACCGATTGTATCGACACCTACCACAGCCCCGTGCATAACGCCGAGCTTAGCAACCTTTTTGCCCTGCGGTTTATGGAGCAAGCAGGGGTACAAGTTTTTAAAAACGTTATCTAAGGGCTGTACGCGTTAACTTGCCGCGCCGCCGTACTGAATAAAAAAAGAGAGGTGCTTTTAGCATAAAACTTTTTGCGGATATGTTAATTAAAGGCTTAAAGCTTCTAGGTAAGCTTTTTGCGTTTTTATTGATTAAGGTAGGGCTTTGGCTGCCCGCTCTTTTTGCGTTTGGATTTTTAATCTTTTGCCTAGTGCTGAATATCCCGTTTACCGCTGTCGGCGCGGTGCGCGTATTTTGGATAGGGCTTACGGTATGTACGCTGTTAGGTATAGCGTGGGCACTGCACCGAAGCAAAAAACGCGCAAAAACGGCAGCAAAAAAGCCTGCTCCGCGCGGCAAGCTAACCTCAGCTCCGCAAGGCGAGCGGCGCACGGAATCGCGTCCGCAATATCATGCGGATAATGATTATAATGATTATGACGAAAAGTACGAATACAACGAAAAGTACGAATACGACGAGGGCTATTCAACCAAACATCAACCGCGCCCTGCACATACCTCCGCCGACAACCGTCTGCAAAAATCTTCCGTCCGACCGCCCGAAGAATTTACGGATATCAACGGCGGCTTTACGCCCGATTTTACGCACAGCGGCAGCGGCAGCATAAACCCCGATTTTTCACAGCGGTACAGCAGTGTACAGCGTATTCTCAACGAAAGCGCGTCCGAGCGTCCGTTGGTTTTTGCCACGCGCAAAGACCCCGATATTTTAATTGTGGAGTTTAGCGACCGACTGATGTTTTTTAAAAAACGCGGACATCAAGAACCAGAGCTGATTGCTACAGAATATAAAAACCTATAAGCAGCTTTCAGCAATGGAGAATGGATAATGGAAAATGGAGAATGTCGGCTAAGGATTTAATAAATAAACCGTAAAAAAATTCCCCTCTTGAGGGGTGGCAACGAAGTTGACGGGGTGGAAAGCAATCATAAATTCCCCTCTTGCAGGCGCGACGCGGCGGCGCAAGCCGCAAAAACACAACGTGTTTTTAGCCAAAGCGGGGAGTGAGGAACGAACGACCCATTGACGCGAAGCGGACGGGGTGGAAAGAAACATTGACACGAATGTACTATATAAAAATCTAGCAGTATTAGAAATTTAGGTAAAGGAGAGGGGCCTTATGGATATCGGAAGAGTGCGGGCGGTTGTTTCGCAAATGACGCTAAAAGAAAAAATCCGCTTTTTAGGCTGCGGGCTTTCGCTGAAAACCCCGTCCTTAGAGCGGCTGAAAGTTTTTTCGTTAAAGCTGGGCGAGGAATTGTTGTTTCACCGTCCCGCGCTTTTTGCCTTAGCCTGCACCTTTAACCGCGAGTTGGTTTCCGCTTTCGGAGAAAAACGCGCACAAGCGGCGCACAGCGAAAAAGAAATCGCGGACGGCGCGGTTAATTTAGGGGTAATCCGCAACCCGATGGCGCAAGGCAGCGAGGCGATGTTTTCAGAGGACGCATACATAACCGCAGAGCTTGCAAAGGCGTACATCGAGGGCGCGGGCGCGGTTATCGGAACCAACATTTTAAGCGGAGAGGGTGCGTATTGCGACCGCTTTATGGATGCGCGCGCGCTAAACGAGCTATACGCAAAGCCGTTTCAAACGGTTGCGGCGCAGCTTGCGGGCGCGGCGATTCCGTCGGGCTGTTTAAATGGCGAGCCGCTTTTTGGTTCTAAGCAGCAGGTGCAAGTATTAAAATCGGCGTTGGCGGACGATGCGTTTATACTCAACGAGGCCGCGTCCGTCGGGCAAAAGTCTGCCGCCGTAAGCACGGGCGCAAGCTTAGAGATAGGGCAAAGCGAGTTCGACTTACGCGCTATTGAAACGCTTGTAGAAAACGGCCAGTTAGACGAGCGGCGCGTAGATGCTTGCGTAGAGCGCGCGGTTTGGTACATCGCGCGCCGTTACGAGGCGTTAAAAAAGCCTTTCGACAAAAAACCGCGCTTTGATGCGGACGCCCGCGCCGCTGCCCAAAGCATGGTACTGCTTAAAAATGACGGAACGCTGCCGCTAAAAGCCGCAGACGAAAAAATTCACATAGCGGGCAATTTGGATAAAGCGGGGGCTGCCCTTATGGAACAGCAGCTGCCGTCATCCGTAAAGCTGTCGCTGCACGCCTCAACCGCGCTGATTTTCGCCAAAGCCGAAAACGGACGTCTAAACGCGCACGCGCTGAAACACCTTTCCGACGCCGCCGAAGCAGGTAAAAAAACCGTTTTGGTAATTATTTCGCCGCGCCCCGCCGAAACGGGCGGGCTTTTAAGCGCAAACGCCGTTCTGTACGTTCCGCACGTGTACGCCGCTACGTATAAGGCAATTGCGGACGTTCTTTCGGGCGAACTTAATCCGTCCGGCAAATTAGCGGTTTCGTGGGCGTTTAACCAAAAGGATTACCCCGCCGCAAAAAGCGATTTAGCCGCCGCGCGCGGAAATATGTTCTGTTACGAATCCGTATACAACGGCTACCGCTACTTTAACAGCTTTAATCAGCGGCTGCAATTTCCTTTCGGACACGGGCTTTCGTACACCGATTTCGAATATTCCGATTTAAACGTTTCGGCAAAAAACGAGGGTTTGGACGTTTCGTTTACGGTAAAAAATACGGGCGCGCATAACGGCGATACCGTAGCGTTTGTTTTTTGCAATCTAGATAACGCGCCCGTGTACGGCGTACAAAACCGCCTTGCGGCCTTTGCGCGGGTAAGCTTAGACAAGGGCGAAAGCGTTTCGGTTAAATTGCGTATAGAGTTAGACCGACTTAGCGTGTATTCGGAAGAAACGGGCAGCTTTGCGGTGTTAGGCGGCAAGTATACCGTTTGCGTTGCGTCGTCCGCCTCCGATGTTAAGCTTTCCGACACGGTAAAGGTTTCGGGCACGGCGCGCGCGGCGGCTTTAACGCATCGCCAAATTCCTTCGTATTTCGGCGAGGCGCGCTTTACGCCGTTAGGCACCGAAATCGAGGCGGTGTTAAAAACGCCGCTAATCCAAAAGCTTAACCCTAACGCCGCATACCTTGCCCGCCCGAATCACAAAAAAGCACACAGCTTAGAAAAATCCGCAAACAAAAAAATCACTAAGGCTAAGGGAACACAAGCACACAGCGACTTTACAGGACTTTCCGAATTCGGTTTTAGCAAACTATTAAAATCAGAGTAAGCTAAGATAACCGACAATATTACGCAAAAACAACCGAAGAAAAATTCCCCTCTTGTAGGCGCGACGCGGCGGCTTTAGCCGCAAAAACACACCGTGTTTTTAGCCAAAGCGGGGAGTGAGGAACGAACGACCCATGGCTGCCGACAGGCAGACGGGGTGGAAAGAAAAGCCCATACCCCATCAAACAATGTACCCCCAACAATCAACATGAACAACACACGCTACAAAATCATACTAGCCTACAACGGCACGGGCTTTTTCGGCTGGCAGCGTCAAGCGGACAAGCCTACCGTTCAAGCGGCGGTCGAGGACGCGCTAAGTAAAATTTACGGCGCGCAAATTGCCGTTACGGGCAGCGGACGCACCGACGAGGGCGTTCATGCGTGCGGTCAAGCCGCGCACTTCGATACAAACGGTAAGCTGCCCGATACCAAAATACCCGCCGCGCTGAATGCACACCTGCCGCCGAGTGTGCGCGTTTTATCGTGCAGTGCTGTTAGCGGCGATTTTCATGCGCGGAAAAGTGCCAAACAAAAAACCTATTGCTACGATTTTTACCCCTCCGATACGGCGCACCCGCTGCTATACCGCCGCGCCCTACACATTTCGCCGCGCACGGACATCAGACTCATGCAGCAGGCGGCAACGCTTTTTATCGGCACGCACAATTTTAACGCGTTTCACTGTTGCGGCAGTAGCGCGCAAACTACGGTGCGCACAGTAACGGAATGCAAAATAGAAAAGCTTTTCCTCTACAACATTCCCGCGTTTCGGCTGCACATTACCGCAAACGGCTTTTTATACAAAATGGTGCGCATTATCGCGGGCAGCTTAATCCGCACAGGCGAGGGCAAGCTTACCCAAAAACAGCTTTCCTCCTTATTAGAAAGCGGCGCAGACTGGCCGCAAAAAGTCCCCGCCGACCCCTACGGCCTATACTTATACAAGGTAGAGTATAAGTAATGGAGAATGGAAAATGGAGAATGGAGAATTTCGGCTAAGGATTTAAAATAAATAGCCGTTAAAAAATTCCCCTCTTGAGGGGTGGATGCCGTTAGGCAGACGGGGTGGAAAGAAATACTTGGCAATGGTTATAAAAAGGTAGTTAAAAAATGAAGACAAGCAATAAAAAAGTAAAAGCTATAGTAATATTAATAATTACTGCCGTAATAGCTGTGGGCATTGTTTTAATGATTATCGGCAGAACAAGAGGCGAAAACTTTGGGAATGCTTGGGATATTTGGAGTATCTTATTTCTTGGGAGTACTTCTACGATAATGGGAGCATTTTTAATTAGGATATTTAGGGAGTTCTTTAAAGTGTACCAAAACAAACTAATACTCAAAGAATTTGGCACGCCAAAAAGCAAAACAAAAACCTACTATGTTCATAATGCGCATGATATTCATGTAGGGGATGATGGTGGAGGAATTGAAACCATAAAAAGAGCTGGGGATTTAATATATTACAAATTCACTTCAAGGGGCTTGTATTGCAGATGTAGCAGCATAGATAAAAGATACAAGATATTATCACTGATGTTTTTATGGAATGACGTTATAAGAGTCATAAATCACGATGAAGCAAGAATGGAGATTATAGACCCCATATTTGTGGATGAGAATGTGATTATAGAAACAGGCACTCTAAAAATCTATACTAATACTTCGGATACTCCTCGTATATTGCCTAATCACGAAATTTATGTCAAGCTGATTCAAACCTTTTGGAGTGGAGAAATAGAATCTTTATAGAGGTTTTTCTGCTGGATTTAGAAATTGGATAAGGCAATGGTTATAAAAAGGTAGTTAAAAAATGAAGAGCAATAAAAAAGTAAAAGCTATAGTAATATTAATAATTACTGCCGTAATAGCTGTGGGCATTGTTTTAATGATTATCGGCAGAACAAGAGGCGAAAGCTTTGGGAATGCTTGGGATATTGGCGGCACTGTACTTCTTAGCTGTGTATTCTTAGTGTTTATAACTTTTTTAGCAATATTGTTTAGGGAATTATTTAAAGTATATCAAAACAAACTAATCCTCAAAGAATTTGGTACGCTAAAAAGCAAAACAAAAACCTACTATGTTCATAATGCGCATGATTACTGGGAAGGTGATGACAGTGGCGGAGGATATACTGTAAAAAGAGGGGGTTCAATAGTCTATTATATGTTTACTCCGAGCGGATTGTATTGTAGGTGTATAGTTGATTCGGACAGAGCATTTATAAGGTCAAAGATTCTCTTGCTTTTTTGGAAGGATATTGTAAAAGTAGTCAATAATAAAGAAACAAAGTTGAAGATTATAGACCCCATATTTTTGGACGAGAATGTGGTTATAGAAACAGGCACTCTAAACATCTATACTAATACTTCGAATACTCCTCGTATATTGCCTAATCACGAAATTTATAAAAAACTTATAATGACATTTTATAACGGCGAGATAGAAGAAACGACAACCGCAAAAAAATTCCCCTCTTGAGGGGTGGCAGGCGTAAGCCTGACGGGGTGGAAAGAAAAGGAGGTATAGAATATTGGATAAAAAATCAAATAAAAAGCCAATGAATAACAAACAACGGAAACTGCTTTTAATTTTGTTTGGGATATTAGGTTTTTCAATTGTTGCAGTTATTATAGGTGTAATTATTCTTAATTTAGTAAATGTAATAGCAGGTATAGTTATGATAGTGGTTGGTGTTAGCCCAACTGTTGCTATAGTAGTAGTAGCTTGGTTTAAAGTTCAAAGTGAGCCAGACGACCCCCACAAATGAGGTAAATAAGTTTAAGAGAAATTTAAGCACAGGGGGACAAGCACAGGGGGACAGCACAGGGGGACGGAGTAGTGTGCTGTTGATACGGGGCGAAAACCCTTCAAAAGGTAGAATTTTTTGACTTAGAAAAACCCTAGTTGTTTTTAGTGGCTGGCGTAACATTTTCAAGACCTGCTTTTTCTATTAAGTTATATAACATTTTAACTGTTTTTTCGTGATTGCCTTTTTCTAAATTTAATACAGTTATTACGTCTTGCGCAAAATGAGTTAAAAAAAACAGCATGTCGTCTTTAATATCCTGTGCACTCAACAGCTTAGGGTACTCATTTGTGCAATCACTATTATTTTTAGAAAGCCACAAAATCGGGCGTGTTTTTTTAATTGTCTGTAAAACTGCGGTAAAAACGTCCATACTGTCTAGTATAATCGCAAAAATTGCGATTGTCAAGCATAACTTAATGGTATGGGTTCATAATTGTTATATGAGTTATTTTAAAGACAATCTAAAAATTTTACGCACAGCCGAATCCTTAACGCAACCACAGCTTGCCGAAAAATTGCGTGTTACGTATAAAAACATAAGTCAGTGGGAGTGCGGCATAAGCGAGCCTAGTATACCGCAGTTAATTCAGTTGTCCGAAATTTTTGGGGTAACGCTGGATGAACTAATTAAAGAAAAGCAATAAAAATGCGCAAGCTTGCGTATTATGTGTAAAAATAACTTGACAACCGCGCCGCTTTCTTATACAATAGTCAAGCACGTATATTGTAGGAGGTGCAAAACATAATGAAAGCCGATATTCATCCCGATTATCACGAGGTAACGGTAACCTGTGCTTGCGGCGCAAGCTTTAAAACGGGCTCTACCAAAAAGGGCGATTCTTACCGTATTGAAATCTGTAAGGAATGCCACCCGTTTTATACAGGAAAACAAAAGCATATCGAGGCCGGCGGACGTATTGACCGTTTTAACAAGCGTTACGGCAAATAGCAAAACCACATCCGTAAACTTAAAAGCCATAGCGTAGCGGCATGGTTTTTTTTGTGCTTTTTTGCTTGAATAAGTCCACCGCATCGCGCTGTACCTCAATCAGCGTTTCCCTTTAACACTATGAAAGAAAAAAAAGAAAAAATTAAAAAGCAAAAGCCTAAAAAGTGTTTAATAGGCGGACAGGCGTTGTTAGAGGGCGTTATGATGCGCAGCCCTACGTCTACGGCGTTGGCGGTGCGCGGCCCCGACGGCACTATTTTAGTAGACTCTAAGCGCAACACCCGCAAAAAAGCATGGTACAAAAAAGTACCCGTAATACGCGGCGTAACCGCTTTTTTTGACAGCTTAGTTTCGGGCGTAAAAACACTGGTTAAATCCGCCGAAGTAATTGCCCCCGAGGAAGAAAAGCCCGGAAAAGGCTGGATAGGCTTTGCCGTGTTTTTAGGGCTTGCACTGGGGATAGGCTTATTTTTTGTTCTGCCGTTTATCATAAACACTTTCGCCGTAGACCGCGCCATTAAAGAAACTGCGCTTTCTACGGGCACGCGCGCGCTGGTTCAGTCGCTGATAGAGGGGCTAATCCGCATAGCAATCTTTATTTTATATTTGGTGCTTACAGGCCTTATGAAAGATATCCGCCGCACGTTTGCCTATCACGGCGCAGAGCACCGCACCATAAACTGCTACGAAAAAGATTTACCCCTTACCGTAGAAAACATTCAAAAATGTTCTACGCGCCACAACCGTTGCGGCACAACCTTTTTGTTTTTTGTTATGGTGATAGCCATTTTATTGTTTTCGCTAGTCAACTGGCTGATTGCCCTAACGCCCTTAGAGGGTGCAGTTTCGGGCGCGGCGATGTTTTTTATTAAATTAGGCATACGCTTGGGCTTACTGCCGCTAGTGGCGGGGCTGTCGTATGAATTATTGCGCGGATTAGCCGCCCTGCCCGACAACTGGTTTACCCTAATTTTCCGCGCGCCCGGCTTAGGCCTGCAAAAGCTTTCTACGCGCAAGCCCGACGACGCAATGGCCGAAGTTGCCCTGTGCGCCTTTTTAGAGGTGCAAAAGCTAGACGAAAACCCCGAAATTTCTCAACTTACTTTCGGGCAATTCCGCTACGCCGACGTGCGCGCAGAGATAGAAACCACGCTTGCCCAAACCAACGCCGACCCCGCAGAAACGGACTGGATTTTTTGCGATGTTACGGGCTTAAAACGCGCCGAACTTAAAGATATCCGCATTGTTACGCTAAAACAGTATAAAAAAATAAAAGAAATTCTTTCCCGCCGCAAAACGGGCGAGCCGCTTTGGCATATCTTAGGCTACTGCGACTTTTACGGCACGCGCTTAGTAGTAAACCGCAACGCGTTAATTCCGCGTTTCGAAACCGAACTCTTATGCGAGCAAGCTATTAAAGAAATTCAGTCGCTTAAAGCTAATCCCGTGTCCGTATTAGATTTATGCACGGGTTCGGGCTGTATTGCCGCCGTGCTGTCAAACGCTACGCAAGCCACAATTACGGCGGCGGACTTTTCCGAGCCCGCGCTTACAGTAGCCGCCAACAATTTAGAAAACACTAACGTAAAAATTGTTTTTTCGGATATGTTTGATAATTTAAAGGGCGAAACCTACCACGTAATCGTATGCAATCCGCCCTATATAAAATCGTCCGATATAGACGGTTTAGCGGAAGAAGTAAAAAGCTACGAGCCGCACGAGGCGTTAGACGGCGGCGCGGACGGGCTAAACTTTTACCGTAAAATCGCCCAAAACGCCCCCGCGCATTTAAAAAAAGGCGGCATTGTATTGTTAGAGGTAGGCTTTGAGCAAGCCGAACAAGTTAAAAAGCTGTTAGAAAAAAGCTTTACCGACCTTAGCGTTATCAACGATTTAGACGGCGTTGCGCGCATCGTGCGGGCGCGTTTAAAGGGTTAAAACTTATATGAACACCGAAAAATTAGAAGAGCTTAAAAAAAAGTATGACGAGCTTACTCTCCGCGTTTCACAAGCAGAGGTTATCGCCGACAACAAAACGTGGACTAAACTGGTAAAAGAGCACGCCGCCTTAGAGCCCGTAGTTTTGGCGTATTTGCGGCTAAAAACGGTAGACGCCGACATTGCGGGTGCCAAACAAATTCTTTCCTCCGAATCCGATGCCGAGCTTATCGACATGGCGCAAGAAGAATTAGACGAAAAAAAACAAGAGCGCGAAGCCCTTATCGGTCAGCTTAAAATATTGCTTTTGCCGCGCGACCCCTTAGATGATAAGGATGTTATGGTAGAAATCCGTGCGGGAACGGGCGGAGAGGAGGCCGCGCTGTTTGCCGCCGCCCTAGTGCGCATGTACAAAATGTTTGCCGATAAAAACCGTTTCCGCGTAGAGGAAATCGACGTTAACGAAACCGAATTAGGCGGCGTTAAAGAGGCAGTTTTTTCGGTTTCGGGCAATTGCGTGTATTCTAAGCTTAAATTTGAAAGCGGCGTCCACCGCGTTCAGCGCGTCCCCGATACCGAAACGCAAGGGCGCGTGCATACCTCCGCCGCCACCGTTGCCGTACTGCCCGAAGCAGAGGACGTAAACGTAGAAATTTTAGAAAAGGATTTAAAAATAGATACCTACCGCTCTGGCGGCGCGGGCGGACAGCACGTTAATAAAACCGAGTCCGCTATCCGCATTACGCACCTTCCGTCGGGCATTGTGGTGCAGTGTCAAGACGAGCGCAGCCAAATCAAAAATCGCGATAAAGCCATGAAGGTGCTAAAAACTAAGCTGTACGACAAAATGCGGCAAGAGGCCGAAGCACAAGTAAGTTCGCAGCGCAAAAATCAGGTGGGCAGCGGCGACCGTTCGGAGCGCATCCGCACCTATAATTTTCCGCAGGGTAGGGTAACCGACCACCGTATCGGCATGACGCTGTACGCCCTAGATACCTTTATAAACGGCGATATAGAAGAAATGATAGAGGCGTTAAGGATAGCCGACCAAACCGCCAAACTGCAAAATGTGTAATTTTTAAACCTGTCTAGCGGCTTTTATACCGCTTGCAGTTGTAGGATAATCAACGTGAAAGAAACCTTGTTACTGCATACGTGCTGCGCGGTGTGCGCTTGCGCCGCGCTTAATAAGCTGTGCGGCACTTACGCCGTAACGCTGTATTTTTACAACCCTAACATCAACACGCAAGAAGAACACGCTAAACGCGCGGCGCAGCTAGAAAAGCTGCACGCAGCATTTGATATCGCCGATATTATTACCGTGCCGTACGCGCCGCAGGATTTTTTTCCGCACGTTGCGGATTTAACGGATTTGCCCGAACGCGGCGCGCGCTGTCAACAATGTATCACCCTGCGCCTAAAAAACGCGGCGACCTATGCGGCAAAAAACGGCTATGCGTATTACACCACCACACTTTCAGCCAGCCCGCATAAGGACGCAAATTTTATAAACTCCACAGGCGGCACTTTTGTAGAGCCGCAAAGCCCTACACGCTTTCTGCCCGCCGACTTTAAAAAGCAAAACGGCTTTTTATTCGCCTCCCAAACCGCACAAAAGCTAGACATATACCGCCAAACCTATTGCGGCTGTGTTAAGTAATGGAGAATGGAAAGTTTACTTTTTTGGAACGCCCCAAAAAAGGTAACAAAAAAGGGCGGTTAGGGGGACTTTGCGGTTGTGTCCCCCTTAACAACTCCTGCGCAACTCATTACTTTTTGAAAAAGTAATCAAAACACAATTACGGCTATAAGATAATAAATAGAGTTTGTAATTACTATAAAGTAGCCATTAAAAAATTCCCCTCTTGTAGGGGTGGCTGCGCAGCAGACGGGGTGGAAAGAAAAGCTTATACCCCCAGTCAGACGGGGTGGAAAGAAAAGAAAATTAACAATTCTCCATTGCCGCAAAAGATTTTTCTAACTCCATTCCTATTTTAATGCCAAAATTAAGCACCTTGATTTTAAGCATATACTCAACATAATCCACCTTATTTTCAATTGCCAAAGCATACGTTTTTAATAAAACCTTTTCGTGCTTATCTAATCCTTTTTCTAATTCCTCAAATACCTCTTGCGCGTTTGTAAAAAACCAACTTCCGCTTTCAGCTTTCTCTATTTCGGTTTTCCATTTGTGTAAAAGTTCATTGTCAAGCAAGTCATAAATTTTTGATTTTTCCATGAATACTTCTCCTAAAATTATTGATTAAGATTAAGCATACCATAAAAAAAGAGTATTTTTCTAAAACGACACGTTTCGTATACTCACTACAATTTGTCAAGCGGTAAACTTTATGCTATAATACCCCTATGGAGTTGTCCGAGCGGCTTTTATCTAAACTGCAAGACTTGCCCGAAAAATCGGGCGTGTATTTGTTTCGCGACAGCGCGGGGCAGGTTATTTATATCGGAAAGGCGCGGCAGCTTAAAAACCGTGTACGGCAGTATTTTACGGGTACGCAAAAATCCGAAAAAACGCAGGCGTTGGTTTTGCAAATTGCCGATGTAGACTACATCATTACGCTTACCGAAAAGGACGCGCTTAGTTTAGAGGCTAATTTGGTTAAAAAGCAAAAGCCGCGCTACAACATTCTGCTTAAAGACGACAAGCAATATCCGTACATCCGCATCGACGTTAAGCAAAAATTTCCCGCCGTAGAAATTACGCGCAAAATTAAAAACGACGGCGCAAAATATTTCGGCCCGTACTTTTTCGGCATTCGCGCCGCCGAAGTGGTAGAGGTTATAAAATCTGCCTACCGAGTGCGCTGCTGCCCGAAACTGCCCCAAAAACGCGTGTGCTTAAACTACCACATCAATTTGTGCCTTGCGCCTTGCGAGGGCAAAACCTCACAAGCCGAATACCGCGCCGCCGTAGAAAAAACCATCGCCTTTTTATCGGGCAGGGAAGACGGTGCGGCAGAAATTTTAAATCAAAAAATGGAAGAAGCGGTTGCCGCAGAGGATTTCGAGCGCGCTATCGGCTGCCGCGACCGCCTAGCCATGATTAAACGCCTTAAAGAGCGCAGCATAGCGGATTTGGCAGATAATCAAGACCTAGACGCAGTTTGCTTAGCATCGGACGAATCGGGAAGTGCCGCAGCGGCAGTCGTAATCGTGCGCGGCGGCAAAATGATGGGCGTAAAAAATTATCCCGTTACGGGCGCGTTTTTACAGCGCAGCGAGGCGGCCGCGCAGTTTATCGCGCAGTATTACGCCGACCCTAACAACCAAATTCCGCCCGAAATTTTATTAAACGAAGAGTTTGATACCGCCGCCTTAGCCGAATATCTTTTTGCGCTGTCGGGCAAAAAAACGCACTTTACCTTTCCTAAAATCGGCGTTAAAAAAAAGCTGATGCAAACGGCGCACGAAAACGCACAGGATTTTTTAACCAAATCCGCCGACAAGCTTTTGCGCGAGCGGCACTTCACCGTAGACGCGGCGGAACGCTTAGGCAAAATTTTAGGCGTGCCGTACCCGCGCCGCATAGAGTGCTACGACATTTCGCACCTATCGGGCACCGACAGCGTAGCAAGCGGCGTAGTGTTTACAGACGGAAAAGCGGATAAAAAAGAGTACCGCCGCTATAAAATTCAATCCGTACAAGGCATAGACGATTACAAAAGCTTAGCCGAAGTAATGGGGCGCAGGTTTGCTAAAAAAGACGAAAGCGCACCGCACGCCCCCGCGCCGCCCGATTTGATTGTAATAGACGGCGGAAAAGGCCAGCTTTCGGCGGCGCGCGCCGCGCTTACAGATACGGCGGCGGCACGGTTTCCGATAATCGCCCTTGCCGAGCGCGACGAGCATATTTTTACACCCGACAACCCCGAACCGCTTATTCTAAAAAAATCCGACCCCGCCTTAAAGCTGTTACAGCGCGTGCGCGACGAGGCGCACCGCTTCGCGCTTGCCTACCACCATGTAAGACGCAAAAAGCGCGTACACTCCGTATTAGAAGAAATTAGCGGCGTAGGGCCTAAAAAGCGGCAAATCCTTTTAAAGGCGTTTCCCTCCGTAAACGAGATTGCGCTTGCCGATACGCAAACTTTGGCAGCCGTAGAGGGCATAGATTACAAGACCGCGCAGGCCATAGCAGAATTTTTCAATCAAAAAAGAGGTGAATAAATGGATACTAAGCTAACAAAAATCAAGCAGCATGCACTGCCCGAAAAACAAGCAGACGTTTGCATAGACGAGTTTTGCAAGCGTTTAGGCTTGCGCATTCTATGCAGAGGGCGCAGCGATACCTTGCGCATTACTACGTTTAACATCAACCGCCCCGGCTTATTGCTGTCGGGCTTTAACGAGTACTTTCCCGAAGGGCGTATTCAGGTTATCGGCGAGCAGGAAACGGCGTATATCAAAACGCTGCCGCCCAGCGAAAGCATCAAAGCGATAGACCGTCTTTTTCAAAAAAAGTTTCCGTGCGTAATCGTATCCAGCGGCATAATGCCTAAAAAGCATATTATTGATTCCGCCGAAAAATACGGCTGCGTGGTTTTAGCGTCCGACTTGCGTTCTACCATGATTATCAACGAGATAAGCATTTATCTTAACGAGCTGCTTGCGCCCGAAGAGGCGATTCACGGCGGCTTAATGGATATTTACGGCGTGGGCGTTTTGATTATAGGAAAATCCAGCGTAGGAAAAAGCGAAACCGCGCTAGAATTATTGCAGCGCGGGCACCGTCTTATCGCCGACGACGCGGTATGCTGTAAGCGCGTTGCCGACCGCTTAGTGGGGGCGTGTCCCGGCGTTATCCGCTACTTTTTAGAGGTGCGGGGCTTAGGCATTATAGACGTGCGTTCTATGTACGGCGCGGGTTCGGTTTTGGCAAGCAAAGAAATCGATTTAGTTATAGCCTTAGAAGAATGGAATATTAAAAAATCGTACAACCGCTTAGGCGACGAGCGCGAGGTATACAACATTTTGGGCATAGAGCTGCCCATGCACACCGTCCCCGTAAAAACAGGCCGCAACCTAGCCGTAATCTTAGAAGCCGCCGCAAGAAACTACCGCCTAAAATCCATGGGCTACGACGCCCTAGGAGATTTAAACGAACGTTTAGAGAATAAGTAAAACTGCGTCAAAAAGTTGTACGAAAATGGAGAATGTCGGCTTTCAGTAATGGATAATGGAAAATGGAGAATGGAGAATGTCGGCTAAGGATTTAAAAAATAAACCATAAAAAATTCCCCTCTTTGATTGTGTGTTAAGGAATTAACCACAGAAAAATTCCCCTCTTGAGGGGTGGACGCGAAGCGGACGGGGTGGAAAGAAAACCCTATACCCCCAATCAGACGGGGTGAAAAGAAAACCTCCCCTCACTCACGCCCGACCAAATAATCTATCGTGCAATCCAGTGCGGCGGCAATGCGCAATAGGCTGTCGAGATTTGGCTTGTTTTTTTGATTAATCCAAGAATAGAAGTTTGAGGTGGTCATTTCAACTTTTTTTCCTAAACTGTATAGAGTAAACCCCTTTACTTCTATAGCGTTTCTAAACCATGCGGAAAACGGCGGGCAAGGCTTAGGGTTAGGCAGATAATTTTCTTCTTCTATGCCAATTAAAAAATCAATAGAGCATTTAAAATAATCCGCTAATTTAATTAAATTAGAAACAGACGGCATAAAGCTAACGGTTCCTGTAAGCCAATCATACACCGTGTTTTCACTGCACGCTATCGCTTTACTTAGGATTTTAACATTGATACGGTTATCAAAAATTAATTCTTTAAGCCGTTCACTAAAATTTTTAATGATATTCATCTTATGCCTCTCTCTATAAAAAACTACAAGAAGTTTCCAAAAAACTCTTGACATTAAGAAACTTCTTGTAGTAATATTATGTCGCAACAAGCGCGTGTTGAATAAATTAAGAGGAGGTTGCTAAAATGGATACAGAATCAGGGGCGCAAAAAATCCGTAACGCTATTGTGGATTGTTTAGGGCGCGACGAAGCTTTAAGCTGTATTTATGCGGCGCAGGTAGAAAGATTTTTTTCTAAAAGCAAACGCAAGCCAAATTCTACGCTTTTTGCGGATATTGCTTTGCGCGATGCCCAACAAAACTGCCGTGTTTACCGCATAGAAATTAAAGAACACACCGTTATGTAAATAATTTACGGTAAATTAAAGCAAACAAAAAATCGTCCCGAAGTTAAAGTCGGGACGATTTTTCACCTTTTAAAATTCTTTTGCATATATAATATTCGGTTTGCCGAATTCTTGACAAGATTGTGTAAAAGGGGTATTATATAGTTGAAGCTTTTGCGCGGCGTAGAGCTTAAAGAATATACTTCGTTCCGTATCGGAGGACGCGCGGAATATTTTGCCGAAGCGGCAGACGTTTTGCAGCTGCAAAATGCTTACGCACTATGCGGCGGAAATGCCGTTATTTTAGGCGGCGGAAGCAACGTGCTGATATCCGACCGCGGCATTAAAGGCGCGGTACTGCGGCTAAGGCCTGGCGAAATTGTTTTGCAAGACGCTGCGGCGGTATGCTACGCAGGCACTAGTCTATCCGCGCTTGCCCGCTTTTACGAAAAGCACGGTTTTTCAGACTTTGCGTGGGCGGCGGGCATTCCCGGCACGGTAGGCGGCGCGTGCATTATGAACGCAGGCGCGTTCGGCTGTGAAATTAAAGACAGCTTGCTGTGGGCGGAGGTTTTGCGTAAAGGCGAAATAATCAGGCTTACCCATGCAGCGTGCGGCTTTTCGTACCGCGCCTCTGCGTTTTTGCCCGACGATGTGGTGGTGCGCGCCGCGTTTGGCTGTACACAAGGCGAGCCTGCCGAAATCGCTGCACTGCGCGCCCGATACAAAGCGTTTCGCCTTAGTACGCAGCCTAGCGGCTTTTCGGCGGGTTCGGTATTTAAGGCCGCAATTTGTCCGCAAACGCAAGCCTCTAAGCCGGCGGGCTGGTTTATCGAAAAGGCGGGGCTTAAAGGGGCGCGGATAGGCGGCGCGGCGGTTAGCCAAAAGCATGCAAATTTCATTTTAAACACCGACAACGCAAAGGCTTCCGATGTTGCCGCGCTGATACGTCTGGTTAAGGCGGGCGTATATGCGGAGTTCGGCGTAAAGCTGTGCGAAGAAATCAAGTTTTTGGGTGAATTTTAAAACACAATTAAAGGAGCATTATTTAGTAAAGTTTTTATGGCGTTTTGGGGCGATTATCATACGCATACAGTATACAGCCACGGCAAAGGTACGATTGAAGAAAACATTGCCGCCGCAGTAGACGCAGGTTTAAAGGAAATCGGGATTACAGACCACGGTTTTCGGCATATGGCGTACAACGTGCGCCGTATGGATTGGCCGTACATGGAGCGCGAGGTTAAAAATCTGCGCCTTAAATATCCGCAAATCAACATTCATTTAGGCTTAGAGGCCAACTTTAATTCTTTCGACGGCTATATCGATGTGCTGCCCAGCGAGGTATCCAACATGGATTTAATCATATGCGGCTACCATAAGGTTATGAAGTTTGACCGCGCCCGCGATTTTTTTAGGTTTTGGCTGCCCAATATTTTTTACGGAATTTTTAGGACAACCCCCAAAAAGCAAATAAGGCGCAACACCGAGATGTATCTGCGCGCGCTGGAAAAATACGAATTAGATATTTTGTCGCACCCCAACACGGGCGCGAAAATTGATATTACAGAGGTTGCTAAGGCGTGCAAGCATTTCGGCACCTATTTCGAGCTGAACGGCAAGCGTATCAGCATGAGTCATCAAGAGTTAGAAGCGGCCGCCGCTACGGGGGTAGAGTTTATTTGCAATTCCGATGCGCACGACCCCTCCCGCGTGGGCGATTTTTCGCGCGGGCAAGCGGCAATAGAGGCGGTAGGCATACCGTATACACAGGTTGCCAACTGGGAGCGTCTGCCTGAATTCCGTTCTAAAAAATTAAAGGAAAAGCTAAACGTTCATGGGTTTTTGTGAAAACGCAAAAATAGAAATGGCCGCCGCGCCGCTTAGAAGCCGCCGCGCCAAAGCCGCACTGTTAAGCGCGTATGCAAGAAGCGCGGGCGTTTTGCAGTTTAACGGAGGCTTTAAAACACTGGTTTTAAAGGCGGATATTTTAGCGGTCAAAACGCTGCTAAGCCAACTTTTACACGATTTATACGGCGGCGGCGCGGGCTGCATAGAGGAAGGGCGCAACACCTTTGCTATCGGCGGCGCGTTTTTTGAAAAGGTAACGCAGGATTTAAAAATCTTTAAATTTTCATCCGAAGGCGCGTTGTACGAATCGGGAATTTCAGAAGAATTTTTGTCCGAGCCCGCCGCATACTTGCGCGGCTTATTTTTGGGCGCGGGCGCGGTTACGCTTTCGGGCGGCTATCATTTTGAAATCAGTTTTTTAAGCGGCATACTGGCACAAGCCGCCGCCCAACTTCTTTCAAAGGCAAAATTCAAAACGGCTTGCGTCATGCGCAAAGATAAAACGGTTTTGTATATAAAAAACTCCGAAAAGGTAGGCGACGCATTAGCGTATTTAGGCGCGACTAAGGCGATGCTTGCGGTAAACGAGGTTTTTGTTTCGCGCGCGGCGGCCGTAGTTTCTAATCGACGAACCAACTGCGATTTGGCAAACATCGATAAAACCGTATCGGCAAGCGGTGCGCAGATGCAAGCCATAGCCTTGCTGCAAAACAGCAAAAAGTTGGATAAACTAAGCCTCAAACTAAAAGAAACCGCCGCACTGCGCCTTGCCAACCCCGAAGCTACCTTGTCCGAATTAGCCGAGCTTGCAGGCGTATCGCGTTCGGGCATGCGGCACAGACTGGAAAAACTTATACAGGAGGCAGGCAAAAAATGAAACCCCTCAATACCTCTCAAACCGATTTCGCCCATTTGCATGTGCATACGCAGTACAGCCTGCTAGACGGCGCGGCAAAAATAGAACAGATTTTTGACCGCTGCGGACAGCTGGGGCAATCCGCTGTTGCTATAACCGACCACGGCAACATGTTCGGCGTGTTAGAGTTTTGCAAGGCCGCCGTAAGGCACACCGACAAAAACGCCGATTTTTACGAATTTATGGCGTCGGACAAGCCGTTTAAGGTTAAGCCCATAATCGGCTGCGAACTGTATTTAACCGCCGATATGGATGTGCGCGAATCCGAATCGGGACGCCCCCCGAAATTAAACCACGTAGTGCTTTTGGCAAAAAATCAAACGGGCTATCACAATTTAGTTAAATTAGTGTCGCTGGGCTTTACGCGCGGCTTTTACTATAAGCCGCGCATCGACAGGACGCTGTTAAAGCAGCACAGCGAGGGGCTTATCTGCCTTTCGGCGTGCTTAGCGGGCGAGCTTCCGCAAGCAATTTTAGAAGGAGATTTAGCTAAGGCAGACGCCGTTGCAAAAGCATACAAGGCAATTTTCGGACAAGATTATTATATAGAGCTGCAAGACCACAACCTAAAAGCGCAAAAATCCGTATTGCCGCATTTAGTAGAAATCGCACGGAAAAACAACATAAAGCTTGTGTGCACCAACGACGTGCATTATATTACGCGCGCCGATTCGGCCATGCAAAAGGTGTTGCAGGGCATATCGTTCCGCCGCACGCTTAACCCCGACGATTTAGAAAAAGACGGCGACGCGCTTTTTTCAGGCGAGGCCGAAGACGGTTATTTTCCGACCCGCGAGTTTTATGTAAAATCACGCGAAGAAATGCAACAGATTTTTTCCTTCGCGGAGGACGCGCTGCAAAACACTTTGGAAATTGCCGATAAATGCGATTGCCGCTATTTTGCCAAAAAGCAGCTGCTGCCGCGCTACAAGCCCGAAACGGGCGAACAGCCTGCCGCGTTTTTGCGCCGCCTTACCCGTGAGGGCTTAGAGCGCAACTATAAGATTTCGCTGCAAGACCCAGCCGCCGCCGAAATGGTAAAGCGCGCCGACTACGAGCTTTCGGTAATCGAGCGCATGGGCTTTGTGGATTATTTTTTAATTGTATGGGATTTTATTTATTTTGCCGAGAAAAACGGTATTCCCGTAGGGCCGGGGCGCGGTTCGGGCGTAGGCAGTATTGTAGCATACGCGCTAGGCATCACTAAGCCCGACCCGTTAAAATACGGGCTGCTGTTCGAGCGTTTTTTAAACCCCGACCGTGTTTCAAGCCCCGACTTTGATATAGACTTTTGCGTACACCGCCGCGATGAGGTAATCGAATACGTAGTAGACAAATACGGCGCGGAAAACGTTTCGCAAATTATTACGTTTGGCACGTTAGCGGCAAAGGCTGCCGTTAAGGATGTAGGGCGCGTGTTTAACCACCCCTACGCCGAAGTAGATAAAATTACTAAACAAATGCCGTTTTTAATGGGCAAATTAAAACTTTCCGATTTAATCGGCGATTCGCCCGCCGCCATAGCCGACTTAAAGGCGTTGTATCAAAACGATTCGGCGGCAAAGCGCATCATCGACATGGCGGTTAAAATAGAGGGGCTGCCGCGTCAGTCGGGCATACACGCGGCAGGCGTAATTATCTGCCGCGACCCGATAACGTGCCATATTCCGCTTGCGTCCTCCGCCGACGGCGTAGTTACCACGCAATTCAACATGAACGAATGCGAAGAGCTAGGCTTGCTTAAAATGGACTTTTTAGGCTTAAAAACGCTTACCGATATCAAAGACGCGCTAGACATCATTTATGTAACGCGCGGCGAAACCGTAGATTTTTACACGATGGAATACGCAGACGCAGCCGTATTCGGGTTAATCGGCGAGGGCGACACGCACGCGGTATTTCAGCTAGAATCTCCCGGCATGAAGCGTTTCATGCGCGAGTTAAAGCCCTCCGTGTTCGAGGATATTATCGCGGGCGTCGCGCTGTACCGACCCGGCCCTATGGATAACATAGATGCGTATGTGGCAGGCAAGCGCAACCCGTTGCGCGCCGTGTACGACCATCCTTTGCTAGAACCTATTTTAAACGTAACCTACGGCATTATGGTATATCAAGAGCAGGTTATGGAAGCGGTGCGCGTATTAGCGGGGTACACCTTAGCCCGCGCGGACGAATTGCGCCGCATGATTTCTAAAAAGAAAACCGCTTTAATGGATAAAGAGCGCAAGGTATTTGTTCACGGCAATGTTCGCATGAATATAGCAGGTGCGGTTGCCAACGGCGTAAGCGAGACGACAGCCAACAAAATTTTTGACGACATCATTAAGTTTGCCGACTACGCATTTAACAAATCGCACGCCACCGCGTATGCGTATTTAGCCTATCAAACCGCGTATTTAAAACGCTACTACACGGTAGAATACATCACAGCCGTGTTAAACAACCGTATAACCAGCATAGACGAAATTACGAATTATCTGCGCTATTTAAAAGAAAAAGGCATTAAGGTTTTGCCGCCCGACATCAACCAAAGCCGCGAAAGGTTTACCGTAGAAAACGGTTCGGTGCGCATCGGCATGGCGGCTATTAAAAATGTCGGGGCGGGTGTAGTAGCCGAAATTGTTGCCGAGCGCGAAACGGGCGGGGCGTACATCGATTTTGAAAACTTTATTGCGCGCATGCTAAGCAGACTTACGCTTAACAAGCGCATGTTAGAATCGCTGATTTTTTCGGGCGCGTTTGATTGCTTCGGCAACCCGCGCGCACAGCTTATGCAGGTATTCGAGGGTGTTTTGGCGCGTGCGGCAAAAGACCGCGACGCAAAGGCGCGCGGACAGTTTTCGTTTTTTGATACAATTGCCGAAGCAGGCGCAAAAATTGCCTACCCGGAGGTTGCCGAGTTCAGCCTTTCCGAAAAATTAAAAAACGAAAAGCTTTACGCGGGCATTTATTTATCCGGCCACCCCCTAGACGAGCATGCAGCGTTTTTAAACGGCTTTACGTATAATTCGTCGCATTTCCGACGCGGGCCCGACAGCGCGGAAAGTGCCGAAAACGCCGAAAACGCCGAAAACGCCGAAAGCGGCGAAACTTCGGTGCAGACCTTATCCGACGGCTGTTTTGCAGCATTAGGGGGTATGCTGACGTCGGTAGAAAAACGCTTTACTAAAAACGGCCGCGAGCTAGCCATTTTACAAGTAGAGGACTTACACGGCACGCTGGAAGTGCTGGCGTCGGGGCATACGCTAAACAAATACCGCGCCCTACTGGTTAAGGATAAGCTGATTTCGTTAAAAGGAAAGGTGCGTATGCGCGACGACGGCATCAGCCTATGGGCAGAAGAAATAACGCAGTTCGGCAGCGAACCGTCCGCCGCTTCGTCAAGAATTCATTTGTACATCAGCCACACCGATACGCCGCTGATAGACGAATTAAAAGAAATTTTATCCGCCTATCCGGGCGATTCGGAGGTTTTTATCCGTTCTACCCAAGATAAAAAGCTGTATCCGCTGCATATCCGCGCAGGCGTGTGCGAGTTGCTTATTGCCGAACTGCAAGGCTTAGTCGGCGCGGACAATATCAAGCAATTATAAAAAAACAACAAAACCGCGCCGCTTTTGCATGCACAAAATTTTGGTTTACATTCGGTAAGAATTTTGGTATACTAAAAGGGTAGAATATACAATTTTTACGGTAAGGAGTATGTATGAAAACAATCGGCGTACTTACAAGCGGCGGCGACGCGCCTGGCATGAATGCGGCAATCCGCGCGGTAGTGCGGTACGGAATACACCTCGGCATGACGGTGTACGGCGTAGAGCGCGGCTTTGCAGGGCTTATCGAGGGCAAATTTAATCATATGCAGCTGCGCAGCGTAGCGGACATCATTCACCGCGGCGGCACCATTTTAAAAACGGCACGCTGCGAAGATTTTAAAACCAAAGCAGGGCAGGAAAAAGGCGTTGCACAGCTTAAAAATCACGGCATCGAGGGTCTTATCGTAATCGGCGGCGACGGTTCTTTTATGGGCGCGCGCGCGCTGTCTAACTTAGGCTTTCCCGCCGTCGGCATTCCCGGCACCATCGATAACGATTTAGGGTATACCGATTATACCTTAGGTTTTGATACGGCGTGCAACACCGTTTTGAACGCGGTAAATAATTTGCGCGACACCATGACCAGCCACGAGCGCGTTTCGATTATCGAGGTAATGGGCAGAAACTGCGGCGATATCGCGCTGTACAGCGGTCTTTGCGGCGGCGCGGAAATTATTATGATACCCGAAAACCCGCCCGACTTAGACGAGATATGCGAAAAAATGCTTGCCTCTAAACAGCGCGGCAAGCTTTCGGGCATTATTGTATTAGCGGAGGGCGCGGGCAGGGCAGACGAAGTTTCCGCACAAATTGCTGCCCGCACGGGCATGAGCTGCCGTTCTACGGTGCTAGGGCATATTCAGCGCGGCGGTAATCCGGGCATGCAAGACCGCTACTTAGGCACAAATTTTGGGGTATACGCCGTAAAATTATTGCAGCAAGGCATAGGCAACCGCATTATCGGCATCAAAAACGGACAGTTTTTCGATATGGATATCATAGAAGGCTGCGCCGTAAAACGCAAATTTAACAAGCAGCTGTACGACATGGCAGAAGTCGTAGCCAAATAAAAAGCCTAAATCATCACCGTATACGGACTACGTACGTTTTGCCGCCTCAGTTGTGTACATTAAAGTACACGTCCTTCGGCGGACTCAACGTCTGTTGTCCGTCTACGGCGCGATTTATGCTTTTTATATACCCATCAGTCCATTAGTAGTAAATAGGCTTTTTATTCTTAAAGAACCCACCAGCCCATTAGTAGTAAAACCGCAGGAAGCAATGCGGCAAAGAGGCCTTCGATTATAGCAATATAGGGGAAGGCTTTTTCCATAAATTTTGCTTTAAAGTTAAATTGAACAGTGCCCGAAAACCATAAAACAAACCAAGCTGCCCACAACACGCCAAACGGCCACGAACCGCCGATAAACGACACGATACTCATAATCACCGCAAATACAGACGCGCCCGCGCAGTACAGCCCAAAATTTCTTAAATCCAGCTTAAACAAAAAGTTTCCTGCGATAAACAAATACGTTATGCCAAATAAAAGCCCTGCGGCAATATTGTTATACGTCATCGCGTCGCCGCCCGTAACAATGGCGTGCCCTAACGTAATCAAATTGCCGATAACAATAATAAAGCCGACAATCACGTTTAAAAACGCAATAGATTTTCCGTCCGCTTTGGTTAAAAAACTTATGCCGTTAGAAATCAGCACAATACCTACAAATAACAAAGATATTCCTAGCATGTTGTATATAGTAGCACTATTAACCGCATTAGTCAATTAAAATTGTACTACTAAATAAATTTTCCCCTAGTCATTTGCGAAAAGCATTCCGCATTGCCGACAATTTTAATAATGGAGAATGGAAAATGGAGAATGTCGGCTAAGGATTTAAAAAATAAACCACAAAAAAATTCCCCTCTTGCAGGCGCGACGCGGGCGGCCGACAGCCGCAAAAACACAACGTGTTTTTAGCCAAAGCGGGGAGTGAGGAACGAACGACCCATTGGATGCCGACAGGCAGACGGGGTGGAAAGAATGCACGCCGACGCCCCTGTAATGCGCGAATAATTTTACAGTTGAAAAATTTTCCAAAAACTTCCGCAAAACGCTTGACACGCGGGGGGGGGGTATATACTTATTTTATTCTAAATTTAAAAAGGAGAAAATCATATGAAAAACAAAATTGCAAAATGGTCATGTCTAGTTTTAATCATATTAACTGCGTTTGCTTTTTTAGCAGGATGCGGTGCAGATTTAAAGCATTTGGATATAGACATAACTAACAACAACACCCAAATGACCATCACGTTAACACCCAAACGGAATATTTCGGATTTAGAAATAACCATTGAATTTTTAAACAGCAATAAAGTTATCATTCATACAGAAAGCGTAACATTCGGCGATGTAAGAAAAGATGTACCCAGCGAAAGAATCATACGGTTTTCTTCGCTGCCCGCTAACGTAAGAACCGATTTTCAATCGTATAATTACTATGTATCCAGCGGCACATTAAGCAAAAACACAGTATAGAATAAGTAAAAAACGACATTCTTTCTTAAACTTGTACGCAAAAAACAATCAAGAAAACGACTAAGAAAACATATAAGAAACTTGACAAGTATCCAAAAATCGTATATAATGAAAGGCGAGGTGAAGTATGGGATACATTCCGCCATTTATTCTAAACGACGAGATGCTAGAAGCCGTAACAGAAATTGTCGAGATGCTTGGCCGCATATCTAATATCGGAAATTTAGACAAGCTTCCTTCGTTGCGGCGCGCGGGGCGCATAAAGTCTATTCACTCCTCACTTGCTATCGAAAAAAACACCCTGACCATAGAGCAGGTAACGGATATTATAAACGGCAAGCGCGTGCTAGGGCCGCCGAATGAGATACAAGAAGTTAAAAACGCATACGATGCGTACAAAGAAATAGAAACACTCGACCCTATTAGCGTTAAAGATTTACTAAAAATTCACGGAATTATGATGCGCTCTTTGGTGGATAATTCGGGAGCGTTCCGAACAGGGCAGGTAGGAGTTTTTGACAGCGACGGTAAGGTTATTCACATGGCACCGCCCGCGTTAAATGTGCCGAGTCTTATAGGCGGATTATTTGAGTGGCTGAAAAGCAGTAAAGCGCATCCGCTGATTAAATCAAGCGTATTTCATTACGAGTTTGAGTTTATACATCCGTTCCCCGACGGCAACGGCAGAATGGGCAGGCTTTGGCAGACCATTATTTTATCCGCTTGGAAACCGGTGTTCGCATGGATACCGATAGAGAGTATGGTAAAGGAACGGCAGCAGGAATATTACAACGCAATCGCGGCATCTACTAGCTTGGGCAGTTCCAATCCGTTTATCATGTTTATGTTGAAAGCCATAGCTGACGCGGTAGAAGGTATTGTCAACGATACAAGGGCACATCTAAGCCACATAAGTGAGCGCGTAAGAAAACTGCTAGGTGTTATGCAGGACTATCCGATGAGCGCAAATGAAATAATGGATTTGCTCAGAATGAAATCAAAGCCGTCATTTCGCGCTAATTATTTGCAACCCGCAATAGAGGCGGGGCTTATAGGCTTAACCGACCCTGATACGCCGACAAACAGAAATCAAAGGTACTTTAAAAAATCTATGATATAAAATTCCCAGCCGAAATTCTCCATTTTCCATTTTCCATTCTCCATTAAAAAAGCGGCGGTCTTAATACCTAAGACCGCCGCTTTTTATTAAATTATTATTGTTTGGCTTTATGCTTATAGGCTTCTAATTTGGCTTTTGCCTCTTGTTCGGCACGTTCAAACAGCGTTTCTGCCGTAGCGGCATCCATCTTTTTAAGCGAGGTATAACGTGTTTCGCTTTCGATAAATTCGCGGTACGAGCCCGTAGGGTCTTTGCTGTCTAACTGGAACGGGTTTTTGCCTTGCGCTGCTAAGCGGGGGTCAAAACGGTACAGCGGCCAGTAGCCTGCCTCCACCGCCTTTTTGCCTTGCGCTACACCCTTACTCATATCAAAGCCGTGATTGATACAGGTAGCATACGCAATAATTACCGACGGGCCTTTATACGATTCGGCTTCGGCAAACGCTTTAACCACCTGCGCATTGTCCGCGCCTACGCAAATTTGCGCAACGTATACATTGCCGTAACTCATCATCATCGCGCCTAAATCCTTTTTAACGGTGCGCATACCCGCATAGGCAAACTTAGCCGTAGAGCCCGTAGGCGTAGCCTTAGACGCTTGTCCGCCCGTGTTAGAATATACTTCGGTATCCATAACTAACATATTGATATCCTCTCCGCTAGCTAACACGTGGTCTAAGCCGCCAAAGCCGATATCGTATGCCCAGCCATCGCCGCCGAACGCCCAAAGCGATTTTTTAACTAAGCAATCCTGCGATTCCGAAATTTCGGTTAATACGTCCTTTAACGCGCCCTTTGCCGATTTAAGTGCCGCGGGCAACGCTGCCTTAACCGCTGCACCCGCTTTTTTACTGCCCTCTGCGTCTTCGTAATTTTTCAGCCAGTCGGCAAGCGCGGTTTTTAACGCGCCGTCCGCGCCTAAGCTAAGGGCTTTTTCAGCGTTCATAACCAGCTTTTTAACGCGTTGGCTGTATGCCAGCACAAAGCCGTACGAAAACTCTGCGGTATCCTCAAACAGGCTGTTCGCCCATGCAGGACCGTGTCCCTTGTCGTTTACCGTGTAAGGGCAGGTAGGCGCACTGCCGCCGTAAATAGACGAGCAGCCCGTTGCGTTGCCGATAATCATGCGGTCTCCGAATAATTGCGTGGCAAGCTTAACATACGGAGTTTCGCCGCAGCCCGCGCACGCGCCAGAAAACTCAAACAGCGGCTGCAAGAACTGACTGCCCTTTACCGTGTTTTTGTTTGATTTTGCCGAAACGTCCGCTACGGGAAGCTTAACCGCGTAATCCCAGTTTTCGGTTTCTTTTTTAGCACCCTCTGCAAACGGCACCATTTGAAGTGCTTTTACCTTAGCAGGGCAGACGTTAGCGCACGAGCCGCAGCCCATACAATCCTGCGGAGAAACCTGAATGCGGTATTCATACCCTAAAATGTCGGGCTTAGAGGCAATCGTGGTAAAGCCTTTGGGGGCTTTTTTCTTAGCCGCGCCGTCTAGTAAAAACGGCCTAATCGTTGCGTGCGGACACACAAACGAACAAATATTACATTGAATACAATTTTCGGGCAGCCATTCGGGTACAAACGCCGCAACCCCGCGCTTTTCAAACTGCGTGGTAGAGGTAGGCACCGTACCGTCCGCGTTAAAGGTAGAAACGGGCAGAGAATTGCCGTTTAAGAAGAATATCGGCTTGATAAACTTTTGATAGTATTCGTCCTTACTGCTGTCCATCATTACCGCGCCGTCCGTCGCCGTTGCCCACGAGGCAGGGTAAGAAACCTCTTTTAAGCCCGCGATAGCGTTGTCGATAGCGTCAAAGTTCATTTTAACAACCTTTTCGCCTTTTTTGCCGTAAGACTCTACCACAGCCTCTTTCATGTAGCCGTCCGCTTGCGCGTAGGGAATTACATCCGCTAATTTAAAGAACGTCGCTTGCATTACGCTGTTTATTTGCTTCATGCCGACGCCGCGCGCGATAGAAAGCGCGTCAATGGTGTAAAATTTAAGTTTCTTTTTGGCGATAGCTTGTTTCATTTGGGCAGGCAGTTCTTTTTCTAACTGCGCCGTATCCCACAAGCAGTTTAATAAAAACGTGCCGCCCTCTTTGATATCCGAAATCATATCGTAGCGCGTAACGTAGGATTGATTATGACACGCCACAAAATCTGCTTGGTCGATAAGATACGTAGACTTAATGGGGCTGTTGCCGAAGCGCAGGTGCGAAACCGTAATACCGCCCGATTTTTTAGAGTCGTACACAAAGTAGCCTTGCGCGTATTTGTCGGTATGGTCGCCGATAATGCGGATGCTGTTTTGGTTTGCACCCACCGTACCGTCGCCGCCGATTCCGTAAAACTTACAACGAATCGTGCCCTCAGGCGAGGCGTCAATAACCTTAGTAACAGGTAAGCTGAGGTTGGTAACGTCGTCTACAATACCTACCGTAAAGCGCGTTTTGGGGTTTGCTGCCCACAGATTTTCGTACACCGCGTTGATGTGCGAGGGCGTGAACTCCTTGCTGCCTAAGCCGTAGCGTCCGCCTACCACCTTAATGTTGGTGCGTCCCGATTCTAACAGTGCCGAACAAACGTCCATATACAGAGGTTCTCCGATACTGCCAGGTTCTTTGGTGCGGTCTAAAACGGCGATTTTCTTTACGGACGCTGGAATCGCGCCGATAAAATCCTTTACCGAGAACGGGCGGTACAACCTAACTTTAAGCAGCCCTACCTTTTTGCCGTTCTTATTTAAGTAGTTAATGGTTTCTTCCGCCGCCTCACAGCCCGAACCCATCATAATAATAATTTCTTCCGCGTCCGGCGCGCCGTAGTATTGAAACAATTCATAACGGCGGCCCGTCAGCTTAAACACCTTGTCCATCATGGTTTTTACGATAGCGGGCGTAGCGTCGTAATATTTATTGGCCGCCTCGCGGTTTTGGAAATAAATATCGGGATTTTGCGCCGTACCTTTTTGGTGCGGATGTTCGGGGTTTAACGCGCGCTTTCTAAAATCCTTAATATCTGCCATATCCACTAACGGCAAAATATCTTCGTATTCGATACCCTCAATCTTGCTAACTTCGTGGCTAGTACGGAAACCGTCAAAGAAGTGCACAAACGGCACACGGCTTTTCAGCGTAGATAAATGCGCAACCAACGCCATGTCCAAAGCCTCTTGAACCGAATTAGACGATAACATTGCAAAGCCCGTTTGACGGCACGCCATAACGTCTGCGTGGTCGCCGAAAATCGACAGCGCGTGCGCGGCTAATGCCCTTGCCGAAACGTGAAACACGGTAGGCAGCATTTCGCCCGAGATTTTGTACATGTTGGGAATCATCAGCAGTAAGCCCTGACTGGCTGTGTAGGTGGTGGTAAGCGCACCGGATGCCAAGCTTCCGTGCACCGCGCCCGCCGCGCCCGCTTCCGATTGCAATTCAGCAATTTTCAGCACCTGCCCGAACATGTTTTTCCTACCCGTTGCGGCCCATTCGTCCGCGTACTCCGCCATGTTTGACGACGGCGTAATCGGGTATATCGCGGCTACTTCGCTAAACGCATACGCAATATGCGATGCTGCGGTATTTCCGTCGACAGTCATTTTTTTCATTCCTTTAGTCCTCCAATTTGTTAAAAAAATTTTTTATCTATCACAGTATAGTATTTTTTTTGCAGATAGTCAAACGAATTAAGGAAAGTGTTAAAAATTTTTTATAGTAAAATGAATTTGACAAACGCGGCGCAAAAATGGTATGATAAGGTCGCTTGTAAAGCATAAGGAGAAATCTGTGTCTATCATTGCCGATAAAAAGCTTCCCGCTATTTTAGATTTAGAAAAAGAAAACATCTTTGTAATGGACTTTACCCGTGCGCAAAGTCAGGATATCCGTCCGCTGCGCATTGCCGTTTTAAATTTAATGCCCGACAAGGTTACTACCGAAACGCAGCTGCTGCGGCTGATAGGCAACACGCCGCTGCAAGTAGAGCCCGTATTGCTGCGCGTAGACACCTACAACCCCAAAAACACCGACCCTAAGCATTTAAAAAGCTTTTATAAAACGTTTGACGAAGTACTGGCAAAAAAAATAAAGTTCGACGCGCTGATAGTAACAGGCGCACCCGTCGAAAAGCTAGACTTCGGCGAGGTTAAATACTGGCAAGAACTCAGCCGCATTTTAGACTGGGCGGCGCACAACGTATATTCCAGCCTATACATTTGCTGGGCGGCGCAAGCAGCGCTGTATTACCACTACGACATCAACAAGGCCGAACTTCCCGAAAAAATCTTCGGCATTTTTAATCATAAGGTTTTATGTAAAAATAATCCGCTTGTGCGCGGCTTTGACGATACGTTTAAAGCACCGCATTCACGCTACACCGAAGTAGAGCGCGAAAAGCTTGCCGCCCACCCCGATTTAGATATCTTAGCCGTATCCGACGAGGCAGGCTTATTTTTGGCAGCATCTAAGGATTTGCGCCGCGTGTTTATGTTCGGGCACGGCGAATACGATGCCGAAACACTGCACCGCGAATACGTGCGCGATTGCGCAAAAGGCTTAAATACCGCGCCGCCCAAACATTACTACGCCCCCGATAAAACCATACCGCTCTCTTGGCGCGCGCACGGTTCGCTGCTGTTTGCCAACTGGCTTAACTACTGCGTGTATCAAGGCACGCCGTATGATATAAACACCATCATATAGTTTCTAAATAAGTAAGGAGAAAACCCCCATGAGAAGAACAAAAATTGTATGTACACTAGGCCCTGCCACCGACAGCTATTCGGTTTTAAAGCGCATGATTAAGGCAGGAATGAACGTAGCGCGGCTTAACATGTCGCACGGTACGCACGAGGACGCTAAAAAGCGGATTGATATGGTAAAGCAAGCGCGCGAAGAGCTTTTAGTTCCCGTCGCGATTATGCTAGACAGCAAAGGCCCCGAAATCCGCATCAAAAAATTCGAGGGCGGCAGGGTAGAGCTTGTCGAGGGCGATACGTTTACCCTTACTACCGAAGATATTATGGGCGACAGTTCGCGCGTTTCCATAACGTACCCGAAGCTGCCCTCTAAGGTAAAGGTAGGCGACCCTATTTTAATCAACGACGGCTTTATCGAGGTAAAGGTAGAAAAAACCACGCAAAAGGAAGTTATTTGCACGGTAGTCTACGGCGGCGAGCTTACCGACAACAAAAGTATCAATCTGCCCAACACGCACATAGATATGCCGTATATGTCCGAAGCCGACCGCCGCGACTTTTTATTCGGCATTCAGCAAGAAATAGATTACATCGCCCTTAGCTTTGTGCGCAACGCGGACGATGTAAAAATCATACGCCATTTAATGTTCGAAAACAACGCCACCAACATTCAGCTAATCGCCAAAATAGAAAACCGCGAGGGCGTAAAAAACCTAGAAGAAATTTTAGACTTCTGCGACGGCGCAATGGTTGCGCGCGGCGATATGGGCGTAGAAATTCCGTTTGAAGAATTACCCGGCATTCAAAAAGAAATGATTAAAACCTGTTATCAGCGCGGCAAAAAGGTTATTACTGCCACGCAAATGCTAGAATCTATGATTTCCTCTCCGCGCCCCACCCGCGCCGAAACGTCCGACGTTGCCAACGCCATTTACGACGGCACTAGCGCAACCATGCTGTCGGGAGAAACCGCAATCGGAAAATATTGCGTAGACGCCGTAAAAACGATGGCAAAAATCGCCGTAAAAACCGAATCAGAAATCAATTTCAGAAAACGGTTCGAAAGCTACACGCCCGAAATCCGCACTATAACAGACGCAGTTTCGCATTCTACCGTTTCGGCAAGCTACGACCTTAACGCAAAGGCGATTATTGTGGTCAGCAAATCGGGATACACCGCGCGCAAGGTTTCGCGCTTCCGTCCCATCTGCCCGATTATCGGCGTTACCACCAGCAAAAAGGGCTACTATCAGCTAGCTATGAATTGGGGCGTTATGCCCGTAATGGCAAAAGAAAAAAAGAACTCAGACGAATTATTCGTTCACGCCGCCGACCGCGCCAAAGAAACAGGCATAGTTAAAGCAGGCGACCTAGTAGTCATCGCCGCAGGCGTCCCCGTAGGCATCAGCGGAAACACAAACACCCTGCGGATTGAGTATATAAAATAATTGACAACATAACACTGACAATTGACAACTGACGACTGACAAATTTCGGCTAAAATATTTAATAAATAAATAGCAACAATTCGTCAGTTGTAAGTTGTAAGTCGTCAGTAAAAATTCCCCTCTTGTAGGCGCGACGCGGCGGCGTAAGCCGCAAAAACACAACGTGTTTTTAGCCAAAGCGGGGAGTGAGGAACGAACGACCCATTGACGCGTTAGCGGACGGGGTGAAAATAAAACCCCATACCCCCGCAAAAGTAGACGGGGTGGAAAGAAAAACTTAAAGGAGAATTGCACTATGGATGATAAAACAGAAATTAAAAAGTTGCGTGCAAAGGCGGCTTTTGCGGCTTTTAAAGGCGATGAAGACGAGCAGTTGGGCCACGAGCAATATTTGTTGGGCATGCGTTATTATTTCGGCAGAGTCATAGCGCAAGATTATGCCAAAGCGGTAGAATTGTTTACAAAGGCGGCTTTGCAAGGACATGAAAGAGCACAATATTTTTTGGGCGCGTGTTACTACGAAGGCCAAGGTGTACCGCAAGATTATGCCAAAGCGGTAGAGTGGTATACAAAGTCTGCCGAACAAGGCGATATGGACGCACAATGTTGTTTGGGCACGTGTTACTATCACGGCGAAGGCGTAGCGCAAGATTATGCCAAAGCGGCAGAATGGCTTACAAAGTCTGCCTTGCAAGATGTTGCGGAAGCACAATGTCTTTTGGGCACGTGTTACTATGAAGGCCAAGGAGTACCGCAAGATTATGCCAAAGCGGTAGAGTGGTATACAAAGTCTGCCGAACAAGACTATGCAGACGCACAATGTTGTTTGGGTATGTGTTATGATAGCGGACACGGCGTAGAGCAAGACTATGTCAAAGCGGCAGAATGGTATACAAAGGCGGTTTTGCAAGGACAGGCAGAAGCACAATGCTTTTTGGGCACACTTTACTATTTCGGACACGGTGTAGCGCAAGACCATGCCAAAGCGGTAGAATGGGTTACAAAGGCTGCCCAACAAGGCAATATTTTTGCACAAATAATATTAGCACAGAATTTCGAAGGATTAAAACATGAATAGCCGTTAAAAAAATCCCCTCTTGTAGGGACAGGGTAAAAATAAAACCCCATACCCAAAATCAGACGGGGGTGAATAAAACCCCATACCCCCAAGACGGGGTGAAAAGAATTATGTTAAGGGGAAAATGGAGAAAAAACCATTTAATAAAAAGGAGCGTAAAAGTATGAGTGCAGAAATTTTAGTAGTAGAGGACGAACAGCGGATATCGCGGTTTTTGTCGTTAGAGTTAGAGCACGAGGGCTATAAAACCAAGTGCGTTTCGGACGGACGCGAGGCGTTAGACGAAGCACTTGCCAACGATTACGATTTAATTATCTTAGACGTAATGCTGCCTAACCTTAACGGCATAGAGGTTTTGCGCCGTTTGCGCCAAAGCAAGGATACCCCCGTAATTATTCTTACCGCACGCGACCAGGTTATGGATAAGGTGGCAGGCTTAGATTTAGGCGCAAGCGACTACATGACCAAACCCTTTGCTATCGAAGAATTGTTAGCGCGCATCCGCGCCAACCTTAAAAAGCGGGTGGGCGCGGTAAAAGCCGAACACGTTTTCGGCGATTTGCGCGTAGATATAGATGCGCGAAAAGTTACCTTTAAAGACCAACCCGTAGAACTCACCAAAAAAGAATTTGATTTATTAGCGTATCTATTAGAAAACCGCAACATTGTAATTTCGCGCGAAAAAGTTTTAGACGTAGTTTGGGGCTTTGATTTTTACGGAAACACCAACGTAGTAGACGTTTACGTGCGTTACCTGCGCAGCAAAATAGACGACCGTTTCGGCATAAGCCTTATCGAAACGGTTCGCGGCAGCGGTTACGTGATTCGCGAATAAAAAAACTTTTAAAAATTATTTATGTATTGACAAAACACGTTTGCATATAGTATACTATACATACGCTTTGCACAGGCGAGGAGATTTTGATGAAGAAAAGCGGCATTTTTCTTATACTCATAGCTTTGCTTTTGACGTTTTGCGTCACAGCTGTTGCGTGCAGACGGAACGGCACGGTAGATAGTGTAAGCGTTGCCCAAATAACCGAAGTCCGCATGGGCACTACTCCTACACTTACCGCATCGGTTACAGGAAACGCGCGCGATAAAAGCGTTACGTGGGCGTTGTTAGACGGCGCAGAAATTATCAGCCTAACCCCAAGCGGCCAAGTTACGCCCCTTGCTTTGGGTAATGCCCGTGTACGCGCAACCTCTAACGCCGACCCTAGCAAATACGGCGAGGGCACCGTTCGGGTAGTTTCGGCGGACGGACAGCAATTTGTAGAAAGTGTAAGTATCAGCCCCTCCCCCCTTAGTTTAGTAGTAAATACTACGCATACGCTTACTGCCACTGTTGCGGGCACGGCAGAGGATAAGTCGGTGCGCTTTACCTTGCGCAGCGGTAGCGAATTTATAGAAATAGACGAAACAAGCGGAACAGTTACCGCCTTGCGCGTAACGCCCGTAGGCGTTCAAGCAGTGGTTCGCGCAACCGCCAATGCCGACACCGCCAAATATGCCGAATGCTTAGTAACGGTAACGGCGCAGTTTGTCCCCGTTGCCTCTATCGAAATACAAGGCGGCGCGGCGCGCACAGTTGAGGTAGGCGAACAAATCGGGCTTTATGCTAATGTGTTTCCTTCTACCGCTACTACCCGCGCCCTTAACTGGCAGGTGCTTGCGGGTACCGACCTTGTTTCGGTTGCGGCCGATACGGGAGTAGTTTCGGGCATTAAAATAGGGCAGGGCGCGGTAATTATCGCGCGTTCAACAGACGGAAGCAACGTTTCCTCTAACTTAGTGGAAATTAATGTTATAGACAATTACGTACCCGTTTCGGCGGTAGTTTTTTCAGACCCCGACAACAGGCATTTTATTCGCGGCGGCGTAGGCCAAACCGCGCTTTCGGACGTACTGCGGGCGGACATTATCCCGTCATCAGCGTCCGCCAGAAACCTATACTGGACGATGCAAGGCGATTCGCAGGTTGCGTCTTTAGAAACCGATACAGGCATTGTAACGGCAGGTACGCGTTCGGGCGATGTTTCGATTCAGGCGCATGTAGACTGTGCGCGGCGCGGAACGGTTAGTTCTATACCTGTCAGAGTTTTTGTAGAGGTGGTACTAGCGGCAGAAACCGTAAGCATTATTCCTCCGCAAGGCACAACGGATAATATGGTTACGCTTGCGCCTGGTGATACACTGCAATTGCACCATCTGCTTACGCCGTTTAACGCGCCCGACGACAGCGTGCGGTTTAGTACGCTTAACAGCGCGGTGGCTACGGTGTCGGCTACGGGGCTTGTAACGGCGCTAGCGGGCGGCTATACCGAAATTATCGTAACGGCAAACGCAAACCCCGCAGCAAGCGATTCTATCCGCATTCGGGTGCACGCAGCGGTTGCAGCCGCGCAAATCGAAATCGAAAGCGTTTCGGGCGGAACGGACGGCATAAGCCTTCAAATCGGCGTTAATCACGCACACCCGACCCAAACGCTTACCGCACAGCTGCGGGTTAAAGAAATTCTGCCTAGCGATGCCGACATCGCCCTCAACAGCGAGGTAACGTGGCACTCCTCTAACGAGGCGGTTGCAACGGTTTCCTCAAACGGGCTTGTAACGGCAGTGTCGGGCGGCACGGCACAAATTTACGCGCGCGGCGCAGACGGTAGCGCGGTTACTTCTAACGAAATACAAATTACAGTTGCGCATATAGTGCGCGTATCGGGCGTATCGGTTTCGTTAAACCGTGCGTCCGTAGCGGTAGGGGACGAGGCGGTATTATCGGCGGTAATCAATCCGTTCGGCGCGTCCGAACAAGGCTATATTTGGACGGTTTTATCAGGCGGGCAGCGCATAAGCATTACCGCCGATACAGACGACGCACCGTTTACCTTTACAGCCGCAGAGGTAGGCACGGTTACCGTTCGGCTTACCTCAAAAGACCGCACCGCCGCCAACGCAGAAATTACCGCGCTGTTTACCTTTACCATAGAAGCCGCCGCCGAAGAAGACGCCTCCGCAATTTGGCTAGAAAGCGGCGACGGACGCGTAACGCAAAGCACGGAAAGCTTAACGCTTACTTTGGGCGAACAGCTTAATTTAACGCCGCGCACAACCCCCGCCCTAACGTATGGCGTTATCCGCTATCATTCCTCTAACCCCGACGTAGCCGCTTTTAACGACGGCAGATTAACGGCGGCGGGCATAGGTGTTTCTGGCCCCGCAACGGCAGTAATCACGGTATTTATATCGCTTTACGGCGGCACAGAATTATCGGGCACGCCTATCACCGTAACAGTGAACCCCATATTTGTTTCGTCCATTACCGTAACGCCTGCATCCAGCATAGCATCGCGCATTATTTTAATCGCCAACGGACGCGACGCCCGCACACAGCAAGCCTTAACCGCCGCAATTAACGCAGACGCTACGATTAAAACCCTTTTGTGGGAAATTACCTCCGACGGCGCAAACGCGGTTTCGTTAAACCAAAACGGAGTAGTTACCGTTAATTCGGGCTTAAACGCAGGCAACTACGCCGTAAGTATACGGGTGTCGGCTACGGACGGCAGCGGCGTAACCGCGATGGTTTATGTTCGGGTGCAGGTGTATACGTTAGTAGAAACAATCACTCTTTCCGATGCAAACGGAGATTTGGGCGCAAGCTTAGAACTAAATTTTGCCTCTAACGCGCCGCGCCCCACCGTACAGCTTTATAGCCGCCTAACGCCCACTAGCCCCGCGCCCGATATCGCCACGCTTATTTGGCGCACGTCCGACGCGGCAGTCTTTACCGTAAGCAGCAACGGCGTTATCACCGTAGTAGACGCGGGCACGGCTTTATTAACCGTAACGGCCGTTGACCGCGCCGAAGGCGAAAACGCGTTTGCAACCTTAGTTATCAACGTAACCCAAACCGTTACCGTGTGGGCGTTAACTATCCAAAATCCCGCCGTCAGCCTTTTCGTGGGCGATATCGAAGTAGGCGAGGACGAAGAAGAATTAAGCGTATTTATTACGCCCTTTGCCCCTGCCGACCCGCGTGTAGAGTGGACAATTCTGCAAGCAAACGGCCAACCCTTTGCACAAGGCGCAGAAATCGCAGAAATTGAATTGCGCGGCGATAAGGTTTATGTACGCGCACTGCGCGGCGGTGCGGGGCTTATCCGCGTAACCGCGTTAGACGGCGGCGGCGCGGTTGACGAAATTGCGCTAAGCGTTACGCAAGTTACGCTGATTAGCCAAATAACCCCTGCAAAGCCCGAAATATCCTTACAGCTTAACGGCGATAATCCGCACACGTTTGAGATTATTGTGTGGACGGTAAATGCGGGTGCGGACGCGTCTAAGGTAGAGTTTACATCCGATAACCCCTCTGTGGTAGAGGTTTCTGCCGCATTGGGCGTGGTAAGCGCGGTAAGCAGCGGCACGGCAATCATTACCATTACCGCAACCGACCGTGTTACAGGTACACCCGTAACGGCGACGGTTACGGTGCATGTTTTAGTGCTTGCTAATCGGGTGGCAATCGTACCGCAAGGCCCCATATCCTTAATTATCGGCGGACAAGAAACCCAAAGCCTTTCCGCGCAAGCCTACGCGGGGCAAGTCTTAGCCTCTAACAGCGCAGTAAGCTTTAGTATAGTAAGCGGAACTTCGGCAACGGTATCGCAAGACGGATTAGTTATGGCGGTAGCAAACGGCACAACGGTAATCCGCGCAACGGCGTTAGACGGCAGCGGCGTATTTGCCGACATTACCATAAACGTTACCACCGCAACGGGCGGCATAATTTTGCGCTTTCCGCCCGACAGCAATAATAAAGGCGGCGAGAACAACCCCGTATATATCAACGACGCCAACAAAACCGCGCAAATTCAGCTTAACGGACATTCGCAAGGCTTAGCGGACGTTTCGTGGACGTATGAAAAATCCGACGGCGCGGGCGGTTGGATATCGGTTGACATCGGGCAAGTCGGAAGCGACTTTATGTTTAACGAGGCAACCCTGGTGTTTACCGCTGTTTATAACGGCGTATACAGGCTAACCGCAACGGCGCAATTCGGCGGCGCAACCGACAGCATTATTGTACACGTTTCTACCCGCGTAACCGCCCTTACAGTTACGGGCGGCAACAATTTAACGGGCACAAACCTTACCGTAGAGGCAGGCAGGAGCGTTACGCTAAGCGCGGTAGTGGCACCCAATACGGGCGCGGCTACGGGCGTAAGCCAAGCAGTTACGTGGCAGACAGTATCGGGCGCGCCGCAATTTTTCACCCTAAACGAAATAGGCAGAGTTGCGGGCATAGCGGTTGGCACGGGTTCGTTGCGCGTTACCTCCGTTCAAGACACATCTTTTAGCGTTACGATTTCGGTTACGGTTATCCCTATGGTAGGGCCGCCGCCTGTAGACCCGCCGCCGAACGCGGTACACGTAGGCACATGGGAGGATTTCCTGCGCGAGGTAAAAATAGACCAATCGATTTATTTAACCGACGACATCACCATGCCCGCCGATGCGGCGGTGTGGACTTCTTCCACTACGCTTAGCGGCGGCAGAATTTTCGAGGGCAATCACCGAAAACTAATCAATTTCCGCCTAGACGGCGGTACGAATGATAACGGGCTTTACCGTACCGTCGGTAGCGGCGGAAAACAAGCCGCAAATATTGCCAGGGTGCAAAACCTAACCTTTGTTACTCCTACCGTAACAGCGGGCGGAGGCAATCGAGTAGGGCTTGTTGCAGGCGATTTGCCCAACAATCAGCGGTTGGCATGGATTAGAAACGTGCATATAGAGGGCGGCGTATTTCACCTAAGCGATGGCGAACACAACGGCGGCTTTATAGGCAGGCTTAACAACCGCGCCGAAGCGGTAATAGACGACTCCTCCATTAAAGGAACGGTTTTTCAAGCATCGGGAGGCGGACGTGCAGGCGGCATGGTAGGCAGCTTAACCGATGCGGGAATGTTGTGGTCAAGTAACTGCATAATAGATATAACCGTTAATTACACCAACAGCAACCTTCACCGTTTCGGAGGGGCTGTCGGCGTGCTAGGCGGCGATAGAATAATCGTAGAATTCGAAAACCTTGACGCTAAGGTTGCGTTTACGGGCAGCCAAGCAGGCGATATGACGGGCGGCTTATTCGGGTCAATCAGCCATAACTTTACCGGCACGGACGGTGCGGTAATGCAGCAAAGCGCGCTAGATATTATACGCCCCGGTCAAACCCGAAACCAAAATTCAAGGCTTACAGTGCAGGCGTATATCGACATTACAGCAACAGGCAATAGCTTTAACCGCGACAATGCGGGCGGATTTTTAGGAAACAGAGAAAATTCCAATAGCGGCACAGCAAGCGTAGTTACGCTTACGGGCGCTGTATATATGCAGCGGCAAGCACAATTCCTATTAGGCGGCGGTTCTGCACTAAACACCTGGACGGGCATAACCTTTAACACAAGCGGCGTTACATGGGCGGCCGCGCGGCCTTAAATAAAAACAAAACGGACAGCCTTACATCATTCAGACTGTCCGTTTTTAATTATTTAATTAAGTGTTTTTTAGGTTGCCCACGAAGGCAGCGCGCCCGGCAAAAACATAAACGATATTACCAAAACCAATAAGCCGATAAAAATAAACGTTAATGTCCAGCTTTTTTTAAGCGCGAACCGCAGCCCGAACAAGCCGATTACCGCGATAATAGCCACTTCGCGCACTAAGGCTACGGTTTGAATTGCCTTAGCGGGCAAAAACGGAAACCGCGCATGCACGTACATAAACAAAATAATGATTAGCGTTATAAAAGCAAGGATTTCTCCTATAATGCCGATAACAACGCCTATACCTCTTCTTGCAACAACCATTTGCACCTTCCTCTGCTTGCGTCCAAGCATGGTTATATATAATAATATCATAGCACAACTATTATTAAAAGTCCAAAAAAAAAGCATTATAATTCAATTAAAATTTTTGTTTAGTTAAACAGCTTTACAAACGCGCCGAACTTTTGGTATACTGTTACCAAAAGATAAAAAATTTTTAGGAGAAAGAAAAACCATGCAAAACACCCTTAAAGCAGAAATCATCTTAACCGACGGCCGCCGAATGTCGGTAGACCTCTACCCCGATATCGCGCCCTTATCGGTTGAAAACTTTGTGTCCTTAGCCAAAGAAGGCTTTTACGACGGCCTATGCTTTCACCGCGTAATCCCCAACTTTATGGTGCAGGGCGGCGGCTTTTTGGCAAAGGGCGGAAAGCTTGCCGAAAAAAAATCCGCCAAAAGCATAAAAGGCGAATTTCTCTCTAACGGCGTACAAAACCCCTTGCGCCACGAAAAAGGCGTTATTTCTATGGCGCGCACCTCTGTTAAAGACAGCGCAACCAGCCAATTTTTTATCTGCGTAGCCGCTGTTCCGTACCTAGACGGCGAATACGCGGCTTTCGGAAAAGCGTCCGATGCGCAAAGCATAGCCGTAGCCGAACAAATCAGCCGCGTCCCCACCAAGCGGTGGCAGCATTACGACGACGTCCCCGTAGACGCGATTGAAATTCAAACTATTAAAATTATATAGCGGTTTTTAATTTGAAACGCGTTTAAAAAAAGCGCAAGCAAAAACAGCCTACCACACACCCGATAAAAGTAGACAGTAGGGCAAACGGAATAGCAGGGCCTAGTTTTTTAATGTTGGTTTGCGAAAAATAAATGGTAGAAATGTAAAACACCGTTTCGCTGGAACCGTACACCACCGACGCGCTGCGCCCGATGTAGGTATCCGCGCCGTAAGTTGCGTAGATGTTTTCTAACACGCCCAGCGCGCCTGCGCCCGAAAGCGGACGTATCAGCATAAGTTCGGCCAACTCTTTGGGTATGCCGAAAATGCGCATCGCGGGCGAGATAAAATCTGCCACTACGCCTGCCGCGCCGCTCCTTCTAAAAACCTCCACCGCCAGCATAATGGTAATTAGGTACGGAAACGCGCCCACAATTAAATCAATAGCCGAACGCGAACCGTCTATAAAGGCGTTGTACGCGTTCTTTTTTTTAACCATCGATGCGATTAGCACGGTTAAAAATATTACGGGAATTATGTACGAGGAGATTACTGTCATTATGTTTGTTTTTAGGTTCTTTGCAGCGGCAGCTTAGCATTTTTAGCGGCGTTTTTCTTTTCGCGCTTTTTACGGAAAAAGGCGTATATTTTAACCAACGCAACCCCCACAATCGTAGAAACAACCGTTGCAATAATGCCCGCGCCCATAAAATCGGCGGGGTTTTGCGACCCGTGCGTAGCGCGCAAGCCGATTACGGTACTAGGCAAAAATTGCAAACTGGTAGACGATATAACCACCAACATTATCATATTGATAGTAGCGCGCCCCGATTTATCGTCCATGCTTTTAACCGCCTTAATCGCCATAGGCGTGGCGGCGTTGCCTAAGCCTAACATATTTGCACTCATATTCATGGTGATAAATTTATTGCTGTCCTCACTTGCAGAAGGAAACAAAAAGCGCACCAGCGGCTTTAACACTTTGGCAAGCTTTGCCGCGATTCCCGTTTTTTCCAACAGCGATAAAAAGCCCATCCAAAGCGCGTACAGCGCAGCCAAACGGATACACAGCGCAACCGCGTCGTGGCTGCCCTTAACCATCGCGTCCAACGCCGCGCTAGGCTGAATAAACAAAAGGGTAGTTAAGCCCGCAATTAAAATTATCGGCCAAATTTTATTCATTGCCGTATTATGTATATTCAACCACCACATAAAGTAGGACAAACGTTTCTTTCCACCCCGTCCGCTAACGCGTCCACCCCTCAAGAGGGGAATTTTTCTGCGGTTATTTAATTAGCCTCATTCTTTGTTGTTAAAGTATAGCCGTTAAAAAATTCCCCTCCGTGAAATATTAAGGAAATTAACCGTTAAAAAATTCCCCTCTTTGAGGGGTGGCAACGAAGTTGACGGGGTGGAAAGAAAAGCCTATCCCCCCATTCAGACGGGACAAAAAAAAGAACCCCAACCAAAATTCCCCATTACAAATCCGTCATTTTTTTAAGCGCGTCTAAGCTTTGCACGCCCGCCGCCTTATTAACTACTTGTCCGTTTTTAACCGTAAACAGCGCGGGTACGCCGCGCACAGCAAACGTAACCGCCGCCGCTTCGCTTAAATCGGTGTTAATTTTACATACCTTAATATCCGCGTTTTCGGCGGCAAATTGTTCTAAAATCGGTGCTTGCGCACGGCAAGGGCCGCACCACGGCGCGCTAAAAACTGCCAAAACCGTTTGGTGGTTTTCCTGCATAACCTCTTTTTCAAACGTATGATCCGTAATTTCATGTACCATAAAGCTAGTATACCCTTATCAGAAAAAATTATTGCAAGTCAAGCCTTTGCTTTAACGCGTCTTGTAAAACCGAACTAAAATTGATATGCTGCTTTTCGGCAAGTTCACTCAACCAAAGCGGAATGGTAACATTTTTGCGCACAGCCTTTTGCTTTGCGTCCAAAAGCTTTTGATACTCTTCCGTATCTACCGCAACCAACGTAGAAAACACGTTTTTATAAGTCCATTCTTCGGATTGCTGTATCGGCGTTATGCTTTTAATATCAGACGGCGCGGGAAGTTTTTCGCCGTTGGATAGGGCGTAGGTTATCACACAATGCAAAAAATCAACAGCCATATAATGCGCCTCTTGCAAAGTTTCTCCGCAAGTTCCGCACGGAAAATCGGGGAATAGCACCGAATAACCGCCCTCTGTTTCTTCGTAAAAAAATGCCGGATAAATATATCTCATAACCACACCTCACTTTAAGCCCGCTTGTTTTAGAATGCTGTTTAACGTTCCTGGCTTAATGTCGCCCTTAGATTTAGGAATAGTTACCTTACCTGTTTTTGTCGAATGGATATATTGACAATGAGAACCCTTAATCTCTTTTAATACCCACCCGTCTTGCAGGATAAGCTTTTCCAACTCTCTAAACGTCATACTTATATTATATACGCATAATGCGCATTAGTCAAGCGTATAGCAAAAATTATTTTTGTTCGTCTAGGCGTGCTTTCGAAAAGCCTAACACTTGAAGCGGTTGGTTGGCGGTTCATTTCTCCTCTTTGCCGCAATTATTGCACACATTAAAAGCGGCAAAGCTCCCTTTGAACGGCGGCGCGGAAGTTTTTCCGCCTGCCGTTTATAGTTTATCCAACGCTAATACGGCGGCGTAGTAGATGTCAAACAGCTTTTCAAAATCAACTGTACGCATGCGTTCATCCGCGTTATGAATATTTGCGGCGGTATCAGGATGTAGCGGACCGAACGCCGCCGTGTTGGGCAAATGCCGCGCATATGTTCCGCCGCCTGTTTGTACGGGCGGCAATTCTTTTTTAACCGCCGTGTTATACACGCCCGACAGCGCGGTAATCAGCTTACTAGCAGGGTCTATATACAAGTTGGGTGCGTAATACAGCACCTCAACATCTGCATTAAGCTTTTTACGTAATGCGTCCAAAATCCAGGTTTTATCGGTGCATAGCGGCAAACGCAAATCTAGCGTTAAGTATAACGCGCCGTCAGAAAATTCTCCCTTAGTAAGTGCTACGGAAAGCGCGCCCGATTTTTCGTCTGCGCAGGCTATACCCAACACTTTTGCCGCGTCCTTTCTGCACAGCGCACCGTAGATTTTTTTGCACGGGGCAAACGGGCTTAACCGTTTAAACAATTTCCATGCCGCATTATCGGTGTTTTCGGGCGACATCGCGTGCCCCGCCGTGCCGAAAAATCTTAAAATTTCGCCGTTAGCAAGCATTGCGCGCGCATAATCGGGTATTACGTTTGCGCTTTCGCCAAAATGCAAGTCAGCAACCTCTTTAACAAAAGTTTCGTCCGCCGCTATTTTCAGACGCACCTGCAAAATGCCTTTTTCGCTGTATATTACAGGAAACTCCGCATCGGGCGTAAAGCCGTATACAGGAAGCTTTTGAGTTTTAACATAGTGCGCCATGCACGCGCCCCCCGTTTCTTCGTTACAGCCTGCTATAAGGCGGATGCGCCGCTTTAAAACTGTACCCTCATCGCGCAATTTTTTTAATACATGCAGCAGCACCGTCAACGGGCCTTTGTTGTCTACTACGCCGCGCCCCCATAAAAAGCCGTCCTTTTGGGTTAATGCAAACGGCGGAACACTCCACGCTTTTTGCGGGGCGGGAACTACGTCTAAATGGCATAATACGGCGTTCATTTCCTCAGCTTGGCCGTATTCGGCAAAACCGCAATAGCCGTCTATATCCGCAGCCGTTAAGCCGTATGCGTTCGCCTTATCCAAAAATAAATCCAGCGCGGCGCGGCAGTCCGCCCCGAACGGCGCGTTTGGTAAAGGCGCGTTTTCCACACTTTCAATCTGTATAAATTCAGCTAAATCGTCTACTATTTTCTGCATAAAAACCTCTTGCTTTGGGCGCGTATTTTGTGTATACTGGGGGTGAGGGCAAAAATACGGTTGATCCGCGCTACGCTTGCCTTTTTTGCACGTTTGCGTACATCAAGGTACGCGGCACGCGCAAAAAAGTCAACTGTTGCGCGGCTGAACCGCATTTTTGCCCTCACCCCCGCAAACCTCCATTCTCCATTCTCCATTTTCCATTCTCCATTACTAAATCATACGTTATTTTGTCGCCGCCGTCAATTAAAATTATGCGCACAAAAGGGAGGCTAATTCAATATGGTAAGAACACGCTTTGCACCGTCGCCGACGGGATACCTGCACATAGGCGGTCTGCGTACCGCACTGTATGCGTATTTGTTTGCAAAAGCAAACGGCGGAAAATTTATTTTGCGTATCGAGGATACCGACGTAAACCGCGAGGTTGAGGGCGCAAAGAAAATTATTTACCGCACCTTAAAAGACGCAGGGCTTGTATACGACGAGGGCCCCGATGTAGGCGGCGAATTCGGGCCGTACATTCAAAGCCAGCGCAAGGATTTGTATCTAACTTACGCAAAACAGCTTATAGCTAACGGCGGCGCGTATTACTGCTTTTGCGGCAATACGCAGCGCGACAAAACTTCGCCCGTAAAGTATAATAAACACTGCGCTAAGCTTTCGCAAAAGGAGGCTGCGCGGCGCGTCGCGGCGGGCGAGCCGTACGTGATTCGGCAAAACGTCCCCCTTACGGGCGCGGGCGTATACACCGATACGGTGTTCGGCGAAATTAAGGTAGAATATAAGGATTTATCAGACGGCGTTTTAATTAAATCGGACGGCATGCCTACCTACAACTTCGCCAACGTAATAGACGATTATTTAATGAACATAAATTACGTAATACGCGGCGTAGAATATCTAGACCAAACCGCGCTGTATAATCTGATTTATCAAGGCTTAGGGTGGAAAATCCCGCACTATATTCATTTGCAACCGATTATGCGCGACGCGCAAAACAAGCTGTCTAAGCGGCACGGCGACGCCTCCTACGAGGATTTTATTCAAAAAGGCTACTTAGGCGAGGCGATTGTCAACTACATCGCGCTGCTAGGGTGGTGCCCCAAAGACCACCGCGAAAAACTAAGCTTAGCCGAAATGATTCAAGCGTTCTCCACAGACGGGCTTAGTAAATCCTGTTCGATTTTCGACGAAGATAAAATGCGTTGGCTTAACGCGCAATATATCCGCGAATTAAGTTCAAGCGAATTTTACCGCCGCGCGCTGCCGTTTTTACAGCAAACGCCGCACTTAGCAGGCTACGATTTGCAGTACGCGGCAGAACTGCTGCACGCCCGCTGCGAGGTTTTAAGCGATGTTCACAAGCTTACCGGGTTTTTAAGCGGCTTTGACAATTTTAATACCGATTTATTTATCAGCGAAAAATGGAAAACCGATAAGGCCGCCGCCAAAGCCCTATTGCCCGAACTCATCGCTCTTACCCAAACAAGCTTTGATAACCTCTCAAACGCGCTTGCGGATTTCAGCGTACAAAAAGGCCTTAAAAAAGGCGCGGTACTGCTAATCTACCGTATCGCCATAACGGGCGCGCAAATTACCCCCGGCGGCGCAGCCGAAATCGCCAACCTACTAGGCAAACAAAACTGCCTCTCCCGCCTTACCTCCACCCTAAACAGACTATAAAAAGAAACTTGACATTTTTATTAAAAGGGGATATAATAGCAGTATAGAGGTTGCAAAAGTCGCAAACAAGAGGTGATGATGTGAAAAAGAAGTTCTTAAAAGCTTTATACGCGCTGTTACTTATTTTTGCGTGCATGCTTGCGTTTGCCGCGTGTACCGTGCGCTTCTACCCCGGCGGCGAGGGCGAAGACGAAGATGAAAATCCGATTATCCGATTTTCGGTTATTGTAGAACACGGTACGGTAAACGGTCAATTAGGCGGCTTGTTTGAACAAGGTACACAAGTTACCCTAGCCGCGCAAATTCCTGCATATTCAGAATTTGAAGCATGGTACGAGGGCGAAACCGAATTCAGCACCGTAAACCCGTTACTTTTAACGGTAGAAAGAAGCATTACCCTAACCGCGCGGTTTACAGACGCCGTTTTGCCCGAATGCGAACACGAGTGGGGCGCTTGGACGCTTACAGTTCCTGCCGGACCTAACATAAATGCGGCCGAAAGCAGAACGTGCGCAAACTGCGGTGCAATAGAAACGCGCTTTGCAGGCCACGCCTACGGCACGGAAGGATTAAGCTATACGGCGATTAAAAACGGCACCGAATACAGCGTAGCAAAAGGCACGGTCGAATACGGCGATGTGTTTATTCCGTTTAATTACAACGGATTGCCCGTAACCGAAATAGAGGAATGGACGTTTTTTAATACGGGAATTTCCAGCGTATTTATTTCGGCAAATGTGCAATCTATCGGAGAGGGCGCGTTTAGCAGCTGCGCGTATTTGATATCGCTGACGATTGCCCAAAACAGCCGTTTAGAAACCATCGGCGAGGGCGCGTTTTTATTGTCGGGCATATTCGACGTTTCTGTTCCCGCAAGCGTGGTTAGTATCGGCCGCCAAGCGTTTGCGGACTGCATAAATTTAGGCAGCCTTACTTTTCAAAGCGGCAGTCTTTTAAAAACCATAGGCAACAGCGCGTTTAGAAACAGTAGCAGTCTTGCGGGCGCAGTACAAATTCCGCCCTCTGTAACCGCCATAGGAAACAACGCGTTTTTCGGCTGTGCAGGCCTTAACATTTCCTTTGCGGCAAACAGCCAACTGCAAACTATCGGGCATAGCGCGTTTCGCGGCGTTACGGGCACGGCTAGCCTGCACATTCCGTCCAGTGTAACCGATATAGGCAACAGTGCGTTTTTCAGCTGTACTAATTTAACCGGAGTAACCTTTGCGGCAAACAGTCAGCTGCAAACACTCGGCAACAGCGCGTTTAGAAACTCAGGGTTAACCCAAATAGAACTTCCCATCGGAATAACCCAAATAGGAAGCGGCGTTTTCCAAGGCTGCGAAAGATTAACCGCTGTTTCCTTTGGCGGAGTAATTGTTTCCATAGGCAATAACGCGTTTCGGGATTCGGGGCTTACCAACATAGAAATTCCGACTAGTGTAACCGCTATCGGCGCAGGCGCGTTTTTCGGCTGTACTAAAATAGCATTTTTAGAAATACCCGATAGCGTAACCGCTATCGGGTATGAGGCGTTTTTCGGATGGCTTGCAACCCAAACCATATCGGTGTTAGGACACGCAAGTCAAGGCGACGCCGACAACGCATTCGACGGCTACCTTTGGCGGAATAACAGCGCGGCGATGATTTTGTATAATTCAGGCGATTAAATCATTTCCAGTCTAATCTACGCGCCTCTGCGGGTAGAGTAATCCGAAAGGGTATACACATAACGCAATTCGGGGTTTCGGTTGCTATCATAAACAATATATTCGTACTTAACTATCAGCTTAGAGGTGTTGTAGCTGCGGTTGAATTGAACGGAAGGGTCTGTAATGTAAAACACGTGCGGCGGACCTGATTGTTCCGCTTGAATCGAAAGCCCCACCACTAAACACAGTATTTCACGAGGGTCAGCGGCCTCTACTTCTTCGCCGTCGTCTTCGGTTTCAACGTCATCTTCTTCGGGTTCGGGCAAATATTCGTCTATAAACGCGCCCAGCTTAATTTTTTCATGCGCAGTGGCAACCGCCGCCACCATCGGCAGCGCGCCGTATTTTTCGCCCGCCGCCCATTGAGCGTATTGATTTACGGGATTGTTTAGCGAAAAAGACATCTGCGCGCCCAACTGCATGTTTCTAAACGCACGCAAAACATACCACAGCTGTTCGTTATCAAACAAGCCGCCCTCAATCGAGAATTCACGTTCGGCTAAATAGCCCTCCGCGCTTTCGTTTTCTTTGCCGAAACGCACGGTGGATTTGTGCGTGGAATAATTTGCGGCAGCAAAATAGCTGTCGTTGCGCGCCGCGCCGTTTACGGTGCGCGAGGCCAAATTAACCGTTTTTTCGGACGATACAGGCGCAAGATTGCCCGTATTAAATAATACACTGCTGATAATGGTGTCAGACTTTCCTCTGTTTACGCCCGCGCCTTCGGTATCTTGCCAGCTGATTGAAAAATCGGTGCTTACGGCGGCGCGGTTAGCACCTGCCGCGCCAGAGGTAGATAAAATATGCGTCATTTGTCCCGACGCCAAAGGTTCGTCCGCGTTTTTATAACTGCCGTCCTCCGCTTTTACTTGTTGAAAAACTTCTACGGTGTATTCTTTTCTTTCATACGCGTTACTAGGCGTACCCCAAGGTTTTTCGCGGTCAAACGGTTCAGCCGCCGCGCCGCCTCCGCAGCCAGAGGCCGCCAGAGCTAACATTACGCTAATTACAACAAGTACAATTTTTTTCATTACGGTTACCTTTTTCGCACGAAACACACGAAAGCATTTTATTTTTTTAAAGCATCTATAAAAAGATACAACCTTTTAAATAATTTGTCAACTGTTCTGTGCTACCCAAATTTGCCGCGTAAGCGCGTAAATTGTAAGTTTGTCTTTCTTGACAGACGCCGCTTTTATATGGTACAATAAAACCGTTACGATGCAAGAAACTAATTTATCCAATTCAACCGTTCCGCAGCCCGAAAAAAAAGAGGCAGTAGAGGAAACTCTGCGCGAGTTAAAAGCGGAAAAAAAGCAGCGGGAGGCAAACGCAAAAAAACGCGGCGCACGCCGATTTTTTAAAGCACTTTTATGGCCGTTTACCGCGCCGTTCCGCCTGCTTAAAAAAATCCGCGTGCCGCTTACGGTTAAAATGCTGCTAATTTTTTCGGTATTCTTTTCGGCAATCTTAGTAGGCTTTACGATTTTTATCGTGTATTCGGTAGCCAATCATTTAGCGGGAGATTCCGCCGAATACATGTCGCGCCTGATATCCACCAGTGCAATCATCGTTTCGGCGTCTATCATCACTTTTACCGCGCTGACGGGCGTAATTTCCAGTTTAATCTTAAACCCTATCCGCCGCATCACCAAAGGCATAGACGACATTACAGCAGAGGATTTATCTAAGCGTTTAGAGGCCGTAGACACGCAAGACGAGCTTATGGAGCTAACCAACCGCATCAACGGCATGCTAGATAACATAGAAGAAACTTTCCGCCGTCAAGAAAATTTTGTAGCGGACGCCAGCCACGAGCTAAAAACCCCTCTTGCGGTAATCAGCGGCTACGTAAACCTGCTAAAACGATGGGGCGCGAAAGACGAAAACATCTTAGGCGAGGCAATCGAGGCAATTCACCGCGAGGCCGAAAATATGCGGCGCATGGTAGAACAGCTGCTGCTGTTGGCGCGTATCGGCGCGATTAGCATGAATGTAACCTCTTTTTGCGCCGACGAGGTTTTGCGCGAAACGGTAGAGGGCTACGTTTTAACGGAAGGGCGGCATATCGAATACGAGGGCGGCGAGCGGGCAACGCTGGAAACCGATAAAAATTTACTTATCGAGTTGGTACGCATTTTAATAAACAACGCCCTCAAATATTCGCCTGTCGAAAGCACCGTGCAGGTTAAAAGCGTTTTGCAAGACGAAACGTTTACCATCTCCGTAACCGATAACGGCGCAGGCATTTCAGAGGCCGACATTCCGCACATATTCGACCGCTTTTACCGCTGCGATAAGGTGCGCGGCAGAGAATCGGGCGGCACAGGCTTAGGCCTCACCATAGCCAAATCCATTGTAGAAACCTTAGGCGGCAAAATAGAAGTAAACAGCGTACTGGGAGAGGGTTCTGTCTTTACCGTACAACTACATCTTTAGCGAATAGAACTTTTTGCGTAGAAATAATTAGGTAGAAATATTAAAGTTTCTGTTTCATTTGCTTGATTATTTGCAAGGGGATGTGATATACTAACGGAGTATCGGTAAAATCCGGAGGTAGTTTTTTTGAAATCTAACACAACAAAAGGCTTAATTTTCGTAGGCGCGGTATTACTTGCGCTAATTGCTATCGGCATTATCTATTATACAACGCTTTACCGCCCGGAGGAAATCGGGGTGAATAAGCTAATGGTAGAGGTTAGCGAAAACAACGTCGAAAGAGTTAATGTAATTAACGACCGCATCGAGGTGCGTTTCCGTACCCGCGAAGAGCCTATTAAAGACGACCAATACGATGCGTTTTTATACGGCAGGTATTACATTGAGGAATATATTTTTAGTCACAACCAAGATATTGTGGCTGTGCTTAACGACGCGGACGCCGATTTAAGCGAGGACGAAATTAAACAGCTTAAAGAAGCTATGATAGACATGCGCTTTAACGACCGTCATGCCACCAGCATTTGGAGTATTTTGTATCCTATCGGCGTAGTAATTTTAATTGTTATTATGGCGGTGTTTTTGTTCCGTTCGATAAGCGGGCAAAACAAGCAAACCATGAACTTCGGCAAAAGCAAGGCAGGCACACAGCAAACCAGCAAGGTGCGCTTTAACGACGTTGCCGGCGCAGAGGAAGAAAAGGTAGAACTGCAAGAGGTGGTAGAGTTTTTAAAGGCGCCTGCCAAATTTACCAAAGTAGGCGCGCGTATTCCGCGCGGAGTATTGTTGGTAGGCCCTCCCGGAACGGGCAAAACCTTGTTTGCCAAAGCCGTTGCAGGCGAGGCGAACGTACCGTTTTTCTCTATATCGGGTTCGGACTTTGTAGAAATGTTTGTAGGCGTAGGCGCGTCCCGCGTGCGCGATTTATTTGACCAAGCCAAAAAGAACATGCCGTGCATTGTATTTATAGACGAAATCGACGCGGTAGGGCGTCAGCGCGGCGCGGGCTTAGGCGGCGGGCACGACGAGCGCGAACAAACCTTAAATCAGCTGTTGGTGCAAATGGACGGCTTTGAAACCAACGAGGGTATTATCGTAATGGCGGCAACCAACCGCGCCGATATTTTAGACCCCGCGCTCATGCGTCCAGGCAGATTTGACCGCCAGATTTATGTGCATATTCCCGATGTGCGCGGCAGAGAGGCGATTTTCAAGGTTCATGCGCGCAACAAGCCTATGGCAAACGACGTAGATTTTCAAGTGCTGGCGCGTATCACCAGCGGCTTTTCGGGCGCGGATATCGAAAATCTGTTAAACGAGGCGGCTATTTTATGCGCGCGCGACAACCGCACGTTAATCAATATGAACGACATCAACGAGGGCATCAACAAGGTATTGCTAGGGCCGCAAAAGAAATCCCGCTTAGTTACCGAAGTGGATAAGCGCATTACGGCGTACCACGAGGTAGGCCATGCGGTTGTCGGCAAAATTTGCAAGCATTGCGGCCCCGTGCATGAGGTTAGCATTATTCCGCGCGGCAGTGCGGGCGGCTATACCATGTCGCGCCCCGAAGACGACAACCGCTACGAATCGCTTAATAAGCTTAACGACCACCTAGCAAGAATTATGGGCGGCAGAGCGGCTGAGGAGTTGGTTATTCAAGACGTTACCACCGGCGCGGTGGGTGATTTTAAAATGGCTACCGAAGTTGCGCGCAAAATGGTTATGGAATGGGGCATGAGCGGCAATAAAAACTTAGGCAAGGTATTTTACGGTTCTAACCAAGAAGTATTTTTGGGCAGAGATTATCAGTCCACGCACAACTACTCCGAGGCTACTGCCGCCGAGATAGACCGTGAGGTAAACCGCATCGTAGACGATGCGCACAAACGCGCGTTAGAAATTCTAACTAAGCACCGCAAGGAAATGGACGTTATGGCGCGCGTATTGTTAGAATGCGAAACCATTTACACCGAAGAGGTAGATATGATTATGGACGGCGCGTCGGCTGAGGCGGTAAAGGACGCGCTGAACAAAAGGCTTTCTAAAAAGTACGAAAATGTAAACACGAGCGGCGAGCCTTCCGTTGCACCCGCATAAAAAAATTCAAAACACAGAGGTTAAGAAAAATGGCACTTTCAGCCGAGAAAATCGAAAAACCCCAAAAGAAATTCGTATTTAAAAAATGGATGGCAGTTGTACTGGCAGGGCTTTTAGCAACCGCAGCCGTATTTATCGTTTTGGGTTGTATACCCTACAAGGGCTTAGGCGCGGAGGAGTTTTCGGATTATCTGCACGTTAATATTTACGACCAATCGGGCTTTGCGGTAACGGTTAAAAATAAAGCAACCGCATCCGATATGACCGAAGCCGATTTAAAGCGCGAAGAACTTTTTAACGAGGGTTTGGCAAGTACGGGCTATTCATTATTGCGCGCCGCGTTTGAGTTTAGCTACATTACCAGCTTACGCTTTGAAACCGAAAGGATATCCGAAAACGTGCGTCAATACAACGACGACGATACGCCCAGAAAAAATCGGCACGGCGAAGACGTTTTTAAAACCGAAAAGCGCACCGAGCGCGTTATGCAAAACGCCAAAGAATTATTAGACCCCCCCGAAACAGGCGGCGGCTACTACGCGCTGGATTTTATTTACCGCGACCACCGCGACCAGCCGCGCAAAACAATTACTGTTCAAGGCGAAACAATTGAATACGACCGTATCCGCATTGTGCTGTTTGACTCATTAAACACCATTATGCCCTTTACCATAAACTTTTTTGACAGCAATAAGGTTGCCCACGACGCAGGCGAAACATTAGAGGTTGAAGTACCTAACGTGGTCATCCGTCTTAACACCAGTAAATTGTACGAAACGCTAGGCGAAATCAAATCGTTGACGGGCGGCAGCCCCGACAACGGAAGTTTTTAAAACTGACAACTTACAATTTACAATTGACGAATTATTGCTATTTGTTTTATTAATTATTTTAGCCGAAATTCGTCAGTTGTCAATTGTCAGTCGTCAGTAAAAACCCAATATCTAAGAGGAGATAAAACTATGAAAAAAGCAATACTTTTTATATTTTTAGCGCTTTGCTTTGCGGGTGCGTCGGCGGCCGTGTATTTCTTCGGGATTGTCCCTAATCAAGAAAGGGCGCATATTGCGAAAAACGGCGTTCCCGGAGTAGGCACGGTTACCGCGATTAGAAGCAATACCGAAGTTAACGACGAACCGCGCTACCGCATAGAATTTACGTTTGTAAACGCCGAAACGGGGCAAAAGCACAACGGCAGAACCGCAGATGTGTATACCTACTCTGAATTGAGTTCGTTAGGCGAGACAGTGCCGATAAAATACATAGGAGACCGCGCCGTTGTAATGCCGTATAAGGCAAGCATTATGAGTTGGCTAGGTTGGATACTTATTGCCGCTTTTGTAGCGGCCGCGCTAGGCTTAATTGTGGGCGCGGTTTTGGTGATTAAATTTAGCAAAGAGGCATCCTCTATTAAAAAAGGCGGAAAAGATGGAACGGCTACTTTTTTAAGTTCCAGCGTTGGCATGTATATCAACAATGCGCCGCGCTATAAAATCCATTATACCTATACGGACGAGTTCGGCGAATACCACGAGGGCAAAACGGGTTCTTCGTACCGTCAAGATGAGGCGGACGCGTTTCAATCCATGCGCACGTTTCCGATTCGCTTTGCGGGCAAAAAGTCGGTAATTTTAATACAAAAGAAAGACTTGCTTGCCGCCGCCGCCGCTGCGTCTGCAGCACAAAGCGCGGCTATGCAAAATGCGGCTATGCAAGCGCAAGCGTTTACACAACCGCAAAACCCTCCTCCGCAAGCACACCCTTTTGCGCCGCTGCAAGCACAAGAAACGTCGCAACCTCAACCGCAGCCGACACAACAGCCGACACCGTTTACCCAACCTCCCGCTTTATGTAAATTTTGCAACGCGGCCGTTACGCCAGACATGAAATTTTGTGCTAATTGCGGCGCGGGGTTGTCTTAAATTTGGTGCGATTTGCCTCAAATTTAAGACAACCCCCGTTCACTTAAAAATCCGCGATAAAACCTAGTAGTTTATTTTTTATCGGCTTCTCGTAGTTTCTTTTTCTTTCTAAGGTGTGCAAGCCAAATAATATCCCAAACTAACAATACAAAAAATGCTAAATTTGATACGACGGTGCTAAATAAAATTAGCATACCGTCTTCTTCAAAGTGTACAATTTTAACTACGCCCACCATAATGGCTGTAAGCATTAAAAGTTTTAGCAATAGTTTGACAAAGCGGTAGGCAACCTTTATACGTTTGCTTACCTTAGAATCGGGCTTTAATAGGGGATTTATAATAAAAAGCTTAACAACTAAAAAAACGGCAAACGCAAGCGTTAGGGCAAGCATAGAAAAATGATACCATCTTTTTCCGCTGTCGGCCTCATTTAATATAATTAAATACGCCAAAAACGCCAGCGTACACACCAGTGTAAAAATATCGCCTGCCGCAACGGTGATTTTTAATTTTTTTTCTTCCCTTTCCATCCTATAATAATAAAAGATGTTATAAATTTTGTAAAGCACTTAAAGCAATATAATACATGCTTTAAGTGCTTTACAAATTTATCTTACAAGCCTGTGCCGAAGTCTTGCTTAAACTTCTTTACCAGTTTTTCTTGCCAGCCGCCTACGGCATCTAATTCGCCAAAGAAAAACCTTAAAATGTTGGGTTCTTTGCGCCATTTTAAGCCGCCTACTAAATCCTTGTTTTTAAACAGCCAAATTACGCGGTCGGTTACAAACTTAACCTGACTCATCGTAAATACGCGGCGGGGCAGTGCAAGACGCACCAACTCAATCGCCGAAAAATGTTCGCTTCCGTCGGGGTTGCGTTCTTCGCTTACCGTGCCGCGCTCCATGCCGCGCACGCCCGATATAATAAACAACGCCGCCGCTAAGCTTGCCGCTTGAAATTCTGCTTGCTTTACGTGCGGCAAAAAGGCTTTCGCATCTAAATGACAGCCCAGCCCGCCCGCAGGCGTAACCACAGGAACGCCCGCTTTAACCAGTTCGTCCACCATAAAGCGGATAAAGCTAGGGCCTTGCGAAATCATATCCATATCCATGCTTTCTTCTATGCCTACGGCAATAGCTTCAATTTCCTTTACGCTCATGCCGCCGTAGGTTAAAAAGCCCTCAAACAGCGGCACCAACGGCTTTAATTGTTCGTATAAGGCGTCGTTGTTTAAGCAGATGCCGCCGCCGCGCGCCGAACCTAATTTGCGCGCCGAAAAGTAGATGATGTCCGCACAGGCGGCAACCTCGTTGCAAATTTCTAAAACGGTTTTATCTTTACATGCCGCCTCGCGCACCTTAATAAAGTATAGGTTATCTTGCAAAAGGCTTGCGTCTATCATAAGGGGAACGCCGTTCTTTTTGCACAGTGCGGAAGTTTCTTTGATGTTGGCTAACGAAACGGGTTGTCCGCCTAGTAGGTTGCCGCCCGCCTCAATCCGCACAAACGGAATGTTTTTGCCGTGTTCGGCAAACGCCTTTTTTAATTTGTCGATATCAATATTGCCCTTAAACGGCTCTTTGGATGCGATGTTAAACGCCTCATCGGCAGGAATTTCTAACACCGTACCGCCTTGCAGACCGATGTGCGCTTTGGTGGTGGTAAAATGCACGTTCATAGGCACTATGCTGCCAGGCTTTACTAGCACGCGTGAAAGTAAATGTTCGCAGGCGCGGCCTTGATGGGCGGGCAGAAAGTATTTCATTTTAAACACGCGTTGCAATACCGATTCTAAGCGGAAAAAGCTTTCGCCGCCCGCGTAGCTGTCGTCCGCTACCATCATAGCGGCCATCTGACGGTCGCTCATGGCGTTTACGCCGCTGTCGCTAAGCATATCTAAAAAGATGTCGCGGTTTCTTAATAAAAAGGTGTTGTTTCCTGCTTCTTGCATAGCCGCAAAGCGGCGGTCAATCGGCTTTAACTCGATTTTTTGTACGATGCGTACCTTGTGCATTTCCAGCGGAAATTCTTCGCCGGTAGATAATTTGATGCTTTCCATTTTTGTTTTTTCCTTTTATTTTTTATTTTTGTTGGTTAAATTTTTTATGGATACGTTATTTTTTGACGGGGAGGAGGGGCTATAAAAAAACTGCCGACACTCTCTTTTGTTGCGCGGCAGTCGTTGCTATCGGTTTAGACTAAACTTAAAAACCTACACACAATACTGCGTGTAAGCATAATAAATTCCGACAAAAACTACGTTATCCATATTGCTAGTATATAAAAGTTTGCCGCGCCGTGTCAACTATTTTTCGACACTTTTTTAAAATTTTTTTAAGTTTTTTTACAAGTTGGGGGTTAGCTTGCGCGCATAATCTCTTACAGGGCGTAAAATATCGTAGCGGCGGCATAGATAAATTAAATGTATTTTTTTATTTATTGTTTATTATTTCGATTGGTTTTTTATTTGTTATTTTAATTATCGGCAATACGGTTGCCAGTACTGCTACACCAAAGCATAGCAAAAACAACAATGCAACCTGCAAAATGCCTATATTAAATATAGAAATAAAATATATGCTATTGAGTATAACACATAAAACAGTTACTGCAATCAGCGAAACAATAAATTCTATACAGGAGATTATTAAACTTTGTGTTAAAAAAATCGCAAGGATGTCTTTGCGCCGTGCACCTAATGCCCGCAATATTCCAATATCGTTTTTCTTAAAATCAATGCTGACCGATAAAAAGTTCATTGCCAGCAATGCGGAAAAAATAAAAAATATAACGGCAACAATTATAGCCGCAAGCATTAAATAGTCTTTAAAAAAAGACGCTGAGGTCATAAATGCAGAAAATGCTGAGGTTAGATAAACCGAATAAACTTGCGTATCCTCTTTATAATTCAATTTATTAAATAAAGCTTTATCTTTGTTTATATCTCCGCTTAACTTAATTAGCACTCTGTCTACTTCTTCAAGACCGACTTTATTGTTGAGAAAACCTTTGCGGACAAATCCGTAAGAAATAATCGAATCACGCGCCCCGTTAAATAAATTTTGGCTATAAAGGTCGTTGTGCGTATTGTAATTATCTATGTCAAATTCTTGAAAAGCCGCTTTATCTTGTTCTGTTGAATAAATGCCTGATATAGTAAATTCGCCTATGGTTTTTCCGATAAGGTCATCGGGCGTAGAAATTGCAATAACTGTGCCGTCCTCTGATTTATAGCCAAATCTAATAAACATATCGGCTCTAATATCGGTGATTGCAATTTCGTTAAATGCTTGCGGTAATCTGCACAAACCTTTATCTACGAACCTATCGTCTATTTTTAGGTTTAAATCCGTTGTACCCGTATCGAAATCGATTTCTGCCAAATGCTCAAATCTATACAACCCAAGCCCTAAATAAGGGTTGTTTCGACTAACCAAATTATCTTCGCCCACATAATTAGCAAGATACTGCAAGTCAAGTTGGTATCTCCATGAAACAAAAACAGATGTCGGGATAACCGCATTATTATATTTAGTTAGCTCTTGCATTTGAAAAGTTGTAAAAGGGATTCGGTTGTTTTGCTCATCAAAACTAGAACTGTTAACCGTAACCATTCTATAATTGTTTGCATAAAGGGTTTTTATTTCCACCGTAAATTCATTGGTTGCGCTTGCCGTAATAGAAAACCCAAAAATTATAAAGGTTATAATGGATAATAACATAGAAATTATCAATCGGCTTTTCTTATTTTTCAGTCCGCTTGCGCCCATGTAAAAACTGCGTTTAAACGGAAGCTTGCTTTTAACCAATTTGCAATCGTTTTCGGTATACTTTTTTTCTGCATTTTCGTTTACCTTAGCGGAAGCACTGCTCTGTAAGGAATCGTTGATAATTACACCGTCTTTTAATTCGATCATGCGGTCTGCGTACTTTTTAGCGTTATCATAGTCATGCGTGACTACGATAATTAGCTTATCCTTAGATAAAACCTTTAAAATATCATAAATTGCAGTTCCTGTTTCGCTGTCAAGTGCGCCTGTTGGCTCGTCGGCTAAGATGATTTCGGGGTTTTTGACTAACGCACGGGCAATAGCAACACGCTGTTTTTGACCGCCCGACAATTCACTTGCAAGTTTATTATACAAGGTTTCACCATGCTCGTTTATCAACTCGAATTGTTGCAAAATGGTTTCTATTTGCTTTTTTTCAACCTGTTTGCCTTGCAGTTCTAAGGCAAGCTTGATATTATCGCCTACGGTATAAGTCGGAATCAAATTGTATTCTTGAAAAATAAAACCCACATGCGTATTTCGATAGCTGTCAAAATCTGACGGTGAAAAAAATTTACTTGATTTGTTGCCTTGTATAATAATTTCGCCGTCATCGGGCATATCTATTCCACCGAGTAAATTAAGAAGTGTTGATTTTCCGCTGCCGCTCTTCCCCAGAATAAAGATTAAACCGTTATTGCCAAAATCAATCGAAACATTGTGTAATGCTTTTACTGCCGCACATTTTTTAGATTGATACGTTTTTCTTAAATTAGTACAACGCAACATAATGGCTTTACCTCATGCAATTTGTTAATAACAGTATTGCATAATAGATAACAAAAGTCAACTATGTTTATCATAAAACCATAATTAGTATTTTTTTAAATGTTTTTTACTTTATTTGTAAATTTACTTTACAAGCAGAAATTTTTATGATATAATATAAATATCTTAAAATAAAAGGAGAAAAATTATGAAAATTCAAAAGTTGAAGAAAAGTAGTTTTCTGTGCCTTTTGGCATGTGTGTTGGCGTTCGCCGCATTTTTTGTTGGAACAGCCATCACAGGCAAATCGGCAAGTGCGCACAATGGTGAATTTGAAAGTATGCCATCAGTGGAAACCGAAAATCCTGTGCAAACCCGTGCGACCTATTATTTTCTTGATATTTCGATTGTAAGCAAATCGGGCATCAAATGGACAATTAAGGTTGAAAATAACCACACTAGCAATATCACGTTTGTGTATAACTCAAAAATGTGTTTTCAAGGCGATGCTCGTGATTGGAAAAATCTTAGCCATGTTGTAGTTTGCCCTACTGAACTTACGCCTGGCAGTTCTGTAAATGTTGAAATTCAAGAGAATGTTTTTGCAGCTTATATTACTTTAAGTTGGCTTGACCAAGGCAAACGTTTAGTTACATATGCGAATAATCTTAAAAGCGGACCTAAAACCATGTCTGTATATAACCACGCTATTTAACAGCCGAATTCTACATTTCCATTAAAAAAAAGACGCACCGAAATGCGTCTTTTTTTTATACTTAGCAAATGACTTTCTTTCCACCCCGTCAGGCTACGCCTGCCATGGGTCGTTCGTTCCTCACTCCCCGCTTTGGCTAAAAACACGGTGTGTTTTTGCGGCTAGCGGCCGCCCGCGTCGCGCCTACAAGAGGGGAATTTCTGCATAAAAAAGATAATTTGCGGTACACTAGGCTAAGGAGGAAATGGTCTATGTATAAGCATGAGGATACGGATGAGTTTGCCGCGGACGAATTAGAGGCGGGGCAGTATACGTATGAGGTGGAGGCGCGGCGCAATCAATTTCCGCAAGAGGATACAAAAAAGCAAGAGGATACAAAAAAGCAAGAGGATATAAAAAAGCATGAGGGCTGCGGCGGTGCGTGCAACACGTGCTCTGCGCATCAGCCCTACGAACATTTAGCCGAATATACTATGATATATAATCCCGATGAGGATGAGGACGTAGTAGGCATGAATCAGTCTTGAATTGCCTTAAATTTGGCTTGAAAAGCGCTACGCTTTATTTTTTTGCGCGCTTGCGTACATCTAGGTACGCGGTACGCGCAAAAAAATAAACTGTTGCACAACTTGCACTCAAATTTAAGACAATTCGCTTATTCACCAAAGCCGCTTTCGTAGAGGGTTTTGTAAAAGCCGCCTTGCGCTAGCAGTTCGGTGTGTGTGCCGCTTTCTATTACGTCGCCTTCGTTCATGACTAAGATTTTGTCGGCGTCTACAATGGTGGAAAGGCGGTGCGCGATAATAAACGTGGTGCGCCCCTCCATGATGCGCGCAAACGCCGTTTGAATGCGCCTTTCGGTGCGCGTGTCAATCGAACTGGTTGCCTCGTCTAAAATCAGCATGGGCGGGCGCGTAAGCATAATCCGCGCGATACATAAAAGCTGTTTTTGCCCCGCGCTTAAATTTGCGCCGTCTCCCGAAATAACCGTGTCGTAGCCGTCTTTTAAGCGTTTAATAAAGCCGTTGCATTTTGCCTGCCGCGCCGCCGCAATAACCTCTTCGCGCGTTGCGTCCGCCTTGCCGTAGGCGATGTTGTCGTGAATGGTGCCGCCGAACAGCCATGTATCTTGCAGCACCATGCCGTAATTAGAGCGCAAGGAAGAACGCGTTACGGTGCGGATGTCTGTGCCGTCTGTTTTAATAACGCCGCTGTCTACATCGTAAAAGCGCATAAGCAAATTGACCAACGTGGTTTTTCCGCAGCCCGTAGGCCCTACAATGGCAATTTTATTGCCCGCTTGTACCGATAAATTAAAATCCTTGATAAGCGGTTTATCGGGAAGGTAGGCAAACGCGACATGCTCTGCCGTTACCTCGCCGCTTACGTTTTGCAGTTCGGCTAACTCTTTATCACTCGGCTCGGGCGGCTCGTCTATTACCGCAAACACGCGCCGCGCCGAAGCAAAAGACGCTTGCAGTTCGGCGGCGATTCCTGTGATTTCGTTAAACGGCTTGGCGAACTGGTGCGCGTATGCCAAAAATGCCGAAAGGCTGCCTATGGTAAACGCGGCAATTTCTACACTGCCTTGTGCAACCGCTTGATTGGCCGAAATTACCGCAAACGCGCCCATTACAGCCACTGCCGCGTATACGATGCTGTTTAAAAACCGCGTAACGGGGTGCGAAAGACTGGATAAAAACATCGCCGTAGTGCCTACCTTTTTAATGTCTTGATTAATTACGTCAAAACGTTTTTCGGCAAAGTCCTCGTAGCAAAAAGCCTTAACGATTTTTTGATTACCCAAAAGCTCCTCGCACGTTCCGCACAATTCGCCGTACTTGTCGCTGTGCCGTTTGTGCAGCTTAACCGTGCGCCGCGCCAAAATCCACGCCGCGCCTAAGGAAAGGGGAGTAATCAGCATAACTACCAGTGCGATAGGTACGCTCATGCGCAGCATAAACACCACCGTCATAATAGCGGTAATAACGCCTGTAAAAAGCTGTGTAAAGCCTTGAATAAGTCCGTCGGAAACTTGGTCTGCGTCTAAGGCGATGCGGCTCATAATATCGCCGTGCGATTGTGCGTCGATGTAGGCAAGCGGTACGCGGTTAAGGTTTTTAAACGCGTCTATCCGCACGTTGCGCACGGTATTTAACGAAACGCGCTGCGAAAAAACCGATGCCAGCCACTGGCAAAAAAAGATGGCCGCCGTTAGGCCGCCCAAAGCGGCAATGTTTTGCGCGACTTCCGCAAAGCTTACGGGCGGCGCGGTAAAGAGGTCTACGGCGCGTCCGATGTATTCGGGTACGTACAGCGCGGCCGTAACTTGCAGGCACGTTAAAAGCACCGACATAAACAGCCAACCCAAATGCGGACGAATGTAAAAAAGCAGCCTTTTCAGCACGGTGCGCGCAGGCATGGGGGGCGTTACCTGTTCGGGGGCAGGCATTAAAGAACTTCTTTTAAACGGGCTTTTCATCTTATACGGAACAAATCTCCCTATATGCCTCGCAGGTTTCTAATAGCTCTGCGTGCGTGCCTAAGCCTATCATGCGGCCTTCCTCTAACACGAGTATTTGATTCGCGCTTTTGACGCTTGCGGCGCGCTGCGAAACAATCAATACCGTTGCGTTGTTTAAATCGGTTTGCAGTGCTTTTCTTAGCCGCGCGTCGGTGGCGTAATCTAGCGCGCTGGACGAATCGTCTAAGATAACAATTTCGGGCTTTTTAATCAGCGCGCGCGCAATGGTAAGCCGCTGACGCTGTCCGCCCGAAAGATTTTTTCCGCCTTGAACAATTACCGTATCTAAGCCTTTGGAAAGCTTTTGTACAAATTCGTCCGCTTGGGCAGTTTTTAGCGCGTCCCAAATTTCTTCGTCTGTTGCGTCGGGCTTGCCCCACAGCATATTTTCGCGCACCGAGCCGTTAAACAGCACGGCGGCTTGCGGCACTAGGCCGATTTTGTTTGCTAATTGCGCTTTGGGATAATCGCGCACGTTATGTCCGTCTATAAAAACCGCGCCGCCCGATACATCGTAAAACCGCGCAATCAAATTAATCAGCGTAGTTTTGCCCGAACCTGTCGCGCCTACAATCCCTAAGCTTTGCCCCGCGCCCACCGATACCGAAATTCCGTCTAGGTGCGCGTCGTCTTTCGCGCTTTGCGGATACGAAAACGTAATGCCCTCTATGCGGATTTTCGGCGCGTCCGCAACGGGTTGCAGTGCGTCGACTGCATCGGGGTAGGTAAGGGAGGGCTGTGTGGACAGCACTTCGTTAATGCGCCGCGCCGCCGCAGAGGCTTTGGTAAACGTAACTAAAAGGTTGGCAAAAACCACCAGCGCAAGCAAAATCTGCCCTAAATAATTTACCAGTGCAATAATTTGCCCTGCCGTTAAATTGCCTGCCGCTACTTCGTAACCGCCTAGCCAAATAATCAGTAAAATGGCGCAGTTGATTAAAACATAGGTAAGGGGATTTAAAAGCCCCGCTATAATGCCCGCCTTTCGGGAGGTTTTTGCTAAACGCTCTGCGCTGCGTGAAAAGTCTGTGTTTTCTTCTTCTTGACGCGAAAAGGCGCGCACTACGCGCGTTCCTGCTAAGTTTTCGCGCGTTAGTACCGATACTTCGTCTAATTGCACGCGGATTTCGCGGTACAGCTTGCCCGTGCGCGACATGATAAAGTACAGCGCAACGCCGATAAGCAGCGCGACTCCTATAAATATCAGCGACATTTTTATGCTGATAAACATCGCCATAACGATTGCGCCGATTAAAATAAACGGCGCGCGCAGTACCAGGCGGATAAACATCGAAACGCCCATGCGCGTTTGGCGCACGTCGCCCGTAAGCCGCGTAACCAGTGATTCGGTTCCGAAGCGGTCTATTTCGGCGTAGCTGAATCGGTTGATGTGCGCGTACATAGCTTTGCGCAGGTTGGTTCCGTAGCCTACGCCTGCCCGCGCGGCAAGGTATTGCGAAATTAGCGCAAGCATAAAGCCGCCTGCGCCCAAAGTAAGCAGTATGCCGCCCCACACATATACATCGCGCGGCTGACCCGACGGAATAACGGTATCTACAATATACGCCACTACCAAAGGAACCGAAAGCTCGGAAAATGCCTCGATTAGCTTTAACAGCGGGGCGCACAGGGTTGCCGCACCGTATCCTTTTAAGTATTTAATCAGTTTAAACATGGGCTTTAAGGTTATGCTTTTTGATAAAGGCGGTTAAAAGCTCTTCAAAATTAGGTTTGCCGATTTCCTCTAACGCATACTCAACCCGCGCGCTAGGCTTAGCGATAGAGATTACGCGCTGCAAATCTATGGGAGTGGCGATTACTACGCTGTCGCAGTCCGCGCGCGCTACGGTGGCGGCTAAATCGGCGATTTGTTGTGCGCCGTAGCCCATAGCGGGCAGCAGCTTGCCGATTTTCGGATACGTTTGAAAGGTTTCTTTAATTTTTCCTACCGCAAAGGGACGGGGGTCTATAAGCTCTTTCGCGCCGAAACGCTGCGCCGCTACCGTGCCCGCGCCGATTTTCATATCGCCGTGCGTCAGCGTAGGGCCGTCCTCGATTACTAAAACGCGCTTGCCCTTAATTAAATCGGGGTTAGAAACGGTTAATGCCGAATTTGCGCTGATTACGGTTGCGCGGGGGTTTGCAAACGCGATGTTTTTGCGCAGGGTTTCGATGTCTTTTTTGTCTGCGCTGTCTATTTTATTGATAACGGCAACGTCTGCCATGCGCAGCGAAATTTCGCCCGGATAATACGAAAGCTCGTTTCCGGGGCGGTGCGGGTCGGTAACTGTAACTAGCAAGTCGGGCTTGATAAACGAAAAGTCGTTGTTTCCGCCGTCCCACAAAATTACGTCGCATCCGCTAGGGTCGGATTCTGCCGCGCGTAAAATCGCCTCGTAATCTACGCCCGCGTAAATGATGTTGCCGCGCGCGATGTGCGGCTCGTATTCTTCCATTTCTTCGATGGTGCAGTTATGCGCTTTTAAATCGCTGATTTGGGCAAAACGCTGTACGCGCTGTTTTTCTAAATCGCCGTAGGGCATCGGGTGGCGCAGCGCAATTACTCTAAGCCCCTTTGCCATAAGCACCTCGATAATGCGGCGTGAGGTTTGGCTTTTGCCGCAGCCTGTGCGCACGGCGCAAACCGCAATTACGGGCTTAGTGCTTTTTAGCGTAGTGTTTTTATGCCCCATCATGCTAAAATCCGCGCCTGCCGCGTTTACCTTTGCGCCCAAAGCCATAACGGTTTGGTACGATACATCGCTGTACGAAAAAACGCACTCGTCCGCATTAAGCCGCACTATTAAATCTTGCAGTTCGTCTTGGTGGTAAATGGGTATGCCGTTAGGGTACAGCTTGCCGCACAGCGATGCGGGGTATTTGCGCCCCGCGATGTCGGGGATTTGCGCGGCGGTAAACGCAACGACTTCGTAGGCTGCGTTATCGCGGAAGAAGGTATTAAAGTTATGAAAATCTCTTCCTGCCGCACCGATAATAATTACTTTTCTTTTCATGTTTAGTTGTTTCCTTGACTTTTATTTATGTAAAGCTTACAATATACTTATTCTACTACATTTTTATTACTAAAACAATCATTTTATTTTACTAAATCACATTTTTACAAAATTATTTGTTGTGCGGTGCGGTATGCGGCCGATAGAGGGAGGCAAAAAATAATTATCTTAGGTATAGACCCCGGCTATGCGACTATCGGCTACGGGGTAATCGAAAAAACAAACGCAGGTTTAAAGTATGTAGCTGCCGGTACGTTGGATACGCCCGCAAGCGAAAGTATTCCTGTGCGGCTGGCTATGGTAGACGAAAAAATGTCGGACCTTATGCGCAAGTTCCGTCCCGATGCCGTAGCGGTGGAGGAATTGTTTTTTAACACCAACGTAACTACGGGCATTAAGGTGGCGCAGGCGCGCGGCGTAATACTGGTATGCGCGATTAAGGAGTGCGGCCGCTTATACGAATACACCCCCTTGCAAGTAAAGCTTGCCTTAACCGGCGTAGGGCGCGCCGAAAAAAAGCAGGTGCAATACATGGTTAAGGCAGTGTTAGGCCTTAAAGAAATCCCTAAACCCGACGATGCCGCCGATGCTTTGGCAGTGGCGGTATGTCATGCTAATACGGGTGAGTATAAACACCGCGTACTAAATTGAGGGCTTAGGTGCGAAACAATTTAAGGTTTCAATGCCCGCAAGGATAAAAAACTCAAAAAGGAAAAGACGTATGTTTAGTTATGTAAAAGGCAGTATTGCCGAAATTTTGGAAGGTACGCTTACGGTAGAGACGGGCGGCGTAGGGTATGAGTTGGCGGCGTCCACGCAAACGCTTAGCACGCTGCGCGTAGGCGATGAGGTAAAAATCTTTACCTATATGGCGGTGCGCGAGGACGGCGTAAGCTTGTACGGCTTTACCTCTAAGCAAGAAAAAAATATGTTTTTGCGGCTTATCGGCGTTTCGGGCGTAGGCGCAAAGGTAGCTATGGCGGTTTTAAGCGGCATGACGGCGCAAAGGCTGGCGGCGGCGGTTGCGGCGCAGGATACCGCCGCGTTGGCGTCTGTTAAGGGTATCGGAAAAAAGACTGCCGAACGCATAGTGTTAGAACTAAAAGACAAGGTTGCACAAGAGTTGACCGCGCAGGGAGATTGCTTTGCGCCGCTTACAGCGCAATCGGGCGTTGCGGCGGAGGCGGTGCTTGCGTTGGTTTCGCTAGGGTATAGTAAAAGCGAGGCGGCAGCGGCAGTCGCACGGGTGAAAGACGCAGACACGTTAAAGGCAGAACAAATCATATTACTTGCTTTAAAGAATTAAGCTTGTATTGGTGAAATCCCAACTTCCGAAAATCTGCTATTGTTATTTCACAAATACAAGCTTTAAAGAAACTACTAGAACAGCTTTTAAAGAAACGACAGAACAGACCCTACTAAAAGGAGAAACCATATATGGATAATGAGGAACGGTTGCTTAGTAATACTCAAACGTTGGACGACCGCGATGCGGAGGGTTCGCTGCGCCCTAAAACGCTTGCGGACTATGTGGGGCAAGAGGCGATTAAATCTAATTTAAACGTATATATCAAAGCGGCTGCGCTGCGCGGCGAGGCGTTAGACCATGTGCTGCTGTACGGCCCGCCGGGCTTGGGCAAAACCACGCTTTCGCATATTGTGGCAAACGAGTTAGGCGTTTCTATGAAGGTTACCAGCGGCCCCGCGATTGAACGCGCGGCGGATTTGGTAGCGATATTAACCAACCTCTCCCAAAATGACGTGCTATTTATTGACGAAATTCACCGCTTAAACCGCGCGGTAGAAGAGGTTTTGTATCCCGCTATGGAGGATTACCGCGTAGATATTATTATCGGCAAAGGGCCCAGCGCGCGCAGTATGCGCCTTACGCTGCCTCCCTTTACCCTTGTGGGCGCGACTACGCGGGCGGGTCAGTTAACGGGGCCGCTGCGCGACCGCTTTGGCATTGTAGAACGGTTGGAACTGTATTCGCCGCAGGAGTTGGGCGTAATTGTACTGCGCAGTGCGCGGATTTTGGGCGTTCAAATCGAAAATGCGGCGGCGGTAGAAATTGCGCGCCGCAGCCGCGGAACGCCGCGCATCGCCAACCGCTTATTAAAACGCGTGCGCGATTTCGCGTTGGTAGAAAAAATCGGCGTTATAGATGCTGGTCTTGCCGATTACGCATTAGGGCTTATGGAAATTGATAATTTGGGCTTAGACGCGACCGACCGCAAAATATTATCGGCGATTATCCAAAAATACAACGGCGGCCCTGTGGGCTTAGATACGTTGGCGTCTACCGTGTGCGAGGAAAGCGTTACCATAGAGGACGCGATAGAACCGTTTTTGTTGCAGCTAGGCTTTTTGGCGCGCAGTCCGCGCGGGCGCACCGCCACGCTTTTGGCGTATAAGCATTTAGGTATTAAGCCGCCCAAGCCTATGCAAATTTCTTTGGACGAGATATAAAGCTATGCAAAAATCAGATTTTTATTATGAATTGCCCTCCTGTTTAATCGCACAGTCGCCCGCGCCTGCGCGCGACGGTTCGCGCATGTTGGTATATAACCGCAAAACGGACGAAATGCAGCATAAGCATTTTAGCAATCTTGCCGATTATTTGGTAAGCGGTGATGTGCTGGTAATCAACAAAACCCGCGTGATTCCCGCGCGGATTTTTGGGTATAGGGCAAAAAATGAACCACCGCAAGCGGGTGCGCGGGTAGAGTTTTTACTGCATAAGCGCAAATCCGACTTCGAGTGGGAAACGCTTGCGCGGCCTGCTAAGCGCGTTAAAACGGGCGACGTATTTTATTTTTCCGACGATTTATCCGCCGAAGTAACCTACTGCGGCGAGGAGGGCTTGCGCGGACTTAAATTTAGTTTTTCGGGCGTGTTTGAAGAAATTTTAGCAACCGTCGGGCAAATGCCGCTGCCGCACTATATTAAGCAAATGCCTGCTGATATTTCGCGTTATCAAACGGTATACGCCCAAAAAGACGGTTCGGCCGCCGCCCCGACAGCGGGCTTGCACTTTACACAAGAAAGGATACAGCTGCTTAAACAAAAGGGCGTACAGTTTGCCGAAATTGTGCTGCATGTGGGGTTGGGTACGTTTCGCCCCGTAAAAGCCGACAATATTTTGCATCATAAAATGCACGCCGAATATTACGAGGTAAGCGCGGAGGCGGCCGAATTGATTAACGCGGCAAAAAAAGAGGGGCGGCGCGTAATTGCGGTAGGCACTACCTCTGTGCGCACGTTAGAAAGCCTTGCGGACGCAAACGGTTTTATCGCTCCGTCAACGGGCGAAACCGATATTTTTATTTATCCGCCGTACTCTTTCCGCGTAGTTGACGGGCTTATTACTAACTTTCATTTGCCCGAATCCACGCTGATTATGTTGGTTAGTGCGTTTATCGGGCGCGAAAAAACGCTGCAAATTTACCAAAACGCCGTAGAAAACGCATACCGTTTTTTTAGCTTTGGCGATGCCTGTTTGTTTTTGTGATAACAACTTTTTACTGACAACTGACAACTGACGAATTAACACTGACAATTTACAACTGACAACTGACAAATTTCGGCTAAAATAATTAAATAAAAAAATAGCAATAATTCGTCAGTTGTCAGTTGTCAGTTGTCAGTAAAAAAATTGTCAGTTGTCAGTAATTATTAAACATCGGAGAAACTATGAAATCATTTAATTACAAAATACTGCATACTTGCCGTCAGTCGGGGGCAAGGACGGGCGAATTTATTACGCCGCACGGCAAGCTTTTAACGCCCGTTTTTATGCCCGTAGGTACGGCGGCTTCGGTAAAAAGCCTTGCGCCTTACGAGTTGACAGAGGCGGGTGCGGAAATTATTTTAGCTAATACGTATCACTTATATTTGCGCCCAAGCCACGCTGTTGTACAGCAAGCAGGGGGCTTGCATACCTTTATGAACTGGCAAAAGCCGATATTAACCGACAGCGGAGGATTTCAGGTTTTTTCGCTGTCTAAGCTAAATAAAATTACCGATAACGGCGTAACCTTTTCTTCGCACATAGACGGCAGCCGCCATACCTTTACGCCCGAATCCGCTACGCAAATTCAGCAAGCGTTAGGTGCGGATATTATTATGGCGTTTGACGAATGCACCGCTGCTGACGCAGGCGAAAAATATGCGCAGCGTGCGCTGCACCGCACCGTAGAGTGGCTGCAACGCTGTAAAGAAACCAATGCGGGCAACGCCAATCAAATGCTTTTTCCGATTATTCAGGGCAATATGTATAAAAATCTGCGGCTTTTATCGCTAGAAAAATCGTTGCCTTTTGCCGAGTGCGGCATTGCCATCGGCGGTCTTTCGGTAGGCGAACCAAAGACCGTTATGTACGAAATGTTAGACGCGCTTAGCGCGGCACTTCCTGCCGATATGCCGCGCTATCTAATGGGCGTGGGCAGCCCCGATTGTTTGGCAGAGGGTGTGCTGCGCGGCATAGATATGTTTGATTGCGTACTGCCTACCCGCATAGCGCGCAACGGAACGGCTTTTACGTCGCAAGGCAAAATCGTGGTGCGCAACGCGCAGTACAAACAGGATTTTACGCCCCTAGATCCGCAATGCGGTTGTTACGCGTGTGCAAACTACTCTAAGGCGTATGTGCGCCACTTGATTAATTGCGGCGAAATTTTAGGGATTCGCTTAATCAGTTTGCATAACCTAACGTATATTCTTAGCCTTATGCGCCGTATCCGCGAGGCTATTTTAGCCGACCGCTACACGGATTTTATTACGGCGTTCAGGGACAGTGCCGAGTATAAACAAACGGGAAATTAAAGATGAAGGAGAAGCCAAATTATGAAAAAAATTAAACCGCTTTGTATTTTATTTTGCGGCGTACTGCTTGCGGCAAGTTTATTTGCTTGTAACGGCGCGTTTGAACCGTCCGCGTTTGGGCCGCCGTATAACGATAATTATGTACCTGATGCAGGAAAAGTTTGGTTTTTTGCAGGGCAGGATTTAGACGCGGTGGGCGGCTTAACCGATTACAGCGCGGGGTATGCGGATTATTTTGGTATTCCTGCGGGCGTAACGCTGTACAGCAATTTAGAAGCGCAAGGCTTAACGGTTGCCGCCGATTTCGGCGCGGGCGTAAACCACGCGCTGCGCTATACGCAAAACCCCGATTTTAGGCACTGCTTTATAGCCGTAGGCTTATGGTTCAGCGCGGCGCAGCTTAGCGGAATAGTTTCTTCTCAATTTGACGAGGGGCTAACTAAGCTTTCTGAATTTTTTAAAGGTTCGCCCGATAATGTGTTTTTCTTGCGTATCGGCTACGAGTTTGACGGCCCGCACAACGCGTATCCGTATGCGCCGTATATTGCTGCGTATCGATATATTGTGGATAAGCTGCGCGCAAGCGGCGTGGATAACTTTGTAAGCGTGTGGCAGAGTTACGGCTACGAAACGAATCCCGACCCGTTGGTTAATAAAAACCGATTGCTGCAATGGTATCCGGGCGATGCGTATGTGGACTGGCTTGCGTATTCGTATTTCGACAATCCGCATATATCAAACAACGGGCAAGGCATACTGGCACTGGCGCGCGAGAAAAACAAGCCCGTGTTTATTGCCGAAAGCACGCCTATGGGGCATAATTTAGCCGCCGCCGACGGCCAAGCCGTTTGGGACGGATTTTTTACTACGCTGCTTAACCACATAAAGCAAAATATTCAAACCATTCGCGCCGTAGCCTATATCAATCAAGACTGGGACAATCAGCCCATGTGGGCAGGGCAAGGCTGGGGAAACTCTAAACTGCAAGCTAACGCGTATATCCGCGCGCAATGGGAGGCAGAGATTGTAGGCGCAAATAGCGTTTTTATTCATAAAAGGGTTAGGTAATGGAGAATGGAAAATGGGGAATTTTTTTGCGGCTACTTTATTTTAAATCCTTAGCCGAAATTCTCCATTTTCCATTCTCCATTGTAAAACTCTACCTATCTCTGCCTACTAAATAATCAATCGTAGAACAGTGAGGTAAAGAAATCTAGAATATAAACAAAAAATTTTTAGAAAGAAATAAAAAACGCTTGCAAAGATTTTGTAAATCTGATAAAATGAGGAAATTCAATACTTTTCAATGAAAATCGATGTCAAAAGTCAGAACTGTGTTCCCGCAAAATTTAATGTATTTTTTATATAATTACAGTAAATACTAAAAAAGAAAAACGAGGAGAAAAAAAATGAAACTAAACGGAATTGTGAGAAAGTTGGACATGCTGGGGCGGATTGTTATTCCGCGCGAGTACCGCAAGATGCTTAACATCAAGGAGAACGACCCGCTGGAAATAATTTCTACCGCAAACGGAGATATTATTATTCGCAAGGTGGATATATCCAGTGAGCTGGTCAATGCGGGGCGTCCGATTGCGGACGAGTTGTTTGTAACGCTTAACCGAAATATTATGGTGTGCGACACTGCCAAATATTTAACGGGCGCGGGTACGCTTGTAGAGAGTCTTTGCGGAACGGTAATAAGTTCTAAGGCGCAGCAGCTGATTGAAAAGCGCGATTGCTTTGTGGGCAAGGCATCCGAAATCGGTATGGATGGTGCGCCGTTTGTAGCGATTTGTCCGGTATACAGCGAAAACGTATTCGGCGCGCTGGTTTTGTTTTCGGATACGCTGCCCTCTGCGCATGACACCGCTATGTTACAGCTTGTGGGCAGAATACTGGGCAACACCTTGCAAAATTTTTAAAATCGTTTAACCGAATAAATATTTTGGTTAATTAAATAGCCGTTAGCATTAGCGGCTATTTTTTTAATCTCCTCCTGTTAAAAAACTTAAACTAACGCCAAAAAAATCTGCAAGCGTGAATAGGCAATCAATTTTATTGCTATTCACGTTGTTTTCTAAACCTCTTAAAATATGTATGCTTATGTTTGTGCAATCGGATAGGGCCTTGCGCGAAAGCCCTTTTTCTTGCCGCAGACTGCGTACAATATGCCCGTAGGGTTTTAGTCTTTCTTTTTTTGTCATACCGCCTCCGAATAAAAAATTTCATTTTGACTACTATATAAATAAGAATATAACACAGAATTTCTGTGCTGTCAACAATTTCCACCTATTTAGTATTGTTATATATACATGAGTATTTTCGGAGAAAATTTATATTTATATAGAACGCAAGAGAAATTAACGCAAAAGCAATTAGCGGATAAGCTGGGTTTGTCGGCAAATAATATAGGGCATTGGGAAAAAGGCAGAACCGAACCCGATATAAAAACCATAATTAAGCTAGCCGATATTTTTGATGTAACTACCGACGACTTACTGGGGCGCGAAGCTAAAAAGTTGGATTGATTTTTATGAAAGATTTTGCTGTTTACGAAGTTTCTAAAACATTCTAAAAACCGTTATATTCACCTTGCAAAACGGGTTGCGATATGGTATACTAGGGAGTAGAATGAGCAATTTTGACGAATACAAAATTCAGGGCGAGCCTGAACAGTATCAAAAAGCGGAGAACTGGCAGATTGCAATCGGTTTGCAGGCGGTGGACGGATTAAAGCCGTCTGCATACTTGATTGACCTTGCAAGAAAAAACATAGAGGGCGAGCTTTCGATTGTCGAGGTAAAAACTGCCCTGCAAAGCTTTTATGATGAAAGGCCTGTAAAGCCCGACGACGAGGAGCGCAAATATGAGGCAGACAAGGTTTCGGCACATATTGCCGAAGTTTTGTCGGAAAATACTTTTAGTTTTAATCCGCTTACCTACATCAACATTCACGGGCGTTTGTTTAAGGGGGTTTATGCGCACGCGGGGACGGTTCGGGGGTATAACTTTACCAAAAAGGAATGGGTGCTTGACGGTGCAACCGTGAGTTACGCAGACTTTACTATGATACGGGAAACACTGGATTATGACTTTAAAGAGGAAAGGTCTTTTGTTTACAAGGGGCTTTCTAAAAAAGAAATCGTAGAACACGTTGCAAGCTTTGTATCAAGGATTTGGCAGGTTCACGCATTTTGCGAGGGCAACACAAGGGCAACGGCGGTTTTTACCATTCAATACTTGCGGACGCTTGGCTTTTCGGCAAACAACGATTTATTTCGTGATAACTCTTGGTTTTTTAGAAACGCGCTTGTCAGGGCGAATTATAACGACTATCCAAACGGTGTTTTTGCCACTATGGAGTTTTTAAATAAGTTTTTTGGAAACTTATTGCTTGGCGAAAAGAACATTTTAAAAAACAGAGAACTCCGCATTTCGGTTGGCGGTGATACAGTATTAAAATAACACTTTTTAAATTGCTTAAAAACGCTTGCGTTTTGGTGTAAAGCGTGTTACAATAATAAAACAATTTTTTACTGAGGTTAAAAAAATGCCTGCATGGGTTACAGAATCCTTTTGGATAATTAGAATTGTAATATTTGTTTTGTTGGTGCTTGTCGGAATAGTGCTAATCTTTGCCGTGCTGATTCAGCCCTCTAATTCGGGCGGGATGGGTGCGCTTACGGGTCAGTCAAGCGACACGTATTACTCTAAGCACAAAAAGCAATCGCTTGAAGGCACTATGAAACGCCTTACCACTATTTTGGGTATTGTAATGGGCGTGCTGGCAATTTTATTTTTTGTCACGGTGGCGATATATCCCGCAGGACCTGTTCAAGTACCCGAACCTCCGCAGGGATAAGTTTTAAACTAATACTATATACTAATCGCGGGGCTGTTTCGGCAAGTGCTGAAACAGCCCCTTTTTAGTAGGAAGTGCTGATTAGCTAGGTGCGCTGAACCTAAATAGAAACACAAGGATAGATTATGAAATATACCAAAAAACAAAAGAACGCTTTATCTAAAAGCAAGAAAGCGGCCTCTGCCAAACAAAAGGGCGGGGCAAAGGGCAGCGTTGTTACGGGCGTGCTTGAAGTAAAGCGCAAGGGTTTTGGGTTTTTAAAGACTGGTGTCGGTGAGGATATTTTTATTTCGGCTAATGCCTTAAACGGCGCGGCAGACGGCGACACCGTAGAGGCGGTGATGCTGCGGGGGCAGCGCGGCGAGCGCGCCGGTGCCGAAGTAAAAAAGATTTTAGAGCACCGCAGCATAGCGTCTATTATCCGTGCGCACGGCTTGCCCGAAAAATTTCCTGCCGCCGTACTAAAAGAGGCACAGCGCGTTGCAGTAGCCGTAAGCGCGGAGGAAAAGCTGCTGCGCAGAGATTTTTGTGCCGAAACCGTTTTCACCATTGACGGCGCGGACGCAAAGGATTTTGACGATGCGGTAAGCCTACGCGTAAACGAGAACGGCAATTATTTGTTGGGGGTGCATATTGCGGACGTGTCGCATTACGTTGCGCACCGCAGTGTATTAGACAGTGAGGCATTCAAGCGCGGCACCAGTGCGTACTTTGCCGACCGCGTTTTGCCTATGTTACCTGAGAGCTTATCTAACGGCATTTGTTCGCTGGTAGAGGGCGAGGAGCGTCTTACCGTATCCGCGCTTATGGAGATTTCTCCTAACGGCGAATTGATAGCGCGTGAGTTTTGCCCCAGCGTTATTAAAAGCTGTGCGCGCCTTACCTATGCGGAGGTTGCGGGCATGTTAGACGGCACAATCGGCACGCGCGCGGAATTATTGCCCGTGCTGCAATCCATGCGCACGTTGGCCGAAATTTTACACCGTAAGCGCAAGCAGCGCGGCAACATAGATTTTGATTTGCCCGAAGCAGAATTGATTTTAAACCGCGACGGACGCTGTACCGACGTGCGCCGCCGTCCGCGCTATATTTCGCATAAAATGATAGAGGAATTTATGTTAGCGGCAAACGAAGCCGCCGCTGAGTTTATGTATAAAGCCGCTGCGCCGTTTATCTACCGCGTACACGAGGAGCCTCCCCAAGAAAAGGCGGAGGATTTTATTGCGTTTTTAAGCGGGCTGGGCATTGCGTTTTCGGGCGATTCCGAAAAGCCTCAGCCGCGCGATTTTGCCGAATTGCTGCGCAGCGTTGCGGGCGGCAAGTTGGAGGCGGCTGTTTCGCGCACTGCGCTGCGCACCATGAGCAAGGCGTGCTATATGCCCGTCAACAAAGGGCATTTCGGCTTAGCGGCGCAGTATTACTGCCATTTTACTTCGCCGATCAGGCGGTATCCCGATTTAGTAATCCACCGCATTATGAAGGATTTTTTAGCCGTCGGCAAGGAATGCTTTACCAAATACAAGGCGTTTGCTGCCGCCGCCGCGAATGAATCCTCCGAGCGCGAGCGCGTAGCCGAACGTGCCGAGCGCGATGCGGAGGAGTTTAAAAAAGCCGAATTTATGGCAAGTCAAATCGGTGTGCGCTACGACGGCATAATTAGCGGCGTTACACAGCGCGGCGTTTTTGTAGAGCTTCCTAACACCTGTGAGGGCATGATACGCGTAGAAAATCTGCCTGGCACGGGGTATGATTTTAACGAGCGTCAAATGCGGCTGTATAACAAGGCTTATTCGTTTAGGATAGGCGACCCCGTTACCGTAGAGGTAGCCAGTGTTTTGGGTTTAAAGGCAGAGTTTAGTTTAGTAACGTAGCGCCCTTACGCTTTTTTTGTGTTTGACTTTTTAGGCGCGCCCGTCAGCGGGCTAAGGCTTTTGCCGCACGCTACGCAAAATTCTACTTACTTAAAAAATAACAAAAAGCAACAAAAAGTAATAAAAAAATTTTAGAGGTCTTTTTCTTTTTGTAGGCTTGCATAAAGCGGCAAAATGTAGTATACTGTCGGTATGAAGCTATTCCATGGAAGCAGTGCAAAGGTTGAATTGCCCGATTTAAGCAAATCAAGGCCGTTTCTTGATTTTGGCAAAGGTTTTTATTTAACCGCAAACGAATCTCAGGCGATAGAGTTTTCGCATAAGATTGCGGCGCGCGCTAAAAGGTTAGATAGTGATTATACGGGATGTGCAACGGTTAGCACATTCGAATTTGATTTAGCGGCCGCAGATAGCTTGTTGAGTGTTAAGCGATTTATGGCGGCAGACGAGCAGTGGCTTGATTTTATAATAGATAACAGAACGGGGAAAGGAAAAGCGGTATACGATGTAATTATAGGGCCGGTAGCGAATGACGATGTGTATCAGGTTATCGAAAAATATGAGGACGGCACATTGACAAAAAAACAGGCGATAGCGGCGTTTAAGGTGAAAAATTTGTTTAATCAATATACACTGTGCAGCGATGCGGCGGTAAAGCTTCTTAGGTTTGTATCTAGCAAGGAATATGCGGAGGAAAGCAAAAATGGAATATAATCAATTTTCCGCTATTATCCGTGCGCTTGTCCCAAAGGTTGTAGAGGCGTATATGCTGCAAACCGATAGTTCGTATGAAACCGCGTTAAGGCTGTTGTATCAGTCTAAGCTTTATACGGCGTTAGAGGCGCAGGATACGGCGTTGTGGCAGTTGAGCCCGTTAGCGTTATGCGATATGCTGACCGAAGAAATAAAAACAGGCAAAGTGGATTTGGGCGGGGTGTAAAAATATGACTAAGGAACAAAAATATCTGCTTTTTTGTATTGAGGTGTACAAGCAGCACCGCCGCTTGACGGGGGCTGAGGCTTACGCAAAATTTAAAAAGTATAGGTTTGACGAATACATTTTAGAGTTGTATGAGATTTTGCATGTAAACGGCACGCAGAGTTTGCTGCAAGAGCTAGACGCATATCAAGCGGTGCAGGATAGGAAACGCTGTACCTCATTCAGCGTTTCCGATAGGGCGCAGTAAAAAACCTTTTAAGCTTTTAACAAATTTTAATCTTAAAACGATTGACAATAAAAAAGAAAAGTTGTATTTTGAATAGTAGGCATTTTTTATGGCAAAATGTCTATTATTATTTTTTTACAGAGGGAACTGTATTGGGCGTACATGCTAATTCGGCAGGCGAAAAATTCGATAAAATTATCGAGCTTAAAAACGTAACTAAGGTTTACGACGGTGTTACGGTAGTAGACGACATCACGCTTTCGGTTAAGCGCGGAGATTTTATTACATTGCTTGGGCCGTCAGGCTGCGGCAAAACTACGCTGCTGCGCATGATTGCAGGCTTTATAGAGCCGACTAAGGGCAGGGTATTTATCGAAAAGGCGGACGTTACCGAATTGCCGCCGCACCGCCGTCCTGTAAATACGGTGTTTCAAAAGTACGCGCTGTTTCCGCATTTAAACGTATTTAATAACGTAGCTTTCGGGTTAAAGCTTAAAAAAATCGAGGACGGCGTAAAGACCGATAAAAAGGGCGTAGAAAAGCCTGTCTTTCGCAAGTATACAAAAACCGAAATTTCCGAAAAGGTAGAAAGCGCGTTAAAGCTTGTCGGCTTAGAGGGCTACTCTAAGCGCGATGTAAATTCGCTTTCGGGCGGTCAGCAGCAGCGCGTTGCCATTGCGCGCGCCTTAGTGCTAGAGCCCAAAGTTTTATTATTAGACGAGCCGTTAGGCGCGTTAGACCTTAAAATGCGCAAGGAAATGCAAATAGAGCTTATGGCGATGCACAAAAATTTGGGCATCACCTTTGTGTACGTTACGCACGACCAAGAAGAAGCCTTAACCATGAGCGATAAAATCGTGGTAATTAACGACGGCGCGATTCAGCAGTACGGCACGCCTAAAATTATCTATGACGAGCCCGCCAACGTATTTGTTGCCAACTTTATAGGCGAAAGCAATATTTTGTCGGGCAAAATGATTGCCGATTACCGTTTAGAGGTATTAGGCGCGGAGTTTGAGTGCGAGGACAAGGGCTTTTCTAAAAATGAACCCGTAGACTTAGTAATCCGTCCCGAAGATATTCAGCTGTACGCTAAGGGCAGCGGCAAGGGTGTTTTGGCGGGCAAGGTAACAAGCGGCGTGTTTAAGGGCACGCATTGCGAAATGATAGTGGCTACCGAAGGCTACGAGTTTACGGTGCAAAACATCGAGGGCAAGCCCGTAGGCGCGGAGGTAGAGATTAAAATTCCGCCTAACGGCATTCATATCATGAAAAAAATCCGCACGGTAAACGAGTTTGTAACAGAGGTTTCGGGCGAGGATACCGTAGAGATTGCGGGCGGCACGTTTACCTTTAACAATACACAAGGCTTTGAAAAAGGCGATAAGGTGCGGGTGCGCGTTCCGTTTGATAAGGTTTTTCTTACCGACAGCGAGGACGACGGCGTAATCGGCGGCAATATTGTACAAAGCTACTATAAGGGCGCGTACTATCAGGTGCAGCTGTACACCGACACCGACCAAGACTTTTATTTAGATACGACCGACGAGTGGGATTTAGACGACCGCGTAGGCATTAATATTCCTGTCGACGGGATAGAGGTGGAGCGGTATATGGAAGAGGAAGAAAGTTCAACTAGCAAAAGCGAAATACAAGATTAGTTTTAACAAGCTAAATAAAAAAAGGAGCGTGCAAAAAATTGACCCAAGCTGCGGCAGTCGAAAATAAAAAAACCAAAAAAAGACGCTTTACGTTTAAGCGGCATTATTTTGCGTTTCCGTACTTTTTTCTGTCGGGGCTGTTTATTGTAATTCCGCTGATTATTTTGTTTGTGTACGCGTTTCGCGGCGCGGACGGCGGCTTTACTTTTTCTAACTTTGCAAGCTTTTTTACTACACCGCACGTGCTGCGCGCTATGGGCAATTCGCTGCTGATAGGCTTTGCCACCACCGCGCTGTGTCTTGCACTGGCGTACCCCGTTGCGCTGATACTGGCAAATTCACGCTTTAATAAAACCATGATACTGGTGTTGATGTTTGTACTGCCGATGTACATTAATTCGCTTTTGCGCACGTTGGCTATTAAATCGCTGTTTGATATTATGGGTATAGAAAACAATTTTTGGCGCATTACCATAGCCCACGTGTACGACTTTTTTCCGTTTATGTTGCTACCTATTTACACGGTGTTGGTAAACATGGATAAAAGCTACTTAGAGGCGTCTAACGATTTAGGCGGCAACACGCTTAAAACGTGGGCACGGGTTACACTGCCGCTTTCGGTGCCTGGCATTGTGTCGGGAATATTAATGGTATTTATGCCTACGGTTTCGATGTTTGCCGTGCGCGATATTGTTATCAACCGCGAGGAATGGCCGATGTTCGGCAACATCATAGACGGTATGTTCCGCACCGAGTCTATGTACGGTTTAGGTTCGGCGTACGCTATGATACTGCTTGTTATGGTCATGGTTACGATGGTAGTGGCGGGTAGGGTTAATGCTAAAAGACAGCGGGAGGTACAAGGCAAATGAAGTTAAAGCAAAAAAAGCCAAGAAAGAAATTAACCCTAAATCAACGCAGAAAAATTCAAAAATCGTTTGCCCTTTCGTTTGTGTTTATAGTGCTGGCTGTTATGTACGTGCCGATTTTATTGATTATAGTTTTTTCGTTTACCAATACCCGAAGCGGACGCATAGGCGACTGGGGCGGCTTTTCGATGCAGCTGTACAGCAATATGCTGCAAAACCGCGAACTGATGGGCGCGCTGGGCAACACCCTTATGATAGCCGTGCTTTCGGCGTTGTTTGCAACGTTGTTGGGTACGATTTCTGCTGTGGGCATACACTTTTTAAAACGCCGCGTAAAGGCTGCGGCTAAAACTCTAAACCAAATAATCGTAGTAAACGCCGATATTGTAACGGCGGTTGCGTTTATGCTGTTCTTTTTTGTAATCGGATTTCGCCAATTCGGCTATACTACGCTGATTTTAGCGCACACTATGATTACTATGCCGTTTGTTATTTTAACCGTTTCGCCGCGCCTTAATCAACTAAACCCAAGCCTATACGATGCGGGGTTAGATTTAGGGGCAGGGCCGATGCGCACGCTTTTTAAGGTAATTCTGCCGCAGCTAATCCCCGCTATGATTGCCGCATTTGCTATCGCGTTTACCTTATCGGTAGACGACTTTGTAGTAACCAAGTTTAACAACGGCGGCGCAAGCGGACTGCATACGCTTTCTACCTATTTATACACTAGCTTTAAACGACCCAATGTCGGTCAGCAGTTGCGCGCGCTTTCTAGCGTAATATTTATCCTAAGCTTTGTAGTGCTGCTGATTATTAACTTCCGCGCAAAGCGCAAAGCCAAAAAAGCGCGGCTGCCTGTGGTTGCGCCTCCTACGCCTACTACTACCGCATAGCGTAAAAGTGTATTTATCACCGTATACGAACTACGCTTGCCTTGCCGCCTCAGTTGTGTACGTTTAAGTACACGCCCTTCGGCGGCGCGGCAACTGTTGTCCGTCTACGGCGCAAATACACTTTTACGTCTCCATAAAAACCCAAACAATTCCGAATAGCAATATTCGTTTTATATAGAAAGAAATTAAGATAAGAACCTGAAAGAGGTGTTTTCATAACAGCATACAGGTTCAAAGGAGAATGAAAATGAAAAAAGTGTTGGTAAAGGTGTTGGTAGTTATTTTTAGCGTAGGGATGATTGCGGGCTTTTTTGCAGGCTGTGCGGCGCGCGAGCATACCTTAAAAATCTACAACTGGAATGATTACATGGACGAATCCGTAATCGGGGAGTTTCGCGACTATTACCGTGAAGTAACGGGTAAAAGGCTGCGCGTAGTAACGGATTACTTCGAGCACAACGAGGATATTCCTACTAGGCTTAATTTGGGCGACGACTATGATTTAATCTGCCCGTCCGACTACATGATAGAGCGGCTGCTGCGCGACGATATGCTGCAAAAGTTAGAGGAAGAAACGCTTGATTTATACGACGAGGTTTCTGACCCGCGCATTAAAGACATTATCACCAAATACGTAGACCCCGACAATAAATATACCGTTCCGTATATGTGGGGGACTATCGGCATTATGTACGATGCTACGCGCATTACCGACCCTGAGCTTTTAGAGGGGCTTAATTCGTGGGCTGCGCTTTGGGACGACCGTCATGCAGCAAACATTTATATGAAGCGCCAAGAGCGCGACGCTTATGCGGTTGCTATGCTGCACCACTACCGCGACGAGTTGAAAGAAAAGTCTAATGATTTTACCGATTACGATAACGAGGAGTACCGCACGCTTTTAACCAAAATATTTCAAGAGGTTTCCGCTGAAAGTATAGACCAAGCCAAAGTTCAGCTTACGGCGCAGCGTCCCTTAGTTAGAGGTTATAGGGCCGACGAAAGCGACAAAGAAGAAATGATTGCGGGCGGACACGGCACGCTAGGCTTGTTTTGGTCTTGCGACGCGGGCTACGCGATGGGCGACTTAGAGGAAGAGCCTGGATTTTTCTCTTGTTCTAAAACGCCGCGCATAGTTCCTGGCAACAAAAACTTAGGCTACGTCGTACCCAAAGAAGGCACAAACGTTTGGGTAGACGGCTGGGTGGTTCCTAAAACTGCCAAAAATTCTAAGGTTGCCAATATGTTTATCCGCTTTACCCTAGACAAAGAAATCGCAAAGCTTAATTCGCTGTACGCGGGTGCGCCTAGCGCGAACATGGAAGCGACTAACGAACTACGCGCCGAGTACGAAGAAGACGACGAGTTTTTCAAGGGCGGTCATGCGCAGTTTAGAGAAATGTTTATGGAAGCGATGTTCCCTAGCGACGAAACGCTGGCAAGAGCCGCTGTTATGCGTGATTTCGGAGCGGAGTTTTACAACGATGTCGCGCTGATGTTTCAAGCAGTAATTAATTCTAGGGCGTAAAATACACACAAAAAATACCGTTTCATGCAAAAGGCAAGTTTCACTTTTGACGCAATTGTTGTAGGCATAGGCCACGCGGGCATAGAGGCCGCGTTGGCACTGGCACGCAAAAACCATAAGACGCTTGCGTTGTCCGTATCGTTGGACAACGCAGGCCTTTTGGCTTGCAATCCCTCTATCGGCGGCACGGCAAAGGGGCATTTGGTGCGCGAAACGGACGCGCTGGGCGGCGAGATGGGCAAGGCGGCGGACGAAACGTGTACGCACTTGCGTATGCTGAATGCGTCCAAAGGGCCAAGCGTACAAAGTCTGCGCGCCCAAATCGATAAATACCGCTATCACGACCGCATGAAGCAAACGCTGGAAAATCAGCCGAATTTAACGCTGCGCGAGGGCGAGGTAAAGCAGCTGATTTGTTCGCGCGGAAGGGTAACGGGCGTTTCTACCGTTGCGGGCTTAACGTATACGGCTAAAACCGTAGTACTGGCTTGCGGCGTGTATTTAAACAGCACGGTAATTATCGGCAGTATACTTTTGCCGCGCGGCCCTAGCGGCTTTGCGCGGTCGGAATACTTAGCGGACAGTTTAATAAAACACGGCATAACCTTGCAGCGTTTTAAAACGGGTACGCCCGCGCGTGTTAAAAAAAGCACGGTAGACACCCGCGTGTTAGAGGTTCAGCACGGCGAGGATACGCCGTACAGCTTTTCGGACGCGGGCGAAACCGTTCCCGATAAAAAGGGCGGCGTGTGTTATTTGGGGTATACCAACGCCGAAACGCACGAAATCATTCGTCAAAATTTACAGCTTAGCCCCAAATACGGCGGGCTGATTCACGGCGCGGGCGCGCGCTATTGCCCCAGCGTCGAGGATAAGGTGGTGCGCTTTGCCGATAAAGAACGCCATCCGTTTTTCTTAGAGGAGGAGGGCGGCAAAACACAGGAAATGTATGTGCAGGGGCTTTCTACGGGCTTGCCTGCCGAGGTTCAGTTGGACGTGTACCGTTCGATAAAGGGCATGGAAAACGTAGAAATTATGCGCGATGCCTACGCGATTGAATACGAGTGCATAGACCCCTTGCAGCTGTATCCGACACTGGAATGTAAAAGCATTAAGGGATTATTTTTTGCGGGGCAAATCAACGGCACCTCGGGCTACGAGGAGGCAGCGGCGCAGGGCTTAGTTGCGGGCATTAACGCGGCAAGGCGTTTAGAGGGCAAGGACGGGCTTATTCTGCCGCGCGAGAGCTGTTACATCGGCGTAATGATAGACGATTTAGTTACCAAAGGCACGCAAGAGCCGTACCGCATGATGACGTCCCGTGCCGAATACCGCTTGCTATTGCGTCAGGATAACGCCGATTTACGGCTGTATGAATTTGCGCGGCAGGCGGGCTTATTAAGCAAAGAGCGGCTTAGTAAGGCTGCGCAAAAGCGCGCGGATATTCTAAAAGGAAAGGCGCGGCTAAAAACCCGTCTGCCGCAAAAACAGGTGGAGGCGTTTTTTAACGCCATAGGCGAGCCGCCTGCTAAGTCGGGCGCAACGGCGGAGGAATGTATCAGGCGCAACGCGGTAACGTTTGCGGGTTATGTAAATCATTTTGATACGTTTGCCGATATTAGCCCGTCGGCCGCGTACGATATTTTTTTAGGGGTTAAATACGAGGGCTACATTAAGCGCGAGGAGGCGGCGGCGGACGAGGCGCGAAAGGTAGGCGATATGCCCATTCCGCCCGAAACCGATTTTATGCGGCTTAACGGTTTGCGCATAGAGGCCAAAGAAAAGCTAAGCAAGGTTTCGCCGCGCACCGTAGGGCAGGCCTCACGCATAGCAGGTGTAACCCCCGCAGATATCAATGTGCTGATAATCAGTTTAAAGAGTAAAAATGGCAATTGACAATTGACGACTGTATTAAAAATCACGAAGTATAACTTTAACTGACAACTGACAACTTACAACTGACAAATTTCGGCTAAACTTTTTAATAATATTTTAGCAATAATTCGTCAGTTGTCAGTTGTCAGTTGTAAATAAAAGCCTTATTCTTCCCACAAATTGTTGCGGGAGGGGTTTGTAACGGCTGAGAGCATGCGGTCTTTGGCAAACGGGATATCCTTGCAAATGGAGACGATTAGTTTTTTCATGTATTCGCGCTGCGTTTCGTGGTTTACGGGGCAGGGGTTATGCACAATCGGCAGGCCCTTAGAAAATGCCGCAATATCCTTTTCGTAGGCGTAAATAAGCGGACGGATTAGCGTGATATGCGAGCGGTCCATAAAGCTTACGGGGCTGAATACGGAAAGCCGTCCTTCGTAAAACAGCGATAAAAAAAACGTTTCCACTAAATCGTCGGCGTGGTGGCCTAGTGCCAGCTTGTTGTAGCCGTTTTGATTTAAAAAGGTATTTAATGCCCCGCGCCGCATTTTAGAGCAAAGCGAGCAAGGGTTTTTTTCTTTGCGCACATTAAAAATAATTTCGGCAATATCGGTTTTTACGATATGAAACGGAATTTCTAATTGCTTGCAATACGCGTCTAAGCCGCCTAAATCCGCGCCGAAGCCTAAATCCACCGTAACGGCGGATAATTCAAACGGTGCAGGCGAAAACCGCTTAAAGCCCGCAAGCCCCGCTAATAAGGTAAGGCTGTCTTTACCGCCCGATAAGCCTACGGCGATGCGGTCGCCCGCGCTAATCATTTTTTTTTCGTCGCACGCCCTGCGCACATACGATAACAGCTTTTGAAGAGTCATACGCTGCATTGTAGCACAATTAGTACTTGGCAGTCAACTTTAATAATGGAGAATGGAAAATGGAAAATGGAGAATTTCGGCTTAAAAGAATTTATATAAACTAAATAGTCATAGAAGTTGACAGCTAGATTGTTTAAATGCTACAATGATTGCAGTTAAATTGAATTAAATGGGTTTAAGGAGGTGTTAAAATGAAAAAGGTAGTAAGATTACTGACAATGGGGGTGGTTTTAATTATGGGGTTAGGAGTTTTTGCGGGGTGCGGAGGTAAGGCAATGCCTTATAATGCGGTAATGTACGGCGAAATTTACACGAACAGAACGTGGTTGCAAGACGAGTTTTATGAGGCAAATTTAACTAGCGGTTCGTGGTCAAGTTTGGAGGGGGAATATGTAAGCGGAGAGTTATATCCTTTAACAAGAACAAAAATCATAACAGACAGCGTAGAATATGCTGAGGTTTTCAAGGATTTTCCAGTAGAAGTGAATTTTGAAAACACCATGATTGTAATACATTGTTTTACAACGTCATCTAGCGGTAAATACGAAATAAAAGATATTTCTGTTGATGAGCAAACACTAATTGTAAGATACAAGCATCCTGTTTCAAAAGGAAAAAATACACCCAACGCCTCACAGCCTTTGACAAAATGGGTTATAGTTGTAATGGATAAAATGGATATAGAAACAGCCGAATTCATTTTCGGTAATTAAACTTAAATAAAAGGATTTGTATGACAAATTTAAGCTAAGACTTGACAGCTAGATTGTTTAAATGCTACAATGATTGCAGTTAAATTGAATAAAATGGGTTTAAGGGAGGTGTTAAAATGACAAAGAGGGTTTTAGGAATAGTCGTAGCGGCGGTTATGTTGTTGGGGATTTTTGCGCTGGCGTCTTGTGAAGTAGGGCTTAACGGCTATAAAGAATCCGCAAAGGCAGAACTTCAAAGCTATGCAGATGCCCAAATGGCAGAGCACACCTATTCGGCTGAGGGCTTAGCGGCAATCGCACAAGCGGTAGCAGACGGCAAGGCAGAGATTGAGGGCGCACAGGATAAGCTTGCGGTAACTGCCGCGATAAATAAAGCAAAGAAGGAAATTCACATGGTTAATTATGAAGGACGCGATTTTTTACTTACTATTTCGGTAGAGAATACTACGGTAATGAAAGACGAAAACTTTAGGGGATTTGAAACTTTCGTTGAACTAAAAAATCAGAGCGGTCGGGATGTAGAAATTGGATTTAACAGAATTTTTTATTGCCATATTCCTGGTTGGCAATCTAATGAAGAGATGAATGACATGCCAGCGTTTCAACAAGTGCTTTTTCAAAATGGTTATGTTATTCGGAGAGGCAATCCACATTGGGCTGACTCGCCTTTGACTGGAGAACCATATTGGACTGGAGAAACACCAGGAATTTTTTGGGCTGGTGAATGGAATTTAAAAAAAGGCACCCATGAATTAAGGTTTGAAGCTAAGTTTTCAATAATAGACGAGCAAGGTAATAGCCAAAGCATGACGATTTCGTCTAATACAATCATATTAACCGTTAAATAAAAAATAAAAAACAAATTGAAATTCAAAGGAGATTTTTATCATGGAAAACAAAAGTTTTATAAAGAAAAACAGGAAATCGTTATTATTTGCTTTGATAATAATTGCTGTTTTTTGTGCGATTGCGTTTGGTGTTTTTGGCAGTCATGTACTTCAAGCCAGTGCTAACCAACTGGATGAAAGCATTAACCATGAATTGCGTAGCCGTAAACTTTTGTATGACAAAATTAGTCACAACACTTGACAGTTAAATAAATTAAATGTTACAATGATTGCAGTTAAATAGAATAAAATGGGTTTAAGGAGGTGTCAAATGACAAAGAGGTTTTTAGGAATAGCCGTAGCGGTGGTTATGTTGTTGGGGATTTTTGCGCTGGCGGCATGTGAGCCGTTAGGAGAGAAAATTATGGACGAAACTACTTGGACAAATGACAATGCTGTTTATGCTTATATCAAAGCAGGACATGAAAAAGAGATATTAAAAAATATCGATGGTGCGTTCAATTCACTTAGTTTTAAAAAAATCTATGTTATTGAAAAAAATGTAGGCTTTATGGAATTAAATTTAAGCACGGGTACACCGCTTATACTCCTTTTCATTTTAGAGGAAAACGGAGTAATAACGCAACAAGAATTTATAGAACTTTTGAAACAAGATGTTAGGGTAGACCATGCAAGCAGTAGTCGTGATTTGTATTTTGAAACCGTAGATACTAGACATATAGACAAGGCAAAAGATATTATCTCAGTTGGTGAAGAGCTAATCTTAGAGGCAAAGGGTTATATTGATTACTATATTCAACCTTTCGGCTTTGAGGGATTTTTGGTAAAGCCAGTGAAGAATAAAACTTACACAGTAGCAAGCTTTCCGCAAGTTGACCTCAAGTCGGTGGAGAAGAAAGAAAACGGGTGGCTTTATTTGGAGTTGGCAACAGAGGGCTATTTTGAGGTAATCAAAGCGGTAAACGATTTGGCTAGATTATCAACGATTGATAAAGTTTCGCTAGATAGAAGTGAAATATTTTTAATTCCTCCGCCTGAATGGGGAATTTCAGATAGGTCGATTGCTGACTTTGAATCAAAGGGCGGGGGCGAATATCCGACGGCAGTTATAAAAGGCCTCAAAGCAGGCAATATAACGGTCTATTTTGATGATGTAACCTGTGCAATCACAGTCATATAAAATTACAAGTTTATGGAGGATATGAAAATGACAAAAAGGTTTATAGGAATAGTTGTGGCAGCGGTTATGTTGTTGGGGATTTTTGCGCTGGCGTCTTGTGAAGTGGGGCTTAACAGTTATAAAGAATCCGCAAGGGCAGAAATTCAAAGCTATGCAGATGCAAAAATGGAAGAGCATACCTATTCGGCAGAGGGCTTGGCGGCAATCGCGCAAGCGGTAACAGACGGCAAGGCAGAAATTGAGGGCGCACAAGATAAGCTTGCGGTAACTGCCGCGATAAATAAAGCAAAGAAGGAAATTCACATGGTTAATTATGAAGGACGCGATTTTTTACTTACTATTTCGGTAGAGAACACTACGATTAAAAAAGGCGAGGATTTCAAGGTAGATGTCGAGTTGAAAAATCAAAGCGGGAGCGACCTTGAAATATTTGCTACTTGGTTCTTTTTGCCGAACATACCAAATTGGAGTCTTTTTAAGTCGGACGTTGAATACGACCCTCCGCTTTTCACTAGCCTTTTTGAGAATGATAGCATTATAAGTAACATAGGATTTTGGGGAAATGAAGTTGATTACTGGGAGTTCGGTAATGATTTAAAAAAAGGAACACATGAATTAAGGTTTGTTGCGAAATTTGGATTTACGAGTACGCAAGGCAATTGGCAAAGTGTAGAAGTGTTTTCTAATGCAATAATTTTAACAGTAATATAAAAAAAACTAAAAACAAAATGAAATTCATAGGGAGATTTTTATCATGGAAAACAAAAGCTTTATTAAAAAAAATGGAATGAAAGTGCTGTTCATTTCTTTGATTGTTATGCTATTTTGCGTTGTTACAATAGGCATAGTTGGCACTCAAAGCACAATACAAGTCTATTCAAATACGCTTAGCAGTAGCAACGTCAGTAATCAGCGTAATGACTACACGCTCGATGAGTTGCAAGAAATTATGAGAAGCGGCGAGCAATTGTATCAAGGTTTGCGAGTGCAAAGCGATACACAAGGAACCGCAACGTATCAAGTTCCTGTACAACCTGACGAAATAGAATATGTTATGGAAATTCAAAGCAGTGGCACCTATCGAGCGAACAGGAATAGTTCGGGTTCACGCGCTACTGGTTATCCAATAACACAGATACGCAATAGTGGACTTCCCCACGCAAATAGCATTGTTATTATTTTAATGGGAGATGCGTTTACAGCGAATCAATATGGTAGCTGGCCAAATCCAGTAGCTGGCACAGTTTTAGCTCATGCAAACAATGCGGTTAACGCATTAACAAATACCCATCCATTCAGCCAATTTGCCCACCTGATTACCGTATTTGTAATTCATGTTGAATCTGCAATCGCAGGGATTAATGGACATCTTGGCACAGTAGATGCGTCAGGAAATCATACCTCTGTTGGTATTAATCAAACTCATATAAGGCAATTAGCCGATGCTGTTGTTCCTCGCAGTGAACAAACAATGTTGCAAGTAATATCAAATGCAAAAAGCGGAACAGGCTATTCGCTTACGAATTGGCATGAACAACTTATTGTGAACATAGCTTCGACATCAATACGTAGGGATGCAAATCCAGCGGGCGGTAGCAATTCGGCATGGCCTAATGGAACAGCTTGGCATGGGACAATAATACATGAATTTGGTCATTCATTCGGTATACTAGCGGACGAGCATGATGACAGAGATGAAAATGGCAAAGTAATAGCAACACGAGATAACAGGAGAGCAAACTCAACAGATGCGGCTGACGCAAATGTGAAATGGAATCATTGGGGCGGTTATGATAATGTTTTAGCAACGCCTACTCGGTTTGCAGATGGTTGGGCTGTACCTGCTTTGGTAAGCGATACTTCTGGTGACAGCGGTTGCATTATGAGAGCATCTTGGGGAAATCGATATTTCTGCGGAGTCTGCGCTGAAGAGCTTATGCGCCGAATGGGGATAGTTACGGGGTATATGCCCGATGTAAACGCGCTGGACTTTGCGGTAATTTCGCGCAGTATTGGCATTATAGGGTTTAGAACATACACGGTAAGACTAATAAACACTAACCCTTTTGCGGCTATGGTTACCTACAACAGCCGAATGGCCTTCGGCAACCATGCTAGGGATTTTACGAGTCTAGACCACTTAACCCACATTACAGTGCCTGCAAACGGCATAACGAATGTAGGTATTCAAGAGAATATCGGGGCAACACACATAACTATGAGCCTGCGCTTTGTAATCGGCCCCACCGAATTTAGAATGATTACCTACGCAGACGGTCTAACCCCTAATAGTAGCAATCCTCCGCAATACAATGTTTTAAATTTGGGCGTAGGGTTTAATGCCGTTAATTTAACCGCTACAACCGCAGAAATTACGGGCGCACGGGCTACGCCTGTCGGCAAGATTTATGTGCCGTATAGAATAAACAATAGAGATGTTACCGCCATCGCCCCGTCCGCTTTTGCTAACCAAACCTCCCTTACCCACATATCAATCCCCGCAACCGTAACCTCCGTAGGCACAAACGCATTTGCCAATACCGCTATTTGGAACAATGCCGCCAACAACAGCATGGTGTATGCGGGTAATTGGGTAGTTGGGGTTAAGGGGCAAATAAGCGGTGCTGTTGGACTTGTTAATAACACAAGAGGAATAGGAGATTCTGCCTTTGCCAACCAAACCTCACGTTTCCCAATTAACATCCCCTCCACGGTAACATCGATTGGGGACGGGAATTTAATTCGCGCTACGGATAACGGAGAAGTTTCTACAATGGCGGGCGGCGCGCCTGTAAGGGTTTCTGCGTGGGACAATGTGCCGACTGCGCCGTATATTAATGTTACAAGGGCTTTTGTAGATAACCTTCCTAGGTTTCCGCTTGACGGCACTACGGTTCATGACCATTTTGGGCATGTGTTTATCTTTGCGGGCGGCGCGCCGATACACGTAGATAACTGGGCAAATATCGGCGGAAGCAGGCCTTTTATCCGCGTAGACGGCGTTGCCCTAAGAACGCATACGGAGACGGGTCCGTTTAAACATGTCAGAGCGCATCCAGCGGACGGAACTGTTGTAAGGGTGCTTAACGGCAGTGCGTTTTCGTTTCTTGGCGGAGTTGCGTTGCCGTTGAACGGCGGTGCGCCCAATGCTACACTGGTAGATTTTGCGAGTATTCCGCATTTTACGGTGAGTCAACTATCTTTAAATCTGCGCACAGCAAGTATAACGGGGATAACAAATTTGCCAAGCGTGCCCGTGGCACCGTTGAGCGAGGTTAGTATTCCTAGCGCAATCAATCTCAGCGGACAAGCACATACGGTTACGGAGATAGGAATTTCTGCTTTCGCTAACCAAACCTCCCTTACCCAAATTACTATCCCTAGCAGTGTAGAAAGTATCGGGACATTGGCGTTTGACAGAGCAGGGTTGCATACAGTACATTTTGAAGGAAACAGCAAGCTGAAATCAATCGGCACAGCGGCGTTTCAAGATGCAAGCGCATTATCTTTGATTACAATTCCTGCAAGTGTTGAAAGTATAGGCACCTATGCCTTTCTTAGAAATACGTCTTTACAACATGTAACTTTTGAAAACGGAAGCAAATTAAGCACCATAGAATACGGCGCGTTTGCGAACTGTAGTCAACTCACCCAAATTAACATCCCTAACAGTGTAACGTCAATCGGGCTTGGTGCATTTTCGGGCTGTACTGCTTTAACTAGTATAACGGTTCCTTTTGTGGGGCAAGCGCGTGATGCTGCAAGCAATTGGCATTTTGGCTATATATTCGGTTCTATTAGCCACAATTACTTTGTGCCGTCTTCGCTAAAAAGCATTACGGTTACGGACGGCACTATTTTTAAATTTCAAGCGTTTGAAGGTCTTTCAATAACAAGCGTAGTTATTCCTGCAAGCGTAACGCATATTCAAGACGATGTGTTTAAAAACTGCAACGCTTTAGACGCTGTATACTACGGTGGCTTAAATGCGGCGCAATGGGCGGCAATCAATATGGGAAGCAACGTCCTCCTCACAAACGCAACGCGTTATTATTTTTCTGCAACTCAACCAACAACGTCAGGAAACTTTTGGCGTTTTGTAGGCAGCACTCCTACCGCGTGGTAGAAATAATTAGGTAGAAATATTAAAGTTTCTGTTTCATTTGCTTGATTATTTGCAAGGGGATTTTCTTGACGGGGTGCCGTAGGCTATGCTACAATAGGGGTATGTCAAAGCTTACTGAGCCGAAAACCTTGCAGGGCTTTATGGAATTGCTGCCCGACCGTCAAATATTGTTTAACCGTATGCGCGATACGATTTGCGGCGTGTACGAGCGGTTTGGATTTTTGCCCTTAGATACGCCTATTCTAGAATATTCTAGCGTGCTGTTGGCAAAGGCGGGCGGCGAAACCGAAAAGCAAATTTACCGCTTTACAAAGGGCGATACGGATATGTCGCTGCGTTTTGATTTAACCGTTCCGCTTGCAAAATATGTGGCTAAAAATTATCATACGCTGGCTTTTCCGTTCCGCCGTTATCAAATAGGAAAGGTGTACCGCGGAGAGCGTCCGCAAAAGGGGCGGTTCCGCGAATTTTATCAGTGCGATATAGACGTGGTGGGCGACGGGCAGTTATCCGTGCTTACCGATGCGGAGATGCCCGCCGTGATATATACGGTGTTTAAAGAATTAGGCTTTGAAAACTTTACGGTTCATATTGCTAACCGCAAAATTATCAAGGGCTATTTGCAAGAAGCGGGGCTGACGGATAAGACGGCCGAGATTTCGGTTGTGCTGGATAAAATTAAAAAAATCGGTGCGGAAAAGGTAGCTGCGGAGCTTGCTGTTTTGGGTTTAAGTCAAGCGCAAATAAAGCCGCTTTTACAGCTAACCGCGCTAACGGGTGCGGATTTTGCCCGTTTTAGTTGCGTTGACGAAACGTTTAAAACGGGTGTGGCCGAATTGCAAACCGTTATCGACGGCATGAAGCGGTTTGGCGTTCCGGAAAAAAACTTTACCGTAGACCTTTCGATTGTGCGCGGCTTAGATTATTACACCGGCACGGTGTACGAAACTTTTTTAGCGGGGCACGAAAATATAGGCAGTGTTTGTTCGGGCGGACGCTACGACAATTTAGCGGGCTATTACACCGATAAGCCGCTGCCGGGCGTAGGTATTTCAATCGGCTTAACGCGGCTTTTTGATAAGCTGGGCAGCGAAACGTCTGCTATTGCCCGCGCCGCGCAGGTGTTGGTAGTTTCGGCAGACGGCGCAATCGAGGCGTGTTTGCCCGTAGCCGCATCTTTTAGAGCGGCGGGCATTTCCGCGAGTGCTTATTTAGAGGACGCAAAGCTTAAAAACAAGTTTAAATACGCCGACCGATTAGGCATTCCGTTTATGGCGATTATCGGCGAAACCGAGCGGAAAAACGGCACGGTAACGCTTAAAAACCTTGCAAGCGGAGAGCAATTCGAGGGAATCACGGAAAATCAGGCGGCAATAAAGATAAAGGACGCACCATAATGGCAACGGTACAATTTACAGACGTAACAAAAATTTATAAAACCGCCGATAAAAAAAAGAGCGTAGAAATTACCGCGCTAAACGGCCTTAGCTTTACGGTTGAAAGCGGCGAGTTTTGCGTGATTGTAGGCGAAAGCGGCAGCGGCAAAACTACGCTGTTAAATCTTTTGGGCGGCATGGATACCGTTACAAGCGGCGAGATTTTGGTAGACGGGCGCGACATTGCAAAGCTTTCGGCAAAAGAGCTTACGCTGTATCGGCGCGGCGATGTGGGCTTTGTGTTTCAGTTTTATAACCTTATGCCTAATCTTACCGCGCTTGAAAATGTAGAGCTGGCAACCGAAATTTGCAAAAACGCGTTAAAGCCCGCCGAGGTGTTAGACGGGGTGGGGCTGTCTGAGCGCAAGGCTAACTTTCCCGCACAGCTTTCAGGGGGCGAGCAGCAGCGCGTGTCGATTGCGCGGGCAATAGCTAAAAATCCTAAAATTTTGTTGTGCGACGAGCCGACGGGCGCGCTGGATTACGAAACGGGCAAGCGCATTTTAAAGCTGCTGCACGATTTGTGCCGCAAAGAAAAAAAGACGGTGATTGTGGTTACGCACAACCGCGCCTTAACCGCTATGGCCGACCGCGTAATACATATCAAAAACGGCCGCGTAAAAAATTGCGAAATTATTCAAAGCCCCGCAGACATAGAAAATTTAGAATGGTAGCGGAATTTGTTGACAAAACAAAAAAAATAGTTCATAGTTAAAACAGCTTTTTAACACCTGCATACCGTACAAAGAGCGGCGAAAACAGCGACAACATTTTTTAGCAGTAAGCCTTGCGGAGGGGCGTTTATGAAAAATTATTACAAAATATTAGGCGTAGACAAATCAGCCGAACAAGACGAAATCAGGGTTGCGTACCGCTTAAACGCAAAAAAATACCACCCCGATTTAAACCCCGGCAACGAAAGCTACCGCTTGCGTTTTATCGAAATTAAAAATGCGTATGAAACGCTGTCTAAGCCCGACGAGCGCACGGCATACGACCGTGAGCTTATTAAGCACCTACTAGCCAGAGAAGAGGCGTTAAAGGCGCAGGCCTCCGCAGCGCAAGCGCAGCCTACGCGCCCTCAGCCGACGCCCGCGCCGCAGCCTTCTCAACCGCCTCCTCCTCCGCCTGCGTTTGATAAAAAGCAAGCCGAGCTTATGGAAATTCACCGCTTAGAGTTAAAGCTGGTGCGCGCCTCTGCGCAGGAAGAAATTTTAAAGTTTAAAAAAGCCGAAAAGCAAAAATTTGACGCGTTTAAAAAAGCCGTTGCGCAAGACCGCAAAAAGCTGCGCGACAACTACAATAAATCCTTAGATAAGTTTGTTAAAAATTTAAAAAAATTCCGCGAAAACATCAAAAAAAGCGAATACCACCGCGGCGTAAAGGACGGCATTCAATCGGCGCAAAATTCGGTTCAGGCAACGCAGGAGTTAAATAACGAGCTGCAAAAGCAAATCGAATTGTTAGACCGTCTGTCTAAGGCAGAGCAGGAAGACTGCGGTATTTGCGAAACAAAAATTGCCGAAGCCGTAGCCGTCGAGTCGGACGCGCTTAAATTAAAGATTACGGCATACGAGCAAGAAATTAACGACTTAAACGAAGAAATTCTGCGTCTTACCGATGCGTTAAAGCTGTGGCAGGCGTCCGGCGTTTGCGGCGCGGCCAGCGATAAAGAGTTAGAAGAGGTTCAAGAGTTTGAAGAAGAGCAGCTGGATAATGCTAAGGGTACGTTGTACGGCGTGCTGGGCGTATATTTAAACGCGATTCCCGACGAAATTAAGGAAGCCTACGATTCGCTGCGCCTCCGCTACGAAAACGAGGAAACATACGCCGAGCGTTTTAAAGCCGTACAAGAAGCGTACAGGGTACTTTCTAACCCGCAGCTTAAAGCGCAGTACGATAGCAGTATAGATAATGAGCACGATATATAACAAAAATTTTTTACATAGGCTTTAAAGATGTTTGACGTGCGGCGAAAAATTTGCTACAATGCCTATGTAGTATGGGCCCATAACTCAGCTGGTAGAGTGTTACAATGGCATTGTAAAAGTCAGGAGTTCGAATCTCCTTGGGTCCACCAGCAGCCTTGTTACGAATGTAACAAGGCTGCAATTATATTTTTCCTACGGAAAAGTGATATTCGCAAGCGAATGATATTATTTTCGCAGAAAATAATGATATTTGCTTGCGCAAATGAAGGTTGGAAGGAAAAATATAATATCATTCGAGCAAAGCGAGAATATCATTACGAAGTAATATACTTCGTGCTTCGTTCATTGCCGTAGGCAATATCATTCATAAACATTTCAACTTGACTTCCCACTCATTTTCTGCTATCATAAACCCATGAAAGAAGCCAACCCTCTTGTAGACCTTTCAAAGGCATTCGCCGTAGAAATCATAAACCTTTGCGATAACATAAAAGCAAAGGCAGCTTTGGTTAACCAACTTATCCGTAGCGGCACATCTATCGGTGCAAATATTCGTGAAGCACAATACGCACACGGAAAGAATGATTTTATCGCAAAACTAGAAATTGCGCTTAAAGAATGCTACGAAACAGAATATTGGCTTGAATTGCTTTTTGAAACAAAATCCATTGATGAAACCACTTTCAAAGACCTGCAACAAAAGGCAGGTGCAATCCGTAGAATGCTAATAGCGAGTTGTAAAACTGCAAAGGAGAATAGGTGATGGGTTTATTTGGTTTATTCAAAAGAAAAAATAAAAAAACCACAACTCAACAAAGCAAACAAAAGCGTATTATTATTGATGACGCTTTTATTGATGGGGGTTGGGGAATGGAAATCATAGAACCTCTATGGTTTGGTGTGGATATTTATAACTCTGCTAAGGAATATGAGGCTGACTTAGAGTCGTTTACACTTGCACAGCGATATGTTTTTGCGATTGAATGGTACAATGCGGAAGTGAATAATGGAGGACATAGTCAGTTTTATACAAACTCCACAGGGATTGTTTGGGAAGATGCGATGAATGGATTTAAAGCTATCGGGGCAGATAAGCATTATGAGTTAATTAAGGAATCTGCCAAAAGAATGGGCGGCAACCCAAGTAAAACCAGAAATGAGCGCGAGGAAGAATATGAAAAGCACGACCCTGATTTTGAGGATTTAGATAATAAGTTTTATGAGTTGGAAAACGAATTAGAGGACGCTATTAAAAAATATGTTCGCAGCAACAGAGAGTTATTCTACTTTGATGGATTTATAAAAATCTAACTTTTTATCCACTGCGTGTTGACCACAAAATAGCCGAGAAATAAAGGGTTTTGTGGGTCAAAATGACAATTCACTCACATTGTGAAAAATAAAAAAATAAAAGGAGTTTGAAAAATCAAAACTGATGTTGAAACGAGCCGAAAGGTTCGTTTTTGTTTACAATTTGCGACCACCACGAAAGCCACCAAAACGGTAAGACAAAAGGTGGTGCGGCAGAGCGAGGGACAAGCCCTCTCGCTCCACCGCACGCACCCGCCTTTTTTTGCCCTTGTCGTTTTTTTGGTGTGCTTTTTGTCGTGGGTGTTTGCACGCAAACATCTTGGCGTTCTCTAAAATAATTTTGCTATACCACCCCAAAGGACTTGTCAAGTCCACTCTGTTTATGATATAAATATATAGAATGAGATTTTTGGGGAACAAAACACGAATGTTGGAAAACATAAAAAAGGTTATTGACGACAATAAAATTGACGGCAATACTTTTTGCGATTTGTTTGCAGGGTCAAGTTGTGTTGGTGATTTTTTCAAAGGAAAATATACTATCATATCCAATGAATACCTTTATTGTTTAAGCGTTATTAGTAGGGCAAAATTAAACAATAGCGAAACACCGAAGTTTGCTAATTTTAGAAAATCATACGGAACAGACCCATTCTCTTTTTTTAATAGCAAAAAATATGTCGCAGATAATCAATATTTTATTACACACAATTATTCACCCAAAGGGAATAGGATGTTTTTTACCGAAGATAATGCAACAAAGATTGACGGGATAAGAATTGATTTAGAGCAAATGTATCGTGATTTGATTTTTGATTTGAAAGAGTATAATTTTTTATTGGCTTCACTACTTGAAAGCGTTATGGGTGTATCAAACACAACAGGGACATATGAAGCATATTTGAAGCATTGGGATAATAGAGCATTAAAAACATTTACTATTGCCCCACTTGTATTGAATAAACCAAATGCTATAAATGAGAATGTAATTCACAATGAAGACAGCAATGCTTTATTGCGAAAAATACAAGGCGACATTCTCTACATAGACCCACCTTATACAGTTACGGAATATAACTCCGCATATCATCTGCTTGAAAGTATAGCCAAATATGATTACCCAATAGTTAATGGGATTACAGGTCGCAGAAAAGATGAGAATAATAAATCAAAATATACACGAAAAGAGCAAGCATTAAAAAACTTTGAAGATTTATTTAGGCAAGCACAATTCAAACATATTCTCGTCAGTTATAGCAATCAAGGACTTGTATCGGTTAAAGAACTTGAAAACCTTGCCAAACGATTCGCCATAAACAATGAAGTAAAGATTTTTGAGTTTCCGTTTAGAGAATATAAAAATATACGCACAAGTCAAAAAGGCGATGACTTAAAAGAAATTATACTGTATTTCAAAAAAGATAATGAAGTTATTAAATCGCCATTAAATTATACGGGCAGTAAATATAGTATCATTGACGAAATTGTTAAAATTTTGCCAAAACATATATCAACCTTTGTTGATGTTATGGGCGGTGCCTTTAATGTTGGTGTGAACATAGTCGCCGAGAGAGTGATTTACAATGAGTATTTGCCACATACATTTGAACTTATTAAGTTTTTGTTAAAGGACAGCAAGAAAGAACTTATTGATAAGATTTCAAAAATTGTTGCAAACTATTCATTGAAGAAAACCGAAAAAGAACCGTATTTGAAATTAAGGGAAGATTACAACAAAGAAAAAGATATATATAAACTTTTTGTTTTGCATATGTATTGTTTCCAAAATCAAATGAGATTTAATTCAAGTTTAGAGTTTAATTCGCCTGTGGGTAATTGTTCATACAATGAAACGATAAATGAACGCATTAACCTTTTTATTCCAAAAACGAAAGATTATGAGTTGATAAACAAATCGTATGAATTGCTAGATATAAACAAGTTTGATAAAGACACAGTTTTTTATTTTGACCCACCATATTTTATAACAAGTGCAACATACAATGACGGCAAGCGTGGTTTTGTCGGTTGGGACGCAAATGAAGAAACAAAACTTATGGATTTTATTGTAAACTTGCATAAAAAAGGATATAAGTTTATATTGTCAAATGTTATGACACATGGCGATTTAGTAAATAACATTTTACAAGAAGTAGTGAGAACACATAGTTTTTTTGTAAGACCCATATATGATGTTGGCTCGAAAAATAGTCGTGACGAAATAGTTGTCAGTAATTTTGATTGGAGAAAAAGTTAATGGCACAAAAGATAGTAATTACGGAAGAGTTTTTTAATTCATTAAAAAGTGGCAATAACGCAACAATTTTGCGTGAGAAAGGTTTTTCTACACCACAATCATTTATCAATGAAATTATCGCCAAACTAAACAATGAGTTTAACTTTTTTGAAATAAATGGTTATAGATTTCCGCTGACCGAAGAAGAAAAAGCCGATATAAGTATGTACAGTGCTTTTATTGACGGAGATATTTCGATATATGAAAAAGTTGTGGTTTTCTTTACACCGATAGATGCAAAAGCAGGAAATGTAATTGTTGAACAAGGACTAATGCCAACGATATGCACAGAAATGGAAAAAGATATTGCATTCTTAATCAACCCACGCATTAAGAAAGTTGTTGTTTTGACTTCTAAAATTAACAATGAAAATATAATTTCTACTGATAGCAATTCGACACAACGAGATATAAATAGTTTGAACTCATTAAACTTTGATGTTGTTTCTTTATTCAAAATTAAGAACTTATCAACAGATGTAAAGTTTAACTCACTCAATGAATATCTTGACTTATACTTGTTCTTACAAGCAAAAAACAAACATAATTCCCAATATAATTTATTGCCACTTGTGAAAAACACCTTATATGGTGATTATGAAGTTTCGCAATGGCAAGGACAATTTCCTAAATCATTTTGTTTTAAGTTTTTGACTGCAATGCTTATAGGTGGAAATGACTACAAATACGACATATCACAAGCGGTTTCAAAGTTAAATGGCAAGAAAGATAGACAATTAACAAATCTTAAAAACTTTGTAGATTATGTAAATAACAATCAAATAAGGCAAACGGCATTTATCACACTGATAGATGACGATATTGTAGAGAGTGACGAAGAAATCAATAACGCAAATGATATACATAGAAAACCAGAGCAAGCATTTGATATAAACAACGGAAGAAAGAGATACAAAACTCAAAAGAAAGTTAGAGATATTGTTTTACAACAAGCAAATTATTTGTGTAATTGCCACGACTTAAAACACTTTTATTTTGAAGCGATGGACTTGAATAATTATGTTGAAGGACACCATATCGTTCCCATGAATAGACAAGAAGAATACTATTTTGGCAAAAATATAAACCTTGATATTCCACATAATATCGTTGCACTTTGCCCTAATTGTCATTCGCAAATACATCTTGGTAGCAGGCAGGCAAGATTAAAAATATTGAGTGAATTATTCGTGAGAAATAAATCGCAGTTAACCGCATTTGACAATGATTTAAGTTTGGCTATTCTTGCGTCATTCTACAACATAGGGTTGGAGCAAGAAGAAGAAAATGATTGGCTCAAAAGGGCAACCGATATAGTTGCAAAAAAGCACAATAAACAAATATAGATTTTTTTGCTCTGGGGCAAGGTAGGGTTTCGGTTGGTAGGTCATATTTTTTTTCAAGTTTGGCAATTTGTTTCAACATCATTTTACTATACTTGATATTTTCGTCTATTGCCCATTTCAAAAAATTTCGGTTCTCGGGAGATTGCGAAAAGGCAAAAACCATGGGTTCGTTTTGCATAAATTCACGCACAATTTCACTCACACACAACTTAATATTTCTCTACTGTTTTCATTTTCAACTCAATTTAATTTATCCCTATTTTATTGAGTTTGGACATGGACACGCAGTGGATAAAAAGTAAATCTAATTATTTTTTATTGACAATTAGAGTATTTAAACCTATAATAAAATTAACTTATGAAGCAGATTGATAATAAAAAATCCAAAACTTTTTATGGAATGTATGCAAAATTAGCCGTAGTCCTTTGGGTTGTAGCTGCGATGCTTACGGCAGCAATTATTTTGGGGGTTTTTGTAGAGAATAATTATTTATTTTTGCTTATGCTGCTTGCGCCTCTTGTTTTTGTTACCATTGGAATTATTTTTTTTATTGATAGAATTTATATTGACGCCGAAAATATCCGCATTGCGTTTTTAAAGAAAAAACAAACACACAAAATAATTGATTTAAAAGAAATTTATATTGATATAGATAGAGCCGGTTTGGCGTCAATATCTAAACTTGTGTTATGTTTTGAAAAAACACCGGATATAGCAAGAAAATCAATTTTTTCTTATATACAATATTGCAAAGAAAATCAAGTTTCATTTTGTGTAGTTGGGTACAATAAAAAATTATTACTATTGATTAAACATAGCTTTCAAGGCACATATATCCAACACGGTCAAAGCGTAGAGGGAAAAAGGTTGGAAAAGTTTTTAAAAAACTGAATTAAAGCGGTAATGCGCTCCGCCAAAATATTCAAGTGATTATTCTGTTATGAAAGAAAATGATAAAACTATACTGATTAAAAGGTCTACTTACAGAATGTTTCCCGACAAGGAAAGCGGGCTTATTTATTGCTCTGGCAGGGGCTTTTTTATAGTTGATACGGATAGCGGAAAAATGCTAAAAACGTTTAAAACCATACCGTATGCCAATCAGCTTATTTGGGACGAAGAAAAAAAATACAGTACGGTAAAAAGCACCGTTGGTGAATTTGCAGTTTATCGCTATGGTGATTTTACAGAACCTATATGGAGATTTAAGCTTAAAAAGGTGCAAAATACGGATGACGATTTTTTTGCGGCAAACAGCAAAATCTACGGACGCGCCCATGCTTATGATGCCCGTCAAGAGAAATATCTTAATAAATATGTTATTATTGACATCGAAAAACAAGCAATCACGCAGTGTTCGGAAAGCGAAATTCCAAGCGAAATGCTTGTAAAAATTCAAAAAAATGCTAACAAAAAGCAAGCAAAATGGCTTGCGGGGAAAGCATCCTCCGCTACTAATTTATCAGGAGACGACATTCCCGAAAAATACGAAACAATCCCTTATGTGTCTTGCTACTTAGAAACGGAAAAGTATGAATACGTAGGTTCGTGGGAATGCTTGCGCATCATCCCTAAAAATCAATATTTTTAAGAACCCCTATGGAAACATTTGATTTTTCTCTCTAAAAATGCTATAATTAAAAGCAGTATAAGGAGTGGTGCTAATGAAAATTGTTTCTTTATTTGCAGGTGCAGGCGGTTTAGATTGCGGATTTGAAAAGGCTGGGTTTTCTACCATTTGGGCAAATGAATATGATAAGACGATTTGGGCGACTTATGAGCTAAATTTTCCAAACGCTACGTTAGATAGGCGCAGTATCACGGACATTGACCCGAGCGATATTCCCGATTGTGATGGTATTATAGGCGGTCCGCCTTGCCAAAGTTGGAGCGAGGCAGGTGCAGGTCGCGGTATTAACGACAATAGAGGTAAACTCTTTTATGATTACATACGAATACTAAAAGAAAAACAACCTAAATTTTTTGTATGCGAAAATGTTGGCGGTATATTGCACCCAAAACACGCCGACAGTTTCAACGATTTTCTAAAACAATTTGAAAATTCAGGATATATTCTTTCTTGGAAATTGGTTGATGCGAATGATTATGATGTACCGCAAACACGCTTACGCGTTTTTATTATCGGTTATAGAAAAGACCTTAAAAAGCAATTTGTTTTTCCTGCACAAAAAGAATATAAGCCCGTTTTAAAAGATGCCATTTATGATTTAAGGCAAGCACAGCCTGCAAAAAAACAAAATAAGTCTTGGGGACTTGAACTACCTATGCCAAATCACGAATATATGCACGGTGGTTTCTCGACGATTTTTATGTCAAGAAATCGTGTCCGCTCTTGGGACGAACCCTCTTTTACTATTCAAGCAGGCGGCAGACACGCACCAATCCACCCGCAAGCTCCTAAAATGGTTTTTGTGGAACAGAATGTCCGCATATTCGTAAAAGGCAAAGAGGATTTGTATCGTCGTTTATCTGTTAGAGAGTGTGCAAGAATACAGACATTCCCTGATAATTTTATTTTTATCTATAATGATATTGCCAACGGTTACAAAATGATTGGCAATGCTGTTCCCGTAAACTTAGCAAAAGCAATCGCAACTCAAATTATGGGGGACTTAAAATAATGCCGTCAGCCAACAACTCAACGAAAAAGGGTAAAGCCTATGAATATGCTTGCGTGTTAGCGGTACAAGAAATTGTTTCGCCTATCCGTGCCATAGAGATTGTAGACAATTCAAGTTTACGCATTGCAAGACAACGCTGGGGCGAAATTATTCAATCGGAGCAATCTGAAATGCTACGCTCTGCCGCCGCAGGAATTAAAACCATTATCAAAATGGAGCCGAAAATTATCGAGGACGGCAACGACAAATTGACCGTTTTTTTGCAACCAGACAATGTGGCAAAACTTGGTGATGTGCGTGATATGCTGATTATTCGGCGTTCTATTCAATGGGAAATAGGCGTTTCGGTCAAGCACAACCATTCTGCCTTAAAGCATTCTAGGCTTTCAACAAAATTAGACTTTGGCAACGTTTGGCTTGGTGTAAAATGCGCACAAGGTTATTTTGACGAAATAAAGCCCATTTTTGATACCCTAACCGCAGAAAAAGCAAAAGGTACAAAATGGAGCGAATTAACCGCCAAAGACGATACCGTGTATGTGCCTATTCTTAATGCGTTTAAAAAGGAATTATTAAGATTAAATACGGCAGAAAATCAGGTTACGCAGGGTTTGGTTAAATATCTTATCGGCAGTAGCGGCAAGGATTATTATAAACTTATACATCGCAAAAACTTTACAACCGTTATGCCGTTTAACCTTTACGGTAGTTTGAACACATCGGCAACAAATACAGACCCCGAAATTGATATTCCCGCGATAGAATTACCTACAAGAATGATTGACTTTTCATTTAAAGACCATTCAAAAAACACCCTTATTTTAACCATGAACAACGGCTGGTCGATTTCGTTTAGAATACACAATGCAAGCACAATCGTAGAGCCGAGTTTGAAGTTTGATATTCAATTACAAAGCAAGCCAGAAAATATGTTTTACATGGATGTAAAATGGTAGTAATTTATTTAAAGCAAATAATTAACTGTAACAGAAAGTTATTTAGCAAAGTAGAATTGTTCAATAAAAACGTACAAAAATTTTAAGCAAATTTTATAAAAAGTATTGCAATAAATTTTAAATTGCAGTATACTAAGGGTATGAAGAAGTTTTTTAGTATGATAGCCGTGTTGGCGGCAGCTTTAAGTATCGGTGTGGTTTTTGCGGGGTGCGGCGCAACGCGCACCATAGACTATACCGTTAGCCACGAAGACAACTTAACGGTTAGGCTTTTTGTCGGAGAGGAATTGGCTGAAAAGGGCAGTTTTAAAAAGGGCACCGAAATTACTATCGAGATTGTTCTTAACGGAACGCATAACGGAGAGGTTGTAAGCGTTGCCAACGGGTACGGGGTTACTTTTGCCGTAGAGGGCGGTGGAGGCATGAACGGAGATTTAGCCGCCGCAGGGCAGTCTTTAATCGGCAGTATTACGCTTACGCATAATACGGTAGTTCAGTTTAGATTAACGAAGAATGACAGCGTAGTTGAGTAAATTTAAAAAAGGTATAGATCATGGATAATGGCGTTATGTGGAATGTAGAACGGGGAAAAGCTGTTTTGCTGGTAGTGGACATGCAAAACGATTTTGTTTTGGAGGGCGCGGTTATGGAAGTGCCCGATGCCAAAAAGCAGCTGCCTAAAATAAAGGGGCTGATAGACGAATGCCGCAGGCTAGATATCCCCGTTATCTATACCGTACATATCACCGACGGTGTGTTTAATCCGTTAGAAATTGCCGCTTTTCCGCATTTAAAAAGCGCGGGTATGCGCGCGGGCACGAAGGGTGCGGAGGTTGTAGACGCGCTTAGACCGCACGCGGACGATATTATTATACGCAAACGCCGTTTCAGCGCGTTTTATCAAACCGATTTAGAGCTTATTTTGCGCAGTCTGCGCGGCCGCGCCGTTGATACCGTGATAATTTGCGGAACGGTTAGCAACATCTGCTGCGAGTCAACGGCGCGCGATGCGTTTTTTAGAGATTTTAAGGTGGTGTTCGGCGCGGACATTTGTTCGGCCTTAAACCCGTCCGCGCATAACGCAACGCTTGCAAACATGGAACTTTTCGGACGGGTAATGAAAGCGGATTCAATTATTAAAGCCTTGCAAAGGAACTGCTGAAAGAGGTATAGCGCGATTTTGCAGAATAGAAAAAAGAAAATGACCGTACTATTTTTGTAAGACGCAGTTATATGATTGTGTTTTTGTTTGAGATTTGATATTATAAAAGTATGCAAATTAAATTTTCTCCGCCCGATATTACAAATTTAGAAGCAGAAGCGGCTTGCGCCGCTTTAAAAAGCGGCTGGATTACCACAGGGCCTAAAACTAAATTATTTGAACAGCAAATTGCGCGTTATTGCGGGGTAAGTCGGGCTGCGGCGTTAAATTCGGCAACGGCTTGCTTAGAGCTTACGCTGCGTGTATTGGGTATTGGCCCGGGCGACGAGGTTATCACCAGCGCGTATACCTATACCGCGTCTGCTAGTGTGATACACCATGTAGGGGCAAAAATCGTATTGGTTGACACAGCCCCTGACAGTTATTTTATTAGCCCCGATGCGTTAGAGAAAGCGATTACCAAAAAAACGAAAGCTGTTATACCCGTAGACATTGGCGGAGTTTTAGCCGATTATGCAGCTATAAATAAAATTGTAGAAGCTAAGCGCAGTATATTTACTGCGGCTAACCGTTATCAAGAAGCATTGGGGCGCATAGCCGTGATAGCGGATGCCGCACATTCGTTTGGTTCGGAGTTTCAATCGATACGTGCGGGGGCGTTGGCGGATTTTACTTGTTTTAGTTTTCATGCGGTTAAAAATCTTACAACCGCAGAGGGCGGCGCAGTTGTATGGAAAGCTTTGCCGAATATCTCTTGCGATGAAATTTACCGCGAATTTATGCTATACAGCCTACATGGACAAGATAAAGACGCTTTGGCTAAATCACGGGCGGGTGCGTGGGAATACGATATTGTCAGGCTAGGATATAAATGCAACATGACAGACATTCTAGCCTCCGTAGGGCTTGTTCAATTAGAACGCTATCCAAATCTGTTAAATCAGCGCAAAAAAATTATTGTACAATACGGTAACGCGTTTAAAAATAAGAGAGTTTCCGTTTTAGAGCATTATTCACCGCACCGTCAATCTAGCGGACACTTATACCTTACCCGAGTTAACGGAATTTTTCAAGAACAGCGCAATGCAATAATCGAGCAAATGGCGGAAGCGGGTGTTGCGTGCAACGTGCATTATAAACCGCTGCCGATGCACACGGCATATAAAAAACTGGGATTTAATATTGTGCAGTTTCCCAACAGCTATGCTCAGTATCAAAATGAAATTACGTTGCCGCTTTATTCGACTTTATCCGAAAAAGAAGTTGACTATATAGCAGAATCCTATATCAAAATAATTAATAGTATATCTTAATCCTCAAACTCCCATGCTAATTGTTCGCAAACTTCGTTTTGCTGCGCGGCTTGCAGTGTGATTATGTAGTAGCGGCAATGCTGTTCTATCAGCGATATAAAATGCAGGTTAGTCAAAACGCTGTCGGAACTGCTTATAATATTTATGCAGAGAATTTTGTTCAGTTTTATAAGCGTACCTAAGTCGTGTGCGGTTTTTAGTGCGCTGCGCATGTTGCTTTCGGGTGTTTTGGGCGTACAGCCGTGCCATTCCGAAAGTATTTGATACAGCGTGTTAGCCGAAGCGTTCGGACGGCACGCAACCCGAAATAAAATCGCGTCCTTAAATAGGCAGTATCCCTTGCGTGAAGGGAATATGCCTACATAAATTAAAATCCTGCTTACCCATACGTCTAAATGCGGCAGGATTTTTTGCATGGCATAAGACGCATAACGAAATAGATTTTGATTCATTTTCTCCTCCAAAAAAATAAAATTATTTAAGGAAACACCGAATAAATATTTGTCGAAATTTATTCGGTGTTTCCTTCACCCTTTTTTTACGCCGAAATATCGGCGGTTTTAAAGAGTTGGATTTCTAGCATAAACGCATAAATAAAATTTGTCAAGGGGGTAAAATAAGGTGCAAACATAATAAAACAAGGAAAATAGACATCAGCCGTAGTTAGGTAAAATAAATCGTTCCAAAAAAGCGCGGAATTTTTTAACAATTTTTTCCAAAGCAAAAATTCTTAATGTTTTATGCGTTTAATTATGCCCATTGACATCTCAATTATAAATTGTTCGGGCGTTGGCTTAGCATCAAACATATTGCAGATTTCTCCGTTTTTAAGCCAAGCATGGTCTATTGCCTTTTGCATTTCTTGTCTTACGGCATCAGACGTGGTGTTGTTCTTTTTTGCAATTTCGTTAATTAGTTCTTCCATTAGTTCTTCCTTTTATTTTTTTAATTACATATATTATCATAGTCGATATCGACTTGTCAAGTCGATATCGCATAAATTTTGGTAAAATAAAATATATGTTTGGTAATCGTTTAAAGGAATTAAGAGTAGAGAAAAATCTAAGTCAAGCACAGCTTGCGGCGGCGATAGGATTTTCTCAATCTAATTTAGCTAAATGGGAAAGGGCAGTGCATGACCCTCCGACGGACGCTTTGATTGCGTTAGCTAAGTTTTTTGATGTATCCGTAGATTATTTGTTGGGCTTAGAAGATGAGTTCGGCAACATACTGCGGGAAAAATAATTCTTGTATTCTTGTAAATTTTTAGGGCAATATGCTTTTGTTATTGTAAATAGTATGGTATAATAGAGAAAACCGCACGGGCTTTTTGCGTAGCGGATAAGCAGTTGTAGGAGAATGTAATGGATATTCAATCAATAGTTAAGCAATTGACGTTGGAAGAAAAGTGTTCGATGCTTTCGGGAAAAAGCTTTTGGGAAAGCCGTGATATAGAGCGGCTGGGCGTTCCTGCTATTTTTTTGGCGGACGGACCTCACGGTATCCGCAAGCAAGCGGGCGCGGCTGACCATTTAGGGTTAAACGAAAGCTACAAGGCAACGTGCTTTCCTACCGCCGCTACGATGGCAAACAGCTTTAACACCGAGTTGGGCGAGGAAGTTGGCAAGGCGTTGGGCGTTGAGGCGGTTTGTCAAAAGGTAAACGTATTATTAGGGCCTGGCCTTAATATTAAGCGCAACCCTCTGTGCGGCAGAAACTTTGAATATTTTTCCGAAGACCCGTATTTGGCAGGTAAGATGAGCGCGGCGTATGTTAGGGGTATTCAAGCATCGGGCATTGCTGCATGCTTAAAGCACTACGCCGCTAACAATCAAGAACACCGCCGAATGGTAGTGGATACGATTGTAGACGAGCGGACGCTGCGCGAAATTTACCTTACCAATTTTGAAATCGGTGTAAAAGAGGGTAAATCCAAAACGATTATGAGCGCGTACAATAAAGTAAACGGCTATTACGCAAACGAAAGCGAACATCTTTTAGCGGACGTATTGCGCAAAGACTGGGGCTTTGACGGCGTAATCGTATCGGACTGGGGCGGTCAGAACGACCGTGTTGCCGCCGTAAAAGCGGGCATGGAGTTAGAAATGCCTTCCTCTGGCGGAGAAACTAGCAAAGAGGTTTTGGCGGCGGTTCAAAGCGGTGCGTTAGACGAAAAACTAGTGGACGAATGCGTTATTAGATTGTTAGAGTTGGTAGTAGATACCGAAAAGCCTTTCGCGGGCAGAAATCCCGACGAGGTTACTCCGTTTGATGTAGACGCGCACCACGCGCTGGCGTTAAAGGCCGCAGAGGACAGCATAGTATTATTAAAAAATGATGCAAACGCATTGCCGCTTAAATCGGGCGAAAGGGTTGCCGTAGTGGGCGACTTTGCGCGCCGTTCGCGTTTCCAAGGCGCGGGCAGCAGCGGGGTAAATCCTACTAAAATAGATGCAACGTTAGACAGCATCGGTCAGTGCGGCATAACGTATGTCGGGTTTGAGGCGGGCTTTGAGCGTTTCGGCGAAAAAAGCGGCGGGCTATTAAAAAAAGCGGTTAGCTTAGCGCAAACTGCCGACACCGTTTTGGCGTACATAGGCTTAGACGAAAAAACCGAAACCGAAGGCGCAGACCGCAAGGATATGCGTTTGCCCCAAAATCAACGCGACTTACTTAAAGCGTTAAAAGCAACCGGCAAAAAGGTTATAGCGGTTATTGCGGCGGGCGCGGCAATCGAGGTAGATTTCGACGACGACTGCAACGCGATTTTACACGGATATTTAGGCGGCCAAGCAGGCGCGGGCGCTATGCTTAACGTGCTTACGGGCAAGGTTAGCCCTAGCGGAAAGCTTGCCGAAACGTATCCTGTTGTGTATACGGATTGCCCCTCCGCTACAAATTTCCCCGGGGTGTACCGCAACGTAGAATACCGCGAGGGTATTTTTGTGGGTTACCGCTATTACGAAACCGCAGGCGAGCGCGTAAAATATCCGTTCGGCTACGGGCTGTCGTACACAAACTTTACGTATTCGGATATAAAGATTGACGAAAAAGGCGTATCGTTTATGATAGAAAATACGGGCGATACGGCGGGCGCGGAGGCGGCACAGCTGTACATCGGGCTGAAAGACAGCAAAATTTTCCGCGCTAATAAAGAGTTAAAGGGCTTTGCCAAAGTATATTTAGAGGCGGGCGAACGCAAAAAGGCGGTAATTCCGTTTGACGAATATTCGTTCCGTTATTTCAATGTTGCGACTAATAAGTGGGAAACAGAGGCGGGCGAGTACGATATTTATGTGGGCGCGTCTAGTGCGGATATCCGTTTAAGCGGAAAAATTTCCAAAAAAGGCACTACCGATGTTTTCCCCTACGATTTAAGCAAAATGCCTTCCTACGCTTCGGGCAAAGCGGGCAACGTGAGTCCCAAGGAATTTGAACTGTTGTACGGCAAGGAAGTGCCCGATTCGCGCTATCCGTTTTATAGACCCGGCCGCCTTTGGGCAGACCACAATACGGGCATATCCGAATTGCGCTTTGCGCGCGGATGGCTGGGGCGGTTCTTTGCGTGGGTGGCTAAAAAGTTTTTTATACTGGGTATGGACCAAATGCCTTTGCGCGGACTGGTGCGCTTTGGCGGCGCGATGTCGCACGGGCAGTTAGACGGCTTAATCAGAGTATTTAACGGCAGTCCGCGTTCGGTAATTTACAGCCCCTTAATTGTCTGTATGATAGGGTTAATTCCTTTTACTTTAGGTTTAGGCGCCATTCCGATATTGTTGCTTGCCGCGCCGTGGCTGTTGTGGGATTTACGCAAATTTCTTAAAGAAATGAAACTGCGCGGCTTAGAAAGCAAATTAGCGAACCTAGAAAAAAACGGAAAATTTGAATTTGAAATTTGGAAGGCCGAACAGAAAATTAAACAGCTTAAAAACGTGATTCCCAAAGGCTTAGCAAAAGAACTAAGAATACTTAAAAAGCAAGACGAAAAGAAGTTTGCCGCACAAATTGCAAAGCTAGAACAACAAATCACCGCGATAAGCAACGAAAGGAAACAAAAAAACGCACCGCTTATTGCAGCCTTAGAAAATCAAATTACCGAATGGAAAAAAACTCCCGCTACCAAAGAACAGCTTGCCGAAACACAAGCGCGTATCGATAAGGTAAAGGCTAAAATAGCTAAGATAGATGCGGGGTATGCAAAATATAAGGCTAAGTTTGACGCAAGGGTAGAAAAGCGGGCGAAGCGCAAGGCGAAGCGCTAAGGCGCGCGTGATTCGCGCTACGCTTGCCTTACTGCCTCAGTCGCGTACATCTAGGTACAGCTGCCTTTGGCAGTAAGTCAACTGTTGCGCGACTGACGCACACCTTAGCACTTCGCGGCTTGTCGGGGCGCATAGCAAAAAAATCAAAAACATAAAAAAAGGAGAGATAAACAAATGTCGGAAGAAAACATTGCCGCAGAGGAAGAAAGCGGCAAACTGGCGGAAGAGCCTGTGGAACTGTTAGGTGAGGAGCGGATTAAACAACAGATTAAGCCGCTTAGCGAAAACGGTTTTGTGCGGTTTTTTCAAAAAATTTGGCGCGGCTATTTAACAGCGTGGCACAGCTTTGCGGATAAACACCCCAAAGCCGCTAAGTGGATTTATATGCTGGCGTTCTTTATTTTGTTCAGTCAAGCCGTAACGGTGTTTCAGTTTTTAGTTTTTTACTTAGGACCGGCTATGACGCCCGGCTTATCAGGAAGCAACTGGGGCTGGCCCAACATACTAATGGGTACGAGCAGCGTAAATGGCGAAAACGTGTATTTCCGCATTTTAGGCGCGGCGCCCAGATTTAATGAAGACGGTTCTTTGATAGAAAGAGTAGGCGCGGGCGGATTGTCGTATTTTATTTGGTTTATGGTAGGAACGTTTTTAGCGCAGTGTATCAACTTCCCTCTGCAACGCAACATTACGTTCCGCAGTAAAGGCAATGTGTGGTATCAATTAATGTGGTACTTTATCGGTTGGGTTTTAATTCAACCCGCTACAATGGCGTTAGGCAGCGCGTGGGAGGGCTTAGTAGCCATCCATTTAGGCGCGTGGCCGGGCATTGTAATAACCCTGCTTAATACGCTGATTATGGGCGGCGTTTCGATGGCAATCTTCTTCTGCATTTTCTTAGTAATTTTCCCCGATTTCAACAAGGTGGCAAAATCGCTGCGCAAGAAAGTAGACGCTATGAAGGCCGCAGGCGTATCGGGTATCAAGCTGGAAATGGCAGAGAAAAAGCTTGCGGACGCAGAGGTTAAGGCTAAGTTTTCGGTTACGGATAAGGCGGCGCGTAAAGCGTCGGCACAGGCTAGCGCAAAGGCTATGTCGTACTTTAAAACCGTTAAAGACGCCGAAAAAGCCACAGCGGCTGCGGCAAGTGCGCAAGGCGCAAAGCAAGAAAAAGCGGCGGCTAAGCAAACTAAACTGCAAGATTTAATTCCTGTCCGTTTAGAAAACGTTTCTAAAATGGTTGCGGTTAAGGATAAGGCGGCGGCGGAGTTTGCCGAAGCCAAAGCCGAATATGACGCGCATTTTGGTTTAAACAACGGCGGCGAAGAAAAAGCGGCTGCCTAAACAAATGACGCATCTATACTTTTACGATTTTCCGATAGGGCGGCTAGGAATTGCCGAAACCGCAGAAAAAATCAGCCATGTATCGTATGGGTTAAAATTGCCCGCGCAGTACGAAAAGGCTGAAACCCCGCTTATCCGTCAAACGGCACAGCAGTTGACAGAATATTTTAACGGCGAACGGCAAGAATTTAGCGTACCGCTATGTGCGCAAGGCACGCCGTTTCAGCAATCCGTATGGAAAAGCTTAACGCAAATCCCGTACGGAAAAACCGTATCGTATCAAGACATTGCGCGTGCGGCGGGCAACCCTAACGCCTGCCGTGCCGCAGGGCTTGCCAACAACCGCAACCCCATAGCTATTTTAATTCCGTGCCACAGGGTAATCGGAAAAAGCGGCTGCCTTACGGGGTATGCGGGCGGCTTAGATAAAAAGCAGTTTTTGCTTGATTTAGAAAAGTCTTTTTAGTGTTCGGGAGGCAGTTGTTATGAAAAAAAGAATCGTTTCCGCCGTATTAGTAATTTTATCGGTTGCTTTTATTTTTCCCGCCTTTGCAGGCTGCGGCGCGGCGTCGCTAAGCGAGTACAAAATTGTGTATTCGATGAATGCAACGGGCTTAGAAAAGCACGCCGCCGAATTTTTATCCGATTATATTTTCGAAACATCGGGTATTCGGTTGGAGGTAAGCAACGACGCGGGCCCTGTTGCGGCCAAAGAAATTGTAATCGGGCAAACCAACCGCGCAGTTTCGGATAATGCGGCAAAATTGACGTACGGCAAAAACGATGTACTGGTGCGGCGCGACGGCAGACACATTGTGCTGTACGGCAACGATTTAATGATAGCGGGCGCGGTGGGTACGTTTGCCTCTCAGCACGTTACGGATGAGGGCGCGTTTAAGGGCGTTTCAAGCCGCGCGCGAACTACTCAGTATCAGCAGGTTGCCGCTAAAAACATCGTTTTACTGATAGGCGACGGCATGGGCTTTAACCATATCGAGTTGGCAAAAACCAGTGCCAGCACCTTTAAATTTTTTGGCGAAATGCTGCCTAATCACGGCGAGATGGAAACTGAATCATTAGGGCTGCCCAACAATCCCTCTTATCCTCCGTGCAGTGCGTCTAACGGAACGGCTATTGCTACGGGTACTATTACGTATGCAAACTATGTAGGCGTAGATAAAGACGGAAACAGTGTAAAAAACATTACCGAAATCGCGTCTGAAAACGGCTATCAAACGGCTATTGTTACTACCGACATAGACGCAGGCGCAACGCCCGCATCGTTTTCGGCGCATATAAATAACCGCAACAACTATACCGAAATCAGAGCGCAGCAGGAGGGGGCAAAGCGGGCGGGTACGCTTAACTATTTAAAGGGGACGGGGTCAAACCCTAATCAAGCGGGTACGCCTAACGGCGGCGCCATGCAAGAATACGTGGTAGAGGCACTTTGGCAAATTCGCGGAGAGCAAGGCTTTTTTATTATGATAGAGGATGACGATATAGACAACTGGTCGCATCAAGGCAATTCTTTGCGCATTCCTAACGTAATCAACGCGGTACGGCGGTTTAACGAGGCGGTTGCTTATGCGGTATGCTTTGCGCTGGCGCATCCCGGCACGGCGATAATTGTTACGGCAGACCACGAAACAGGCGGCTTAACGCGTAATGCAAACGGTCAGTTTAATTTTACCTCTGTAATTCATTCCTTTGCAAATGTCCCGATTTTTGCCTTCGGCGCGGGCAGCGAAATTTTTAACGAACAGACGCATCATTTGACTAAGATATTTGACTATATGAACGGTGTTATAACTAGTTAAAATGCACGTGATCCGCGCTACGCTTGTCTTTGTTTGCGCGCTTGCGTACATCTAGGTACGCGGCACGCGCAAAAAAGACAACTGTTGCACGGCTGACGCACATTTTAACTAGTTATACAGCAAGAGGACGGCATGAAAAGCACATCTAAAAAATATGATTATGTAATTGTCGGCGCGGGGCTTTTTGGCAGCGTGTTTGCGCGCGAGGCGGTGGACAAGGGCAAGCGCGTTTTGGTAATAGACAAGCGTTTGCGCACGGGCGGCAACTGTGCGTCGGAAATGCGCGACAATATAGACGTGCATCTATACGGCGCGCATATTTTTCATACCGATTACGAGGACGTGTGGGCGTATGTAAACCGCTTTACGCGCTTTAACAATTTTATCAATTCGCCCGTTGCTAATTTTAAGGGCAAGCTGTACAACCTGCCCTTTAACATGAATACCTTTTACGCCTTATGGGGGGTAACCACGCCGCAGGAGGCGCACAGCAAGCTAACGGCGCAGCGTGCCGCCTATGCACATATCACAGACCCCAAAAACCTAGAAGAAAAGGCCTTAACGCTTGCGGGCAGCGATGTGTACGAAACTTTAATAAAGGGCTATACCGAAAAGCAGTGGGGCAGAAAAGCAACCGAATTGCCGCCGTTTATTATTTCGCGTCTGCCGTTTCGTCTTACATTTGACAACAATTATTTTACCGACCGATTCCAGGGCATTCCGCAAGACGGCTATGCGGCTTTTTTTAACCGCCTGTTAGACGGCATAGAGATTAAGCTGAATACCGACTTTTTTGCCGATAGAAAGCCGCTAGGGCAACTGGCGGATAATCTTATTTTTACGGGGCGCGTAGACGAATACTTTGATTTCCGTTTAGGCGCGCTGGAATACCGTTCGCTGAACTTTGTTACCGAAACGCTTGCGTTAGAAAACTTTCAAGGCGTTGCCGTAGTGAATTACACCGATGCCGAAACGCCCTATACGCGCGTGATTGAGCATAAGCATTTCCGCGCGGACGCTAAAAGCGCGCAAACAGTAGTTACCAAAGAATACCCCGCCGAATTTGTTAGCGGAGCAGAGCCGTATTATGTAATTAACGACTCCAAAAACAACGCGCTGTACGCCGAATATAAAAAGCTGGCAGACGCCGAAAAGGGCGTGTTGTTTGGCGGGCGTTTGGCAGAATACCGCTACTACGATATGGACGATGTAATTTTATCCGCCTTACAGGAGGCTAAAAAAATACGGTGAACCGCGCTGGCGCAAACTGTTGCACGGCTGACCGCATTTTTTTAGCCTCCTGCGGGGGGGTTGAATTAAAATAATTTTAAAGGAGTAAGTTTTTATGAAAAAAATGGTTAAATGGTTGTTGCCTTGCATGCTGATTATGGCGGTTGCCGCATTAGCCGCTTGCGGGCCGTCCACGCCCGAAAAGGCGTATGACAAACTCAAAGCCGACATTGCGGCGGCGGGCTATACCGTTACCGAATTTACCGCCGAACAAATCGAAGCGGCTAATTTTCCTGTCAAGGCGGATTCGGGCTTTAAAGCGGTTAAAGACGGGGAAACCTTTGTGTTAATTTTCTTTAACGACAGCTTAGAAGGCAAAACTTTGGATTTATCCGGCGGCTTTGCCTCACTTGGCGCAAACGGAGGATATGCGGGAAGCCACGGAAGGTTTGCTTATAGCAGTTCTACCCCCGACGAGGTCGAAGCGGGAAGAATTTTCAGCAAAATCATTAACAAAAACAACAGCGGTCAATAAGCCGTTTTGCTTACGCTTAATAGCTGCATAAACTTTTTTTTGTAGATGTCCTTAATAATAAAACCGTTTTCTGTTGCAAGCCGTTTTAGTTTTTTGTGTGTAAATAATTTATTATCGCCCGCCTTTAAAAGCGGCGATATAATGTAATCAATAAAGGGTTTTAGCAAAAAGAATTTGGGTTCGCCTATAATAAGCGTACCGTTTGGCTTTAATATTCGATGCGCTTGTGTAAAAAAGCTTTGCGGATTGTTTAGGTGGTGTAATACGCAGCAAATAATTACGGTATCAAAATAGTTGTCCTCAAAGGGGATTTGTTCGCCGTTTGAAACTTTAAAATCAATGCCGTCATACCGCTTGCGGCATTCGGCAATCATCTGCGGCGATATATCAATTCCGTATGCGTGTATGTCTGCTTTTTGTTTTAGCGCATATATCAAGCTGCCGTTGCCGCACCCGACATCAAGCACCCTGTCGCCGTCGTTTAGCAAAACGGTATCTAGTATTTTTTGCTTGAATTTCGCTGTAAATTTTCCGTCAAAAGAGTTGTCGTAATCGCTTGCGATACGGTTGTACTTTTGTATGGATTGAAGTTCGTGTTTGTTCATTTTATTTTCCCTTTTTTCTCATGCGCCGTACATTTCTGTTCATGGAGTGCCGCACAAAGTTGCGGAACATAAAGGTTTTAAAAGGTTTTGTGTTTTGTTTGTGCTTTAAAAACAATTCGTCCGGGGTGTCAAAAATGCCTAAGTCTTGCGTGATAGCGTCTTTTTGTATATAGGTGTCGTTTTCGTTCCATTCAATCGGCGGATTTTGTAAATCGGGTGTTGCCGCCGCATACGCATAAAACGGGCACTTGTAATCTTTAAACTTATTTTGCAATTGCGTAAGATAGGGTACATCTAAAATAAAGCCCTCTAAATTTAACCATTTTTCTTTATAAAAAATTTCAACCCATGAGTGCAGAATTTCTTTGGGTGCTTGCTGATAAAAAAAGCCTTTAATTGCCCCTTTCTGCATTTCTTTATCTACCATAAAACCGTGAATACGGCACGGAATACCCGTTGCGCGCAATAAGGCCATTAGCAAGATGCCTTTTGTGTTGCACTGCCCGTAGCCGTCCTTTAACACCTTTGAGGCTTTAATACGGTCGCTGATATTATAGCCAAAAGCAATCTCATCGCGCACAAAATTATAAACGGCGCGTATGCGTTCGGTATCGTTTAATTGTTTCCATCCTTTATTTTGGATTAAAGAAACAATTTTTTGGTGGGTGTAATTTAACAGCGGGGTAGCAATCTTTAAGTTTTCTAGTAAGCTTTCCATACATAAAGTATACCATTTTTTACGCGCACAGTCAAAAAAAGCAGTATATTTTACATACTACTTTTAGTTGTATTTAGGCAAAGGCAAGCCAAATTGTTTTCAATCATTTTATTATTTTGAGTTGTGATAATTGTTCACGACACTCATTAGGACAATCAAAAACCATATCGTCAGTAAGCCAACATACAAGTATATGGCGGTCATTTAATAAATAATCTATTATCCATTTTTGTACAGGCTTTTCTTGAAGTACTATACATAATTTTGCTTGAAAGAGTTTGTAATTAAAACGATATTCATATAATTGTGCTATGGCTTTTCGTATTTGACTTAGTGCGTTTTGTTTATTATTTGACTTAACCTCAAAAATAAAATCTTGACCGTTTGCATTACATAAAAGGTCAATATAAATATTGTTTTTAATTATGTAATCTTTTTGACTTAAAAGGGTTGCAAGGTTTTTTAAAATTTGTTCGTGGTCTTTGTTTGCTTTCTCTCTGCGAACCATAATTTCATAGGGGTTCGTTTTATTTCCGCTTGAAATAAAAGCGCGGGTTTCGTTCGCTTGAAAATCACGCATTTCGGGAAAAGTTTGCTCTGCATTTAGATTTATTTCAACTAATGCAGTAGGTTGTTCGCTATCTATTTCATAACTTTCCAAATCAAAAGTTTTTAATGCTTTTATAAGTTCTGGTCTTAATGTCCAAATAAAAACAGTTCTTTTTTCGACATATCTACCAATAAACGGAATGTTCCAACATAGTTTTTTCTTAACTTGCCTAATTTGAACATCGATGCCCGTAATATGAATAACTCTTTTTGCAAAACGTTCTAGACTTAAATTAATAGTTCCAACAGCTACATTATGTGCCTTAGCAATTTTTCCGCAGCTATTCTCATAATTTTCGCAGCCAAGCAAGTGTACAAGTGTCGGCATAAATGATTTTTTTAAAGTTAATTCATTTTCTATTACTTTTATCCATTGTTCAACAGTTTTAACACGGGGCATATTTAGGTCTGCCGATTCATCGTCGATAGGAAAATCATGCGACTTTTGCACGCCGTTCAAATGGAGTTCAGGCTTAACAATCATTGTCCTATTTGCAATTAGTGTATTTATTCTTTGAAAGCATTCGATGGATGTATCTTTAATTTTTTGCGGACGGCTAAATCCTTTAAAATCTTTTACGATTGTCTTAATATCACTTGCCTCAATAAGCGGTTCAAATACTTTTATGCTATTCGTTTTTAAAAGATAACACTGCGATTCGTTGATTGTTTCTTTTACATTTTCCAAAAAAACTGCACTTGCAATAATTCTACCCCTATATTGAAATAAAAATAAATCGTCTTTTTTAGAATTAAAAAAACGATTACAATAATACTTGCAAGCCCCGTCATTATTTCGTTTTATTAAAATATCTTGAAAAAAGTTCTTTTGAACGTCCAAATGGCTTTCGCCAACACCTTGCAAATTGCTTTCGTGCATTGCGACTATATAAATTTCAGGCACAGCTTTCATTATAAAATTATATCAAAAAATGTCGGAAAAAGTCAAATCATTTGTTGAAACTATATAAAAAAATGAGTGCCGTTTTAATAGCACTCATTTTGCAGTTGTTTATATAGGGGGGGCAGGGAATTTGGGTTACTTATCTGTAAGGCGGGAGTTTTCGCGGCCTAAAAAGGTTACGCCGAATACGCCGCTGCCTGTGTGCGCGCCGATAATCGGGCCTATCCACCCGATGCTTACGGGGCATTCGGGATATTTTTCCGCTAAACGACGCCCGAGTTCCTTAGCGTTTTCGTGCGCGTTTGCGTTTACTACAATAAATTCTCCGCTAGAAAAGTCTGCTTTATGCTGGGCAACCATATCTAGGATAAAGTTCATGGCTTTGGCAACGCCGTGCGCTTTTTTAACTACCGCTAGTTTGCCTTCGTGGTTGATTATCAGTACGGGCTTAATTTTTAACAACGTACCGATAACCGCGCTTGCGCCGCTTACTCTGCCGCCGCGCTTTAGGTGGTGTAAATCGTCCACCATAAACCAGTGGTGTATGCGGCCTGCAAAATCCGCTAATTGCTTTGCCGCGTCCGCACCTTCAACTTGCGTATCTCTTAGCCGAAGTCCTTCCTTTAAAATATGGTTATGGCCTTGTGTGGCAGACAGCGTATCCACAATATAAATTTGCGCGCCGCTGATTTTTTCCATAACCTCCGCCGCCGCAATCCGCGCCGAATTAACCGTTTCGGACAATCCGCCCGAAAGCGTTAGGTGTACAATGGGTACGGTTTTATCGGCCGCTAAAATATTTTCAAAAAACTCTGCGTGCGCAAACGAGTTGATTTGGCTGGTTGTGGGCATTGCGCCGCTTTTTAATAAATCGTAAAAAGCTTGATACTGCGCGTCCGAATCAAAATTATCTTCGCTGGTTTCGCCCTTAACAGTGTACGTCAACGGTATCCACGGCACATTTAAGCCGTCTAATTCGCTTCTAAATACATCGCACGCCGTGTCGGTGGTTAAGGTAAATTTCATATATTCCGTCCTTTACTTAGAGAAACTAAGTATCTATATTTCTAAGTATAGTATATGCAAAAAAAATTTGCAACTTTTTAGCGAATTATCCAACATTAAAAATAGATTAAAATTTTTCTTTTACTAAATAAAGAATAAATTAAAGTTTGCTTAAAAATAAAAAATGTATGTAAAGATACTAGATTTTATGTAAATAGTATGGTATACTGTAAGTAAGTTAAGAAACCCCAAAAGGAGGTATCGGATAATGTGGTGGCATGCGCTAACGATTTTCCAACAAGTTTTATTTATATTTGGCTGTTGCGCGGGCGGAATTTTAATTATTTCTATTATTATGACGCTTATCGGCATGGGCGGCGATTCGACGTTTGATTACGAGGCTGACGCGGCCTTAGATGCAGACACTTTTAACAACGACGGTTTTTCTGGCGCGTTTGGTTTAAAGCTGTTGTCGTTTCGTTCGATTAACGCATTTGTCGGCGTGTTTTCGTGGACTACCTTTACCGTATTGTTTTTTTGGCCGATTTGGGGTGCGGTGCTGCTGGGCGTAGGCGGAGGGCTTGCGGCGGCTACGATTATGGCGTACGCGCTGTATTCTATGCAAAAGTTACAGCAAAGCGGAAACATCAGCATAGAAAACGCAGTAGGCAAAACGGCGGACGTTTATTTGCGTATAGGCGAGGCGCGTACCTCGGTAGGTAAAATTCAAATCACGGTGCAAGAACGACTGCGCGAATACGGCGCGCTTACCGATGCCGACCGTCAGCTTAAAACGGGCGAGAAGGTAAAGGTGGTTGGAGTGGTTAATGAGGATACGCTGTTAGTAGAACCATTCTAAGAAGCTTTCTTAGCCGAATGGAAATCAGAGTTTACAAGGTGTTTAAAAAAGCACTGTAAATGCAATAATAAATAAATACAATAAAAAAAGGAGAAAGGTATAAGATGCATTGGGGTTTTATTTTATTAATCGTGTTTGGGGCGTTGTCGATGTTCAGCTTTTTAATGGTGCTGGCGGCGCGCTACAAAAAATGTCCGTCCGACAAAATTTTAGTCGTGTACGGCAAGGTAGGTAAAAACAAGGACGGCACTAACCGAAGCGCAAAGTGTATACACGGCGGCGCGTCGATAGTTTGGCCTATTCTGCAAGCGTACAGCTATTTAGATTTAACGCCTATGTCTATCAACGTAGACCTTAAAAAGGCACTGTCGCGCCAAAATATCCGTATCGACGTACCGAGTGTTTTTACGATAGGTATATCCACCGAAAACGGCGTAATGCAAAACGCGGCGGAACGCTTGCGCGGCTTACCGCTTAAAGAAATTCAAGACCTTGCGCGCGATATTATTTTGGGTCAGCTGCGCCTTATTATCGCGTTGATGGATATTGAAGAAATCAACACCGACCGCGACAAATTTTTAGAGTCCGTGTCGGGCAACGTAGAAACCGAATTAAAGAAAATCGGATTACGGCTTATCAACGTAAACATCACCGACATTATGGACGAGTCGGGCTATATCGAGGCGTTAGGTAAGGAAGCGGCGTCCCGCGCGATTAACGACGCTAAAATTACCGTTTCGCAAAAAGAACGCGACGGTGCAATCGGTGTTGCGAATGCAGAACGCGATAAGCGTGTTGCGGTAGCGCAGGCCAACGCAATAGCGGTAGAGGGCGAAAACGAAACACTGGCGCAAATCAGTCAGTCCAACGCGCACCGCCGCGAGGTAGAGGCCGAAGCCGAACGCTTAGCAACGGTTGCCGAAATGACGGCGGAGGCAAACGCAAAGCGTGCGGCGTATCAAGCCGAACAGCAAGCAGAAGCTGCCCGTGCCGCGCGTGAGAAATCCACCTTAGAAGCCGACATCATTGTAAAGACGGAAATTCAAAAACGCAAAGTAGAGTTAGAGGCTGAGGCCGAGGCCGAAATGATTCGCCGCAAAGCAAAGGGTGAGGCGGACGGTATTAAGGCGATGCGTCTTGCCGAAGCGGAAGGTATTTTTGCGGTTTTAGTAAAACAAGCCGACGGCTTTGGGCAAATTGTAAAATCTGCGGGCGGAACGGCCGACAACGCGGTTAAGCTTATGATGGCGGATAAAATCGAAACGCTGGTGGCAACGCAGGTAGAGGCGATTAAAAACATCAAAATCGACAAGGTTACGGTGTGGGACTCTATGGGCGGAGGAAACGACGGAACGACTACCACCGCAGGGTTTTTATCCGGCATGGGGCGTTCTATCCCGCCGCTGAATGACTTGTTTAAAATGTCGGGCTTACAGCTGCCAGAGTTTTTAGGCAAAGAGGTAAAGCCCGCCGACAAGCCTGCCGCCGCGCCTGCCGCCGACAAGCCGTCCGCAAAAAAATAATCCGTAAAACACTTGACAAATATTTTTAAACAGTTTATTCTATATATAATGGCTTCCGAAGTACTAGTCAACTTGCCAAAAAGGTTGAACGTTTCCGGTCCAAAATATGTAAAGGAGGTTTCAACCTAAATGGCAGATAAAACTCTGATTTGCAAAGATTGCAATAAAGAATTCGTCTTTACCGAAGGCGAGCAAGCGTTCTATCAAGAAAAAGGCTTCACTAATGAGCCTGCACGCTGCCCCGAATGCCGCAAAGCCAAAAAAGCCCAGCGCAATTTCGACCGCCGCGACAGACACTAAACAAAACGCAAAAAGCGCACCGCTACTATACGGTGCGCTTTTTTAGTGTCTTTGCGCACCGTATAATTAGCGGTGCGCTTTTTTAGTGTCATAGTTAAAAAATATTTGTTTTTTCTTTTTTTTACGGTCATATGCTTGACAAGCTTTTTCTATTAACATATACTGTATAAGTATAACAACTACTGCAAAGGTTAAAAAATTTACGTATAAAACACAAAATTGGCACTAGGAGAAACACTTATGCTGACGAAAAGAAGAGTTTGGGTTTATGGTTTGGTACTGTTTGCGCTTATAGCGGGCATGACGGTTTTAATGCTGTTTGGGGGCGCGCCGCGTGTAGCAAGCGGCATCCAAGGAAACGGAACGGCCGACAATCCGTACATACTTTCAAGCGCGGAGGATTTAGCGCAGCTTGCACAAGAAACCAACGCTTCGGGCGGCGCGAGCGGCGTTTATTATGCGCTGGGCAACGATATAGATTTAACGCACTATCTATCGGTGTCGGGTGCGGGCTATAACGGCGGCAAGGGTTTTGTGCCGATAGGCTTAGATGCGCAGCATGCGTTTCGCGGCGTTTTAGACGGCGGCGGCTATACCGTTACGGGTTTATTTATCCACGATACTTCGCTTAAATACGCGGGGCTGTTCGGCTATACCTACGGAACGGTGCGCGATATTAATATAGAGGGTGCGGAAATTACCGCCGCCGAGCATGTAGGCACGGTTGCGGGCTTTGTGAATGCGGGCGTCATTTTAAATGCGCAGGTTACCGATAGTGCGGTGCGCGGTTCTAAGCGCGTGGGCGGTATAGTAGGAGAATTGTATAATAGTAGTTCTGGGCTTAGCCGCAGCAGCTTTTCGGGCAGTGTACAAGGCGCGGGCAGCGGCAGTGCGTTTGACGAAATCGGCGGGCTTACGGGCTACATCGCCAACAGCAAAATTGCGCAAAGCTTTGTGTACGGTGCGGACGTTTCGGGGCGCGACAGCGTGGGCGGCATTGTGGGGCATATCAGCAGCAGCGCAACCCCTAGTATCATAGAGCAGTGTTATTTTGTAGACGGTACGGTTTCGGGACGCAACTATGTGGGGGGCATTGCGGGCGATGTAAACCGCACCAACGCAAACGCAAACAGCTTTATTATTAACTGCTACGCCTCCGGCAGTGTACGTGCAAGAAACTTTGCGGGCGGCATTGCGGGTTATCTGTACGACGGCAGTATTACGTCCAGCGCGGCATTAAACCAAAGCGTGGTGGCGGATATAACGGATAACGGCGGGGCGCAGATAGGTTCGGCGGGGCGCATTACGGGCTATAAAAACGCGGGCACGCTTTCTAATAACATCGCGTTTTCGCGCATGCAAAGCGTTGACGGCTTAGATGTAGGCGCGGCGTTTTTATCGGGTGAGTTCGGGCTTGACCGATTAAACGGCGAGGATATTAAGTCGGGAGAAATTTTATTCGATGCAACGCTGGGCGGACGCTTTAACGCCCCCGTTTGGACGGTAGAGGAGGGCAAGTTGCCTAGCTTTGATACTCCGCACAGCGTACCTAATTATTTATTGCCGCTTGCAATCAATGCGGGAATGTTTAACGCGGTTGCTGCCCAAACCTACAACGGCCTTGCGCATACGCCGCAGGTAAGCGCGGTAAACGGAGAGGTTACCTTTACCATTACCGCCTACCGCAACAACGTAAACGCAGGGCTTGCGGAGATAGAGGTTGCAGGGACGGGCGACTGGGGCGGCACGGCAGAGATTGCCTTTACCATAAATCAAGCAGTTCCCGCATTTACAGAGCCGCTTAATCTAACGGCTGTTTACGGCGATACGCTGGCGGATGTAGCATTGCCCGAAGGCTGGGCGTGGGTAGATAATCTTGCAACTTCCGTAGGTACGGCGGGAGAGCGGGGATTTTTAGCAACCTTTACGCCCGTCGATACGGATAATTTTATAACCATTGTGTTTGAGCTTACCTTAAACGTTGCCTTGCAACCCGTAGCCATACCGCAAGTTATTGCGGGATTAGTGTTTAACGGCGAGTCGCAAACAGGTGTAGACTTTGATAATACGCTTACCGCATACGAACTGGTAGGCGGTTTCACATCTGGCACAACCGCAGGTACCTATATAGTGCGTTTTAGTCTAAGGGACAATTATATTTGGTCGGACGGCACAAGCGGCGATATAAGCTTAACGTGGACTATCGGCACGCTTTCGGGCGCGGCGCAGGTAAGCATGCCTGATTTTGTGTTCAGCGGAAACGCGGCCGCGCCGTCGGTAGCTATACTATCAGGAGAATGGGACAGCACGGTATTTGAATTTAGTTCTGATAACTTTACCTCACGGCTTGCCGCCGCACCTATTGACGCAGGGGTTTATTATGTGCGTGCCGTTTTAACGCAAAGCCCTAATCAGTACGCGGATTTACTAACCGACAGCGTGCAATTTAAAATTCTGCCCTTAACGCTTACCAATCAGCTAGGCTTAGTGAGCGGACAATTTATATACAACGGGCTGCCGCATACCCCCGCGCCCGCATTGCACGGGGATATGAGAACAGCGCGCGACTACACGGTATCGTATCAAAACAATGTGCATGTCGGCCTTGCCACCGTAACCGTTACGGGCGTAGGCAATTATGCGGGTGCTATCAGCGTAACGTTTGCTATTGTCCCTGCGCCGCTTACCGTAACTCCCGTTGCGGGGCAAAGCAAGATATTCGGTGAAAGCGACCCGACCTTAGCTTTTACGGCGGAAGGGCTTTACGGCGGCGATACGTTAAGCGGATTATTATCGCGGCAGGCGGGAGAAAATGCGGGGCAATACCTTATCCAAATAGGCACGCTTGCAAATCCCGACTACCAAATACAGTTTGTTTCGGAGGTTATATTTACCGTTGAAAAGGCGCACGCGGACGCGCCGCTGCTGCGCATTGCATCTGCAACCGATAACAGCCTTACCGTAAGCGCGGTGGAGGGTGCGGAGTATAAACTAAATAACGGCGAATGGCAAAGTTCTAATGTGTTTACGGGGTTAGACGCAAAGACCGATTACACGGTATATATCCGTTTTGCCGAAACCGAAAACTTTTATCAGTCCGAAGAATCGTCGGCGCACTTTGTAACCGCGCCGCCGCCGCGCCGCGTGCCGTTATGGCTGTGGTTTATTATCGGGCTAATCATCGGCAGTATACTAACGGTTGTATGCTGGTTTGTTGTAAAGAAAAAAAAGACGGACGAAAAGCCGCGCGTAAACGCGTAACCAAAGGCACAAAGGAGGCTACATTAACATGGACGCATTATATATTATTTTATTGCTGATGGCAGGGCTTATGGCGGGCGCGGGCGTAACGTATACGATATTGTACTTGTTGCAGTTAAAGGCTGCGGCGCGGCAAGGGCTTGAATTCTGCGCGCCTACCGAGCTTGCCAAGCATTCTAAGGAAGAGGATATCAGCTTATTTATGCAGCTGGGCGCAGAGCAAGAGTTGACGCTTGCCGAAATTGCGGATATTCATGCCGAAGAGGCGGAGGCGGAAAAAACGCCTCAGTTTAAGCAGTTTGCCCGCGCCGAAGAAGCGGCGGCGCAAGGCGGCGAGGCTACGCTTGATGAAGAAATGTTGCGCAATCTTGCGCAGGCAAACGCCGAAACGGAGGCTTTTATCTTAGAAAAAAAGGCTAACGGCAGCGCGGCAGTTCCCGCGTTAAGGTTTACTTTATCGCGCGAGGATGTATTTGATTACATAGACGATATGTGGGAGGCACTTTGCGCGGCAGAAGAAAACCCCGTTTTGCCTGGTGTTGTGCTGCGTGCAAAAAAACATTACTGCGATGCCCTGCATTGCGGCGAGTGGTGCTTTGCGCTGATGTACGAGCGCGGCAATGTGCTTAAATTTATTGTGCGCTTAGACGATGCAACCGCCGCCGAAGTTGCTGCGCGTCATACGGCGTTTAAGCGCGCGCAATTTCCAAAGGGCGAAAACTTTTACAGCCTAATCGTAGACCAATCGTTTACTAGCAAGGAAGAGGTGTATAAGATTTTAGACGCAGCCTTTGCTTACGTTTTAAATCTTTATTACCGTCAAGAGTTAAGCCGTTACGTTACGGATATAGAGGCGGCGCGGCTGGATGCGCACAAAATTCAGCAGCAGGCGGCGCAAAATGCGGACACGGCGGACGAAATGTACGCGGCGGCAATTGCCGAATACAACGAGGCGTTAAAAATCTTTATGCAGCGAAACAAGCCCGCCTTTTTTATGACGCGCAAACGCATGCTGCATTATGTGCGCAAAAGCTTACCCGATACCGCTATCACCGAACGCGAAAAGCGGTACATGCCCGCAAGCTTAAAAATCAATCAAAAAACGTACGCGCTGGTATACGAAAAAATAGACCATAGCAGTACGGATAACCTTCAAACATACGTATCGCTAATCGTGCGCATTTCGGATGCTTACGCAAAATGGCTGTGTCATCGCCACCCTAGGGTGCGCCGTGCGCGTTTCCCCAACAACCGCAATTGGTACGTTGTGCCCGTAGACGGGTCTTTTTACAGCGCGCAAATGGCGTACCGCGTGCTTAAACACGCCAAACAATTTGTTCAATAAGATTTTAAAATACCATTTAACACAAGGAGAAAAAAATTATGAAAAACAGTGCTAACCAAAAATTTGCTTTGTGCGCACACTGCGGCAACCTGGTAGGGATGATTCAAGATGCAAGCGTTCCTCTTGTATGCTGCGGACAAGAAATGAAAGTGCTGACGCCGCACACCGCAGAAGCGGGTGTAGAAAAGCATTTGCCTGTTGTAAGTCTATCGTATGATTCCGCGCACGTTAAAATCGGTTCGCTGCCGCACCCGATGGAAGAGGCGCACCATATTTCGTTTGTGTTTGTCGAAACCCAAAACGGCGGGCAGCGCAAACGGTTAAGCGTGGGCGATAAGCCCGAAGTCGCATTTAGCTTTATAGACGATAAACCGCTAGCGGTGTACGCATACTGCAATCTGCACGGTCTATGGAAAACGCAAATAAAGTAGTTAGTTGTGAGTGATTGCAGAATTTGTCTGACGCTTAAATAGTTAAAATGTTATAAATTAATTAGATAGTTAAAATAAAGCAAAAGAGGGGGAGAGTTTTTGTATTTGGCGAAAGGAGGATAGAAAAACTTATGAAAAAAACGTTAATAAATATTTTGGCGATAGGGGTGATTTTAATTATGGGATTAGGAGGATGCAGTGCAAAAGACCCGAACTTTGGTCAAATAAAAGGCTTAGAAAACGCTGCGTTTGCCGCGCGTTTTTATAAAAGAGATTTTTTTATAGAGCCTGAACAAATAGACGTAAGTGAGGCGTTTGTATCCGTAATCAACAATAAAGCCGAGTTAAGTATATGGAACGAAACCGAACAGCAATCGGGACTTCTATATAACGATATTGACGAATGGAACAATTTTTATTTAGAACATATAGATATCTACGATAATGATTTTTTTGAAAAGAATCAACTGGTGTTGATTGTGTTTTTAGACGGACTTGCATTTCATAATTGTAGCGTAAATGAAATTCGTTTTCAAGATAATGTATTATATGTGAACTTTGAAACAGCCTTAGTACGCAAGGGATGTCAAAGTTACGGTGTTTTTCCAGCCATGCCGCCCGTCAGACTTGCCGTTATAGAAATTACAAAAATAACCAACAACTTGAAAGTAGAATTTAGTTTTTTCAAGTAGTAAAAATTTTGATTGAAAGGTTGACGCTTAAAAAATAAATTGATATAATAAATATAAGATTGTTTGCAACTTAAATCTACTAATTTCTGTTGAGGAGGTTTTTAAATGCTTTGCAAGGACTGTAAACAAATGAATGATACAGACGCAGAAGTTTGCATTTATTGCGAAAAGCGTTTAAAAACAAACAGCTTTACCGAAAGAAGCAACACGGAAATAAGTAAAAATGAAAATCATACGGTATGGGGAATAGCGGAAAACACACAAAGCAAAAAGAATCTTATTCTAAAAGTAATGATTCTTTTAAGCCCAGCCATTATTTTTACAATTGGTCAATTTGTACAGCTTTTTATACGGCTTGCCGATTCTTATCCCTCAAGCTATATAAGGCAGAATGTTTTAATTGGGTTCTTTGTAAGTTTTATTTATGAAGTATTTCTTATTATTTTATTGCCGCTGACGGTATGTGCGATATTGTATATATTCGGAAACAAAAAATATAACCGCCGAATAATCCTATTTTTTCAAGTACTGCTGGTGCTGTCATTTACCGCAGCACTTGTTTATCCAACGCTATCTCTTATTATAGCAGGAGCGTATAATATAGAGGGCTTTGTTGCAATATCTGTTTATTTATTGGTAGTTATCTTTTTTATGATTGACACAGCTGCGTTATTAAAAAACTCCAAAAAACACAAAAGGAGATACAAAATGAAAAAAAGTTAGATTATAGGACTGCCGTATTATTTGCGGCGTTTTTATATCGTCTTAGGTGAAACAAAACATAATTATTTGTGAGGAATTTGTAGAATTTGGTTGACGCTTAAATAGGTAAAATGATATAATAAATTAGATAGTAAGAATAAAACAAAAAAGAGGAGAGCTTTTGTGTTTGGCGAAAGGAGAATAGAAAAAACTATAAAAAAAACAATAACAAAAATTTTAACAATGGGGATGATTTTAATTATGGGATTAGGAATTTTTGCGGGGTGTGGCAACAATAAAAGGCATCCGAATTCAGACCCTGACATTGAAACAGAATTAGAAATTAAGATAAGGCAGAACTATATTAAGAAGCTTCCAAAAAATTCAAGGGTTAAAATGAATAATCTTTGGGTTAGCAAATATTATGGCACATTTGATGAAAGTGTTGTGCTAATATTTCAAACCAGCCTATCGGAGTCTTCTATTTTGCCTGATGGTGGTCTTGGAAATATTACTAAAGAAACAATTGCAGGCTTTGAGTTTATTTTTGGCACATCATCCTGGATTAATGTTTGGTACAATGGAAATTTTTACAGCTTACTTGATGCTTACAATGATGGACTGTTAACATCAGACGACATTGAAAGTATTTGGTTACAACGACAATCTAAAAACTAAATAAGATTAAGAAAAACGGAGAATATGACAATGAAAAAAGTTAGATTATGGACTGCCGTATTATTTGCGGCGTTTTTTATATCGATTTAGGTGAAACAAAACATAATTATTTGTGAGGAATTTGTAGAATTTGGTTGACACTTTAAAAATAAGTTGATATAATAAAGTAGCTAGTAGGCACAGGCAAAAAAAGAGGAGAAGTTTTGTGTTTGGTGAAAATAGGTTTTTCATGGCTAAAAAACTAACAGGAATGGTCGTTATAGCGCTAATGCTGCTTGGATTGACGCTGTTTTCTGTAGGATGCAACCATATAAACGACTATTCGGACGGGGACGCGCCGTTTTATTTTGACGAACAGTATCTTTTTTTGAAAGTAGGCGAAACAGCCGATTTAAATATTCGTGAAATATTCAAACATAGCGGAATAAACATTAACAAGTATTCGTTGCGTAGCAGTTCGGAGTGGGTTGCTAGCGTGAAAAACGAAACAGTTACGGCACTTCGAGCAGGGAATCAAAGCATTGGCTTTATAGGTCATACAACGATTCATGCCACATTATATGATAGCAGCACCAAGAAAAAACATAATGTCCTAGTTGCCCAAGTTTTTGTAATTAATGAATCGGAAATGACTGCGGTGAGTTCAGCAGAGGATTTAATTGCAATTAAAGAGGATTTAGGCGGTTGGTACGTTTTAAAGGCTAATATCGATTTAGACGGCGCAGAGTGGCAAGGATTGGGTACTTTTACTGGGATGCTTGTGAATAGCGGGGAATTCGTCATAAGCAACCTTTCCGGCACCACAGGATTGTTTGCTGCAAACGAAGGCTATATTAGCGGCATTATACTAGAAAATGTGTCCATTAATAAGACGTCCGACGATGAGTTTATCCAACTTGGCACGATTGCGTCAATAAATACTAAAGGTGCAACTATCGCTAATTGCAGCGTAAAAGGTGTAATAAAATCAAGCGGTGTTACAGGAGGGATAGTAGGCTACAATACTAGCAGCATAATCAACTGTTCGTTTGACGGAATGGTAACAAGCCAAAGCAATAGAACGGCGGATGAAATTCTTGAAAGCGAGAATTTTTATGATGTAGCGGGCGGTATCGTTGGAATAAACAGCGGAATAGTGGTACACTCAACCGCAAAAGGTCAAATTTCGTCAATGTTGATAGCGGGTGGAGTTGTCGGTATCCATTTCACGGCGATGTCAGACGGTCGGGTGGTCAATTGTGATTTTGACTTTGTTCAAGAGTTACCCAATAGAATTGTTGCCCCTATATGGGGCCGCACCATAGGTTGGGAGCAGACGCTTGTAAATAGAGTTTAGCAAATTAAAGAAAATAAAAAAATGACATTTTGTCACAAAGGAGTAAAAAATGAAAATAGCAAGCAAAAGTAAGAAAAAGATGGTAGGTATATTTTTAGTTTTGTGCCTTGCGGCAGCAGCAAGCCTAATCATTTTCATGCGGCCAAGTTCAACGGTCGCTCATGCATCCACAGAACTAGAGCAAAAACACATTGAATGGACAAATTCAGACATTCTGATGGACGGCGAAGGTACGATACAAAACTATCGCACAAATCGCTATACAAACGGTGTTTCAGTTACGTCATCAGCAATGACGGTAACTGGCAATGATCCAATTATACATATAATTCCCGTGGAAGAGTTCTCAACTTTAGGGTTGAGAACATTTATGGGCGAAGAGTATGGTTGGATAATCGATGTGTTCAATGATTCATGGGGCATCCGTCGGGCGCTTATCCAAGTAATAGATATTACTGTTAAATGGGAAAAAGTTTTAGACTACGAGTTTATGATTTCACCTTTGTTTGAGTACGAATATGCGGTAATTCCTGCAGGCACTGGACAGGTGCGAGTAAGGCACTGCAATGTAGAGGGTCGTGTAGAGGGAGATTATGTATATACCGCGACTAATTTGCGAAACAAAACTCTAAGCTACACCAACAACACGGGTGCGCAAAGAGTTGTTGCAATGCCTTTAATACATACACCTACAAGATTTACAGAGCGAATATCGTTTTGGGGATCAAGGAAATATAATATTCAAAACTTTTCTGTTGCAGCAGAGTTAGCTAACAGATTCGCTCCCAATCCTTGGGATACAAATTACGACTTAGACACGGATTTAGGTGCGTTCTTTTGTTTTTCGGAGTTATTATACAAGAATACGGGCATTAATGTCAGCCCCTATGATCCATGGCATACAGTAAAATTTGGTGCGTCAGTTGCGACTATTGGGTTTGATGGACTCTTTCAATATATTGATTTATTAGTTGAGTTTTATAATTTAGTGGCAAATTCAGTAGAACCAAATGAGAAAACGTATAACGCAGTACAATATGGGGCTAGTGAATTAAGAGCTACTTATTTTGGTGATCGCTTGCAACAAAAAAGACCCCCTGATTTGCCTCTGCATGAAGATCCTGGCTATGGTAAATTGATTAAACTTGCTTCGGTTGATGTTTTTGCAGATTTAAACAGACCTTTAAGACCACAACCATTGGATAGATATAATTCACACGGTGCAGACCACAAGGGAGGTAGATTTGGCATAGTGTGGAATGCGGAGAACTCGTCGCAATTAGTAACGACATATCAGTTTACTGTTAAAGATATGACTTTTGGTCCCACATTAAAACTTGTAAATGGTGTTCGATATAAAAACATTGGTCTTGGTGCTGATTTGATTACTCAAAATAATGTTGTTACAGGATTTGTACCTCCCCCTAATTTCAATGGTATTTTAGAAATTCCTAATGGAGCTACAGCTATTGCTTCAAATGCTTTTGCCAACCAAGCCCAACTAACTCAAATCTTGATACCTGAATCCGTAACTACAATAGGAAATAACGCTTTCCACGCCAACACATTGGTGAACTGGCAAGGGAACTATTCGTTTAGAGGATCACAATTTTTAGGCATTTTAGGTGGGCAGACAAGCTTTTCTTTGCCATCGACCATTGCAGGTATAAATATTACTTCAATAGCTACCGATGCTTTCTCTAACCAAACCCAGCTTTCTTACATTACCATTCCTCCAAGCATAACCAGTATTAGCAGTTTTGCGTTTCAAGGTTGCACTGGTTTAACCTCTATTATTATACCTAAAAGTGTAACCAGTATCGGGCAAAATGCGTTTAATGGATGCCATAACTTAACCATTTTTGCCGAAGCTTCAAGTAAGCCGAATGGTTGGGATAATTTATGGAATCCGCATAATCAAACCGTAGTGTGGAGTTTTAACTCTGCCTTGCCTTTTGCAATTACAGACGGCGCGTATTATGTACTGGAAGGAGGCGAAACGGTTTTAAGACGGTATATAGGTAACGAAAGTCAATTTTCTTTACCCGATTCTGTTGTAATTGACGGAGTTAGCCGTCCCGTGACAAGCATTATGCGGGGTGCGTTTGAGGGCGCGAATAACTTAGAGTTAATCGAATTGCCGTTTATAGGTGAAAGAGCAGACGGAACGGGTGCAACGCATTTTGGTTGGATATTCGGCTCAACGCACGCTGTTGTGCAAGGCTACCATATTCCGCAATCGCTAAAAACGGTGGAAATTGTAAATAGCGGTAATAGTATCCGAATCGAAGATGATGCGTTTCACGGTTGCGCAAATATTTGGTATATTCATATACCTGCTAATGTTACCTATATTTCTGATAAAGTTTATTTTAGTGCGTTTGAGGGCTGCTCAAGCTTAATTAAAATTATTGTTAACGGCGGAAATTTGCACTATGCAAGCACTGATGACGGAATATTATATGATATAGAGAAAACCCGTATTATTTATGTGCCGCATGGTATTAGCGGAGATATTGAGTTGCCGTCCTCGTTAATCAGTATTTCAGAGCGGGCGTTTGAAAATCGCGTAGACATTACAAGCATTGTTATTCCCGAAAGCGTTACGCATATCGGATTAAATGCGTTTAGTAATACGGTTGTTTTGGAAATAGAGGATGACGTAATTTATGCGGGAAACTGGGCAGTAGGATTTTTGCACAAGAATGGTTATTATGACTCAAACGGTAATTTTATGTATGAAGTTACGGTTTCGCTAAGACCTGGTACTGTGGGGATTGCTGACAGGGCATTTAGTAGTGCTAATTCTTTAACAAGTATCCATCTACCTGATAGCTTAAAATATATCGGAAATGGGGCTTTTTGGTTTGCAACGAAATTAGCTGAAATAGACATCCCCGAAGGTGTGGTAAGTATCGGCGAGGAAGCGTTTTTGCGCTGTGATTCTTTGCGCAGTGTTAAGCTACCCGACAGCTTAACGTATCTTGGCTATCGTGCATTTTTTAACTGCGGTCGCCTTTTGGAAATAAATTTACCAATTGGCATAGAACATGTAAAAGCGGGAGCATTTTTGGGTTGTTCGAACTTGGCGAAGGTCATTTTTTCTAGTGACTTAAGAGAAATTGATGCTGGAGCATTTGCAATGATATCTGAATTGACAAGCATAGTTATACCTAATTCTGTGGAGCGTATTGGACAAGGTGCATTTCACAGTAGTTTTATAGAAACTATAAGTTTACCGTTTGTAGGTGAAAGAGCAGACGGAATGGGTGCTAGGAATTTTGATTATATATTTCGTGAGAGCGAGTTATATTCTAGTTTTTGGTTAAGACTTGATAGCGCAACTATAATGGGTGGAGATATTTCATCGAATGCATTTAATGGTTTAGATGAGCTAACAAATGTTGTCCTTTCTAGTGGCGTAGTGAACGTAGAAGCAAACGCATTTCAAGATTGCACCAATTTAACGATTTATGTCGAAGAGGAAAGTCAACCGCTTAATTGGGCAACTAATTGGAATTCTGGTCGCCCCGTTATATACGGTACTACATTGTCGGTGGACACATTATATATTGAATCAATTATAAAGACTACGGATATGCATAATGGGCATGTAATTTCTGCGCCTTCACGTGCAGACCATGTTTTTAGCGGCTGGAATACGGCGACGGATGGAAGCGGCACCAACTATTTATTTACAACTCAATTGGATTACAACGCTATACCAAACGGAACTAAATTATATACTATGTGGGTGCATGTTTTGGATATTATTAATGTGATAAGTAATGATGAATTGATAATTGTTTGCGATAACACTTTGCCTAAATTTGAGGCAGCAGAGTTTACAATACGCGGAGTAGAGTCTTTGGCGTTTTTTTATGGCAATTCATTTGACAATACTATTTCTGAGTTTAATTTATTAGATGTGCTTCATCTTGCGCCCGAAACTTATGTGCTTGATACGTTGATTATTAAATATAGACTTAAATTTGAAGAAAGACCTTGGACAAAAAATTTTGAAAAAGAAGTATGTGCTTTATTTGGCGGTAAATTAATGCTTGACGGAATAACATATGAAATTATAAATAGTGAGCGGCACTTAAGAAATATAAGGGCAGAGGGAAATTATATTTTAACTCATAATATAAATATCGATTCTAATTGGACACCGCTTTCAATAAATTTCAGTGGCCTATTTAATGGGAATGGGAATAGTATCACGGCTGCTAATTTAATTGTAATATCGGATAATTTATTTGCCAATAATAACGGAGAGATTATAAATCTAGATGACCCCTATGCTGGGCTTGATATAGTAGGCAATACCGTTACAGGCTACTTCGGCACCTCTGCCGCAATCGCTATCCCCGAAGAGGTTGACGGAATAGCGGTAACGTCTATCGCCGCAGGCGCATTCGCCGACAATACAAGCCTAACCAGCGTTTCCATTCCGCACAGCGTAACCTCTATCGGTTTAGGCGCGTTTAGCGGCACGGAGAGCCTAGAAAACCTAAGCATTCCGTTTAGCGGGCAAAACCGCAACGGCGGCAATAACACGCACTTCGGCTACATATTCGGCGCGCAAAACATGAACGGGCAAGCCTCCTTTATTCCGCAATCGCTAAAAACGGTGCGCATAGACGGCTTAAACGGTACGCAAATCGCCAACAACGCGTTTAACGGCATAGGCGGCGTAGAAACCGTAATCATCGCAGACGGCGTAACCACAATCGGCAGCGACGCGTTCCGCAACAATTCCGCGCTTACCTTTATAGAAATTGCCTCTACCGTTTCCAACATCGCCAACGCATTCGGCAACAGCCCCAACGCGGCGGTCAAGTGGCATTTTAACGCCGGCGCGGCGGTTAATAATTTCCGCATGAACCTAACGGAGGTTGTCATTCCCGACACCGTTACGGCACTCCCGAACAACGCCTTCCGCGACTGCGTGAACCTAGTTAGCGTAACAATCCCCGCCAGCGTAACGTCTATCGGCAACAGCGCGTTTCAAGGTTGTGTAAGCCTAACCGAAATCGCACTGCCCGCAAGTGTTACGGAAATAGGGGCGCACGCGTTTAACGGCGCAACAAGCTTAACCGACATCATTATTCCGCACGGCGTAACCACCATCCGCGACAACACCTTTAGCGGTTGCAGCGCACTAACTAGCATTGTCATTCCCGCCAGCGTAACGCAAATCCAAAGCGACGCGTTCCGCAACTGCAACGCCTTAACTACCGTCTACTACGGCGGCGAAAGCGCGGCGCAGTTTAACGCCATAAACACAGGCAACAACGCACAGGTTGTAAACGCAACGCGCTACTATTATTCCGAAACCGAACCCGCAACACAAGGAAACTTTTGGCACTTTGCAGACGGCGTTCCCACCGCGTGGTAAAAGTAAAGGCGCGCGAAAAAGCTTGCGGCAAAAACTCATGTCGTAAACTGTTAAAAAACTTAGTTAAATTTAGTTGACATATTTTAATAAATAGGGTAGTATATAAGCGTTACAAGCAGATGAGTAATCTCACCGTGCGGCAAGCGGCTGGCTACGGTAACGCAAAAATCAGATTTCAAAAGTGTTTTTAAAGCACTTTTTAAATACTTTTGCGGGTAGAGATAGTCATCTCTACCCGTTTTCTTTTTTTTGCCGATATCTTTTTAATAAATTTCCGTTTTTTTTTGCCCCTATTACGTAGCGTTGCTACGCTTTTGGGTCAAAAAAAATCGCAAATTTTTTTAAAAATCTATTCGGCAAAAATTGTCCCCTAAATTATCCCTAAGGAGGGTAAAGCCCATTAATTTTAAAGATGTGGAAATCAATCAAAGAATCCGCGACCGCGAGGTGCGCGTGATTGCCGCCGACGGTGCACAGCTAGGCATTATGAGCGCGGCAGACGCTAACCGTCTTGCGGATGAGAAAAATCTTGACTTGGTTAAAATTTCGCCTACCGCCAAACCGCCCGTATGCAAGATTATGGATTTTGGCAAATTTAAGTTTGATACGCAAAAGCGCGAAAAGGAAACGCGCCGCAACCAAAAGGTTTCGGAGCTTAAAGAGGTTTGGCTTTCGATGACTATCGATAAGCACGACTTAGAAACCAAAGCAAAGCACGCGCGCAAATTTTTAGCGGCGGGCGACAAGGTAAAGGTTTCTATCCGTATGCGCGGACGGCAAGCCGCGCACGCAACGCTGGGCGTTAAGGTAATGGAAGATTTTTATGTTTTATGCGAGGATTTATCGGTTCAGGATAAAAAGCCGTCTACGGAGGGCAGAAGTATCATCATGATACTGGTGCCCAAAAAAGCAACCTAAACACTAACTAATTATACAGCAAACAGTAAAAAGGAGGGTATGCAGACATGCCTAAAATGAAAAGCCACAGCGGTGCAAAAAAACGCTACCGCGTAACCGCAAACGGAAAGGTAAAGCACGGAAGTCCCGGCAAAAGCCACATTCTTACCAAAAAGCCGCGCAAACGTAAAGCCGACCTGCGCGAGGGTTCGTATTTAGAGTCGGAAAAGCAGGCACGGGCAATTAAATCGCTGCTGCAAAAATAAATGCGGCAACCACTAATTAAGGAGATACTATCATGAGAATTAAAAGAGCGGTAAACGCGCAAAAGAAAAAAAGAAAAATAATGAAGCTTGCCAAAGGCTACTGGGGTTCTAAATCCCGTTCGTACCGCGTCGCGCGCGAAGCGGTTATGAAAAGCTTGATGTACGCATATATCGGCCGTCGTTTAAAAAAGCGCGATTTCAGAAAGCTTTGGATTACGCGTATTAACGCGGCGGCGCGTCAAAACGGATTGTCGTATTCTAAATTTATGTTTGGTTTAAAGGCATCAGGTATAGAACTTAACCGCAAAATGCTGGCGGAAATCGCGGTTTCCGATGCGGCGGCATTCACCGCACTTGCAAATAAAGCTAAAACAGCCGTTGCAAAATTAGGTTAAATAATAAGCTGCGTACAGTATGGAAGTTATACGTTCGGCGGACAATTTAAAACTCAAACACGTTAAAAAGCTGTTGGCGGATAAAGCGTACCGCGCCGAAAACGCACAATACGTTGTAGAAGGAGCGCGTTGGGTTTTAGATGCCGCTAATTTTAAGCCGCAAGCTTTTTGCGCGGTATTTGTTTGCCAAAGCCGCGCCGAAAAATTTTCGGAGCTGCTAGCAGTAGTGCATCAAAGCGTAAAAGCGTCTTTAATTTTTACGGTTGAAAGCCGCGTTTTTGATAAAATAGCCGATACCGAACATAGTCAAGGAATACTGGCTGTATTAGCACAAGATACTGCTATCCGCGCGTTGGGCGATTTTTGTTTATATCTTAACGGCATCCGCGACCCCGGAAATTTGGGCACTATTATCCGTACCGCCGCCGCCGCGGGCTTTAACGATGTAATACTAGACGCTTGCGCCGATGTGTATAATCCTAAAACCGTGCGCAGTTCGATGAGCGCGTTATTAAAGGTACATGTATTTTGCGCACAAGATATAAGCTTAGGCGCGTTAAAGCAAAACGGATACACCGTATACGCCGCCGATATGCGCGGCGAAAATATTTTTTCGGCAACGCACCGTCCTAAAAAAGCCGTATTGATTATCGGCAGCGAGGCGGACGGCGTAGACGGCGGGCTTTTACAGCTTGCCGATACCGTAGTTTCAATTCCTATGCGCGATACAGAATCGTTAAACGCCGCCGTAAGCGCGGGCATTATACTGTATCAATTAAAAAATTTTGAGGGAAGCCTATAATGGCAGGACATAGCAAGTGGTCTACTATCAAGCGTCAAAAAGGCAAAACAGACGCGGCGCGCGCTAAGGTTTTTACTAAAATCGGGCGCGAGTTAGCCGTTGCGGTAAAGTTTGGCGGTGCAGACCCGTCCGCAAATTCGCGTCTGCGCGATGCGATTGCCAAAGCAAAGGCAGCGAATATGCCGTCGGATAATATTTTTCGCGGCATTAAAAAAGCGGCGGGCGAGTTACACGCTATTCAGTACGAATCCATTATATACGAGGGCTACGGGCCGGGCGGCGTAGCGGTAATTGTAGAAACGCTAACCGACAACAAAAACCGTACCGCTAGCGAGATGCGCTACATCTTTGACAGGGCGGGTGGCGCGATGGGTACAACGGGCTGCGTGTCGTATTTGTTTGAAAGCAAGGGCGTTTTAGTTATCGAAAAAACTGCCAAAATCGGCGAAGATGCGGTTATGATGGATGCGTTGGACGCAGGCGCGGAGGATTTTTTTAGTCAAGACGAGGCTTACGAGGTGCTTACCGCGCCCGAAAACCTTTCTGCCGTCCGCGAGGCACTGCAAGCAAAGGGCTATACGGTGTTATCTAGCGGCATAGAAAGAATTCCGCAAACTCACGCAACGCCCTCCGATGCCGACAAGTTTAACAAAATGTTGGATATGTTCGACGATAACGACGACGTGCAAGAGGTGTACCACAACGCCGAAATGCAGGAAAATTAAGGAGTAATTTATGACCACTATTAAACAACAATGTTTGGTAGCAAGAAATCACAGCGGCTATATCGGCATGCGTTCCTCCGCCGAAAAAAACCGTATGCTGCAAATTATTGCCGACAGCTTAGTGCAAAACGCGCCGTACATCATACAGGCTAATCAATCCGACGTTGCGGCGGCCGTAGATAAGCCTGCCCATTTTATAGACCGCTTAACGCTTACTGAAAAGCGGATTGAGGATATGGCAAAGGGCTTAGAGGCACTGATAGCGCTGCCCGACCCGATAGGCGAGATAGATGCAGAATGGAAGGTTGCGTCCGGCTTGCGGATTCAAAAGGTGCGCGTTCCGTTGGGTCTTATCGCCATAATTTACGAGGCGCGCCCTAACGTAACGGCGGACGCAATAGGTTTATGCTTAAAAACAGGCAACGCCATAGTACTGCGCGGCAGTAAGGACGCGCTAAAATCTAACGCGACTATTGTAAAGGTTATCAAAAACGCCTTAAAGCAAAATAACTTTAACCCCGAATTTATTCAGTTTATAAACGATGCTTCACGCGAGGGCGCGTCCGCGCTTATGCAATGCAGCGGCATTGTAGACGTGCTGATTCCGCGCGGTTCTGCGGGGCTTATCAAAACGGTGGTAGAAAATTCGTCCATTCCCGTTATTCAAACAGGGGCAGGCAACTGCCACGCGTATGTGCATGCCTCCGCCGATTTGGATATGGCAGAAAAAATTATCCTAAACGGAAAGCTTTCGCGCCCCGCCGTTTGCAACGCGTTAGAAAGCCTGCTAATCGATAAAGAAATCGCCAAAGAATTTTTGCCGCGCATGGTAGCCGCATTGATAACAAACGGCGTAGAAATTGTAGGATGCGAACAAACGGTTAAAATATGCAAAAAAGGGGTAACGTCCGCCACAGAGGAAGATTACTACGAGGAGTTTTTGGCGTTAAAAATCGCCGTTAAGGTGGTAGAAAATATACAAGAGGCGATTGACCATATCAACCGTTACGGCACTATGCACAGCGAAACCATTATTGCCCGCGATAAAGATGCGGCGGAGTATTTTTTAAACGCGGTAGACAGCGCGGCGGTTTACCACAATGCGTCTACGCGCTTTACCGACGGCTTTGAGTTTGGTTTCGGTGCGGAAATGGGCATTTCTACCCAAAAGCTGCACGCGCGCGGCCCTATGGGTTTAAAAGAGCTTACCAGCTTAAAGTACAAAATTTTCGGCAGCGGCAATGTCCGCTGAACCCTGTATACATAAATGCTAATGCAAATAATTTTCCGCGTAACCCCAAAAGTACTTGCACAAGTATTTTTGGGGTTGATAATATACAATATATGGTATGGAAATCTTTGCGGAAAGGTTAAAAGAATTGCGAATCGAAAAAGGGCTTAGTCAAATGGCGTTATCAAAATGTTTTGATTTTATCAGCCAGTCCGCTATCGCGCATTGGGAAACAGGCGACCGCGTGCCTACTGCCGAAGCAGTTGTGCTGCTAGCTAAGTTTTTCGGGGTTACCACAGATTACTTGTTGGGGGTGTCGGACGATTAAATGGATAAAGACTTTTTAAAAGAAATAGAAAATTTGGTAGAAGAAACCGAGTTGGAAATGAAAGGCAAGTCCGCGCCGTCTGCAAAGCAAAGCGGCAAGCCGCGCCCAAAACTTAAACATCCGCATGCGGGGCATCGCGGGCGCATGAAGCAATCGGCAGATTCAGACCCCGATTTTATGGTGTTTAGCGATATTGAAATGTTAGAATATTTGTTGTTCAACACCATTCCGCGCGTAGATACCAATGTTTTAAGCCATCTGTTGATTGATACGTTCGGTTCGTTTTCGGGTGTATTAAACGCAAACGTCAACGAGCTTAAAGCTTACGTTACCGAAGAAACTGCACGCATGCTTACCAGCATTTTACCTGCGGCGCGAAAGGCGGAGATTGCACGGCTGCGCAACAATACGTTTATCCGAAACACTACCGAAGCGGTGCGGTTTTTAGCCCCGTACTTTATGAACCGCAGTAAAGAATACATATACCTAGCCTGCATAAACAATTCGGAGCGCGTTATCAATATAGATTTAGTCGCGGTAGGCGATACCAATTTTTCCGCCGTAGAAATTAAAAAAATTGTCGAAACCGCTTGCCGCCATAAAGCCACCAACGTGGTTATCGCGCACAACCACCCGTCGGGCAATCTAAGCCCGTCAGAGGAAGACCTTCATTTAACCAGCCGCTTAAATATCGCGCTGCTGTCGATTAACATAAAGCTGTTAGACCACGTTATTTTTTCCAGCGAGGGCTATTACAGTTTGTTTGCCAATCGGGATTTTGAAGCAATTTACGCACAGGCGGATAAGATTTTTAACACCAACTTTCTGCAAGAAATACGCTTAAAGCCGAAAAACTACCGCGAGGGAATTTACCCCTCCGGCCGCGACGAATTGTTTGAAGACGCCGCCTTACCCATCTACGACGACGACCGCGAAAAAATGTCGTATTCGCTAGGCCACCCCGATTTAAGAAATTTTAAAATCAAAAAACCCTAATGCCGAAATTAGCAGAATCGTAGCAATTCTCCATAGTTAAAAATGGATTGACAAAAGCTTTTAACTTTGTTACAATCTTTACTATACACACGCAAAAGGAGTTATAGGTTTATGAAATTAGTTTGCAACGGTAATGATTTAAGCGCGGCGGTGGGTCAGGTTATTAAGGCGGCCGCATCTAAAACTACCAACCCGATTTTAGAGGGCATACACTTAAAGGCGGCGGCAGGGACGCTTACGCTTACCGCTACCGATTTAGAATTAGCCATAGAAAAGCATATCCGTGCCGATGTTAAAATCGAGGGCGAAACGGTTGTGCCGGGACGCTTTTTTGCCGAGTTTGTAAAAAAACTTACGCAAGAGCAAATCGAGCTTAGCTGTACCGACAGCCGCTTAAAAATTCGGTACACCGATTCGGAGGGAACGCTGCAATGCTTACCCGCCGCCGAATTTCCGCCCGTTAAAGAGCTTTCGGACGCGCAAAAGTTTACGATTATCCGCAGTGAATTTAAAGACCTTATCCATAAAATCGCATTTTCGGTAAGCTTAGACGATGCGCGCCCGATGTTAAAAGGCGTATTGTTGGAAGTAGGCGATGTGTCGGTAACGGGCGTTGCGTTAGACGGCTACCGCTTAGCCAAATGCGTAAAGCCTATCGAAAAAACTACCGCTATGTTCAGCGCGGTAGTGCCGAGCCGCTGCTTAAACGAAATTGCGCGTATTTTAGACGATTCGTCCGACCCCGTTGAAATCAGCATTCAAAAAAATTACTTAATGGTAAATTTAGACCATACGCGCATTACTACGCGTCTGTTAGACGGCGACTATATCAATTATAAGCAAATCATTCCTACTAATTTTGAGTCACAAGTTACCGTCCCGCGCGAGGCTTTCGAGCAAGGCTTAGAGCGCGCCATTTTATTAGCCAAAGCCGAGCGCAACAATTTGGTTAAGTTTGATATTAAAGACGATGTGATGCGCTTAGAATCCAACTCTGAAATCGGCAACATTTTAGAAAAAATTCCCGTAAAAATCAGCGGCATGGATATTACCATTGCGTTTAACGCGCGGTATTTTACCGAGCTTTTGCGCTATATCACCGTAGACCACATCGTAATCAAATTTATCAATTCGGTATCGCCCTGTATAGTCGCGCCGAGCGGCGGGGCGGAGGATTTTATGTACTTAATCCTACCCGTCCGCATGATTTAGCTGTTTCAATTTTGGCTTGAAAAGCACTACGCTTTGTTTTTTTGCGCGCTTGCGTACATCTAGGTACGCGGCACGCGCAAAAAAATAAACTGTTGTACAACTTGCACTCAAAATTGAAACAGCCACGCCTTGTTTCGTTTTTAAACTTCCGCGAGACCTTTCTTAGTATTAAATAAAAAGCATAAAATAAATAAAAGCATTAAAGGAGTATATGAGCAGCAGCTATACCGCATTGTACCGCAAATACCGTCCTAAGTCTTTTGCGGATGTTATCGGGCAGGAGCCTATTGCCGCGACGCTTACCAATCAGGTTTCGTTGGGGAGGATTAGCCATGCCTATTTATTTACGGGTTCGCGCGGGACGGGAAAAACTTCGTGCGCTAAAATTTTCGCGCGCGCGGTTAATTGCCAAAAGCCTAAAAAAGGTTCTCCGTGCGATAAGTGCGCTGCGTGCAAGGCGTTGGCAGAGCCTGCCAACATGGATATTTTAGAAATTGACGCCGCCTCTAACAACAAGGTAGACGAGGTGCGCGAAATACGCGAGCGCGTTAAGTATCTGCCCGTTAGCGGAAAGTACAAGGTATACATTATAGACGAGGTACACATGTTGACGGATTCGGCGTTTAATGCACTGTTGAAAACGCTGGAAGAGCCGCCCGCCCATGTAGTATTTATACTAGCCACTACCGAACCGCATAAGCTGCCCGCTACAATATTGTCGCGCTGTATGCGGTTTGATTTCCGTCTAGTACCACTGGGCGTACTGACGGCACATCTGCAAAAGGTTTTCGATTTAGAAAAAAAAGCGTACGAACAACAAGCGGCGGAGTATATTGCCGCCGCTGCCGAGGGCAGTGTGCGCGATATGCTGTCTATTGCCGACACGTGTATTCATTTTTCGGACGGCACGCTTACCCGCGCGGACGTTTTGCGCGTGCTGGGCGCGTCGGGGTTAGAACAGGTTGCCGACTTTTTTGCCGCCCTGCAAGCGGGGGATGACGGCGGCGCATTAACGCACATCGACGAATTTATTAAAAGCGGAAAGTCGGCAGGGCTTTTGGCAAAGGATACGGCGGCGTATGCGCGCGATTTATTAGCAATTAAAACGGGGGCGCAGCAGCTGATAAGCCGCGCAAAAGAGGATATACAAAGCATGGCTGCGGCGGCGGAGTGTGCGGAAAAGGATTTTTTGGTTTACGTGATTACCGAATTTTCGCGCATAGACTCCGAGCTTAGGTACAGCGTTTCTCCGCGCATTGTGTTAGAGGCCGCCGCTTTGCGCGCCGCAAGATTTTCCGCAGGCGGCGTTTCGCCCGTACCCGTAGCCGCGCCCGCGCCTGTGCGCACCCAAGCAAAGCCGCCGCCCGAAACCACCGTACTGCCCGTGCACACCATCGCGGACGCAGTTAAGGCGGTTAAAGAAGAAGACGCCAAAAGCATTTGGGGGCGGCTGGTTACACGGTTTAGAAAAAGCGGCGATATGAATTTATATACGCTGTTGGGCGAACATTCCGATTACGTGATTGAGGGCGGCAGTTTAATAATCACTGCACAAGACGATAAGTATTTGCGCTTTTCCGACCCTTCCGCCGTTGCCGAAATCGAGCGCGCGCTGTCGGAATCGGGCATACCGTACCGCGTCCGTATAGAAAAAGCCGCGCAAGGGGTAGATATGGATAAAGAAATCGTGCGCGTGCAAAAGCTAACGGGCATAAAACCTAATATAGAAAAATAAGTATAAAAATTTTGGAGGTATAGTAATATGAAATTCGGCGGGTTCGGGGGCGGCGGCATGAACATGCAAGCAATGATGCGTCAAGCCCAAAAAATGCAAGAACAAATGAAACAGGCGCAAGAAGAATTAGAGGCGGCTGAGGTTGAGGGCAGCAGCGGCGGCGGTTTAGTAACCGTATCGTTAAACGGCAAAGGAAAAATGCTGGGCATTAAAATCAAGCCCGAAGCCGTAGACCCCGACGATATCGAGATGCTGGAAGATTTAATTACAGCCGCCTTTACTTCCGCATCCGAACAAGCGGAGGCGTTGGAGGCGGAAAAAATGCCCGCCGGCATGGGCGGCCTATTTTAACGGCACAAATATGCCGTATACGAACTACGCTTGCCTTGCCGCCTCAGTTGTGTACATCTAGGTACACGCCCTTCGGCGGCGCGGCAACTGTTGTCCGTCTACGACACATTTGTGCCGTTAAAAACCGATAAGGTTTTTGAGCGAATTTTATGAAACAATTAGACAGTATTGCTAAGTTAATCAACCGTTTTTGTAAGCTACCGGGTGTGGGGGCTAAAACGGCGCAGCGGTATGCTTACGGCGTTATCGGTATGTCCGATGAAGATGCCCAAGCTTTTTGCGATGCGATAAAAGAAGTTAAGCAAAAAGTTTGCTACTGTGAGGTGTGCGGCAATTTTGCCGATGCGCAAATCTGCGCGATTTGCAGCGTGCGCAAGCCCTCTTGCATTATAGTTGTTTCGTATCCGAAAGATGTGTTAGCGTTTGAAAAAGCGGGCGGGGTAAGCGGCGTATACCATGTGCTGCACGGCACAATTTCTCCCTTAGAGGGGCGCGGGCCTAACGATATCCGCATCAAAGAATTACTTGCGCGCCTAAAAGAGGGCACGGAAGAAATTATTTTAGCTACAAATCCCGATGTAGAGGGCGAGGCGACCGCTATGTATATAGCTAAGCTTATAAAGCCTATGGGTGTGCGTGTAACGCGCATTGCGCAAGGCATTTCTATGGGAAGCGATATCGAATACGCAGACGAGGTTACGCTGCAACGCGCCTTAGAGGGTAGAATTGTTTTGTAAAAATTCTACGGTTTCGCTTAACGATTCTTTAATATCGCGCGGATTATACTGTAATTCGCGCGTTGCTTTTTCGTGCGAGTAGTTAGAATTGCTTTTAAGCGTGTACAGCGAGTACCCTGTGTACAGCGGCCGCGTTTTTTTAATTTTTGCCGCCAGCGACAAAAACGGCAAGCCCAGCTTTGCCACCCAAATCGGCAGCACCTTTTTAAGCTTTTTAAGCCCCGTTATTTCGTGCAGCATATCCATTACGTCTTTGATAGGGTAGTAGCGGTTAGAAAGCAAGTAACATTCTCCCGAAACAAAGTTCTCCTCCGCCGCGATAATTCCGTCGCAAACATCGCGCACATCTACAAAATCGTAGCCGCCTTTGGTAGCCGCAGGAATTTTACCCGCCATATAATCCGCCGCTAATTGCGTAAGATGAGAGTTTCCGTAATCGTTCGGCCCGACAATTCCGCTAGGATGTACCATTGCCGCTTGCAAGCCCTTGTTTGCAACCGCGTCTAACACCAGCGCACTGCCCTCAGCCTTAGATTTTGCGTACGCGCCCTTAACCTTTTTAGGGTCGAATGCGGACACTTCGTGCATGAGTGCGCGTTTTTTAAGTTCGGGGATAGCATGTACCGAACTAACGTGCAAGAGGCGCGCGTTATGCGCCAAACAGCACTCAATTACATTTTTTACGCCGTTAATATTAACATCGCGCATTATTGCATGTTCACGTCTATTGCCGCCGATTAAAACAACCGCCGCCGTATGGATTACGCGGTATTCTGCGTCCGTTTCACAAAACAGCTGTTCTAGCGCGGCTTTATCGCGGATATCGCCGTAAAACACTTTTGCGGCGGTATCGGGCAAGGCCTTTGCCGCTTTTTCTTCACTGCGCGCAAGCGCGTGTACCGTTTTACCTTGTTGTATCAGCTTAGGAATCAGGTTGCATCCTACAAACCCCGTCGCGCCCGTTACAACGTAAATCGTTTTATCCATAGTTGATTATTAAATCCTCCAAAAGTTAAACATCTTAGTTTGCCGTCATCGTAGGCAGCATGGTTTCTTATATTCTACAAAATATCGCACCATAATGCAAGCACAATAGATAAAAGTACGCAAAATAGAAAATATTCGCTTTTGCATTTGCTAAATATTATAAAGATAAGTCTTGACAAAAGGGCATATATACCTATATAATATAGGTAATCTTTTTACGGAGGCAGAGAAAATGAAAACCGCAGGAAAAAAAAGCAATAGGACTGCTAGCCTTGTTTTTGTTATGCGTTACGGTTTTTTCTGCGTGTGAACTTTTTGGCGGCGTTAAGGACGGGCGCACGTTGGAAGGCGTAACCATGACAACCGAAAGCTTAACGTATCCGCGTGATGTAGAAGTTATTACGGTTATTTGGGAAAACAATACCGACAAAAACTTGCTTTTCGGCGATTACTATCATTTGGAAAGACAATCCAATAACAAATGGCAAACGGTCAAGTCCAAAAACACGGACTTTAACGATATCGGCTACGATTTAGCGCCCCACTCCGCGCATAGCCACAGCTATCCTATAAAGTTTGGGTATAGCAATCTTAAAGCAGGCAAGTATAGACTGGCAGCCCACTTTTTTGATTTTTCCGATATCCCCGTTACCGAAGACGATAAATATTGGGTGTATGCGGAATTTGATTTGCTAACGGATAAAGCGGCACGTGCAGCGGGGCATTTTTTTATGACGGGTTTCGGCGGCGGGCTGCAAAACTTTCCGTTTGAAACTTATCGTCCTGACCATCAGCCTGAATATTATTACCCTTTAATAATTCCTATAACAAGCAAAGAACAAACAGCCGTTTTTTCCGAAGTGCATTCACAAACATGGAACGGCTTTTGGGAAAAGAACAACATATTTACCGACTTAATCGCAAGCTACGACGATGCCTTTTTTAAAGACAAGCAGCTGATAACTTTTTTTGTTACGGCGGCGGGCGGCGCGTATAGGTTTGAGTTGTCGCTAACCGTTTACGCAGACGGGGTTTTAAGGATTTACCTAAATCATTTTTCAATAGGAGGAGGACACGACGCATTAGTTGATTGGTTTGCTATTGTTGAGGTTGATAAAATTCCTGCGGATACCGAAATAGAAATAATAATCAATAATCGGTGGTAATTTATTTTTTAGTTTTTTTAAAAAAGTGCTGAAAAACTGTTGACAATTATTTTGAATTTTACTATAATAACTAAGCTTGGCGTTTGCTAGGTATTTTTTATCCGTGCTAAAATGGCACACCCGACCCAGTTGTCAAAACTGTAAAAAAGAGGTAACCGTCCTATGGCAAGTCAGAAAATCAGAATTAAATTAAAAGCATACGACCACGAGCTTTTAGATAGTTCGGCGGCGCGTATTGTAGAAACCGCCCGCAAAACAGGCACTAGGGTAACAGGCCCGCTGCCGCTGCCTACCGATAAAGAGGTAGTTACCATACTGCGCGCGGTGCATAAGTATAAGGATTCGCGCGAGCAGTTCGAAACTAAAACGCATAAACGTCTTATCGACATTTACAGCCCGTCCTCTAAAACGGTGGATTCGCTTATGAAGTTGGATTTGCCCGCAGGCGTAGACATACAGATTAAATTATAACAAGGTTCGTTATTTGTTAAAAAAGGATTGAACATGGAAAAGGCTATTATAGGTAAAAAATTAGGCATGACCCAGGTCTTCGATGAAACAGGAATTATGATACCTGTTACCGTAGTTGAGGCCGGGCCTATGACGGTAGTACGTAAAAAAACGTTAGAGCGCGACGGTTATGCCGCGCTGGTAACGGCTTTTGGCGCGGCAAAAGAAGATGCTTTAAACCAACCCGAAGCGGGGCTTTTTAAAAAGGCCAAGCTGTCGGCTAAAAAGGTATTAAAAGAGTTTAAGTTTTCCGATTGCGAAAAGTTTGACATAGGCAGCGATATCAAATGCGACATTTTTTCTAACGGCGATGTCGTAGACGTAAGCGGCGTAAGCAAAGGGCACGGTTTTGCGGGAACGATTAAACGGTGGGGGCACAGCCGCCTTAAAGAAACGCACGGTACGGGCCCCGTTGTGCGGCACGGCGGTTCGCAAGGCGCGCGTTCTACCCCAGGGCGCGTTATAAAAGGAATGAAAATGCCCGGTCAATACGGCAGCGAAAACGTAACGGTTCAAAATCTTAAAATAGTTAAAGTAGACCTTGCCCGCAACGTATTACTGATAAAGGGTGCGGTTCCGGGCCCTAACGGCGGATTAGTTACGGTAAAACAAGCCGTCAAACAATAGAAAGGAGCAAACTGGCAAACATGGCTAACGTAAATGTATATAAGCAAACGGGCGAGAAAAAAGGCTCGGTAAAGTTGGACGACTCGGTTTTCGGGGCGGAGTTCAACGAGCCGCTCGTGCATCAGGTAATTACGGCACAGCGCAACAACGCCCGTCAAGGCACGAAGTGCAGCTTAACGCGTACCGAAGTGCGCGGCGGCGGCAAAAAACCGTGGCGGCAAAAAGGCACGGGGCGTGCGCGGCACGGTTCTAGCCGTTCGCCTATTTGGACAGGCGGCGGTGTAGCATTCGCGCCTAAGCCCCGCGATTTTTCGCAAAAGATTAACAAACAACAACGGCGCGGCGCATTGATTTCGGTGCTGTCGGAAAAGGTAGCCAAAGACCAGTTTCTTATTATAGACGAGATCAATTTAAAAGATGTTAAAACCAAAGAAATGTCCGCAATTTTTGAAGCGTTTAAATTAGATATAAAAACGCATACCGTAACGGACGACGCAGGCAAAAAGGTACAAAAGGTAAGTAAGGCATTGCCGAAAATTTTACTGGTAGTAGGCGAAAACGATGCAAACGTAGTGCGCGCCGCAAAAAACATACCGTATGTAAAAACCGTTTCAGGCGCGTTGGTAAACGTATACGATTTGGTGGTAAGCGATAAATGCGTAGTTACGTTGGAGGCGGCAAAAAAAATCGAAGAGGCCTACAAGGATTAAACGGTTTATACGCACCGTATACGCACTACGCTTGCCTTGCCGCCTCAGTTGAGTACATCTGAGTACACGCCTTTCGGCGGCGCGGCAACTGTTGTCCGTCTACGGCACGTCTAAACCGTTTAAATAAACTCATCTAAAGGAGATATTATGGATATTTACGAAATCATTAAAAAGCCGATACTTACCGAAAAATCTACCGCAGGTATTGCGGTTAAAAAATATGCGTTTGTAGTAGATGTGCGCGCCACAAAAACGCAAATCAAATCGGCGGTAGAACAGCTGTTTAACGTAAAAGTCGAAAAAGTAAACACCGTAAACGTGCGCGGCAAGTTTAAACGTCAAGGCCGCAATGAGGGCTATACCTCTAAAAGTAAAAAAGCATACGTCAAGCTGAAAGAGGGCGAAAAGCCCATTCCGTTCTTTGAAGGACTGGTGTAAGGAGCAAACAAATGGCAGTAAAAAGATTTAAACCTATAACGCCCGGTACGCGGTTTAAAACCGTCCCCGATTTTGCCGAACTTACCAAAGACGCAAAGCCGGAGAAGTCGCTTTTGGTTTCTAAAAACCGCAAGGGCGGCCGCAACAACACGGGCAGAATTACCGTGCGCCATATCGGCGGCGGCAACCGCATTAAATACCGCATTATAGATTTTAAGCGCAACAAGGACGATATTCCCGCAAAGGTACACGCTATCGAATACGACCCTAACCGTTCTGCGTATATTGCACTGCTGCATTATGCCGACGGCGAAAAACGTTATATTCTTGCGCCCTTAGGGCTTAGCGCGGGCGACACCGTAATAAGCGGCGGCGCGGCGGATATAAAAGCAGGAAACGCAATGCCGCTTAGCGCAATCCCCGTAGGTACTATGGTGCATAACATCGAAATGCAGCCTAACCGCGGCGGACAGCTGGCAAAGTCGGCAGGAACGGCCGCGCAGCTTATGGCAAAAGAAGGCAAGTACGCTACGCTGCGTCTGCCCTCCGGCGAAATGCGCATGGTGCCGATTACGTGCCGCGCCACTATCGGACAGGTAGGCAACGTAGAGCATGAGCTGATTTCTATCGGAAAAGCAGGGCGCAAACGCCATATGGGCATTAAGCCCACCGTGCGCGGCGTGGTTATGAACCCTTGCGACCATCCGCACGGCGGCGGCGAAGGAAAATCTCCTATCGGCAAAGCAGGGCCTGTAACCCCGTGGGGCAAACCTACGTTAGGGTACAAAACGCGTAAAAAGCGTAAAGGCAGCAGCAAATTTATAGTAAAGCGCATCAACTAATCCGATTAAAAGTAAAATGATTAAATCCCGCGTTAAGGAGTACATCTAAGCTTATGAGCAGAAGTATAAAAAAAGGTCCCTACGTCGAACCCAAGCTTTTAAAAAAAGTGGAGGCGATGGGCAAACTTCAAGATAAAAAAGTAATTAAAACGTGGTCGCGCGCGTCTACGATTTTTCCCGAATTTGTAGGCTGCACCATTGCGGTTCACGACGGTAAAAAACACGTTCCTGTGTATTGCACCGAGTCTATGGTCGGGCATAAGCTGGGCGAGTTTGCCCCCACGCGCACCTTTAAGGGGCACGCAGGCGCAAAAACCACGAAGGGTAAGAGGTAGTTTATATGGCAACCAGAATGAACGAAAAGAAAATCCGCAACAAGGAAATGCGGGATACGCGTCCTCGTGCAGAGGCCCGTTATATACGCATCTCTCCGTTTAAGGTGCGCGTAGTATTAAACCTGCTGCGCGGAAAATCCGTAAACGAGGCGCTTGCGATTTTAGAATCTACGCCGAAAGCGGCATCCGAGCCTGTAACCAAGCTGATACGTTCTGCAACGGCAAACGCCGAGCATAATCAAGGCTTATCGCGCGCGGACTTGCGGGTTGCCGAAATTTACGCGGGCGCAGGCCCTATCTTAAAGCGTATGCAGCCTCAATCCAAAGGCAGAGGCCACAGGATTAACAAACGCACGTCCCACATCACGGTGATTTTGGATACCGCAAAGGAGAGTAATTAATTATGGGTCAAAAGGTTCATCCGCACGGGCTGCGCGTAGGCATCATCGAGGGCTGGAACGCCAACTGGTACGCAGGTAAAAAGGATTTCGGCGCACTGTTATACGAAGACCATAAGCTGCGTACGTTTATCAAAAAAAAGTATTACGCGTACGGTATCAGCAAGGTAACCACCGAACGTCCGCAAGGCAAGGTTATTATTAACATCTTTACCTCTAAGCCGGGTATGATTATCGGTCAAAAGGGCGCGGGAATTGAGCAGTTAAAAAAAGAATTGCAAAAAATCGCGCCCGATAAATCACTCCACATCAATATCATGGAAGTGAAACGCCCCGACATGGATTCGGTTCTTGTAGCAGAATCTATCGCGGCGCAGCTTGAAAAACGCGCGTCCTTCCGCCGCACCATGAAACAAGCCATGGGCAGGGTAATGCGTTCGGGCGCAAAGGGTGTAAAGGTAATGGTTTCGGGAAGGCTTGACGGTGCGGAAATCGCCCGAAGCGAGCATTACCACGACGGGTCAATTCCGCTGCAAACCTTACGTGCGGATATAGATTACGGAACCGCAACCGCCCGTACCACATTCGGCGCAATCGGCGTTAAGGTGTGGATTTACAAGGGCGAGGTACTGCCCAAGTCTAAGGGCGAGGGAAGAGCCAACTCTTACAACAACGATTAAAAAAATCAAATTCAATAGCAGCAGTACGTAAACTTGCTGACTATTCGGAGAAAAACTATGTTAATGCCAAAAAGAGTAAAACGCCGCAGGGTTCACCGCGGCAGAATGACCGGAAAAGCCACTAAGGGCAATGTAATCGCATACGGCGACTACGGGCTTGTGGCAACCGAATCGGGATGGGTAACGTCTAATCAAATAGAGTCTGCCCGTATCGCTATGACGCGTTATATTAAACGCGGCGGCAAGGTATGGATAGATATTTTCCCGCATAAGCCCGTAACTAAAAAGCCTGCCGAAACGCGCATGGGTTCGGGTAAAGGCAGCCCAGAGTACTGGGTAGCCGTAGTAAAGCCGGGCCGCGTTATGTTTGAAATGAGCGGAGTAGCCGAAGACGTTGCGCGCGAGGCCTTGCGTCTTGCCATGCACAAGCTTCCCGTTAAATGTAAGTTTATGCGCAAAGAAGAAACCGTATCGGCGGACGCGCCTGAACCTAAACCCCAAAAAGAAAATAAAGCAGCAGAGGAGGGAGGGAAAGCATGAAAACTGAAAAATTTCACGAATTAAAAATGGACGAGCTGACGAATCGGCTGCGCGAACTAAAAGAAAAACTGTTCCGTCTCCGTTTTTCCCACGCCACAGGACAATTAGCCAACCCTATGGAAATGGCGGGCTGTAAAAAGGATATTGCAAGGGTAAAAACCGTATTGCGCGAGCGCGAAATTAAAGCGTTAGCGGCGGGGCTGAAAAAGCAAGCTGTAAAAAATGAGGCAAGCAAAGATACCGCTGTAAAACCCGCTGCAAAAAAACCTGCGGCAGAGAAAGCGGAAAAACCTCCCGCAGCAGAAACCGCTAAGAAAAAGCCTGCGGCAAAAAAAGCGGCTGCGCCGGCGGAATAAGGAGAGCATATGGAAACGCTAGAAAGAAATTACAGAAAATCGCGCGAGGGCGTAGTCGTTTCGGACAAAATGGAAAAGACCGTCGTTGTAGCAATTAAAGATAAAGCGAAACATCCGCTTTATAAAAAAACCATCAACAAAACTAAACGCGTCAAGGTTCACGACGAAAACAACGAATGCGGCGTAGGCGACAAGGTAGAAATTATGGAAACCCGCCCGCTGTCAAAGGATAAGCATTTTCGTTTAGTCAAGATTATCGAAAAAGCAAAATAGGAGTTTCACCTCATGATACAACCCCAAAGCTATCTTAAAGTAGCCGACAACAGCGGCGCGAAAGAGATTATGTGCATAAGAGTTTTAGGCGGCTCGTTTAGAAGAACGGGTAATATCGGCGATATCATTATCGCCAGTGTTAAATCCGCACAGCCGGGCGGCGCAGTTAAAAAAGGCGACGTAGTTAAGGCTGTAATTGTGCGCACGCATAAAGGCATTTCGCGTCCCGACGGTTCGCACATCAAATTCGACGACAATGCGGCGGTTATTATAGACCAAAACAAGCAGCCCAAAGGTACGCGTATTTTCGGGCCTATTGCGCGCGAACTTCGCGAAAAAGATTATATGAAGATTATATCGCTTGCACCGGAGGTAATGTAGAATATGAAGTTACACGTTAAAAAAGGCGATAACGTCAAAATAATCGCGGGCAGCTATAAAGGCAGCGTCGGAAAAATTACGGCGGTAGATGCCCAAAACGGCAGGGTTGTGGTAGAAAACGCTAACATTATCACCAAGCACGTTAAGGGCAAGGGCGCGCAAAAGCAAAGCAGCCGCGAAAAGCTTGCCGGCAGTATCAATGCGTCTAATGTGCAAATCGTTTGCGCGGGCTGTAATAAAACTACGCGCGTAGCGCACCAAGAGGCAGCAAGCTTTAAGCCGGGCAAAAAGATTTGGCAGCGGATTTGCAAAAAGTGCGGCGCGGTGTTAGACCAAAAAGCACCGAAAGTAGAAAAAGAAAAGAAAGTTAAAAAGGCTAAAAAGGAAGAGCCCGCGCAAGAATCCGCCGCAGCAGAAACCACAACGGAAAAAGCGGCAGCGGCAAAAACCGCAAAGCCTAAAAAAGAAAAAATCGTTAAAAACGAAGACGGCGCAGTGGTATAGTAAAACAATCGCAAAAAAACTAGGAGAATGTAATTCGACATGGCAGATAAAAAAAATCAGGTTGCGGAAGGCAGCGTAACCGATAAAGAAAAAAAGCCGGCGGCCGAAAAAAAGCCGGCAGCGGCAAAAACGGCTAAGCCCGCCGCCGCAAAGCCCGCCGCCGCAAAAGCGGACGGCACAAAAACCGCAGCCAAAAAAGCGGCAGTTAAAGAGGTTGCAGAAAAAACGGTAGAAACGTTAGAAAAGGTAGAGGCCGTGCTTAAAAAGGTTGCGGCAAAAAAACCTGCCGCCGCTAAGCCCGCCGCCGCAAAAGCAGAAAAACCCGCTGTTGCTAAGCCCGCCGCACCCGAAAAAAAGGCAGAAAAGCCTGTGCCCGAAAAGGCGGCCGAAAAAGTGGCCGCTAAGCCTGCAGCAGTTAAGCCTGCCGCAGCGGAAAAAAAGCCTGCCGCACAAAAAAAGCCCCTCATTACAGACGGCAGTGTACGCGGACGCTTAAAAGCGCGTTTCGTAGCCGAAGTAGTGCCGCTATTGATGAAAGAAAAAGGCTACACAAACGTTAATGAAGTTCCCGCACTGCAAAAAATCATACTCAATATGCGTATCGGCGACATCAAGGATAACTCTAAAAGCATTCAATCCGCGCAAAAAGAGTTAGACGCAATCGCGGGCCAGCGTTCGGTAATTGTAAAGGCCAAAAAGTCGGTAGCAAACTTCAAGCTTCGCCAAAATCAGCCTATCGGCATTAAGGTAACGTTGCGCGGCGCAAAGATGTACGAATTTTTCGACAAACTGGTTTCAATTGCCTTGCCGCGCGTGCGCGACTTTCGCGGCGTATCCCCTAAATCGTTCGACGGCAGAGGAAACTACGCGCTGGGCGTAAAAGAACAAATCATATTCCCCGAAATCAGCTACGAAACGGTAGAAAAAATGCGGGGCTTCGATGTGTGCGTAGTAACTTCTGCCAACACGGATGACGAAGCAAAGGCACTGCTTACCAAGCTGGGCATGCCGTTCAGAAACAACTAATAAACCTTTAAAGCATCTAAAAAGATTAGGAGATTAAAACCGATTATGGCAAAAAAAGCGATGATTAACAAGCAAAAGCGCACCCCCAAATTTTCTACGCGCGCCTATACGCGCTGTAATATTTGCGGCCGTCCGCACGCAGTACTCCGCAAGTACGGCATTTGCAGAATTTGTTTCCGCGACATGGCATACAGAGGCGAAATTCCCGGCGTAAAAAAATCAAGCTGGTAAGTTTTGCGGCGCGTAAAGCTTTGGCCGCCCAATCAGGTATAAGATAAAAGTTTGGCTTTTAAAAAAGGAGTTAAAATGGTAACGACAGACCCTATCGCAGATTTATTAACCCGTATCCGTAACGCGCTTACGGCAAAGCACGAAACCGTGCTGATACCTTTTTCACGCATTAAAAAATCCATTACGGATATTTTAGCGGACGAGGGCTATGTAAAATCCGCCGAACTGGTTTCGGAAAACGGGCGCAATAATATTTTGGTTAAGTTAAAAACCGGGCACAGAAGCGAACGCGTTTTAACGGATGTTAAGCGCATTTCAAAGCCGGGCCTGCGCATTTATTGCGGCGTGGCAGACCTGCCCAAAGTTTTGGGCGGCTTAGGCATCGCAATCATTTCTACGTCGAAAGGCGTTATGACCGATAAAGCCGCGCGCGTCGCGGGGGTAGGCGGCGAAGTGCTTGCCTATGTATGGTAAGAAGATAGGCATTCCGTTTTAAAAATTGCAAGGAGTTAAGTAGATAAAATGTCACGAATCGGAAAAATGCAAATACCCGTTCCGCAAGGCGTAAGCGTAGACTTTGACGGCACGGTGGTTACGGTAAAAGGGCCGAAAGGCACTTTGACGCAAACGATAGCCGCCAAAAATATCGGCGTTGAAAAAGCGGACGGTTTTATTTCGGTTACCCGCAAAACCGACGCCAAAGAGGTTAAGGCGATGCACGGCTTATACCGTATGCTGATTGCCAACATGGTAACGGGCGTAGTAACGCCGTTTGTGCGCACGCTGATAATTAAAGGTGTCGGTTATAAGGCGTCGGTTACCAACAACAAGTTGGTAATGAATATCGGCTTATCGCACCCCGTAGAATTTGTTGCGCCCGAAGGCATTACACTTGCCTGTACAGACCCGACCACCGTAACGGTAACAGGAATTTCCAAAGAGCTTGTGGGGCAAACCGCCGCCACCATCCGCGCCAAAAAGCCCGTAGAGCCGTACCACAACTACGGCATCCGCTATTCGGATGAGAAGGTAGTTAAGAAGGAAGGTAAAACCGCAGGCAAAAAATAAAGCCGATTATCTTGCGCGTGATGCGGGCTACGCTTGGAAAGCCGCTGCGTTGCGTACAAGTAGTACAGCGTCCGCATCGGCTTTCCAACTGTTGCCCGCCTGACGCACAATCTAATCGGCTTTACGCCTAGCTAAAACCGTAATAAAAAAACCAAACCAATTATTAGCCTATACAAGGAGCAATCCCCATGATTATAAAACCCGACAGAAACAAAGCAAGAAAAAAACGTCATTTGCGTGTGCGCGGCAAGCTAAGCGGCACGGCAAGCGTCCCGCGCCTTAACGTGTATAAAAGCGTTTCGCATATTTATGCGCAGGTGATAGACGATACGGCAGGCAGAACACTGGCGTCTAGTTCTACGATTGGCAAGGGCGTAAACGTTAAGGCTTTAAACAAAACACAGGCCGCAACGGTTATCGGCAAGGACATTGCTAAAAAAGCAAAAACGCTGGGCATAAAGGCAGTAGTGTTTGACCGCGGCGGGTATTTGTATACAGGACGCGTTAAGGCGTTAGCAGACGGCGCGCGCGAGGGCGGGCTTGAATTTTAAAAAAGGACGATTTTTTTCGGCTTAAAAGGAGAAAACATGGCAAGACGTGAACGTGAACGGGACGATTTTAAACAAGACGACGGCATCAAAACCAAATTGGTTGCCGTAAACCGCGTTTCTAAAACGGTAAAAGGCGGGCGCAATATGCGTTTTTCCGCACTGGTAGTCGTGGGCGACTGCAACGGTTCGGTAGGCTACGGAATGGGCAAGGCGACAGAAGTTCCCGAAGCTATCCGCAAAGCCGAACAAGCGGGCCGCAAGTCGATGGAAAAAATCGCTTTAAACGAGCATACCATTCCGCATGAAATTATCGGCAACTTCGGCGCAAGCAAGGTATATTTGCGCCCCGCGCCCGAAGGTACGGGCGTTATCGCGGGCGGCAGCGTCCGTGCGGTAGTCGAGCTTGCGGGTATAAAAAACATTACCACCAAAAGCTACGGCAGCCGCAACGCAATCAATACGGTTAAAGCGGTAATCGAGGGCTTATACGCACTTCGTTCGCCCGAACAAGTAGCGGCACTGAGAGGCAAAACCTTAGAAGAAATCATCGGCTGACACGCACGCTAAAAAGAAAGGTTTTTTGCGGCTGAAAGGAGTTTAAGCAAATGGCAGTAAAAAAAGAAAAAGAAAAAGCCAAAAAAATTAAAATAACGTTGGTTAAAAGCACCATCGGCTGTTCGGAAAAACAAAAAGCAACCGTTGAGGCTTTGGGATTAAAAAAAATCCGTCAATGTAAAGAGCACGACGATACGCCCGTTACGCGCGGAATGATTTTTGTTGTTAAGCATTTAATCTGCGTGGAAGAGGCATAGGAGAAAGCAGTTATGAAAATTCATGAAATAACCCCCGCGCCTAATTCTAAAAAGGCCGTTAAACGCTTAGGGCGCGGAATCGGTTCTGGGCACGGAAAAACCTGCTGTAAGGGCCATAAAGGTCAATGGGCGCGTTCGAGCGTCCCTATCGCGTTCGAGGGCGGGCAAAAATCATTACTTCGCCGAATTCCTAAGCGCGGGTTTGACAATGCTTTTAAAAAAGTGTATTCTATCGTAAACCTTTCCTCCTTAGAAGTTTTCGAGGACGGCGCAACGGTGGATGCAAACGCGCTATTAGAAAAAGGCATACTTTCTAAAATCGAGCCGTATGGCGTTAAGATTTTAGGCGACGGCAAGCTGACGCGCAAAAAGCTGATTATTAAAGCAAACAAGCTAAGCAAATCCGCAGTAGAAAAACTGGAAAAGCTAGGCGCGAAGATTGAAAAGCCGACAGCGGACGCTTAAAAGTCAAACAGGATAAGCAAGGTAAAAAACTACCAAACGTGGAGATAGAATGTTACAAACGCTAATAAACGCATTTAAAAACAAAGATATCCGTAAGAAGATTCTCATTACGCTCTTCTTACTGCTTGTCTACCGTATCGGATGCTGGATACCTGTTCCGGGCATCAATCCTTCGGTATTGCAAGGCGCGGCAGGCGGTTCAAACACCATGCTTAACTTGCTTTCGGCCCTTACAGGCGGTGCGCTGGCAAACGGTGCGTTATTCGCAATCGGTATATCTCCTTACATCAATGCGTCCATTATTATTCAGCTTTTAACGGTGGCAATCCCTAAGTTAGAGCAATGGAGTAAGCAAGGCGACGAGGGACGCAAAAAAATCAACCGCGTTACGCGGGTAGTAACCTTACTGTTGGCGATTGCCCAAGCTACGGGTATCGTAGTAAGCTGGGCAAACAGCAACGGCCTTAACAACGCCGTATTCGGCGGCAACACCCCTATATGGGTTGTCGGAATGTTTGTAGTGGCTATTTTGGTTGCGGGTTCTATGCTTACCATGTGGATAGGCGAGCGCATCACCGAAATAGGCGTAGGCAACGGTATTTCGCTGCTTATTTTTGTAGGTATTCTTTCCAGTGCAGGTTTAGCGATTGTAGCGTTGTTTACCGAAATGTTCGGCGGCGACACAATGGCGGTTTGGACGCTATTAGGCTTTATCGTAATGGTTGGGGTGATTTTCGCCTTTATCGTTTTTGTAGACTTAGCCGAGCGGCGAATTCCGATACAATACGCCAAACAAATAAAAGGCCGCAAGCAGTACGGCGGACAAAACACCTTTATTCCGATAAAAATCAGCGGCGCGGGCGTTCTGCCTATCATTTTTGCAAACGCGCTGATAACGTTTCCGCAACTGGTTATGTCTATGTTTATGGAGCCTCAGCCCGGCAACTTTATGGGTTGGTGGCAAACGTGGCTAGGCGTCGGCACGCCGATTTACAGCGTGGTTACGGGTTTATTGATTATGGCGTTTAGCTTTTTCTACGCGCAAATACAATTTAACCCAGAGGAGGTTTCACGCAATATTCAGCAGTACGGGGGCTTTATTCCGGGTATACGGCCCGGCAGGCCAACATACGATTATCTTAAAAAGGTATCGCGGCGCATAACTTTCTGGGGCGCGCTGTTCTTAGCCTTTTTAGCGATTGTCCCGTCTATAATATTCTCTCAGGTCTTGCCGAATTCGCCTCTGTTAGGTGCGTTCACCGCGACCGGTATGCTGATTGTTGTATCCGTCGCGCTAGAATTTGAAAAGCAGCTGCAAAGCCAGCTTATGATGAAACAGTATAAGGGCTTTTTAAAATAAAAAAAACCTAAAAGGAAATAAAACTTATGAACATCATCTTACTGGGCGCGCCCGGCGCGGGCAAAGGTACGCAAGCGGAATACATTGTAGCCAAATACAACGTACCGCACATATCCACAGGCGATATCTTCCGCAAAAACATTAAAGAGCAAACGCCCGTCGGACTAAAAGCCAAAAGCTTTATCGACCAAGGCAAGCTAGTCCCCGACGAAGTAGTTATTGAGCTTATCCAATCAAGGTTAAGCGAGGACGATTGCAAAAACGGTTATCTTTTAGACGGCTTTCCGCGCACCATAGCCCAAGCGGAAGCGTTAGATAAAATAACAAAAATCGAAAAGGTTGTAAACATCGACGTAGACCTAACTAAGCTTTTAAAGCGTATCGTCGGGCGGCGCGTATGCGTTGCGTGCGGCGCAAGCTACAACATCGAAACCTACGACAAGCCCGATTGCGCTAAATGCCCCTCACAGCTTATTCAGCGTCCCGACGATAAAGAAGAAACGGTTCGCGCAAGGCTGGAAGTCTACCAAAACCAAACCGCGCCGCTTATCGAGTACTACCGCGCAAAGGGCGTGCTGAAATCGGTAGACGGCATGCAAACCATTTCGGAGGTATGCAGTCGGGTAGAAAAGGTTTTAGAGCAAGCATGATTCCTATCAAAAACGCAAAAGAAATCGCCAAAATGCGCGCCGTCAACGCCATAGTCGCCGCTGCCCACCGACACATTCAAGGGTATTTGTCAGCGGGTATCACGGCTAAGGAAATTGATACAATAGTCGAGGACTTTATTCTTTCGCAAGGCGCAAAACCGAACTTTAAAAACTTATACCGCTATCCCGCCGCTACCTGCATTTCGATAAACGACGCAGTCATACACGGCATACCCAAAGCAGTTGCGCTTAAAGACGGCGATATTGTATCGTTGGATTTCGGGGCTGTGCTAGACGGCTGGCACGGAGATGCGGCGCGAACCTACGCGATAGGCAGCGTTTCTAACAGCGCACAGCGTCTTATCGAGGTTGCCAAAGAGTGCTTTTATCAAGGCTTAGCCGAAGCGCGCGCGGGCAGAAGAGTAGGCGATATCTCCTACGCGGTACAAGCCCACGCCGAAAAAAACGGGTGTTCCATAGTACGCAGCTACTCTGGGCACGGTATCGGAAGGCGTCTGCACGAAGAGCCCGCAATCCCTAACTACGGCGCAAAGGGTCAGGGCGCGTTATTAAAGCGCGGGATGACGCTGGCAATCGAGCCCATGATTAACTTAGGCGGGTTTGAGGTTAAGGTAGACGCAGACGGTTGGACGGTGCGCACACAAGACGGGTTTTTATCGGCGCATTACGAAAACACCGTACTCATCACCGACGGCGAACCCGAAATTTTAAGCCGATAAAAAGTTGTTTACAAATACGTTTAGATATGGTATAATATGAGTCTTCGCATTCCACAAATAGGCAGCCTGTGCATCAGTTTAAAAGGGCACGACAAAGGGCGAACATATATAGTAACACAGGTATTAAGCCCCGAATATGTGGGTTTATGCGACGGAAAAGTCCGCAAATTAAAAAACCCGAAGAAAAAAAGGTTTAAACACGTTCAAGTTCTTAACGCCTCCGCCGACAGCGAACTGCTAAAAAGCATCGTAAACGGCACGGCTAAGGATAATCAGCTGCACAAGTGCTTGCTAAACTACCAAAAATCAATTCCCGGAGGTTAAAAAGTTTTTATGGCAAAAGCCGACAATATCGAAGCCGAAGGCATCGTAACGGAATGTTTGCGCAACGCATTATTTAAAGTTAAGCTTGCCAACGGCCATATTGTAACTTGCACAATCTCCGGAAAAATCCGTATGCACTACATTAGGATTTTAGAAGGAGATAAGGTAAAAATTGAAATGTCGCCTTATGATATGAATAAAGGGCGCATTACCTACCGAACCAAATAACGCAAAGCGTTTATACAACGCATACGCCGTCTAAACGCTTTGCGCCCGCCTCACCCCCCGAAATATTAGGAGAAAACAATCATGAAAGTCAGAACATCCGTAAAGCCTATGTGCGACAAATGCAAGGTAATCAAACGACATGGTAAAATCATGGTGATTTGTGCAAAGTCCGCAAGTCATAAGCAGCGGCAAGGGTAGTAATAACTAAGCGCGCCGAATTTTCGGGTGCGGTAAAACATACTGTTTAAAAAAAAGGAGAAACCTAAGTGGCACGCATATCCGGCAGAGATTTGCCCAAAGAAAAAAGAGTAGAGATAGGATTGACGTATATTTACGGAATAGGACGTCCTATGTCAAACAAAATTTTGGCGGAAACCAAAATAAGCCCCGACACGCGCGTTAAAAACTTAACGGAGGAAGAAGTGTCGCGCTTGCGCAATTATATAGAAAAAAACATCGTAACCGAGGGCGACCTCACGCGCGAGCGTTCGTTAGCGATTAAGCGTCTGCAAGAAATCGGCTGCTATCGCGGTGTGCGCCACCGTAAAAATTTGCCTGTGCGCGGTCAAAACACTAAGCAAAACGCACGCACGCGCAAAGGGCCTAAGCGCACGGTAGGCCGTTCTAAAAAGAAGTAAATTAAGTTTATATAAGTAAAACAGTTTTGTTAAGTTTGGAGGTACTATTCACAAATGGCAGTAAAAAAAGCGGCCGCTAAAAAGAAAATAACGCACAACATTACACGCGGGCAGGCGCATATTCGCGCTTCGTTTAACAATACCATTGTTACGATAACCGACGAAAAGGGCAACGCACTAACAGCATCCAGCGCGGGCGCGCTTAAATTTCGCGGCAGCCGTAAGTCTACGCCCTTCGCCGCGCAGCAAGCAAGCCAAAAAGCGGCATCGGCGGCAAAAGCAATGGGTGTGCGCACGGTAGAGGTGTTTGTAAAGGGGCCCGGCGCAGGCAGAGAGTCTGCGGTTCGCGCCTTAGAAACAGAGGGCTTAGAGGTAACGTCTATAACGGACGTTTCGCCTATTCCGCATAACGGGTGCAGACCGCCCAAACGTAGGAGAGTATAAACATGGCTAAATATACAGCCGCGGATTGCCGTCAGTGCCGCCGCGAGGGACAAAAATTATTTTTAAAGGGCGAACGCTGCACCAGCAAAAAATGTTCGGTAGAGCGCAGACCCGCCGCACCCGGCCAACACGGAACGGGGCGCAGAAAGCCGTCGGAGTACAGCTTGCAGCTGCGCGAAAAGCAAAAGGTTAAAAGGGCATACGGCTTGCTTGAAAAGCAATTCCGCGCCTATTATGTAGAGGCCGTGCGCGTTAAGGGCATCACGGGCGAAAACATTCTGTTTTTATTAGAAAAACGCTTAGACAACGTAGTATATCGCATGGGTATCGGTTCGTCTAGGGCGCAAAGCCGCCAAATTGTCAACCACGGGCATATCACCGTAAACGGCAAGTCGGTTAATATTCCGTCTTATCAAGTAAAGGCGGGCGACATAATTTCCGTTAAAGAAAGCAAAAAAGATTGCGAAATCTTTAAAGAGCTGCGCGGCGCGAATATCACCATGCCTAAATGGGTAGAGTTTGATACCGACACGCTGATAGGCAAGATTTTGCAAAACCCTGAGCGCGACGATATAGACCGCAGCTTTAATGAACAGCTGATTGTCGAGTTATACTCCAAATAATCCCCACTACCCATATACCCGATGCAAATTTAAGGAGAATTTATATATTATGATGGAAATCGAAAAGCCGAGAATCGCTATCGAGGAAAGCGCGGATTTGCGCGAAGGCAAGTTTATCGTAGAGCCGCTCGAACGCGGGTACGGTATTACACTCGGCAACGCGCTAAGGCGCGTACTGCTTTCCGCACTGCCGGGCGCGGCCGTTACGGGCGTGCGCATCGAGGGCGCGAGTCATGAATTTACTACCGTTAAGGGCGTAAAGGAAGACATTGCCGAAATTATTTTAAATCTCAAAAATTTAAGCCTGCGTGCAAATTACACCGATAAAAACCTAAAAAAGATTTTACGGATAGAGCGTTCAACCGCAGGCGTGGTACGTGCGGGGGATATCCAAATCGACCCCGAAGTGGATATACTTAATCCCGAGCTGTATATTTGCACCTTAGACGAGGGCGGCAGATTTGCGGCGGAGTTATACGTCGGCAAAGGGCGCGGCTATGTGGTTGCCGAACATCAGCGGGACGATTCGCAGCCCATCGGCTTTATCCCGATAGATTCGATTTACACCCCCATTAAAAACGCCAGTTACAGCGTAGAATCCACGCGCGTAGGGCAAAGCATAGATTACGATAAGCTAATCATAGACGTCAAAACAGACGGTTCGCTTAACGCAAAGGACGCACTCAGCTTAGCGGCAAAGACGATTGAAGACCATATCCGTATGTTTGTAAACCTTTCTGCCGTAATTTCCGATATGGATATTTTAGTATCGCGCGAAGAAGATAAACAGCAAAAGGTATTAGAAATGAGTATCGAAGACATGGATTTATCGGTGCGCAGCTACAACTGCTTAAAGCGCGCGGGCATCCACACAGTAGAGGATTTAACCAAACGTTCCGAAGACGATATGCTAAAAGTGCGCAACTTAGGCAGAAAGTCGTTAGACGAGGTATTGTACAAATTATCAAGCTACGGATTATCGTTAAAAAAAGTAGACGATTAAAACATTTTAGGAGTTCAAAGAAAAACTTATGGAACAGCGTAAATTAGGCAAACCTACCGACCAACGAAAGGCGTTACTGCGCAATCAAGTAACCGCCCTTTTATGGCACGGCAAAATAGAAACAACGTATGCGCGCGCCAAAGAGGTTTCGCGCATAGCGGAAAAGCTTTTGACTATTGCAATCGGTTCGTACACCGATACCGTCAAAAAGGTTGAAACGCGCATCAAAAAGCAAACCGTTAAAGGCAAAACCACCGAAAAAGAGGTTAAGGTGGAGGTAATCAACGACGGCCCGCAAAAGCTTGCGGCAAGGCGCAGAATTATGGCGGTAGTCTACGACCAACAAGAAGCGCGCGCAAAAGGCGAAACCAAAGCGGCGTTTCGCGGACGCACCGAGCATATTTATCATCCGCTTATCGAAAAAATCTTTAACGAGTACGCGCCGCGCTACGCACAACGCAAAAGCGAGGTAGGCAGCGGAGGCGGCTATACACGCGTACTAAAAATGGGCGCGCGCCGCGGAGACGCCGCCGAAAAAGCCCTAATAGAATTAGTTTAAACAAAAAGCCTTTTGCCAAACAGCAAAAGGCTTTTTTAATGGAGAATGGAAAATTTACTTTTTTGGAACGCCCCAAAAAAGTAACAAAAAAGGGCGGTTAGGGGGACTTTGCGGTTGTGTCCCCCTTAACAATCCCCCCGCAACTCATTACTTTTTGAAAAAGTAATCAAAACACAATTACGGCTGTAAGTTTATAAATAGAGTTTGCAATAATAAATTAGCCGTTAAAAAATTCCCCTCTTGTAGGGGTGCCCCGTAGGGGCGGGGTGGAAAGAAAAGCCTATCCCCCCAATCAGACGAGGTGGAAAGAAAAACGCCTTTCCACCCCGTCAGGCTTGCGCCTGCCACCCCTACAAGAGGGGAATTTTTCTGTGGCTAAGGCATTAAAATAAAATTCTCCATTAAAACAGGAGTGGAAAGAAAAGCCTATACTTCCGCATGGAATGGAAAGAAAGAAAAAATAATAAATAAAATATAAAAAACAATGTAAATCACTTGACGCGTCGGGGGGGGGTGTATACTTTTTTTAACACAAAAAAAAGGACGGCAACTCCCATGAAAGTACAAACGCTAAAATGCAGTAGCTGCGGCCACAATTTAGAAGCCGAAGAAAACATGCAAAAAATCTTTTGCAAATACTGCGGCACACAAAACCTAATCACCCAAGACATCACACACA
>WRLT01000003.1 GCA_009777485.1 Bacillota bacterium
TGTGCTTTCATGGGATTTGCCGTCCTTTTTTTTTGTGTTAAAAAAAGTATACACCCCCCCCCGACTCGGTCAAGTGATTTACATTGTTTTTTATATTTTATTTATTATTTTTTCTTTTTTCTTTTTTCTTTTTTATATTTTCTTTTTTCTTTCTTTCCATTCCATGCGGAAGGATAGGCTTTTCTATCCACCCCGTCCGCTGACGCGTCAATGGGTCGTTCGTTCCTCACTCCCCGCTTTGGCTAAAAACACGTTGTGTTTTTGCAGGCTTTAGGCCGCCGCGTCGCGCCTACAAGAGGGGAATTTTTCTGCGGATTTTATTTTAAAGTTTTAACACAGGGGGACGGAGTAGTGTGCTGTTTTGTTGGTTTTAGGTTGGGGGTTGTGTTGTTATACAGGCGACACAGGGGGACGGGGCAAAGTGCAAGGGCTTTGGTTAAGTATAGTGGTTGCTAGCACATTCCCCCGTCCCCCAGTTTCGCCTTTGCCGTGATTGGTACAGAGGGGAATTTTTTAATGGTTAATTCCTTAATACACAATCAAAGAGGGGGATTTTTTATTTTTTGTTGGGAGAGGGGGAGATTTTGCGCATTTTTTCTTTTTTTTGCTTGAACAGTTTTATGACTGCGGAAATCAGCTGTAAAACGCCTAGTACGGTTAAAAATATTCCAAAGCCGCGCCCTAACGCGGCGGCGGAGAGATTTTTTGCCGCAAGCGAAGCAATTACTGCCGATAGCGCGGCGGGCAGTGAAATCAGCCACAGGTATTTAAATTTGATTAGTCCGTTTTTGATGTGGATAATTAAAACCGCAACCGACATCGGGATAAACGCGATAAGGTTTACCGCTTGCGCCGTGTGTTGGTTTAAGCCCGTAAACCACACTAACAGCGGAATAAGCAGCGTGCCGCCGCCCATTCCTAAGCCGCCGAACACTCCGCCCGCAAGCCCTATAATGATAAATAAAAATATGTGCATTTGTTTTCTTTCCACCCCGTCCGCCCGTCGGCGTCAATAGTCGTTCTAAAAACACGTCTTTGGGAATAGGCTTTGCTTTCCACCCCGTCTGATTGGAGGGCTAGGCTTTTCTTTCCACCCCGTCCGCTGACGCGTCCACCCCTCAAGAGGGGAATTTTTCTGCGGACTGTTAAGTTTAAATTCATAGCCGACATTTTCCATTTTCCATTCTCCATTCTTTTAAAGCTGCGGCAAAATTGAGGGTAAGTTGCGCAACAGTTGGCTTTTTTGCGCGCGCCGCGTACTCAAATGTACGCAAGCGCGTAAAAAAGACAAGCGTAGCGCTTTTCAAGCCAATTTTGCCGCAGCTAGCCTGTTGCCATTTTGATGCCTGCTATTATCATGATTACTGCAAAAACTAGGCCTACTAGTTTTTCGGGCAGAACTTTTAACAACAGCGCGCCGAATATGCCGCCTACTACTACCGCTAGCGAGGTTATCCATGTGGCTTGCCATACAAAGTATCCGTTTGCGATATACACGATTGCGCTGACTACCGTTATAGGCAAAATAATCAGTATCGCCGTTGCGTGCGCGGTTTTGGTGTTTTCGCGCAGTCCTTTTTCTAGCAGGGGCACGCACAACATACCTCCGCCGCCGCCGAATATGCCGTTGGCAAGCCCTATTCCTAGACCGCCTAGCCCTGCAAGCGTAATTTCCTTAATTTTCCTTTTTTTTGTCATAATGAAAATAGTTTTTGCATTAGTGGGGTAAATTAAACAAACGCGGCCGTAATAAATTTATTGAACATTTTATTAAAAACGGCGGCAATTCGTTTGCCTGAAAAGCATTTATATATTATAATAGTTGAGTGTGTGCGAAAACTGCATATACGCAGGAATACTCAAATAGGACAAACAGGTGATAAAATGGGCAAAATCCGCAAAGGCTATTCTTTTTTTACTAAGCTGACGGCTTGTATATTAGCGGCGTTTATCGCGCTAACCGCGTCGGCATTTATTTCGGTATTTATTACATCGGAAGCTTCTTCCGCATACGCGTATGAAACAAATACGTTCCGCGATTTTCCGCCTACCCCGCTAGGCATAGAAAATCCGCAGTTCTCTAACAGTTCGGGTTCGATGCCCGCTACGCCGACAGGCTGGACGGAAACCTCTTATGTAAACAAGGTAAAGGGCTCTACGGCTATGGGCGTGGTAGACCTTTCGCAATATTATACCTCGCAAGAAAATATCAATAACGTTAAGCTTACCGAATATCCCGAATACCAAAGCGGCACGCCGCGCACGCCGTTCGGCGAAAACCGTCAGGTTGCCGCCACAGGCTTTGACAACAAAATTTTAATGGTAAACACTACCCGCGCAACCACTACCGTTATCGGTTATGAATCCTCGTCTATGACGCTTGCGCCTAATAAGTTTTTTCAAATTTCGGCGTGGGTTAAAACGGGTGATTTTTATTCGGCTTTCGGCGCGGCTATGCGCTTAAACGGTATTCAAAACCAAAACCTTGCGTTTAGCAATATCCGCACCACGCAATACAGCGACCCCGATTACCGTGTTTCGGCGCAAAACAATTTCGGCTGGGCACAGTACACCTTTTATATCAACACCTCCTCTATCCGTTCGGAAACCGTTACGCTTGCGCTTACGGTGGGCGATTTTTATCAGGGAAAAACCGTAGACGGTGAAGAGGTAATTGTAGACCGTAACGCTTCGGGCTATGCGTTTTTTGCGAATGTTGAGGCGTATGAAATCTCCCCTACCGCTTTTAACTTAAAGCGTCAAAGCGAAGGCGAACACCGCAATGTACGTTTTGTAGACCTTTCGTTAGACGCGGCAGACCCGCAAACCGATTTAAGCTTTGCGCGCGCCGAAAACTATTTTGCGATGTCCGCAGAAGGTGCGGTTCCGCAAACAAGCCATTTGGTATCGCCCGCATCTTTAAACACAGACCTTTCGTTTGCATTAGAAAATAACCGCTTTAACCTAGACCAAGCACCCGTTTCGCCGCGCGGCAAAAATTCGGGGGACGGTCATATTTTGGTAGTATCGTCTTACGACCAAAAAAGCGGGCGCGGGCCGAACGCAAAATATCACACGACTGCTGTCGGCTTTGAGTCGGGGCAAATGGTAATAGAACAGTTTAACTATTACCGTCTTAGCGTGTGGGTAAATACGCATAATATTTCCGGCGGTGCGGGTGCAACACTGGTAGTTACTACGAATGCGGAGGACCTCGCAGACCACACCGAAAACATGAAGTTTACGGCGACGGGCTGTAACGGCGATTTAGACAGCTTAGCAAGCTACGGCTGGCGTGAATACGCATTTTATATCAAGGGTTCTATCTTTAACGATTATGAAATCAATTTAGGGCTGTGGCTGGGTCAAGAGGATAATTTAAGCAGCGGCACAGCGATGTTTAGCTATGTGCGTTTTGAACAATTAACCGCCGAACAATATCTGACAAACTCCGGAAACTCCGCAGGCGGTTCTCCAGTAGACATTGACGGACATTTTACCGACACCGGCGTAACAAACGGCAACTTTAACAATTATAACGAACCCGAAGATTTTAGTTCGTCTTTAAAGCGTCCGCTGCTTACGCCTAGCGGTTGGAATTTCTTTACGCCTTCTTCCGCTGCAACGCCCGGTCTTTCGCGCGACGAATCGCTGATTGATACCGACCTTATTATTTCCGGCATTATGCCTACGCACCCTAGCCACTTTTCGGCAAACTCCGCCGACTACGGCGCGGGCGTAAGAAATCCGCACAGCAATGAGGCGGAGCGCGGCTTTGTATTATATTTAGCAAGCAGTGAACGCAACGCATTCGGATATGAATCCTCCCCTATCGCATTAGAAGAAAACGCCTCCTACGCGCTTACCGTGCGGCTGCGTGCAGACAACATTACGGGCTACGGTGCAAACCTTGTTTTAAAAGACGACAACGGCATATTGGCAACGCTTGAAAACATTACAAACACCAACCGCGCGTTCCGCGATTTTACCTTTTATATTCAAAATGATTCTGCCTCCCGTTCGGTTACGTTGGAAATTTGGTTAGGGCTTGCCGAACGCGGCGAAAGAAACCATACCAAGCTGTCCAGCGGAAATGTTTATGTGGATACGGTAGCCGTAAACCCTTACGAAGAAGAGGAAGGCTTTAACGCTTTACAGACGCGCTTTCAAAATGATTTAAACCTAAATGTTCAAAGAGATTATGCGGTAGTGCTGTATTCGGGTGTGAACTTTATCGAATTTGACGCCTACGATAACAATTATGTAAAATACCCGTATTTGTGGTCTGTTTCGGGTCCGTCTAACGCAACGCCCGTGGGCGTGCGCAGCGGCATATTCGATTCGGCTAACGTTCCCGGCGGAAACGGCGAAGTTCCTGCCCGCTTTGAAAATCCCGACCGCCGCGACGAGGACGGACGCTTAAAGAATAACAACGTTTTAATGCTTACAAACTCCACCAAAACCGCTTCGCGCCTTACGTTTGACCGTCCGTTTAATTTAGAGGCGGAAACGTATTATAGGTTAGAAGTAAGCATTATGGTGGATATCCGCGTAGATAAAACGCTTGACCCCTTTGACGAGCGCAACCGCAACGTAAACACCACGCGCAGTATCGGCGGCGGCATAGAGCTTACAGGAACGGATTTTAAGTTTGAAAATATTTTAGAAACTACCGACCCGCTGCACCGCTTGCATCCCGATGAGGTTGCTGTGGGCGCAAGTCCGTTTAAAACGATATTTGAAACGTATACTTTTTATATCTTTGCAGGACACAGCAACCGAACTTTCCATTTAGCGTTTACGTTAGGCGGAGAAAATTTTAGTGAGTTCTGCGCAGGCTTTTTATATGTAAATTCGGTTAACTTTACCGATATTACCAACACGTTGTTTGAAGAAGAAGCGGATAACCTTCCGCGCGGAACACGCACCAGTATGCGGGCGGCTTATAACGAGCCAGGCGAAACGTTAGAGGAAGAAGACCCCGACGCCGAAGAGCCTGTATCGGACGTAACCGAACGCGCGCCTAACGACATAGGCAACTGGGGGCTTATTCCCTCTATATTATTCGGCGCGGCATTCTTGTTAGCTATATTTGCATGGGTAGCGCGCAGAGTAAGCACTAACCTAAAAGCGCGCAAGGCAAAACGTGCAGTAAATGCAGGCCGCACGGCAGGCACTCCCGCATCGGAATACGACCGTGAGGAAACCGTGAAAAAAGGCTTTAAAGACTTCTCCGACCCTACCTCCGCCGTTTCGGAAGCTGTTTCGGACAGTGAAGAACAACGCGCCTACGAAGAGTTTGACGACGTAGTAAAAACAGATGCGCCCGCACCCGATGTGGTACGCAAAGGGCGTGTACAGCCCGCAACCCCCAAAGCAGAAGAAACCGTTTCCGAAGAAGTAAAATCTGAATCTGAGGATACCGTTGCAGAGGGCTTTGAGGACAGCTTTGAAGATTAAACAGCACCCTCACTAAATAGTAAAGTAAAAAGCCGTCTTGCATTAATCCGCAAGACGGCTTTTTATATACAGTAGTTAAAGGCGGTTAGCCTTTTCTATACAAAGTATTTTGCCGTTGATATGCCCTGCCGTTTCGCTTGCCAGTTTTAGTACGGCGGCGGCGGCTTGTTGCGGGGTGCTTTCTTGTGCAGACACAGCTTTTAAAAAAGCTGTTTTTTCGCTAGCCGTAAAGCCGCGCGTCATAAGGGTATCTACCCACGCGGGCGCAAGCGCGTTTACGGTTATGCCGCTAGGCGATAATTCTTTTGCCAGTGCTTTTGTAAAGCCGTCTAAGCCTGCTTTGGCGGCGGAATATACCGTTTCCATACTTGCACCGTGCGTACCGTGTACGGACGATATATTGATAATGCGCCCGAAAGACGCGCTAAGCATATCGGGGGCGTATACGCGGGATACGTACATCGCGCTTTTTAAGTTTATTGCCAGCACGTTTTCGAACGTGTCGGGCGACTCGTCTGTGAAAAGCATACGGTGCGCCGCGCCCGCGTTATTTACCAGTGTATCTATAACGCCTATTGTTTTTGCGGTGCTTGCGTATAAATCCGTAACGGCCGCATAATCGGTTACATCGCACGCATAGCCGATTACCGCGTGTCCTTCACTTTGCAATTCGCATTCGATTTGCTGTGCCGCACGGCTTGATTCTTTATAGCAAAAGGCTACGCGAAAGCCGTTTCTTGCCAGTGCGTACACACAGGCCTTCCCTATTCCGCGCGTTCCGCCCGTAACCAGCGCGGCACGGCAAACGGGCGTATTAGATTGCTTAATTTTTGGTTTCATGCTTTTATTTTAAGTTGTCGGGTAAATCGTTTTCGAACAGGATTACTTTTTTTCCTTGAATTTCACTAACCCTTTCCATTGCCTCATTTAATGAGGAGGTTAAGAGTATTTTTTCCGCGTTCATGCCGCCCTCTAAGCAGCCCTTTTTGATGTGCGCCCCGCGTGAGGAATTTAAAATAGCATAATCGGCAAATTGCGCAATGTCGCGCCCTAGTTGAATATTTGCCTCTGTTTCTGCCTCGCCCAACTATACCAAGCCCGGCGTAATAATAATGCGTGTGCCGTCTAGCTGCGATAAAACTTCTAATGCGTTTCGCGCGCCCTCTGCGTTAGCGTTGTACGCATCGTCTAGGATTAGCGTATCGCCTCTGTCTATCAACTGCAGCCTGTGCGGAACGGGCTTTAATTCGGCGCATGCGGCGGCAATTTCCTCTAAGCTTACCTCCAATTTTAACGCGGCGGCGGCGCATAGCGCGATAAGACCAGGGATATGTTTGCCTAATAAAACCGTAGTAATTTCTATTTCGCGCCCGTCGGCAATCAAGGTAAAAACACTGCCTTTATTTTGCATTTTAGCGTTTTTATACGTAACGGACGCGCCGCTAACAGTTTCTGCGCCGCATAATATTTTTTCTTTAGTGCAGCCTGTAAACAATTCAACCGATTTTTCGTTGTCGCCGTTAAAAAACGCACAGCCGCTATTCGGTAGGCTTTCGATAAGCTCGTACTTTGTTTTTGCGATGTTTTCGCCGCTGCCCATAGTTTCTAGATGCTGTGTGCCTATACCCGTAAGAATACCGTACTGCGGTTTAACGATGTGCGCAAGTTCGGCAATGTCGCCTACATAACGCGCACCCATTTCGGCAACAAAAACTTGCGCATCCTGCAAACCGCCGCTGTTTACCGATTTAGCAATGCCCATAGGCGTATTGTAGCTTGCGGGCGTTGCGTACACCTTGTATTTTTTTTCCAGCATGGCCGCCACAATATTTTTAGCGGTTGTTTTGCCAAACGAACCCGTTATGCCTATTTTAATCAGCTGAGGGTTTTGACTAAGCTTTTGCGCCGCTTGTTTTTTGAATGAATTTTGTATTAAGATTTCTATCGGCAGCAGTATATAATGCGCCGCCGTTACCGTAAAGGGTATTAAAAACGCCGCCACGCAAGCAAAGGCGTAATCTATTTTAGGCAGCAGCGTGCCGAACATCAATAATCCGTACACTAGCGCGGCGTGTAAAATTGCAGAGGTTATGATAAGCCGCCAAACGCGTTTGGTTAGTTTTAGCGGCGTTTTGCTTTGCGCGCCCGATTTAAAGCTGATTAAAATAAACATCGCGCACAATCCGAAAAAGATAAAAGAGCCTATGTAATACGTTATGGGAAAACTGCCGAAAGAGCCGATAAATACAAATATCGCTATAAAAGACAAAAACCCCAGCGCAAAGTACCGCGCTAAATAATCTAGTTTGGTTGCCTTAAACCAATTATAAACTCCGCGTGTGCGGTATCCCGAAAGCTGAAAAATCTGAAACATTTTAAAGCTTGCGCCCGTTAAAACGGCGGACGCCAGAACCGTGAATGCGATGCGGAATATGGTATCTATCATAGGCTTTTTCTCCTTATGCTTGCAAAAAGCTTTCTATTACGGCATAAAACTGATACGGTTGGTCTAAGAATGAATAGTGTCCTGCGTCTTGCAGCACCACTAACCCGCTATCGGGTATTTTGCGGCGCATTTTCTTTGCCATGTACAGCGGCGTGTCGCGGTCGCGGCTGCCCCAAATAAGCAGTGAGGGCGCAGTGATTTTGGGGTAGAGTTTGTTTAGGTGGGTGTTTACCACGCGTACAAAAACGGGTTTCATGGTATCGGGTAAGGCGCGGTAATCGGCAGAGCCTGCATGTTGAGAAACTTTTCCGAACCGCTTTTTAAGCTTATAGGCTAAAACCTTACAGTAGTACGGTAAGCTGCGTTTAGGTTTAACGCCCGCCGCGCCCGTAAAGATTAGCTTTTTGCCGATACGGTGCTTTGCCGCCAGTATGGCCGCAATGCGTCCGCCAAAACTATGCCCTAACAAATTTACCCCGCCTAAGCTTAATGCGTGTATAAATTCGGCGGCGGTTTCGGCGTATTCGTATATGCCGTAGTGCGGCGGCGGCGGCGCGGATTTTCCGAAATACGGCAGGTCAACCATAACCACGCTTTTGCCGCGTGCGGCTAAAAAATTAAATATGCCGCGCATGGTTTCTATGCTTGCGCCCCAGCCGTGTAAAAGCACCGTGTACGGGGCGGCTGCATCAAATCTTTCGTAGTACAAGCCTATTCCGTTGACGGTGATTTCCATAAGGCACTTACACTTTCCTTTAAACGCTTAGTTTCATTACGGCTGCATCCTCTCCTTTTGCGTAGTAATCCTTGCGCACGGCTATTTGTTTAAAGCCGTGCTTTTGATAAAGCCCGATTGCGGCGGCGTTTTGCACAGATACCTCTAAAAAAAATGTATCCGCGCCCGCACTTTTTGCCGCACTCAGCAAGCTTTGCAAAATCTCATTAGCTATTCCGCGTTTTCTAAACGCCTTGTCTACCGCGATGTTGTTTACCTCCGCTTCGGTGCCTATCATGCGCAGCGAACCGTATCCCGCAAGTATATCCGCCGCTATATAAACGAAAAAAATGTAATCGGGGTTTTGAATAGCGGCTTTAATCGCTGCCCCGCCCCACGTACACGCGATGTACGCGTTTTCTATTTCGGCAATGCGGCTTGCGTCTTGTGTAAGCGCGGGACGTATCATAAGGCAGCCTCCTCCGCTTGGGATGTGCGCACATACAGCGGAACAACCTGCGCATAGGGCGTACATCCGCGCTTTTTGTACGCCGCGTTGGCAGCCGCTATAAGCGGTAAGCCGTTATATGCGTGCGCAACAAGATTTTTGGACGCACCAGCCGCAAACGGTAAGGTTACAGAGTCGGCGCAAACGATGTGCGGCTCGTCTATCAGGCGGATAAAGGCGGCGATTTCTTGAGTTTTTAAAGCCTTTGGAGGCATAAGCACTTCGCGCGTTTTTCCGTCGAATGCCGCTACATAGGCTAGCCCGTTGGCGGCATCGGATAAGGTTATAACGGTTTCGCACGGCGACACAGCATTATATGATAAAACTTCGCAATGCGTTACGGGTACAAGCCCTACTTGTGTAAACTGTGCGAATGCGCGCGCGGTAGTCAATCCGATACGAATGCCCGTAAACGAACCGGGGCCTGTAACGGGGGCGATAAAGGCTAAGTCCTTTAAATCGGTTTGCGCGGCATGCAGCAATTCGTCTATAAAGCTAAGCAGTACCGTGCCCGCCTTTTTAAAGGAGGCGTCCGTTTTGTAAAAGATTTTGCCGTCCGCGTACAGCGCGGCCTCGACAGCCTCTCCCGCCGTGTTTATACTAAGGAACTTCAATAGTAATCTCCCTTTCGTCTCCGTGCGTAACGGTGAGGGTAACGTGCGTGGCCTCGCGCCCCTTTACTAACGCGGGAATGTTTTCGTGCCATTCAATCAGCGTTACCGCGCCGCGCGCACCGATTGTGTCTGCGATGCCCGTTTCGGCTAAATCCTTTTCGCACGCAATGCGGTAGGCGTCGATGTGGTACAGCGTTAGCCCTTGCGCGGCGGCGTACTCGTTCATTAGCGTAAAGGTGGGGCTTACAACGGTTTCTTGTACGTCTAAGGCGGCGGCAATGCCCTTTGCAAACACGGTTTTGCCCGCGCCTAAAAAACCCGACAGCAGCACTACCGAACCGCCTGCAAGCTTTTCGCCAAGCTTTTTGCCTGCGTTAAACGTATCGGTTGAGGAACGGCTTAGGATTAACATAAAGCTATTATACTATACTTACGGCGGTTTTTCAATTAAATAACAGCCGTTATTAAAAATTATTCGTCCGATGTGATTTCTTCGGGCGCAGAGATAGGCATAAGGGCGTCGGGCAAATCGGTTTCGGGTACGGCTGCATCGTCCGTTTCGCCGCTTTCGGGAATGTTTTCGGTTTTTATGCGGCTTTTTTCGGGGAAAAGCTTTCTATCCGCCTTTTTAAGGGCGCGGTATAATCCATACGATAACAGCGATGCAACGCTAACGCGAATCATATTAAACGGGATAACGGCAAAAGGGATATAGTATAAAAAGAAAGTTTCGCGCGTTACGTTTGGATACAGCGGCCGTACCATGCCCAACAGAATATCCCAGTTTCCGTTTAGCCGTACAAACACAAAAAACGGCACGATAAGCAGCCAGTTAGCAAACACCGCCATTGCTACGGACGCTGCCGAACCGATTGCTAAGCCCGCTGCCGCGCCCTTTGCGGATTTATGCTTTTTGTATATCAGCGACGCCGTTACCACAAACGAAAGCCCTAGCAACAAATCGCTTAACTCGCCTACTCCCAGTGTGTCGCTTCTTCCCGATGCCATTTTAAGCGCGACTTTTATCACCACTACTATTGCGCCCGCGCCCGGCCCTAGCATAAAGCCCGAAATCAAGGCGGGCACATCGCAAATTTTAAAATCGAAAAAGGCGGGAAAAATCACTAGCGGAACATCTTTAAGCGGATTAAATATGTATAAAACTGCCGCTATTGCAGAGAAAACCGCGATGTACACCATGCGCTTTGTCGTAAAAAATTCTTTTGCCGCGCTTTTAAATTTTTCTGATTTAGTTTGTATAGGTGTGGTTTCGATTTCGTCTTGCTGCATAAAAAAACTCCTTTAAAATAATATAAAGGAGCTGAAAAGACGGTGTTTAAAAAAACATACTTATCTCCTCCGGACTGTACCGTCGGTAAAGGAATTGCACCTTTTCAAGCCGTAAAAATGCGGCCTCGCGGACTTTAACCGCCGGTGGGGAATCGCACCCCGCCCCTAAGTATGTATATATAGTAGCAGATTTTACGAATGGTGTCAAGTATTTGGCTTTCAAATGCGCAAAAATTTTGAAATTAAATCATTATACCCATCTCCGCGAAAGCTTCTGCTTTCCCCGCCGTCATAGTTTCCTTCTGCATTATAAAACCTAACAGCTTGACTTCCTAGAATTTCGATTCTGTTATCCTTATAAAAGAATTTTATACAAATACCGTGCAGTCCGCGTGGGTCGCCAAAAGGATGTACGTAACTCATTTTTGAAAGCTGTATCAGCAATTCGTCTGTTTCCTCAGAGCTGAGTGCCTTTTTCACTATAATATCTTGCATATCCAAATTCTGCGCCCAAACATAATTTCTAACTTCAACAATTTCCACTTTTTCGACGGATTCTTTCATTTCGTCATAATCGTAATACTGCCGACTGCATCCGCTAAAAAAAGCAAATGCTATGAGTATTGCCGCTAAAATTGAAATTTTTTTCATAGTTACGCTTCCTTAAAAATATTTTCTTTCCACCCCTCTGCCTGTCGGCAACCACCCCAAGAGGGGGTTTTTTTGCGTTTACACAAAAAAGTTGTTGCTCAGCCAATTTAGGCGGAAGTTTAGGTACCATAAAACATAGTCGGTGTGTTGGCTGTGCGTGGAATATGCCCAAAAAGTGGACGGCTCGGAACCGACAGGTATAAGGATATTCCAAACGGTAAAGTTTTTCTCGAACGCTTGTCTAAAATAGGTTGCCATAAAAGAGAGGTGCTTTATGCTTTCGTACAGTATGGTTTCTTTAACTTCTAAAAAGCGCGCTTTTACAGCGTCAAAAAATTGCGGGATTTTTAATAAATCAATAAACCACTCGTGCCTGACTGCCGCGTAAAGCCCCGATTCTATTCTGCGCGCTTCGTCTACATTATAGTTCCCTAGTGAAAGGTCGCTATCCCAAATAGGACCCATAAAAATTCTGCGGCTTTCGCCTTGCCCCCGTATTGAAAAATACACGCTGTTGTTGTGCGCGGATGAACCTTTAAAAAACTCTTGAAAAATAATCCAGTCGACAAACGAATTAAGGTCTATATAGCGTAAAACTTGCGCAAAGTCGCCCTCCTGCATAGCCAGTTCTGCCTGTGTGATGTACGCAGTTAAAAAATCGGCGTGGGCAAGCGTCATAGGACTGCCGCTATTGCCAGGAAAATTAATTTCGTACCGTTTGAGTGTGATGTCCATATACGTGATGCCCAAAACCGCGTCGGTGTCGCTTGCGGCGCGCGAATCGCGGTTTAATAAGTATTCGCTTTTTTCGGGGTCTGCGTTATACGTTAGCTCTACCCTACCCGTGTTTTCTTGAATTTGGTCGCAGATTAAATACACGCCTCTGTATTGCCCGTTGAGATATAAATCTACAAACCATGCGTTTGAGGTAAAATCAAAGCCGCTAAGCTGTTTGGCTACATGCAGCGCACCGTAATTGCGCAGCATGGATTTATCAAACGCGTTGGCAAGCAACACCCAACTTCTTGCCCTATAATCCGAATCAAATATACTTCTTTGGTCGTCAAAGCGCAGTCTGAACGGCTGCTTGCCCGAAGTAGTCCACGTGGAGTTGCCGCGTCCGCGAATGCCTGCGGAGATATTGTTAAACATAAAAGCAGGGTGAGAGTTTTCCATTCTTACTGCGGCGGGAACGTATGTGGTGCGGGAGGTTATCGGTATATTAAAGGTATTGATGTGAATAGCGGGAAAGGTGTTGTCTAGGTAAACGGGCAAATCCTGTACCTGCGTCCACGCGCCGTCTGCAAGTGAACGCGGGCGGTATTTTTGGTTTGCCGCTATTCGGTAGTCAATCGCCTTTGCGTCCAGCGCGTTGTTATCGGTATCGGCAAAATCCATGCGCCTTACTGCCCGCTGTTTAGAAACGCCCGACTCCGCGCCAAAGGAAGAATTTCCGCCTAAGTAATCCGTTTCAAAGCCGTCTATATCGCGCTCTGACTCGTTGCCTGCGGCGGCAAGCATATCGACATACCCCAAAGCTTTATTTCCTTGCCCGTCCGTGTTGAAGGGGTTTTTTACCGTTAGCAGCGCGGTGCTTTTTAATAGAACTACCTTTACGCCGCGATTGGTAAAGAAAGCGTCCCATGCTAAATCGTAGGCGGTTAGGGGTACGTGCAAGCCCCCGCCCGTGTTTGTAAAGCGTGTTAAAACAATTAAAAATGAGTGTTTGGGCAGTATTATGCCAGAGAGTTCTAGCTTTTGCCATGCAGCCCCCTCGCCCGAAGCCTGAACGGAAAAGCCGTTTAAATCTACGGCGGCATCGCCTTTATTGTACAGCTCTACAAAAGAGTTTGAAACGGCTTGTTCGTCGTTGCTGCGGCTGCCCATTCCGTATACTTGATTAACGATTAAGCTAAAAGTTTCGGGCGGGTCGTCGGGCGTACCGTCGATAATCTCATCGGGCGGATTAGGGGTTCTTTCCGCAATGCAAGCCACGCCGAATATAAGCATAAACGCTAGCAATGCAAACAATCCTACCGTTAAGCTTTTTATACGTACAGCTTTTTTACTCATTTTCCTCTCCTTGTCGGGCTGAAATGTGTTTAATTTACAAGCGTTTTACGTTTGTGCCGTCGCTCCACAGCCGTTCTAAATTGTAAAAGTCGCGCGTTTCCTGTACTTGAATATGCAAGATTACGCTGCCGTAATCTATCGCTGCCCATTTGGGGTCTAAATCGCGGCGCAGGGGCTCTATGCCAAATTCTTTGGAAAGCTTTTCGTCTACATAGTCGGTAAGCGCGCGCACGGCGGTGCTAGAAAAAACGGACGCGATAACAAAATAATCGGCGATAATGGTTTTGTCTGTAAGGTCTATCAGCGTTACATCTCTTCCCCTTTTTTCGTCTAAATAGCCCGCGATAAGGTTGGCTAAGCAATCGGGGTTGTTTTTGGGGTCGGGGCTTTGGGCGGCTGAGAGGGGCGCAACCGCTTTCGGTGCGGGCGCGGTACGTTTTTGGGGTGCGGGTCTTTTTTGTGCGGGCTTTTGCGGCGCGGGCTTTTGCGGTGCGGGCTTTTGCGGTGCGGGCTTTTGCGGTGCGGACACGGCAAGTTTTTTAGGTGTGTAAAATTCGTGCGCTTGTGTGGTAAGCGGATAAATTTGCGCGCCCTTTTTATTTAGCCGCTCTAAAACTCCGCACAACGCGCTATACATAGCGGCATTTAATTTGGTTTGCGACAGCGTGCGGATTTCGTCTAAGCCCACAAAATTCTTGCGCCCTTGCTCTATAATGTCGGCTAAAAATATGATTTTTGCCAGTTTTGCCATGCGCGGCGCGCCCGTTGTGTGCAAGCGGATAGCGTCAATAATAGATTTTTTGCGGATTTTAAAATACGTTTTTGCAGCCGCCGCGCCGTAAAAAGCATGGCGGACCTTTGCGGGCGCGCTTGCAATTTCTTGCGCTTCGACTATTCCCAACTTGTCTAGCAGTATAGGGCTGGCGTCTTTGGCGATATCGTGCAGCAGCGCGGCGGCAACGGCATCATGCGGATTTGCGTTGTGCAGCTTGGCTAGATGAATGGCCGCGATTGCGGTGCGTCGGCTGTGCGCGATACGCTCTTGCGAAAGGTTAAATATCGGGTAAGCCTCTACTATGCGTTTAAATTCGCTGTATAAGCCTTGTTTTTTGATAAGCTGTGCGGCGGGTTTAGGCAATAAAGAATATTTGCCGAAAGCAACATCTAATCTAGCCTGTGCGCTAGAAGTATGCTGTCCCGTAAAATCCGAAAACGCTAATTTTGCGCCTAATTTAAGCAGCTTACGCACTTGCGGCTCTTTAATAAAAAATCCCGGCCGCCCGATAATATAAAACGTAACCAGTGTTTTAAGTTCGTCAAATCTATGCCATTTGTGCAGCTTAGCAAGCATGTCCGAACCGATTACCCAGTATAGCGGCTGATTAGAAAAAAGGTTTTTAAAATGCTGCGCGGTATCAACCGAATAGCTAACGGCGGAATTGTCCAGCTCGAAACGCGAAATCACAACGTTAGAAAGTTCGGTTAATGCTTTAAGCAGCATGGTAAAGCGCGCCTCGCCCGATGCGGATGCACCGCCCTTTTTAAAGGGCGAAATAAAAGACGGCACTACGATGGTTTTATTAAACCGCTCGGATAATTTTTGTATAATTTCTACGTGCGCGTTTTGCACAGGGTCGAAGCTTCCGCCGAATAGCGCAACTGCGTCTTTGGTTGGTTGTTGCATGGTAATTTTTTCTCCTTATTCTAAAAAATCAAACTCTATATCCATCATGCGGACGGTGTCGCCTTCTTTTGCGCCTGCCTTGCGCAAGGCTTTAAACACGCCCTCGCCTTTAAGTTTGCGCTGAAAGTAGCGCATACTATCGGGATTGTCTAACAGTACGTTGCGTGCAAGTTCGTCTACTAAGCCGCCTAAAATTTCAAACTCGCCCTCGCCCGTTTTGATGATGTCGTAGCCGCTTATGTCGCGCGGCGCGTATTCAAACGGCTCAAATTCAAGCGGACGGGGCGGCGGCAGTGTTTGCAGCTTTTTATAAATTTCGGCAATCAGCTGTTCGGTGCCTTCGGCAATTGCGCCGACAATTTGCAGCGGCTTAACTTTTACGGCTTTTTCAAATTGTTTGATTTGCGATTTGTCTTGTAATAGGTCGCATTTATTAAGCACCACAATTTCGGGAATTTCGCTTAGTTTTTCACAGTAGCCGTTAAGCTCGGCGCGGATAGTGCGGTAATCTTGCACGGGGTCGCGCCCCTCGCTGCCCGAAATATCCACCAAATGCACCAGTAAACGCGTGCGCTCGATGTGGCGCAAAAACTCAAAACCTAGCCCTGCGCCGCTGCTTGCGCCCTCGATAAGGCCGGGAATATCGGCTACGGTAAAAAAATGCTCGTAGTATTGTACAACGCCCAGTACGGGAGAAAGCGTAGTAAAATGGTAGTTGGCGATTTTGGGACGCGCGGCAGAAATCACCGATATCAGCGTAGATTTTCCTACGTTAGGAAAGCCTATCAGCCCCACGTCTGCAATGGTTTTTAATTCTAGCACAACTTCGCGCTGCTGCGTTTTTACGCCGCTTTGCGCAAACGTGGGCGCTTGACGGCGCGACGATTTAAAACGCGCGTTTCCCTTGCCGCCGTAGCCTCCCTTTAACACGGTTACGCTGCTGTCCGCACTAAATAAGTCGGCTAAAATTCCGCCCGTTTCGGCATCGCGTATTACGGTGCCTTGCGGCAACCCGATTACTAAGTTTTTGCCCGATTTTCCGTGACAGTATTTAGAACCGCCGCGCTCGCCGTCTTCGGCTTTAAAGGCTTTGGAGAAACTAAACTCCGACAAATTGGTTTTGCGCTCGTCCGCTGTAAAGATAATGTCGCCGCCCGGCCCGCCGTCGCCGCCGTCCGGCCCGCCGTTGGGGACGTACTTTTCGGTATAAAACGAAACCGCGCCGTCGCCGCCGTTGCCTGCTTTTATTTTGATTTTTATTTTATCTATAAACATACGGCTTTTTTTAAAAACTCCTAAGCTTGAAAGGCGGTGCAGTGCGCGGTTACGGGACAATTTGTACAATCGGGGTTGCGTGCCTTGCAGCAGTAGCGTCCGTGGAAAATTAACACATGATGCGCTTGTGTAAGGCTTTCGGGCAGAAAAACTTTCTCTAAATCCGCCTCTACCGATTTTGGGGTTGTGCCGTTAGAAAGGCCTAATCTGCGGCTTACGCGGAATACGTGCGTATCCACCGCAATGCGCGGCTTATTAAACGCAACGCTTAATACCACGTTTGCCGTTTTGCGCCCTACCCCGCGCAGCTTAACCAGCTGATTAAAGGTATTGGGTACGCGGCCTGCGTGATGCGCAAGAATGTCGGCGGCGCAGGACAATATGCTTTTTGCTTTTTGGCGGTAAAAGCCGCAGGTGTATATCAGCTTTTCTAACGCGTCTTGCCCTAAGCTTAGTATACCCTCGGGCGTATCAGCATGCGCGAACAACTCCTTAGTTACGCGGTTTACGCGCTTATCTGTACATTGCGCCGATAAAATCACCGCTACTAGCAGCTGAAAATCGGAGTTGTAGGTAAGCTCGCAAGCCGCATCGGGATACTTTGCCGAAAGCAAGCCCAGTATGTGCTGCGCCTGTGGGTTGGTCATAGTATAATCATAACACAATTTTCGCGGTTTGTCATGCAAAAGTTTAAATTATTTCAAATTTCAACGTAGATTGAATGCTCTCTGTATGAGGCCTGAGATATACAAAGTATCTGTTTTCCGTATTGAACCTAAAAACGTTAATAATCTGCATATAGGGAAGCATTTCATAACCGTAGCTGTCGAACAACGTATATAAATAGCCCGGCGCGGAGATAACCATATTTATATACGGCGCGGCTACATCGTCTAGCGAAATAGCAAAATAGCTAACGTCCGAAAAAGGCTTTTCTTCACCGGGTTTTATCATTTGATTTATCAAGATTATTTCAAATTCTATGGTTATTTCTTGTTCCGTTAAGTTTTCGATTTCGATATCGCCATGTGTTGTATGAGTAAAACCAATAAGCCTTTCTGCCGACAAATCAGAGGTTTCAATCGAATTATTCCACAAAAAGCTTCCGCCGAAACCGAAATTTGTTTCAGGGTTAAAAGAGTAGTTCATGCATTGAAGATAATAATCGCCCGAACCGGTTACCTTTATATGGTAATAGCTATCGGGTTCGGGCACAAATTCAAAAAACATTTTTTGGCTTACGCTTAGGTTAAAGGCTTTTTTACCGTCTAATTGTTTAAAGGACTCTTTGTCGGTATAGTAGGTATACGTTACTGTCGTCAATCCGAATTGTTCGGGCTCGCTCCACTTTAACGCAAATTTATAGATTTCGCCTTTAATAAGATTTTTAGCGACTGTTACGATGTATTCGTGGGTTATGGTTATATCCTCATCATCTTCGTAAACTTCTTTTTCAAATTCAAAGGATATTGTTTGATGGTTGGTAAACCCGCTAAAAGGCGTCAAAGCTTCCTCGGCCCTAAATGTAAAATCGCCCGTATAGCCCGGGCTAAACGTTATAATTCTGGTTTGATTTTTTCCTATCGGAATGTACTGAAAATTCGTTGAAGATATAGAAGGTATATGCACTTCCGCATTTGGGTTGGCTGAAGTAAAATATTCTATTTCTGTATATTCGGAATCTAAATACCATTCAAGTGTGCTGTGTGCCTTAACCTTAACCGAAAAAACGTCATCTTGCCGCATAAACTGATGCCAGCTAACTCCGTCTAAATTGTAGAAAGATGAATAATCAAAAAAATTATCGGTTACGTTTCGCTCTAAGTGATTGAATCCTCTAAGAAAGGATTTTGTGATAATTATCGTGTAGCCGGACGCATTTTCAACCTTATCCCAAGTAAACCTGTGCCGGCTGAAATCGCCTGCCAAATTACTAGGGGCTGATAATTGGGCAGGCTCGGGCGGTGTTGGCGGTGTGCATGCCGCAAAAACCGCCGCGCATAAAAGCGTTAGCATAATTGTAATTAAGAAAAGCTTGTTTGCCTGTTTACTTGTTTGCTTGTTTGCTCTCATCTCTACGTGTATCATAGTTTTATTGTACACTGTTTTAACGAGAAAATCAAGTAAACTAAGGTAAGTTTTTTAGGTTGTTCGGGTTGGTTGTTTCTTTCCACCCTGTCCGCTGACGCGTCAATGGGTCGTTCGTTCCTCACTCCCCGCTTTGGCTAAAAACACGTTGTGTTTTTGCGGCTAACGCCGCCCGCGTCGCGCCTACAAGAGGGGAATTTTTTTGCGGTCTGTTTTCGTAGGACAAACTTAGCCGAAATTCTCCATTATCCATTATCCATTCTCCATTACTTTTAGCGTTCTATGCGTTTCATTTCGCAGCCGTTGTAGTAGAATAAGCCTAAAAAGGTTTCGTATGCGCATATGTGCAGGGTTTTGCGTGCCGTGTCTATGCAGGATGCGCAAACCTTAACCGAAAGCCCGCAGCCTACGGAAATGATGCGCGGCGTGTTAATCAGCTTTGCGCTTACGCCTAAGCGGTTGATGCGTTCAAAAAAACCTATGCTTTCGTTGCGTGAACGGAAAGAAAAAATATAGTACATCTTAGATATAACTCCTTTTGTGTTAGTTCTTTTAAATTGCGTTTTTTAATTTACTTGCAAGTTCTTAAAATTTATAACGGACGTATACTAGTATTAAATCGCCGTATTTATACATTATATTTTATTTTTCATAAGGTGTGTATTAAGATATGCTATATTTCGACAATGCTGCTACAACGGGCTATAAACCCCTCAGCGTGATAACCTCTATGCAAAACGCGCTGCGTTATCTTTCGGCAAATCCTGGTCGCGGCGGGCATAGCATGAGTGTAAAGTGTGCGCGGCTTATCCATAAAGCCCGAACCGAAACCGCCGCATTTTTAGGGTTAAAGCGCGGGCAGATTGCGTTTAGTTTAAATTGTACGCAGGGTTTAAATTACGCGATTTTAGGCACCGTACAGCATAAGGGGCATGTGGTTACTACCGCGCTTGAACACAACAGTGTAATACGTCCGCTAAAAGAATTAGAACGCGCGGGAAAAATCAGCCTTACGGTGGTAAAGCCCGATATTTTTGGGGTGATTTCAGCCAAAGCCGTGCAAAGCGCGTTTACGGATAAAACGTATTTGGCGGCTGTCAATTATGTATCTAACGTAACGGGCGCCGCCGCGCCTATCAAGCAAATAGGCAGCTTTTGTAAGGCGCGCGGCGTACTGTTTTTGGTAGACGCGGCGCAGTGCGCAGGTTACGGCCGCATTACAATGAGTGAGGACAACATAGATTTATTAGCGTTTGCGCCGCATAAGGGGCTGCACGGGCCGCAGGGCTTAGGCGTATTGGCCGTGCGCGAGGGCATACAAATTCAGCCTACTATTTTGGGCGGCACGGGAACGGAATCCGAAAGCCCGTATCAGCCGCAAGGATTACCTGAATGTCTAGAATCGGGTACGCTGCCCACCCCTGCCATTGCGGGGCTTTTAGCGGCAATAAACTGGACAAAAGAACATATGTCCGACGGTGCGGTAAAGCTGAACGCGCTGGGCGATTATGCACGCGGCGAACTGCAAAAGATTGGCGGCGTAAGGCTGTATAACCCTAAAAACGCGTTTGGCGGCATCGTTTCGTTTAATGTGAAAAATCTGCATTCGGGTGATGTTGCGGATATTTTATCCGAACAGTACGATATTTGTGTGCGCGGAGGATTGCATTGCGCGCCGCTTGCACATGCGCATTTAGGCACGCTTGAACAAGGAATTGTGCGCGCTAGCTTTGGGTTTGACACGCTGCACCCACACGTAGATTTTTTAATCCGCGCCGTAAAAGAGATTGCGGAGTGATTATTAATTTTAAATCCTTAGCCGAAATTCTCCATTTTCCATTTTCCATTATCCATTATTACTAATAGCCGTCGAAGGGGTTGGAGGGGTTATCGGGGGTGTTTGTGGTGTCGGATGTGTTGGATGTGTTGGAGGGTTGGTCGTATTCGCTGCCGAAGGGGTTTAGGCTTTTTGTTCCGAAAAACGGGTCTGCGATTATAATGGTTGGCGGAATAAATTTGCGCTTGGGCTTGCGGTATTTGCTGATTAGTAAAACTAACAATACCGTTGCCGCGCCTAGCAGAATAGCCGTTATATACCATCCTGCCGCGTTGGGGCGGATAAAGCGCACGGTAACAAAATCGTCTTGCGCATCGAAAAGCGCGGGAAAGCTGTATTGGTAATGCCCTTGCCCGCTGCGTTCGCTAAGGCGTTCGTCTGGCTCTACTACCCGAAAGCGCGAATGGGTTGCCCAAACAAAGTTTACGTTTAGGCTGTTGGGGTTGAACATGCCCTCCGGAATCGGAAAGGCTTGTAAAAAGCTTGGCAGGTCTTGGCGGATATACGAAAAGGAAATAACGCCTTGCGCGTTTATAACGGGGTCTTTAAGCGCGTCTTCTAAATCGATTGCCCATCCCCCGTCTACTGCACGCTGTGCGATTTCGGGCAGCGTTAGCGACGCGGGGTTACGCGGGTCGTGCGTGAAAATGGTAGAAACGCGGTAACCGTTATTAAATACATCAAAAACCGAATTGGCAGGCTGCTCGTCATAAAGGCGGCGAAACTCGTTAAACGGGTTGGGCAGCGTATATTCGTAGGTGAAAATAAAGGGGTTGGAGGATACTAAGCGCGGCGCGGGCGCGGCGGCAGGGGTTTGCGTTTCTTCGTTTTCGGATGCTGCCGTTTGCGCTTTGGGGACGGTTTTACGAAACACCATAACGGTGAAATTGGTTTGATATTCGATTTTGCTAAACTCGAAACCGCCCGAATCGCGCGTGGACATTAGTACGCGTAGGTATTCGGTAACCGTCCATGCCTCGCCTTCTTTCCACCGCGCATCGGGCATGATGTTTTGCGGAAACGGGTTATAGCGGGGCTTTACGGTGCCTGCACTTTTGGCGTGGCCGTCTAGCAATTTTTCTTCGTTGACGTGCAAGTTAAGGCGCAGCTCGTAATAGACGTTTTGAGAATCCTCGTGCATGATAAGGTCTGCATGAGAATGGCACGCCGTAAATAGCAGCAGCGCGCATATCGGTAAGATGATAAGTAGGAGTTTTTTTTGCATAGAGGGTTTCCTTTTTTTTTATTGACAATTGACGACTGACGACTGACGAATTTCGGATATTTTTTAATAATATTTTAGCAATAATTTGTCAGTTGTCAGTTGTAAGTTGTAAGTTTTTTAACTCTTCTAGGGCGGAGGTGAATTCGGTGAATGCGGTTTTGTAGGCGGATGCGTCTAATAAGTCTACGCCTGCGTCTTTTAAAATTTCGTAGGGCGACTTGCTTCCGCCCGCGCGCAGAAACGCCTTATACCGCTCTTGCGCGTCGGCTTTATTGCCGCGTATTGCGTTTGCAAGGCTGACCGCGCTAGTTAGCCCCGTTGCATATTGGTATACGTAAAATGCGTTGTAAAAATGCGGAATACGCGCCCATTCTAAGCGGATTTGCTTATCCTGCGTAACATCTGTACCGTAGTATTTTTTGTTTAATGAGGCGTACAGCTTATTAAGCCTGTCTACCGTAAGCGGCGTACCCTCTGCTTCTAGGGCGTGTGCTTGCGCTTCAAACTCGGCAAACATGGTTTGGCGGAACAGCGTGGTGCGGAACATATCTAAATAATACGACAGCAAATATTTTTTGGTATTGATATCTTTGGTTTCGCTAAGCAGATGTTTAAGCAGCAAAACCTCGTTGACGGTGCTAGCTACTTCCGCTACAAAAATAGCGTAATCGTTTTTGGCGTAGGGCTGATATTTGGCTGACTCGTAGCTGTGCACGGCGTGCCCCATTTCGTGCGCTACGGTAAATACGTCGTGCATAAGGGGTTTGTAATTTAACAGCACATACGGGTGCACGCCGTATACGCCGCACGAGTACGCGCCGCTGCGCTTGTTTTGCGTTTCCTCTACGTCTAACCACCTAGAAGTACGCGCCGCGCGCAGCACTTCGGTGTACGCTGCGCCTAGCGGCTTTAAGCCGTCTATGACTAGTTCGTAGGCTTTATCAAACGATACACCTAAGCTTGCCTGCGGAAACAGCGGAACGTGCAAATCGTACATATGCAGTTTTTCGTATCCTAATGTTTTTTTGCGGAACGCCATGTACTCGTGCAAGGCGGGCAAAAAGGCGGAAACTTGGGTAAGCAGCGTATCGTATACGGCGGCGGGAACATCGTTTTGTTTAAGTGATTTTTCTAAGGCGGAATTGTATCCGCGCACCTGTGCTAAAAAGTTATCTTTGTTAACAGAGGCGGCAAAATTCGCCCCTGCCGTATGCACCACCGCGCCTACCGCCTTGTACATTCCGCTAAACGCGCGCTTGCGTAAATCGCGGTTTTCGCTTTGCAACCACAGGCTATACTTACCGTGCGTCATTTTTTGCGGCTTTCCGTCTGCGTTGATGTTGGGAAACGGCATGTCTACGTTGTCTAATTGAGTAAAGATTTCGCGGAACGCGCCGATGGTTTTGCCTGCAAGTGCCAGCACGCGCTCTTCGCCTTCGCTTAATATATGCTTTTTTTGGGCTAATATGTTTTTTAGCTGATAATCGTACATCGAAAAATCGGGGTCGGCTATATAGCCCTCTAATACGCTGTCGGGTTGGGCGGAGAGTTCGGGCACGATATACGCCGAATACGCGCTAAAAGAAACATAGAGGGTTTCGACGCGTGATTTCATGGCGGCGGCTTCGGAAAGCGCAAGGTTTTCGTCCTTGTACAGCATGGCATAACAGTATAGCTTTTCTAGCCGCTTAGACAAATCGTCGGATAAAGCAAAGCATTTTAGCAGCGTTTCGCCACAGGAAAGCCGTCCTTTAAATTGTAAGATTCCTACGATATCCTTATTTAATACGGCTAAATTGCGCTCCCAATCGGCGTCGTTTAAAAATATATCCGCGCGCCGCCATTTGTATTCTTCTTTTACTTCACTGCGTTTCATAATTGATTACTCCTTTTATTGTTGGCTTTCCACCCCGTCCGATTTTGTAGGCTGTGCTTTTCTTTCCACCCCGTCCGCTAACGCGTCCACCCCTCAAGAGGGGAATTTTTTAACGGCTAATTTCTTAACGACAATCAATGAGGGGAATTTTTATTCGGATATTTTATTTAAATCTTTGCCGACATTCTCCATTTTCCATTTTTCCATTCTCAATTTCTATAACTGTGCAACGGGGCGGGGATTCTGCCGCCGCGCTGGATAAAGGCGTCGCTTTTTGCGCTGTGCGCCGCCATGACGGGCGCGGTGCCTAAAAGTCCGCCGAACTCTGCCTCGTCCCCTACGGTTTTGCCTGGCACGGGAATAATGCGCACGGCGGTAGTTTTATGGTTGACCATGCCGATAGCGCACTCGTCCGCGATAATCGCCGATATCGTTGCGGCGGACGTGTCGCCCGGCACCGCCAGCATATCCAGCCCTACCGAACATACGCTAGTCATGGCCTCTAACTTGTCTATGGTGATTGCGCCCGCGCGTACCGCGTTGATAAAGCCTGCGTCCTCCGATACGGGGATAAACGCGCCGCTTAATCCTCCTACGGCGGGGCTTGCCATAACGCCGCCCTTTTTTACCGCGTCGTTTAAAAGCGCAAGCGCGGCGGTTGTGCCGTGCGTGCCTACGCGCTCTAAGCCCATTGCCTCTAAAATATGCGCAACGGAATCGCCTAATTTGGGCGTAGGCGCAAGCGAAAGGTCTACAATGCCGAACTGCACGCCTAAGCGTTTGGCTGCCTCCGCGCCGATTAAACTGCCCGCGCGGGTAATTTTAAACGCCGTGCGCTTAATGGCCTCTGCTAGGGCGGCGAAATCTGCATGCGGCAGATTTCTAACCGTTTTTTCTACTACGCCCGGCCCTGAAACGCCTACGTTGAGGGCGGCGTCCGCCTCGCCTGTTCCTGTAAACGCGCCCGCCATAAAAGGGTTGTCGGGGACGGCGTTGCAAAACACTACGAATTTGGCGCAGGCTATGCCGTTTTGCTTTTTAGTACTTTCGGCTAACTGCTTAATCATAGCTCCCGCGCGGACTACGGCGTCCATGTTAATGCCTGCGCGGGTGGAGGCTACATTGACAGAGGAACATACCTTTTCGGTAGACGAAATTGCCTCTGCCACCGAATGTAAAAAGGCGTCCTCTGCGGGGGTTATGCCCTTTTCGATTAAAGCGGAATAGCCGCCGATAAAATCTATGCCGATTTCCTTTGCCGCTTTGTCCAAAGCACGGGCGATTTCGATAAAGCCTCCGCTTGCCGCGCCGATTAAACTGACAGGCGTTACGGCTACGCGCTTATTGACAATCGGAACGCCGTATTCCGCCGCTAGGATATTACCCGTTTCTACAAGCTTTCCTGCCGTTTTGACAATTTTATGATACACCTTATCGGCGCACTTTTTTTTGTCGTCGGAGATGCAGTCAAAAAGCGACAGCGACAACGTAAGCGTGCGCACGTCCAAATTTTGGTCTTTAATCATTTCTACGGTTTCAAATATTTCGTTTTTGGTAAGCATGTCTTTCTCCGAATGTTTTTCTTTCCACCCCGTCCGCGTAGGCGTAGGCGGCTTAGATGACGTGTTGGACGTGCAACAGTTGGCTTTTTTACGACTGCCGCGTACCCGATATGTACGCAAAGAAGTAAAAAAGACAAGCGTAGCGCGTACAACGCGTTAGATAAGCCGCCTAAATGCGGTGCATGGCGTTGAATATATCCTCATGCTGCACGCGGATATCTACGCCGATGCTTTTGGCTAGGGCTTCCATGCGTTTTACAATTTCTAAAAGCCCTGTTTTTTTGCTTTCTATCATCATCAGCATTACAAAATACTCGCGCATAATGGTTTGGCTGATGTCCTCTACGTTTACCGCCATAGCCGCTAGTTCGCCCGTTACGGCTGCGATAATGCCCGTTTTATCCTTTCCTATTACGGTTACAATGGCTCTCATGCTGTTTCGTCCTCCTCGTCTTGCGCGTCTTTTTTAGGTAACTGGGCAAACATTTCCGTCATGGTGGGGTTGCCCTTTGTAAGGCGTTTGATGGTAAGCTTTTCTGCCTTTTCGTTGGCAATGCGCAAATTTTTATCGGAGGACTGCAACGCGTCGCGCACCTTTTCTAAATGCTTAATCGTGGTGTTGATTTCCTCGATAGCCGTGTTGAATTTTCGGCTTGCCAAACTATAATTATACGAAAAATCCTCTTTAAATTTATTCATGCTGTTTTCGAAATTTGCGATGTCTATGTTTTGATTTCTAAAAAGCGCAAGCTCGGCTTTATGCTGAACGGTGTTGAGGGCAGCGTTTCTAAGCAGCGTTATCATGGGGATAAAGCATTGCGGGCGCACAACGTACATTTTGGGATAACGGAAAGAAACGTCCGCTATGCCTGCGTTGTAAAAATCGTTTTGCGGCTCTAACAGCGAAACCAACACGGCGTATTCGCAGTTTTTTTCGGTGCGGTCTTTATGCAGCTTGTCTAAAAAGTCGTCGTTTTTTTTCTTGAAAGCGGATTGCTCTTCTTGGTTTTTCATCTCGAACATAATAGAGATTATTTCTACGCCGTCGTCGTTTAGCTCGCGGTAAATGTAATCGCCCTTGCTGCCGCTTTTGGCGTCGTTGTCTTTGCCGAACTGCGCAGACGGAAACGCCGCGCTGCGGATTTTGTTAAACTCGATTTCGCAGTGCTGTTCTAACGACTCGCCCACCAGCTTGGTGGTTTGCTGTAATTTCATATCTTTATATAAATCTATGGCTTTATCTTTTAGGCTTAACTCGTAGGCGTGCTGTTCTTTAAGCACGCGCTCGCCGCGCTCCTTATCGGTTTTTGTGGTTTCTAACTCTACTTTAAGCGCGCCGACTTGCTCTTTAATGTGCGCGGTGGCTTTTTCTACCGCTAATTCCTTTTCGGATACGGTTTTGGCAATTACGGCGTTAAGCTGCGAAATCAGGGCGTCCTTTTCGGTAAGCGACGCTTGCATTTTATCTTTAAGCTGCGTTTGCGCGTCTAAGACGGCGGTTTTTTTTACCGCGTCCCACAGCTTTTCTTTTTCGGACAGTGCCTGCGCAAACGTTTCGTCGCGCACCTGCTTTACAATATCGGCAAAGCCCGCCTCGTCCGCTTTAAAGACCTTGTTGCAGGAAGGGCATTTAATTTCGTTCATTGCTTCCTCTACTAAAATAAAATTTTTGGGCATTTTGGGTTGAGTTTTTTTAAAGCTTATGGTATGATAGAATAACTCTCGGCTTTAAGTGTACCACATTTAAAAAAAAACCGCAAGAAAAAAAAGGTGTTATGGGATTTATCCGTTTTAACAAGGCACTGAACGAACAGCGCAAAATTGTATTGGATACGGCGTTTATTTTAGAGGACATGCCGTATGCGCCAGAGGGCTACGCCAAAGTTTATTTGGCGGGGTTGGCTTTTGCAAGCTCGTTTGATAATGAGTTAGAGGGCATTGCGCTGGCGTTGAACATCAGCATGCAAGAGGTTATGAATGCGTATGCGTACTGGCAGTCGCAAGAGCTTGTGCAGCTTACGTTAGACCCGCCTTCGGTGGAATATGCCGCGTATGTGCCGCGTTCTAAGCGCGTGCCGAAATTTGATAAGGCTAAGTATAAGACGTTTAACGACCAACTGCATTTAATGCTGAAAGACCGTCAGATTTTGCCTAATGAATACAACGAATATTATACGGTTATGGAGTTAGACGGCGTAGAAACCGAAGCCATGTTAATTATTATCGCTTATTGCGTGCGTCAAAAGGGCGAAAGCGTGCGTCATCCCTACATTACCACCGTAGCGCGTAATTTGGCGGCGCAAGGTTACCGCACGTATGAACGCGTCAACGAACACTTATCCGAATTAGAGTTGCTTTACGATAAGGATTTAAAGGCTGTGTTAAAGGCGTTGCGGCTTAAACGCAAGGCCGACTACACCGACAAGCGTTATGTATTAAAGTGGCAAAAGGAGTTAGGCTTTCCTATCGAAACGATTGTTTCGGCGGCGGGGCGCGTAGAATACGGCGGTGTACAGGGCTTAGACAAGCTGCTTATCCGTTATTACGAAAATCGTATTTTTACGGTAGCGGAGGTAGAGGCGTTTGAACAAAAGCGCGATGCGCTGTACGCGCTTACGGGCAAATTGGCGCAGCTGTTGGGTTCGCGCTTAGAACGCTACGACAGCTACGCCGAAACGTATGTTGCGCCGTGGTTGGATTTAGGGTTTAGCGAAAGCGCGTTAAAGCTAATAGCGGAGGTTTGTTTCAGCCGCCCCAAATACGGAATGACGAAGTTTGAAAGCATGAATCAAGAGGTTGCGCGTTTGGCTAGGCTTGGCAAAATTCAAGCGGCCGATATTAAGGCGTTATTGCTTAAAGAAAGCGCGGCGGTAAAAAGCGGCGCGTCGGGCGGTGCGGGCGCGTCGGGCAGTGCGGTACAAGATACGGTAGTAGCGCGTGAGGGCAATCCTAATTTTGTAAGCCGCGCCTTAACGGCGGAGGAATTAAACGCTATGTTTGAGAGGCTAAGCGACGATGAGTTATAAAAATTCTGTCAACTTTATAGTGCAAAGACGCAAAGCCGAACAAGACGCGGCAAGCGTTATCTTTAACGACGCCTTGCAACAAAATCCCGCGCTGTTAGAGGTTGAGTCCGCGCTGCGGGGCATCATTTTAGCGGAGGCAAAGGACGAAAAAATCAATCAAAAAACGCGCACTGCCCTACTTGCGGAAAAAACCGCGCTGTTAAAAAAGGCGGGCATAACCGAAAATATGCTTAATCCCCCGCCGCACTGCGCGGTGTGCCGCGATACGGCCTATGTAGGTGCAAAATTATGCGATTGTGTAAAGACGCTTGCGCTGAATAAGCCCGACAACGTAGAAATTCCGCTGTTGGCATTTTCGGATATAGATTTTTCGCGTTTTGACCCTGCCCACCGCGAACGCAACCAAACGGTGTACGAAAGCGTGCAAAAAATCTGCGCTAAGTATCCCCTTAACAAACGGCGCGTAATCATTATTTCGGGCAATACGGGTACGGGCAAAACGCTGTTGGCGGGCTGTGCGGCGGATTGTATGCTGTCGCGGGGCTTTGCGGTAACGGCGGTTACGGCGTTTGGGTTTGTAAACCGCGCTTTGCAATACCACACCACCTTTAACGAAGAAAAGCTGGCGCATTTAGAACCCTTAACCGACAGCGATTTATTAGTTATTGACGATTTAGGCACGGAAAGCTTTTTAAAAAACATCACGCACGAATATCTGTATTCGGTACTGAATGAACGCATAAATTCGGGAAAGCTGACCTTAATAACGTCTAACCTTTCGCGTGAAGGAATTTTAGCGCGTTACGGCGAGCGTATTTTTTCGCGTCTGTACGATAAAAATATAGGGTATGCAAGTATTTTAAACGGCGCGGATTTGCGCAGCGGAACACCTACATGAAAATAATCGACACACATGTTCATACGGATTTTTCGTCCGACGGCGTAGAAAAAGCAGAGGATATGATACGCGCCGCTATTCGCAAGGGCATTCAATACATTGCCTTTACCGACCATTTAGATTTAGGGCGGGACGGCTGCGCGTCGGAACGTATGCGCGATTTAAAGGCGGTGCTAAACTGCTTTTGCACCTACAAGGCGCGCTATGCGGGACAAATTGAAATTGCGGCAGGCGTAGAGGTAGGCTTTGCCCCCGAACATGAAGCTAAGCTTACCGCCTTGTTAGACGGGCTGAACTTTGATTATGTAATCAATTCTATCCACGATGTAAACGGGCAGGATTGCTACCGCATGGAGTTTTATAAAAACAAAACTAAGCAGCAAGCCTTTACCGAATATTTTGACGCCGTGTTGCAAAGCTTAGACGCGTCGTTTACCTACCACGCGCTGGGGCATTTATGCTATGTAGAACGCGTTGCGCCTTATCCCGACAGGCGCGCCTGTTACAATCAATTTGCGGACATCTTAGATAAAATCTTAAATAAGCTGATTAAAAAGGGTAAGCTTTTAGAGCTTAATTCTTCGATTCGTCCGCAGTTATCCGAAAGTTTAACGGCGGATTGCGGTACGCTGCGCACCAAAGCCCCTGCGGTTTGCTTGCCCGGCGCGGACATTTTAGCGCGGTATAAGCAGTTGGGCGGCACGCGCGTTACGTTTGGTTCGGACGCGCACCAAATCCCCCGCCTACTGGATAAGTACGACGCGGTAACCGATTTATGTAAGCAGCTAGGCTTTTCGGGCTTTACGTATATCAGCAGCGGCAAAGAAAAGCTAGCGGCGTTTTAGGGGTTGACAAATATAATTGACAACTTACAACTTACAACTGACGAATTTCGGCTAAAATAATTATATAAAATAAACAGCAATAATTTGTCAATTGTCAGTTGTAAGTTGTAAGTTTATAAACTCTTGCAAATCCGCTAGGCTGCGCGCTGTGTAGGCTTGTTTGCGGGTTTGCTTGCAGCGGATGTTTAGGGGCGGTAAAAGCCCGAAGTTGGCGTTCATCGGCTGAAAATTCGGGTTTTGGGCGGTTAGGTAGCGTGTGAGTGCGCCCATAAGAGAGGTTTCGGGTAAATCGGGCAGCTGTCCGCCGCGTAAGGTATCTAGGGCGTATACGCCTGCGGTTAGGCCGCTTGCCGCGCTTTCTAGGTAGCCCTCTACGCCCGAAAGCTGCCCCGCTATAAACAGGTTGGGGATTTTTTTTACTTGATAGCGGCGGTTGAGTACGTTGGGAGCGTTGATAAAGGTGTTGCGGTGCATTACGCCGTAGCGCAGAAATTCGGCGGCGTGCAGGGCGGGTATCATAGAGAAAACGCGCTTTTGCTCGTTAAATTTTAGGTTGGTTTGAAAACCCACCATATTGTACATATCCCCTGCCGCGTTTTCTTTGCGCAGCTGCACTACGGCATAGGGACGCTTGTTTGTAAGAGGGTCGGTTAAGCCGACGGGCTTTAACGGGCCGAAGCGCAGCGTGTCGCGCCCTCTTGCCGCTAATACCTCTACGGGCATACAGCCCTCGAAAAATGCGTTTTTTTCGAAGTCTTTTTGCAGTACGGTTTCGGCGGAGGTTAAGGCGGAGATAAAGGCGTAGTATTCGTCCTGTGTAAGCGGACAATTTATATAATCCCCTTGTGCGCCTTGCACTTCGCCTTTTCCGTAGCGGTTGCCAAAAAATGCCGCGTTTGTGTCTATGCTTTCGGCGGCGATAATCGGCGCGGCGGCATCGTAAAACGAAAGGCCTCCCTCTGCACAATCGCGCAACTCGTCTGCAAGTGTTCCTAGTGTAAGTGGCCCTGTGGCAATAATGGTTAGCGCGTTTTTATCTAAGTTTGCAGTCGTTTGGCAAATAATTTGAATGTTAGGGTTTTTTTTGATTTGCTTGGTTACCGCCGCGCTGAATTGCGTTCGGTCTACGGCTAACGCGCCGCCCGCAGGAATTTTAGCGGCCGCAGCGCAACGCAAAATTAAGCTGTCAAACAGCTGCATTTCGGCTTTTAACAAGCCTTGCGAAGTAGAAGGGTCTTGCGATTTAAGCGAATTAGAACATACTAATTCTGCAAAATCCGCCGAACTGTGCGCCGCGCTTTTTTGCTTAGGCTTAGCCTCGTACAGCTTAACGGGTACGCCGCGCTTAGCGATTTGGTACGCCGCCTCACAGCCCGCAAGACCCGCGCCGATTACGTTGATGTGCTTGTGTTGCATATCTAGCCTTTAACGTAACATATCGCTTACAAGTTGTCAAGTAATGATTTGTTTGCTATAAAAAATATTTTCCATTTTCCATTCTCCATTCTTATAACTCTTCTAAAAAGTCAAAGGATAGTAGGCCGTGTCCTGCGCTTTCGCGTGGGAGGGCGGGCATTTTTTGGGCGGTTTTTAGTAGAATTTCTTTTACGCGGTTGGGCGAAAAGTCGGGGCGTTTGCTAAGTATCAAGGCGGCGGCTCCCGCCGTAATGGGCGCGGCCATAGAGGTGCCTGTATGTGTTTCGTAATCGTCCGTTACGCCACAGGCGGTTATGTTAGACGCGGGCGCAACAAGGTCTGGCTTAGTAAAGCCCGCGCACAGTCCGCGTGAGGAAAACTCGGCAACTTCTGCGCCCGATTTAGTAAGGTGCGCGCCGCCCACCGTTATAATAGACGAATTGCAGCCCGGCGAACGGACGGTATCGGGCTTTGGACCGTCGTTGCCCGCGCTGGCTACTACCGTTATGCCCTTGCGCCACAGTGCCTCCGCGCCTGCCGAAAGCGGGTCTAGCCCGTCTTGTACCGGCTGTGAACCGAACGATGCGCACAATACCTTGATGTTGTGTTTGGCGGCGTTATCGTACAGCCATTGCATCGCCTCTAAAATAACAAACGCGCCGCCCTCGCCGCTTGCGCCTATTGCTTTAAGAGCGAAAAGACGGCTTTTAGGCGCGATGCCCGAAAAGCGTCCGCCGCTGGCTAAGCCGTTTCCGCACAAAATAGAGGCTACGGCTGTTCCGTGCCCGTTATCGTCGTAGGGTAAAGTCCGCCCCGCAATAAAGTCGCGAAAATAAATGCGGGGCGCGGGCATCATAAAATCTACGTGCGGACGCACGCCCGTATCGATTACCGCAACGCCTATTCCCCCGCCGTAAAGGGACGCTTTTTGCGCGGTTTCTACCCCTAGTACGGCTTTTGTTTTATGTAAGCACGTGGTTACCGTAGTGTGCGGCGCGACTGCTTTTACGCACGGCAGTTTTTTTAAATCGTCTAATTTATGTACAAAAACCCGCGCGCCGAACGCGCCGATAAACGGGTACGCGCCCACAATCGACGCCAAATGCGGCGTTAAGCAGCTGCGCGCGCTTTGGATAGAATCTACAAAAATGACGCATTGGGTTTCGCCTGTTTCGTTTGCCGCAAGCCGTACAATAGAAGCATTATTTTCCATAATAAAAGCCTTAATCCGCTTCGGAGTTAATCACTTTTATAATGTTTTGCAGCTTTTCGCGCTGTGCCTCGCCTAAATGCGGCTTTAACATATTGATGTAGCCTTCCATTTGGGCGGGATTGTACGTGCCGTTTTTCTTAGAACCGCGAATTTGGCTGAGTAAGCTTTCGATTAAAGCATCCTCGCTCATATGCCCGTATTTTTGCATAGCGTCCGAAAAGCCTTGACTTTCCTTAACCGCATCGGGGATATCCCGCTTATTAAAATTGCGCAATTGTTTCATAATATGGTTGCCTCCGGTTACTATTATAGATATGCCGGCATATACATAATAGTGAACCCAAAAAACAACTGGTACATAAAAAATCATTAAACTACCGCAAGTAGCACAAAAAAGGAGGGCTTGAACTTTGGATTTAACCAGTGTACTGCCGCTATTGATGCAACAAAAGGGCGGAAAAATGAACGACCGCACCGCAGAACTTTTACAGGCTTTTTCATCTATGCGGCAAGGCGCGGAAACGGCGCAGCCAAACGCTGCGGGCGGGATTATGGATATGCTGACAAAAAACGGCGCAAAGCCGCAGGGCGATGCACAAAGCCCTGCGGCGCTGTTGCAAATGCTTGCGCCTAATCAAAATCTAAGCCCGCAATTAAATTTGGTTAATTTGCTTTCTACTATGGGCAAAAACGGTCGCAGCACAAAAAAGCCTTACGGACTTGCGCCCGTAAAGGCCTTTATTCCCGATTTGTTTTTAGGACGTCTGGTAAAATTTTTTGGCTGAACTTAAACTTTAATATGCGACGGCGCGTCTAATATATCTAAAATAACGCGCACACGCTGACGCAAAAGACTTTTGCCGATGGCGTTGTCTGTACCGTATAAGCCGCTTTCGTAGCTGCCTGCCGCACGCTCGGTTAAGATAAAGCCTTCTATTACCGTATTGCGGCCGTAATGGGTTATTTTAATGCGCATTTTTCCTAGCGCGTAATGTTCTTCATTTTTGTATGTTGTTTTTTTAAACTTGATGTACTCAAGGTAACGTTTTAGCGCAAAGAGGGTTTCTTCGTCTGCATCCGTTAAAAACTCAAACCGCGCACGCGTAAATTTTCCGCTTGCGTAATACTTTTTTGCGGCGGCATCCGCAATATATAGCGGTATAATTAAAATAACCACCGTTGCAAACACGGCAAGGCCTGCTACTAATAAGTACAGCGGAACGCCGTTAAACGACATTTGCGGAATATCAAAAAAATCAAAAATACCGCTCATAATAATAAGCGTTGCCCCGATTGGAAGCATGATTACATACAAGCAGAAGTATGCAACTCCTGCATTGAAACGCTTTAAACGGCGGTCGGGATTGCCTAGCTTATCGTAGCGTACCTCTGACATTGAAGGTTGAGGCGTCAGTACTCCGCTGCCTTGGATACGGCACGCTATTTTGTAAAGCGTGCGGTTTAAGCGTCTGTCGTATACATAAAATTCTCCGAATAGTTCTAGCGTGCTGCTTATTTTTTGCATGGTGCGTTCATATTTAGCAGAGTTCGGGCAGCAATACGGTTTAACCAACGCGTAGTACACTGCCCTCCGCGTTTTTCCGAATTTCAGTATACGGCACTCTTCTACCCCTGCGTCTTGAAGGGCTTTTGAAAGCTTTTCAACCGTTTCGGCAGGAAAATCATGCTTTTCGACATCGCGGTAACCGCGCAAAGCGGTTTGTTTCATAAACGTATATAGCTCGTCCGCTTTTTCATCCGACCATGCGCGCAGTGCCTCACGGCGGGCACTGAGCGCTTGACGCAGCAAGTACTTAGACATGATTTCAATGCCGCTTTCTGCATATTGAAGATTTATATCTACGGCTTTTTGTATGTAATCAAGCCCGTCATCATCGAATTTATCGCACAAAATTACGCCTTTTGTATACAGCGCAAAGCTGACGCGCGGATTAGCGTCTAATATTTGTTGTACAATTTTTAAACAATCTTCATATCTGCACAGTGAAAAATACGCTTCCGCTACCTCGCGCAAGCTGTCGGCCTCGCCGCTTTCTTCGAAATGCTGTATAACTTTAAGCGGCATTACGTAATTTATCTGACGTATTTCAGTCCAATCTGCGTAATCTATGCCCGCAAGCTGCGCGGCATAGGTGTAGGCGGCTTTTGATTGTGATAAGGCTTCTTCGTTAAGATTGGCAAAATCTATATGAAAATCTGCAATATTTAAATTTTTCATGCGCTCGCTGCATGCAGGGTGCGAACCGAATCGCCAAGGCAGCTCTTGGCGGCACATCTTGCGCCACATTTCGCCGTGCACAGCATACGCTTCTAAAAAATTATTAAATATTAGTTGATAAATACATGACGGGGGCTTTTCGCTTTCGTAAACCGACTGACTGTCTAGCGCGTCTAGGTAATAATCGTACAGTGTAAGCTTTGCCATAGCGTTAATAAATTGTTGTGCCAAACCTTTTTCTGCAACTATGCGGTCTGCCGCCTCTTCGCTTTGCTTTGAACTAACTGCTATGTATCGGCTTGCTTTATCCACAAAAACCCCGAACAGCTGCCCTGCAAATAATCGGGTTATCGATACCTTTATTTCGGCTAAGTTATCTAATCTTGCCGCATGGTTTCTGATAGTATGGTCGCCGTGCAGAACATGGGCAAATTCATGCAGCATTACCGTCGTTAATTCGGTTTCGTTTAATAAGCGCAAGATATCTTTACCTATAAAAATGGATATTTTTTCGCGGCGCACGCTTATGGAAACACTAGGCGCGTTTTCTAAATACACGCTGTAAGGCAAGTTGCAGCTAACCATGCTTGCCGCTTTACGAATACTGCGGTGCAGCATAGCAAATTTATTAGGGTACAAAAGCCCTTGTATGGGGGCAGCGGGTTTAGGAAGTAAATGATAGATGATATACCCGATTAAACAACTAGAAAGTGCTATCACGATAACCATTACCGCTACGGAGTCAATAAAAATCCATGCCCCTATCAGCAAAAATATCGGCGCGGCAAACATTAAAAAAATAACCGCGTAACACAGCATCGCAAACAAATTGATTTTAACTTCTTTGCTTGCAAAATTTTTGGTTTCTTCCCGCTCGCGCAGTAAATCTTTACGCATTTTATCTAGTTGGCTTTTTTTAACGCTTGAACGTCTGCAAAAATATAAAATCGTATTGCTTAGCGGCAGTGCGATAATAAGCGCAAAGCCGATTGAGGTAAAAACCAAAGCGACAGTGCGGTGCAATTCTAACCGTGAACCTGCATAAATTGCGGGCAATGCCAAAATAAGCGTAAGGATAAGTGCTATAATATATCTTAAGTTTGTTTTCATTTGAACCTCTGAATTCTCTTGTACATTAGATTTTCTTTAAGGCTTGGGTTAGGTCTTCTAGGATGTCGTCTGCCGCTTCGATGCCGCAGCTTAGGCGGATAGTGCCTGCGCTGATGCCTGCGGCTTTTAGCAGCTCGTCGGAAAGCTGACGGTGGGTAGAGCTTGCGGGGTGCAGTACGCCCGTGCGCGCGTCTGCAACGTGTACGACAATCGCGGCAAGCTTTAAGGCGTTCATAAACTTAACGGCGCGTTCGCGCGTTTTTAAATCAAACGTTACCACGCCGCTGCCCTGTCCGCCTAAATATTTTTTGCAGCGTGCAAAGTCGGGGTCTTGCGGTAAGGCGGGATATTTAACGGATTCGGTTTTTCCGCTTGCCGCTAACAGCTTTGCCGCCGATAGCGCGTTTTGACTGTGGCGCGGCATTCTTAAATGCAGTGTTTCCATGCCCAGATTAACTAAAAAGGCGTTCATGGGTGCGGGCGCAGGGCCTAAATCGCGCATAAGCTGTACGCGTGCTTTTACGCAAAACGGACAATCCTTAAAATCGCGCGTGTATACCGTGCCGTGATAGCTTTGATCTGCTTGGGTGAAGTCGGGAAATTTGCCGCTTGCGTAATTAAACTTGCCGCTTTCCACCACAAAGCCGCCTAAGGATACAGCGTGCCCGTCTAGGTATTTACTGGACGAATGAACCACGATATCCGCGCCGAACTCAAACGGACGGCACAGCACGGGCGTAGCGAATGTGGAGTCTACAATCAGCGGAATACCGTGCTTGTGCGCTACGTCCGCAAGCCCCGTTAAGTCGGCAACCGTCAACGCGGGGTTTGCCAGTGTTTCGCAAAATACGGCTTTTGTGTTGGGCATAATAGCCGTTTCTACCGCGCTTAAATCGGCAGGGTTGACAAACGAAAAATCTATGCCGAATTTTTTAAGCGTAACGCCGAACAGGTTGGTGGTGCCGCCGTAAATTTCGGCGGACGATACAATATGGTCGCCCGCCTTTGCTAAATTCATAATCGCCAGCATGCTTGCGCTTTGTCCCGACGCGGTAAAAATTGCCGCCGTGCCGCCCTCTAACGCCGATAGCTTTTGCTCGGCGCAGGCGGCGGTAGGATTTGCAAGGCGCGTATAAAAATAGCCCGCCGCTTTTAGGTCGAACAAATCGCCTACCGCTTCGGTTGTATCGTATTTAAAGGTTGTGCTTTGCACAATCGGCGGCACGCGCGGCTCGCCGTTTTTAGGCGCGTATCCGCTTTGTACACATTGGGTATCAATCTTCATAAGATGTTTTCTCCTGAAATTGTTTTTATTTATTTATTTTCCATTTTATCGGGAATTGAAAGCAGACGACTTTTATTAACGGCTATGCTGCTAAGCGTTTCCAGTTGTTTTTTTGCCATTTTGTTTAGCTGCACAAGCCTTTCACTTTGAGGTATAGCTTGCTCTATCAATACGGCATTATAGCTTTCTAGGTTAGCTAATACAAGTAACTGCTCTACATTTGCCCAGTCGCGCATATTGCCTTTTTTATCGGAGTTTTCTTTTATCCAGTCCGATGAGGTTTTGCCAAACAATGCTACATTCAACAAATCTGCCTCGCTTGCATAGGTTATAGAGATTTGTGCCGCCGTCAAGGTCGGAACTATTAAATTTTCTTTGATTGCGTCCGTATGTATACGGTAATTAACCCTTGCAAGTTCCCGCTTCGCCGTCCATTCTAACAATTGCTGTTCTTTTTGTTTTAATCGCTGAAATTCTTTTATAAGATATAACTCAAACTCAACCGATAGCCAGCTTGCAAATTTGAATGCTATATCCTTGTGTGCAAGTGTGTCTGCGTACCTTCCCATGCTTGTTTTTATCCCTATTGCATGTACAGTTTCTATCCATCTTTTAGGTGTAAGAACAAAACCGTTTCGCCCAGCCTCTTTGTCAACTCCCTCATAATTGAGGGAGTTGAAGTTAGGGTTGTATAACTTTTCCCAAACGCCAAGAAATTCGACGGTATGTCGATTACGCATCCAATTTCCAATCACATCGCTAGGATATTCCGCCTCTTTGTAGCGGGCTATGTCCGTTAGCGAAATATATTCCTCTTCTTCAATCCGTCTGTAACTGATTTCAATGCCTTTAACGGTTGTTTGTTTTTTGCCCTTCATTTGCTACCTCTAATTTTTTAAGACAATTTTTACGTGCTCTTTTTTGCCTTTGTGCAGAATGAATTCTTTTTTGTCGGTAAAGGCGGAAACGGTTTGGTCTAAGGAGGCAACCTTTGTATCGTTGATGCGCACGCCGCCGCCCTCGATTAGACGGCGCGCATCGGATTTGGATTTTGCTAAGCCCGAAAGCGTAAGCACGTCTATGATAAGCGTGTCGGCAGCAGCCGCAATTTCTAGTGCGGACATAGCTGCCGAATCGCCCGAAAACGCCGCTAAGGCTTGTTTTTGCGCGGCATTTGCCGCCTCCTCGCCGTGAACCAGCTTAGTGATTTCGTATGCAAGACGCTTTTTAGCCTCGTTCATACGCTCGTCTTTAAATTTACACAGCTGTTTAATCTCGTCTAAATCCATAAACGTAAGCAGCTTAAAGCATTCCTCCGTTTTTACGTCCTCTACCGAACGGAAGTATTGATAAAACTCATACGGGGAGGTTTTTTGCGCGTCTAGCCACAGCGCGCCCTTTTGCGTTTTGCCCATTTTGGTGCCGTCGGAGGTTTCTAGCAATGTAAAGGTTACGGCGTAGGCATCTTGCCCTGTTTTGCGGCGAATCAAATCCGCGCCCGCTAAAATGTTGCTCCATTGGTCGTTGCCGCCCATTTGCAGCTTTGCGCCGTAGCGTTGGTTAAGCACTAAAAAGTCGTACGCTTGCATCAGCATATAGTTGAATTCTAAAAAGTTTAAGCCGCGCTCGTACCTAGTTTTAAAGCAGTCGGCCGAAAGCATTTTATTCACCGAAAAATTAACGCCTATATCGCGCAGAAACTCTACATAGTTTAAATTTAACAGCCAGTCGGCGTTGTTAGGCATTACTGCCGCCGCCTCGCCCTCGAAACTGAAAAACCCCGACATTTGCTTTTTAAAAGCCTCGCCGTTTTGTTGGATTGTTTCGCGGCTAAGCATACTGCGCATATCCGAACGGGCGGAGGGGTCGCCTATCATAGTAGTACCGCCGCCGATAAGCACAATAGGCTTGTGCCCCGCGCGCTGCATATGCGCCATAGCCATAATGGGGATATAATGCCCGATGTGCAGGCTGTCCGCCGTAGGGTCAAAGCCGATATAAAACGCAATTTTTTGCGTAGCTAACAGCTTTCTTAAATCGTCCTCGAACACGGTTTGCTTAATAAAGCCGCGCTCGTATAAGGTATCTAATACGTTTTTCAATTGCGGTTACTCCCGATTTTAAATTTGGTTTTTAGCGTCTGAAAGCTTTTGCTTAAACAGCTTGCCCAGTATTTTTATGCCCTTTTCGATGCGTTCGGGCGGCTCGGTAGAAAAGTTAAGCCGCAGCGTATTTAAGCCTTTGCCGTCTGCGTAAAAAACTTGGCCTTGAATGTAGGCTACGTTTTGCCCGACTGCTTCGGGGAAAATCTTTACCGTGTCGATACCTACGGGAAACTCGCCCCAAATAAACAAGCCGCCTTCGGGGCGCGTATAAATAAATTCATCGGGCATGTATTTTTCTAACGCGCCTAACATAGCGTCGCGGCGTTCGCGGTACATCGGCACGGCTTTTTCGATGTTGGGGTACAATTTGCCGCGCTTTAAATACTCGTATGTTACGGCTTGGGAAAGGTTGGAGGTATGCAGGTCTGTGCCTTGCTTGCCTATCGACATTTTGCGGATTATTTCCGGTGCGCCGATTGCCACGCCCGTGCGCAGTCCCGGCGATAAAATTTTAGAAAAGCTGGAAATATACACGACATGGCCGCTAGTGTCAAACGCCTTTAACGCGGGAACCTCTTCACCTGAGTAGCGCAGTTTGCCGTAGGGGTCGTCTTCTAATACGGGAATGTGGTATTTGGACGCTAACTGCGCGATGCTTTTGCGGTTAGACGCCGAATAGGTTTTGCCCGTCGGGTTAGAAAAGGTAGGCACAACGTACAAAAACTTAGGTTTAAGCTGTATCATTTTTTGTTCTAGGTCGTCTAAATCTAAGCCGTCTTTTACGGTTTTTACGCCGACGGCCTTTGCCTCGTATGCGTTAAAAATTTGCAAAATCGCTAAATATGTAGGGTCTTCTACCAAAACCACATCGCCTTTATCTAAAAACGTCTTGCACATAAGGTCTATGCCCTGCTGCCCGCCGCTGATAACCAGCGTGTTATCTAATGCCGCGTCTTGAATGCCGACGTCCTCTACATACGCGGTTAAAATTTCGCGCAAGGGCAATAAGCCGTCCGTAACGCCGTACTGCAAAATTTTGCGCGCGGTGTCGGACGCTAAAATTTCGGCGGTGATTTGCGCAACGTCTTCTACGGGCAGAAATTCGTTAGCGGGTAATCCTCCCGCAAACGAAATAATTTCGGGGCGCGTTAAAAGCTTGAATATTTCTCGTGTTGCGGTTCCCGAAAGGCTTGCCATGCGGCTGCTAAAATGATAACTCATACTTATTTAATAGTCCTTAAATTTATTACTCGGAATACTGCTATTATACTATATTTGATGTGCAAACAGCAAACGTTTTTAACACGGCTTCAAAATTTACGCCGTAGCGTGTGTCGGCGTTTGGCGGGGTGGCATGAATGGCTTGTACAACAAAGTCAGCTGCCGCAGCGGCGGCAGCTTCTAGGCGGACTCCGCGCATTAGCGAGGCGGTTAGTACACTGCCGAAAATATCGCCTGTTCCGTGAAAGCTGCCCGCGATGCGCGGGGTAAAGTAATAATACGGGCTTTGTGCGCCGCTTACCGCAACGCCTAATTCGCCCTCTTTAAAAAATACGCCCGTAAGTACTACCTGCTTTGCGCCTGCTTTTTGCAGCTTTATCAGTATGCTTTCAATCAGCGCGGGCGTGTGCGACCCGTCGGAATACGGCGTGTCGGTTAGCAGCATAGCTTCGGTTATGTTAGGAACTAAAATATCCGCAAGCGGTAACAGCTGCTTCATTTTTTCTACAAAGGCTTTGTCAAACACCTTGTACAGCTTTCCGTCGTCGCCCATTACGGGGTCTATGATAACGGTTGTATGTGGGGTTTTATATTCGGCGATTAAGTTTTTAACGGTATCGGTTTGCGCGGCGCACGCTAAAAAGCCGCTGTACAGCGCGTCAAATTTTAAGCTTAGCGGCCGCCACGCCGCTACGATTTTACGCATTTCGTCGGTTAGGTCTAAGCAAGTAAAGCCGTCAAAGCCGCCTGTATGTGTGGAAAGCAGCGCGGTGGGTAAAGACGCGCAGGTGCTGCCCATTGCGCTGATAATCGGCAGACAGACCGTCAGCGAACATCTGCCCACGCAGGATATATCGTGAATAGCAAGTACATTTTTCATAGAATAAAACCATAGTAGCATAGATGAGGGCGCGCTGTCAAATTTTTTAGCGTCGGAATGATAGGCGGTAATTTTTATTTGTAGTACCGCTATTAACCGCTGTAATGGGCTTTTAAAAATGCGATTTCTTTTTGATAGCCGTCGTTTTCGTTGGGGGTTTCTAAGTAGAAGGGCAAATGCTTTAATCGGGGGTGGTTGATTAGCCTAATAATCGCGTCCGCGCCGATTAAGCCCTCGCCTATTTTTGCGTGGCGGTCTTTGCGGCTACCTAGCGGGTGCATGCTGTCGTTTACGTGTACCGCTTTAAGCCGCGCTAAGCCCACCGTGCGGTCGAATTCCTCTATTACGCCGTCTAAATTTTCTACAATATCGTAGCCCGCGCAAAACACATGGCAGGTATCTAAGCAAACGCCGATTTTATCCGCGCACTCTACGCCGCTTATAATTTCGGCAAGCTCGCCAAAATCCGCGCCTAACTCGCCGCCCTTGCCGCTCATAGCCTCTAATAATACGGTGGTGTTAATCTCGGGCGTAACGGCGCGGTTTAAGAGTTCTGTTACATAGGCTATGCCTTGCGGCTTTCCTACCCCCGAACTGCTGCCCGGATGAAACGTGTAGAGGTTGTTCGGCAGCAGCTGCAAGGTGGATAAATCTCCTTGCATGCACATATGCGCAAATGCACGCGTGGCGGGTGTAGCGGAGGAGGCGTTTAAAACGTACGGCGCGTGCGCCAAAACGGGCAGTAAGTCGTGCTGCTGTGCTAACCGTAAAAATTTTGCAATGTCGGCTGTGTCTACGCTGCGTGCCGCGCCGCCGCGCGGGTTGCGCGAAAAAAACTGAAACGTGTTTGCGCCTATTTCTACGGCAGTTTTCGCCGCCGCCTCATACCCTGCCGCGACGCTTAAATGACATCCGATTTTTAGCATAGATGTAGTATGCTCCTCTTTTAACTAAAATTGTGTCAATATTTTTAAAGCGGCATATATTGACAGTATATCGGGGCGCGATAATCATGCGCCCTAAAAAACAAAGGAGAAAAAAAGATGTTTTGTAATTTATTTGGTTTTGGGCGGAGAAATAGCTGCCGACACGATTGCTGCTGCCCCCGCCGCGATTGCTGCCGCCGTTGCAGCTGTGTTAAGGTTTGCTGCCGCTGCAAGTGCGGACACGAAAATAAGTGCGGATGCAGAAACGAAAACGTAGTAAACTGCGGCGGCGAACACGAAGGCTGCGGCTGTAGAAACGAAGGCTGCGAAAGCGGCGAAGAAAGCTTTGAATAAAAAAGCAAAGGTTTCTGTAAAAATGACAGTCTAGCAAGACTTTAAAAACGCGCGGGGTATCTACAACAAGGATACCCCGCTTTTTGCTTTTAAAAATTCTACTGCACGAAATGCTCGCCCATTTTTTGTGCGTACTGCAAAAACTCGGCAATACACTCAAAACGGATAACGCTCATTACCTTCATGCCGATTTCGGTCATGTATTCTTTGGTAAAGCCGCCCGCTTGTTGTGTTTGCAGCGCCTCTTGCATGAGTGCTTTTGCCTCGTCCTCTTTGCCCTCGACTACGCGCGCTAACACAAACTCATAAAACTCTTTTTGCATCTCATTTAATTCCATGTTCAATTTCCTTTAAAAATTTTGATTTAGGCTAAACTTAAAGTAAGTAAAGTATATCAAAGCTTTGTTAAAAATACAACTAAAAAGCTATACATAATTGATTTTTGCTTTTACCATAAACATTTGTATATAAAGTGCATAGCATACAGTATGCAAAACCTTACCTACAACCGCGCTCAGGCGGCAGCTTACGCGCAGAGATGGGCGTTAGAACGAAACCCAAAGTATTTTAATTTTGACGGATTAGGCGGCGATTGCACTAATTTTGTGTCGCAATGCTTGTATGCGGGCGCGGGCGTTATGAATTACGCTAAGGATTTAGGTTGGTATTATCATGCCCCGCACGACAGGGCGGCGGCGTGGTCGGGCGTTGAGTATTTGTATCGGTTTTTAACCTTAAACCGTTTAAAAGGGCCTTACGCAAAGGAGTTGCCGCTGTCTGCCGCTGAAACAGGCGACATTATACAGCTTAATTTTGACGGGCTTAGCTACACGCATTCGCTGTTTGTGGTTTCGGTACAGCAAAACCCAAACGCCGAAAATATTTTAATTGCTTCGCACACGGACGATTCGCTGAACCGTCCGCTAAACACCTACTACTATAATCATTGCCGCTTGTTGCACATTGAGGGCGTGCGGTAAGCTTGTTAGTATGGGTTGCTTAGATTAAGTAGTTATAGCCTATGATATCGCCCTTATGGATAGCATTGAGTAATTCGCCTGTGAAGGTAGAATCTACAATAGCATATCGTAATGACGGTGCACGTCCCATAATTCCGCCCACAGCAAACCGCGCGTCTATGGTTCCTTGTGCATGACAATTTTTGAGTAGATTTGCACCCCCTAACCCAACAATTCCGCCTGCGGCATTTCCCCCAAAATCATGCGTTGCTTGTACCGTACCCGAAAAATTGCAATCTAAGATTCTTCCCCAGTGGTCGTAGCCTAGAATGCCGCCCGCATAGCCTTGTGCCGTAATAACACCCTCAACCGTACAATTCCGTACCGTGCTGTCTTCTGCGTATGCTGCAATCCCGCCCGCTCGAGACGCCCCTACTTCTTGTGTATATTCATGTTCTGTAACATCAATATTTACATTTTCCAGTATTATACCGTCTATATAAGCACGCTCTATAGAGGCAAATAATCCAGCACTTATAAAATTGCGGCTGACACTTGCCACAGTGTTTATAGTTAAATTTTTTATTACATAGCCGTCAGGATTTACAAAAATACCGCTAAAACCTCTGCCAATTTCTCCGATAGGCTCCCATTCGCCCCAGTCCGTTAGGTCTATATCGCTGTTTAAGATATAGCTTTCTGCCTTGTTTAGATTTATATTTGCTAAATCCTGCGCGGAGTTTATCTTAATCATAGCGTTTCGGTCAATAACGCGAACCCTAGCCGAAGTAGTGAAATGCCGCAATTTGTCAGCTCTGTTAAAGATTTCAACCGTAAGAGACGCTTGCCCTGCGCCGACAGCCGTGAGGGTATGGCTAGTAACGGTAAAAACATCTCGGTTAGTACTGTATGCTTCCACCTTTGCTATGTCTATGCCTGTGTCTTTAAACTGCTGCGCAAAATCAATTTGGGTGCTTTGCCCTATCTCTAAAAATATTGACAGGCTGTCCAAAGAGGGGTCGTAATTATCTACGACATTTGTAACTCCGAAATAGTCCGAATAGGATTCACCTACGCAACCCGTTACGCTAAGCATCATTACAACGCAAATAAATAGTAGAAATTTTTTTCTCATAATATTAATTATACACAATCATCACGGCAAATGCAAGCAAAACAAGCGGTTGAAGTGCTGCTACATTTCGTCTAATTGAACCGCAATAAAGGTGCGCAGACGCTCGATGTCTGCGGGGTTTTTTGCCGATATAAAAATACTTTGTGCGGGCGCGTTGTTAAAATCGGGGATTTCTTTACCGTGTAGCTTGTCTGTTTTGTTGTACACCGTTAAAATGTTTTTGCCGTCTAGGCCTAACTCGTGCAAAACGTTTAACACGACTTGCGTTTGTGCGTGCATATGTTCATTAGACACATCTACAATATGCAGCAGCATGTCGCCGTGAACGGCTTCTTCCAGGGTGGATTTAAACGCGTCTATAAAGCTGTGCGGCAGCTTGTCGATAAAGCCTACCGTGTCGGTTAGTAAAAAGCTTTTGCCGTGTGCGGCGTGCACTTTGCGGGTAACAGGGTCTAGCGTTGCAAACAGCTTGTCGTCGGCGTATTCGGCGGATTTAGCAAGCGCGTTTAGCACGGTGCTTTTGCCTGCGTTGGTGTACCCTACCAACGCTACGGTTTTGATGTACGATTTTTTTCTTTTTTGCCGTCTTAAATCCCGCTCTTGCGAAAGCTTTTTAATTTTGTTTTGAAGTTCCCAAATCTTATCCTTGATATTGCGGCGGTCTACCTCTAACTTTTTTTCGCCCGGCCCGCGCATTCCGATGCCGCTGCGCATTTTATCCATCTGCGCGCCGAAACCTAAAAGTTTGGGAAGATTGTATTTTAACTGCGCCAGTTCAACTTGCAGTTTGCCCTCGTTAGAGGTTGCGCGCCCTGCAAAAATATCTAAAATTAAGCTGCTTCTGTCTATCACCTTGACGCCTAAAAAATCTTCCAGATTTTTAATTTGAATGCCTGAAAGCTCGTTGTTAAAAATAACTAAATTGACGCTGTTTTCTTGGGCAAACTGCTTAACCTCTGCCAGCTTGCCCTCGCCCGCTAAAAGCCTGCTGTCGATTTGTTTTAGCCGTTGCGTGAATACGCCCGCAACCTCCGCGCCTGCGGTTTTAGCTAATTCTTTTAATTCGCCGATAACGTAATCGCTTTTATTTTCGTCTTTAAAAACAAAGACTAACGCAGCGCGCTCAAAGTTGGCGGTGTTTTGGTAATGCGTTTGCACCTCTAACGCTTTTTCGGACTCGTTTATTAGTCGAAGTGCCGTATCGTCGTTAAAATCGTCAAAGCTTTTATAGTTTAGCTTTTCTAGGTTATTGCCGATATAAAAGCCGCATTGTATGCCTTGCACGCCGTCTTGCGTAACGGCAACGGCGCACATAGCGTCTAGCATAGCGTTTTTAAGCGTTGCGATATCCGCCTCAGAAAGTGCTGCGTTGGCCAAAGGGTGCGTGTGGATACAGCGAACCCCCGAAAGCTTTAGCTTTTTTTGCGCGGGGGTTTCCATTACAGCAGACCGCGTATCCCCTGCGTAAATATCCAAAGTTTTGCCGTTTCGGGCAATTAAAACTAAAAACTCTCTTTTATATTTTAGCGTGTGCTTAATTAAAACCTCTGCAATTTGCCTATCGATAAATAAAGCCTTATTGCTGATTTTTAATAAGTTTTCCAGCTCGGATAAATCGCTGTTTTTAATTCCTATAATATTTCCTTTAATCATGCTTAAAAAAAGTATAGTACAAAAAAATTGCCGTGTCAAGTTATAGATTATTCTATCGTCCGCCGTACAACCCGAATGCTTGCTTTAAATTTTCTAGGGATTGCTGTAATACAGAACGCGGGCAGGCAAAATTTAAGCGTTGAAAGCCCGTTCCTTCCGCGCCGAAAATTGTACCGCTGTCTAACCACAGCTTAGCTTTGTTTATGATTATAAGGTCGGTTTCTTTTTGCGATAAACCAAAGTTTTTAAAATCAAGCCACGCTAAGTAGGTTCCCTCCGGCTTAATCAGCTTTATTTTAGGCAGATGTTTTTTTAAAAATTCGTCCATAAAGCGTACATTTGTTTCAAGATACTCTATAAGTTGGTCAAGCCATTGTGCGCCGTGCTTATAAGCCGCCTCCGCCGCTACAATTCCGAATATATTAAGCTGGCTGTAACCGCTTTTATCGTATTCCTTTGCAAATGCGTTTCTTAAATTTTTATCCGCAATAAAAATATCGGAAAACTGCAAGCCTGCAAGATTAAATGTTTTGCTCGGCGAAAAACAAATAATGCTGTTTTTGTAAAAGCTTTCGTTTAATTGAGTAAAAACGTGATGTTTATTGTTTGCGTAAACAAAATCGGCGTGTATTTCGTCGGATACAATTAGTACGTTATGGCGCAAACAAATTTCACCTATTTTTTGAAGTTCGGTTTCCGTCCATACCCGTCCCACAGGATTGTGCGGACTGCACAAAATAAACAGCTTAACCGCGTTTTCTTTTATTTTGCGCTCGAAATCCGCAAAGTCGATTTCATACCGTTTTGTGCTTTCGTTAAATTGTAAGGGGTTGTTTATAAGCTTTCGGTTATTACTTTTTACCGCCGCGCGGAACGGATAATAAACAGGCGGCTGTATCATTACCGCATCACCCTTAGCCGTAAACGCTTTTATTGCAAGCGTTACCGCATACACTATGCCGGGTGTGTGTAATAGCCACTCTCTTTTGGGCTGCCAACCAAAACGGTTGCACAGCCACTTTGACAAAACAGTAAAATACCCGTCCGACGGCTCGGAATAACCGAATATCCCGTGTGCAGCTTTTTTAGTTAAAGCGTCTAAAACCTCCAAAGGTGCTTGAAAATCCATATCCGCAACCCATAAGGGCAACAAATCGCTCGGCATACCGCGCCGCGCCGCACAGTCGTATTTTAATGAGTTGGTATTGCTGCGGTTTAACACTTTGTCAAAATCGTATTTCATTTTCTCACTCCAAAGCGTGTTTTAAGTCGGCAATAATATCCTTTTCGTTTTCTATGCCGACTGATATTCTAAGCAGTCTGTCGTTAATCCCGCGCTTTTCGCGCTCCAATTCAGGCACATCGGCGTGTGTTTGAACGGCCGGATACGTTATAAGCGATTCAACTCCGCCAAGACTTTCGGCAAACGAAAGCACTTTTACGCTTTTTAATACCTTTTTTAAGGTTTCGTGGCTGTCAACCTCAAAAGACACCATGCTACCAAAGCCCGTTGCTTGTTTTTTGAGTATGCCGTAGCCTTTGTGCGAAGGCAGCCCCGCATAGAATACCTTGTTGACCCTTTTATGATTTTGTAAAAATTCCGCAACCGCAAAGGCGTTTTTTTCGGCTCTTTCCATTCTGATTGCTAAGGTTTTTATGCCTCTTAATAGTAGCCACGAATCAAACGGCGAAAGGCACGCGCCGATTGTTTTGGCGATAAACCTTGCCTTTTCGGCAATGTCCGCATCTTTGAATACCGAAAAGCCTGCTAAGGTATCGTTATGGCCGCCTAAAAATTTTGTGCCGCTATGCACAACAATATCCGCGCCTAATTTTAGCGGCTGCAAAAAATGCGGCGTTAAAAAAGTATTGTCTACAATTACCCAAATGCCGCGCGGCTTTGCGATGCGGCAAATTGCCTCGATATCCGTAATAATCATCATAGGATTAGTGGGCGTTTCAATAAAAATTGCCTTCGTTTTTTGGGTTATGCTTTTTTCTACGGCAACCAAATCGGAGGTATCTGTAAAGCTAAACGAAAGCCCGTTTTTCGCGCTTATGTTTCTAAAAAACCTAATTGCGCCGCCGTATAAATCCTCTGACGACACGATGTGGCCGCCCGGCGAAAAAAGCTCCATTAAGGCAGTGATTGCCGCCATTCCCGAAGAATAGCCTATTGCATCCGCGCCGCCCTCTAACGCCGCAACCGTATGTTCTACCGCTTGCCGCGTAGGATTTTGAAGCCTAGAATAATCAAAGCCCGTGCTTTCGTTAAGCCCTACATGTTTAAACGTTGCGCTTTGATAAATAGGCACGCTTACCGCGCCTGTCGGTTCGGTAAAATTATGTCCGTGAACATACAGTGTTTCCTTTTCCATACTACTCTCCTATTTTTTTTCCTAACACGGCTTCGGCAATTTTTACGCCTGCCATAGCATCGGGTGCATAGTAATCCGCACCTACTAATTTTGCATATTCCTCATTTAGCACCGCACCGCCGACCATAACTTTACATTGCGGGGCGGATATTCTAATTTTTTCAATGGTTTGGCGCATAGCGGGGATTGTGGTTGTCATAAGGGCTGAAAGCCCGACAAGCCTTGCACGGTTTTTTGCTGCCTCGCTTGCCACAAAATCACCGTCTACATCCTTGCCTAAGTCAATAATTTCGTAGCCGTAGCTTTGCAAAAGTACCTTAACAATATTTTTGCCTATATCGTGCACATCGCCCTTTACCGTTGCTAAAATAATTTTACCCTTACAGGTACCCGCCTCTGTTTTAATAACTTTGTTGATAACATCAAAACAACCCTTTGCCGTTTCGGCGGCTTGTATAAGCTGCGGCAGATAAATTTTGCCTGTTTCGTATTGTTTGCCCGCAAAATCAAGTGCGGGTATAAGATACGTATCCATGATTACTAACGGCTCGGCGGTGGTTAGCAAATCCCTAATTGCCGTTTTAGAGGCTTCTCTTTGCCCCGACGATATTAAAGCGGTTAAATCTTTGTGAACCGCCTCACTTGTAGATGCTTTACTTTCGCTTACCGCACTAAAAGCCGCAATATAATCCGCCGCGCCTTTGTCGCTTCCGCTAAGCACCCTAAACGCTTTTATTGCTGAAGAAATTTCCTCTGACAGCGGATTTACGATAGCGGACGAAAGCCCTGCGCTCATGGCGGCGGTTAAAAATATACTGTTAAGATATGCCCTGTTGGGCAACCCGAAAGAAACATTACTGACGCCCAAAACGGTGTTTACGCCCAAACGCTCTTTAACAAGCCGTATGGTTTTTATGGTTTCAAAAACCTGCTCTTGCTGCGCTGACGCAGTTAAAACAAGGCTGTCGATAAGTATCTCCTCTTTGGGTATTCCGTAGCTTGCTGCCGTTTTAACTATTCTTTTTGCTATCAAAAAACGCTGTTCGGCACAGTCGGGAATACCGTTTTCGTCTAAGGTAAGCCCTATCACCGCCGCGCCGTATTTTTTTGCAATAGGAAAAATACTTGCCATGCTTTTCTTTTCGCCGCTGACCGAATTGATTAGCGGCTTGCCGTTATAAATTCTTACTCCGCTTTCAATTGCTTTTGGGTTTACGCTGTCGATTTGCAAAGGAAGATTTACAACGCTTTGAATTTCTGCCGTTACTCTGGCTATTGCCGCAGCCTCGTCAATATCGGGCAAACCGCAGTTTACATCAAGTATATCCGCACCCGCGTCTTGTTGGGCAACCGCCTCGCCTATGATAAAGCCTATGTCGTTTTTCTTGATAGCTTCTTTAAGTTTGGGCTTGCCCGTCGGATTTATCCTTTCGCCTATTACGGTTATTTTGCCGTCAATAACCGCTGTACGGTTTCCTGATGTAACCGCCGTTATACGCTCTGTCTGTCGGGCAATAGGCTTTTTGCCCTTTAACGATTTTTTAAGTTGCGCAATATATTCGGGCGTCGTTCCGCAGCAACCGCCAAAGAGCGACACGCCTTTTTTATAATAGCCCGTAAGCGCGTCTGCAAATTGCTTAGGCAAAACGCTATAACCGCCAGACGCGTCAGGTAAGCCCGCATTAGGCATCACTAAAACGGGAGGGCGGCTGAATTGGGTAAATACGTCTATAATAGGGGCAATGTCGAAAGGATTTTGGCAGCAATTAACGCCTATCGCATCTACGCCTATCGCGTTTAGAAAGGTAACCGCCGTGCGTGCATCACACCCCATAAATGTATGCAGGTTTTTGTCAAAAGTAAGCGAGGCTATAACGGGCAAGGTACTGCATTCCTTTGCCGCAATAACCGCCGCCTTAATTTCGTAAAGGTCAGACATCGTTTCTATAAGAATTAAACTTGCGCCGTGCTTTGTGCCCGCCAAAATTTGTTCGGCAAATAAGGAAACCGCGTTTTCAAAGCCTAGCGTTCCCGCAGGTTTTAGAAGCTGTCCTAAGGGCCCTATATCAAGCGCAACCAAAGGCGCGCCCGCCGCTTTGGCGTTCTTTATCGCCGCCGCTATTATCTCATCTGCAGAGTAGCCCGTAGCTTTTAGTTTTAGCGCGTTTGCCCCAAAGGTGTTAGCCGTTATGATATCGCTGCCCGCTGCAACATATTGCTTATGTATACGGGTTATTAAATCGGGATTTGTTATATTGAGAATTTCGGGAAGTTCGCCGCTTTTATAGGCACCCTCAAGCATGGTACCCATTGCGCCGTCAAAAAGCAGCATTTCATTTTTAAGCCTATTTATTAACATTTTCCGCCTCCGCATTTTTCCTTTGATAAGCAGTTTTGATATATATGAGCAAGTTTTCATCCATAATTTTTTTGTAAAACTCCTTGACTTTTTTGTTTTTATTGTGTATACTGATAATGAGAGTTGGTCTTGTTCAGGATTGCTTGGGAATTGTCCCCTTGGAAGGCTTGCAAGACTAGCTCTTATTTTATTTCCAGTAGCCGATAATTGCCGTTACAGACTTTTGCGGCAGGAGTAAATGAGATTCGTTTACGGTTATCCCCGCTACTCTTTGTGCATTTGTAAGCCGTAACAAATCCGGCTGGTTGCTAAGCGAAAAATCGCCGTAACCACAGCTGTACCTGGTAGTTGTATAAAAGCCTTGCTTGCGCGCCGTTTCCGCGATTTCCGCCTCCGCTTTATCGCAAACCTCCTCAATCAGTGCATTAGCAAAATTATCGGCAGCCAAAGCCGCCGCCATATCCTTATATTGCAAAAGCCGTATAGCCGCATCCGTTTCAGCACCGAGCGTAGCCGCAAGAACAGCGCATTTTTCTGACCCGCTCAAATGGTCAGCAAGATTTGCACTATTAAAAACCGTACCGTCTTCCAGTACCACCGCGCCTGCCTCCACGCGCATCGCGTATTCCTTAAACGAAACCCGCGGGGTCGCATATGATTTAATTTCGGTTTGTACAGTATCCATCTAAACCCTTTTAACCCTAAGATTTTTTACACAATATTCTGCAATAAAGGGCTTGTTCATCGTGTAGATGTGTATGCCCTCTACACCGTTATCGCACAAATTCTGCATTTGGTTAAGCGAATATTCTATCCCCGCTTTAACAAGGCTTTCGCCCTCGTCGCCGTATCGGTTGATTAGCTTTATGATAGGTGAAGGAAGCGACGCGCCGCACATAAATATCATTCTTGCAATTTGCGCTTTTGACAGTATCGGCATTAGACCTGCCGAAATAGGTGCTTTGATGCCTGCTGCGCGCGCCTTTTCTAAAAAATTATAAAACAGCGCGTTGTCAAAAAAGAGTTGCGTTATAAAAAACTCCGCGCCCGCGTCTTGCTTTTGTTTAAGATGGACGATATCTTTTTCTAAGTCGTCGCAGGCAATATGTCCTTCGGGATACGCCGCCGCACCGATACAAAACCCGCGCCCTGATATTGCGGCTATCAAATCCTTTGCATATTGAAAACCGCCGCTCGCCACCTCATCGCCCCTAAGCGCAAGTATGTTTTCTATGCCTTTTAATTTTAATTCAAGGACAATCTCGCTGATATTTTCGCTTCCGCAGCAGGTTAAATGCGCCAAAGACGGGACGCCGTGTTTATCTTGAATTTGCCTAACAATTTCTGTGGTTACAGAACTGCCGCGCGTTTTGCCGCCCGCGCCGAATGTAACCGAAATAAAATCGGGCGCAAGCACTTTTAATTCGCTCATAGTGCGGTAAACCGTATCAATATCGCCGTCTTTTTTGGGCGGAAATATCTCAAAGGATATTACCGTTTTGTTAGGTTTGTATAAGTCAATAATTTTCATAAGTCTTTCCCCTTAAATGCAGAAGTTTTCGCCGCCGTCCGGGCCTTTCAATAAATCGTACAAAGTAGTCCCGTCTATATAGTCTTTGATTACTTTTTGAAGCCCTGTCCAAAAAGGCAAGGTTAAGCATTTATCCACACGGGGGCAAGTATTAACGGCATCTGCAAGACAACTAACGGGTACAAGATTTCCCTCCGTTATCCTTAGAATGCCGCCTATTGTGTAATCCTTCGGCGTTTTGGTAAGACGGTAACCTCCGTTATTACCTCTAAGGCTTTTAACAAAACCCGCTTTTTGCAAAAGCGTTACAATCTGCTCTAAATATTTAACCGAGATGCCTTGCCTTTCGGATATGTTTTTAAGCGGTATAAAATCGCCTTTGTCGTTTAGGGCTAAATCTAACATGATTCTAATTGCATAGCGTCCCTTTGTGGATATTTTCATTTAAGGCATGGCCTCCTTGTCAATAAAGAACGTTGAAAATTTGTTTCATAACCTCGTTTTATAATCCGCAATAGCCGCCTTAATTGCTTGTTCAACTAATACGGAACAATGTATTTTTTGCTGCGGTAATCCGCCTAATGCCTCGACAACTTGTTTATTGGTTACTTTTAGGGCATTTTCAACCGTCATGCCCTTAATGATTTCGGTCGCTGCCGATGATGATGCGATTGCCGCTGCACAGCCGAAAGTTAAAAAACTTACATCTTGTATGATATTATTTTCGATACGCAAAAATATTTTCATAATATCGCCGCAGCTTGCGTTGCCTACATTACCTATTCCGTTTGCGTCTTTCAACTCACCTACATTTTTTGGGGTTGAAAAAATCTCCATAACTTTATCCGTGTACATGGTTAACCTCCTTGCAAAATTCATGATACAGCGGCGAATAACTGCGCAGCTTTGCAACTGCCTCTGCCAACACTTTTACCGCAATATCAATTTCTTTTTTTGTATTATGGATACCGAAACTAAATCTAAGCGAACCATGCGCTTTCTCAGACGATTTGCCCATTGCCAGTAAAACATGGCTTGGCTCAAGAGATTCGTTAGAGCAAGCCGAACCCGTAGAACACGCAATTCCTGCATGGTCTAAAAGCAGCAAGAGTGCTTCGCCTTCTATAAAGTCAAAAGAAAAATTCGCATTTTGAGGCAATCGGTTTTTCATGCTGCCGTTAAAGATAACATACGGAATATTTTTTTCTACCCCGCGCACAAAATAATCACGCAGTTTGCTAACTTTTCCTAAGTTGTCTTGCTGATTTTCTGCGGCTTTTTCGAGTGCTGCGGCAAGACCGACAATTAACGGAACATTGGTGGTTCCGCCCCGCATGGTTCGCTCTTGGTGTCCGCCGCAAATGAGTTTATCTACATGCGTTCCCGCGCGAATATACAATACTCCGATTCCTTTGGGGCCGTAAAACTTGTGCGCCGAAAGCGATAACATATCAACGCCCAATTCCCTTGGCTTTACTACAATTGAGCCGACTGCTTGTACCGCGTCCGTGTAAAAATAGGCTCCCGCTTTGTGCGCAATCTTTGCAAGTTCTTTAACGGGCTGAATGGTTCCTATCTCGTTGTTGGCAAGCATAACGCTAACCAGTGCCGTTTGTTCGTTGATTAGAGTTTCAAGCGATGAGGGCTGCACAAAGCCCTCGCTTGTAACGGGAAGCAATATCAACTCTGCCCCGTCTTTTTTTACTTGCTTTGCCGCCGCCAAAACAGCGGAATGCTCTATTGCGCTTACCATAATACGGTTGCGCTTCTCCGTTAGTTTTACACCCTTAATTGCCCAATTAGCCGCCTCTGTTCCGCCGCTTGTAAAATATATTTCTTTTGGACTGACATCTAATATTTCCGCAACCTTGCACCGCGCTGCGTCCACAGCCGATACAGCAGACCGTCCAAAGCCATGAACGCTGCTTGCGTTGCCGAAAGTATCCGAAAAATACGGAAGCATTTGCTTTAATACTTCTCTATCAACGGGCGTAGTCGCCGAATGGTCAAAATAAATTTTATTCGCATTCTTCATAAATATTTATTGAACTCCTACCGTTTCCCTCATCATCTACTATAATACTACCAAATTAGTAGGAATAGCAAGCGATATGCGCCTGTTTTTCAATAATATCTTTTAGTTCATGCTCATAGATTATAATCTTGCTCATCCTCTTTGGCAAAATCAAGGTGTTTTAGCAGTTTTGTACGCAGCGACGCAAATTCGCTTGAACCTCTGTTTCTGGGATAAGGCATAGGTATATCGACTATTTGGGTTATTTTTCCGGCATGCGGCTTCATAACGACAATGCGGTTAGCCAAATAAACAGCCTCATCCACGTCATGCGTTATCATAAGCATTGTGTTTTTGCGTTCGCGCCAAAGCTGAATAATGTAGTCTTGCAGCGACATGCGCGTAAAGCTGTCCAGCGCACCCAAAGGCTCATCCAATAACAAAATATCCGGCGACACGGCAAGTGAGCGTATCAGTGCTGCGCGCTGCCGCATACCGCCCGACAACTGATAAGCATAGCTGTTTGCAAATTCGACAAGGTCGGCTTTTTGCAGCAGCGTATCAATAAGCGTGTCGTGCTTTTTGTATTTTTTAGCAGCTTTTAGCGCAAATACAATATTTTTGCGCACGTTGAGCCAATCAAACAACGAATGCTCTTGAAACACCATGCCGCGCTGCGGGCTAGGCTTATCAACCAATTCCCCGTCGCAAAAAATTTCGCCGCCGTTAGGTTTTTCCAAGCCTGCAATCAAGCGCAGCAGCGTAGATTTTCCGCAGCCGCTGGTTCCTACAATGCACACAAATTCGCCGGGCTCTATAACAAGGTTGATTAGCCCCAGCGCATGAACGGGTCTTTTGTCCGTTTCAACGGGGATAAATGTTTTGGATACATTTTTGATTTCAATCTTTCCGTTCATAAATCCTTCCCCGCTTTCCACCTAAGCGCGTATTTTTTTATAAAATTAAGCACTGCGTTTACCGCAAAAAAGGTAAGGCTTAACACAACAATCGCGCCGTACATTGCCGCATAATTCAAAAAACCGCGCTGCATATCCATATACCAGCCGATACCGGCGGGCACGCCCATCATTTCTGCAATAATAAGCGCGGTACACGCCACCCCCATACCTGCGGCAAGCCCGTTAAAAATAGACGGTGCAGAGGCGGGCACGGCTACCTTATAAATCATCGCAGCCTTGCCGATGCCGAATGTGCGCGCCGCCTCAATTGTGCTTTTAGGTATCGCCAAAACTCCGTTCATAGTCATAAGTGTTACCGGTACGCTAACGCCTAACGCTATCAAAAATACTGCCCGCAAATAAAAGCCTATGGGAATAAACACCATTATAGGCACCCACGTTACAATAGGCACCGAGCTAAAAAATCGGGCAAACGGACGTATAAATTGCCTTGCCCTTGCCATAAGCCCCGCGCTTACGCCCAAGACGATACCCAATCCGCCGCCTATAATGTACCCTATAAGTAAAATGCTAAGCGAGTGCCCGAGTGACTTTAAAAGCATAGAACTGTCGCTTATCATGGCGCGTAAAATCGCGTCCGGCCACGGGAAAAACGGTTGCGGAAATATGGCGAGTTTTAACACCGCAACATCGTAGAGCAAAAACAAAACAAATATAACCGTATAGATGGGCGCGCCTTTTTGCAGGCGTTTACGCGCCCTTTCAAAAAACAACGCTATGATGTTCCACACAAAAAAGAATAGTGCAAACGCACCGATAAACCCTGCCCATGTATTTGTAAATTCTATAACCGCAAACGGCGTTGGCGGCAGAATTTTGTTAGGTGCGCCTAGATACACCGCTATAATCAGCGCGCATACCACTATCGGCAGCGCGCGGATTACAGCGTTAATTACGCTTTTAACGTTCAGTTTTTTTGCATTTGCCTTAAACTTGTTAAGGACATTTTTCATATAATTCCTCATTTTTTCGGCAAATCAAATACGGTTATATCGTCTATTTTTTGCGGCTGCCACACATGGTTTTTAAACTCTGTGTTATCAATATTTGCGCCCATCAAGCCTAACGCCTTGTATTCCACAATAGAGGTATCTAGCGTGGTTTCGGTTTTGGAATGCGCAAGGCCCCATTGCCAATTTCTTATAAGCCCTACCATGCCAAGCGCCGAACTGCTTAACCGCTGCGCGTCAATCAGTGCTTGAATCGCCGCCGTAGTATTTTCTTCGCTTTCATTCATCCATCTTGCCGCCTTATAAACAGCCCTTGTGATTTTTTCCGCAGTTTTAGGGTTGTTGTTTATAAAATTGCCCATCATAACCACCACACAGCAGGATTCGTCCTTAAAGTCGTCGTCTTCAAGCGACCTTACGCGCCTAAATTCACCGCTGTCCACAAACGGCTGCCCGGCAGAATCGGGTATAACTATCACATCCGCTTCGCCTGCTCTAAGCCCTGCCAACGCGGCATCCGCAGCACCTGCCAGCCAGGTAACTTGACTGTCCGTAAGCCCTGCCCTATGGATAAACCGACGTGCTATGTTATGAAACGCGCTGCCGGATGCACCGCTTGCAAAAATCCGTTGTCCTGCTGCAAAGCCGGTGGTTTCGGAGTTATTCAATACATACGCGGAGGCACAGCCCGTGTGCAAGCCTAATGTAACGCGCGCGTCCACACCGCCGACTATCGGGACAAACCAACCCGCAAGCATACCTGCCCCTACATCGATTTCACCTGCGCCAAGTAAATCCCTTGTCGTAACCAAATCGCCCGTAAGCCGTAAGTTTGTCGTCAATCCTTCTTCCGCAAAAAATCCCAATTCGTGCGCAAGTGCGATGGGTGCTTGACAAATACCTCCCTCAAAAGCCACATTGATTGTACGGATATCGCCCGCCTCGCCCTCCGTTTTACTGCAACCTGCAAGAGCAAAAGCCGCCGCGCACATAATCGCTATCAAAACCGTAATAATTTTTAATTTTTTCATAATAAAGCTACTCCTTTTATTCAAACAGCGCGGTAGATAAATACCGCTCTCCCGTATCGGGCAATATAACCACTATCAGCTTTCCTTTGTTTTCGGGTTTTAACGCTACTTGCGTAGCCGCCCAAAGTGCTGCGCCTGAGGATATACCTACAAGCAAGCCCTCGTCCTTTGCAATATTTCTGCCCGTTACGAATGCGTCTTCATTTGTAACCGTTACAATTTCGTCATAGATTTTTGTATTCAGCGTGTCCGGCACAAACCCTGCGCCTATGCCTTGTATTTTGTGCGGACCCGGCGTACCCTTGCTTAGCATCGGGCTGTCGGCAGGCTCTACCGCAACAATTTTAATTTTAGGGTTTTTAGATTTAAGGTAATCCCCCGCGCCGCTTATCGTGCCGCCCGTGCCTATTCCGCTAACCAGGATATCAACTAAGCCGCCTGTGTCCTGCCATATTTCGGGGCCCGTTGTCGCTTTGTGAACGGCAGGATTAGCGGGGTTTACAAACTGACCCGGCACAAATGAATTCGGCGTTTGGCCAGCCAACTCCTCTGCTTTGGCAATTGCGCCTTTCATACCTTTTGCGCCCTCAGTCAGCACCAACTCTGCACCGTAAGCCTTTAATAAATTCCTGCGTTCCACGCTCATTGTTTCGGGCATTGTAAGGATAAGCCTATATCCACGCGCTGCCGCTACTGCCGCTAAACCAATGCCCGTGTTACCGCTTGTCGGCTCTATGATAACCGCACCTTTTTTAAGCAGCCCCTTGCGCTCTGCATCGTCTAACATCGCAAGCGCGATTCTATCCTTAACACTTCCCGCAGGATTAAAATATTCCAACTTCCCTATAATCCGCGCCGAAAGCTTTCTTTGCTGATTGTAATTCGTCAGTTCCAATAACGGCGTTCTGCCTATAAGTTCCGTTAGACTCTTGTAAATTTTGTTTTCCATTTTATACTCCTTTTTTAACATACTAATTATATATGTTTTGTATGTTTACTACATAATATATGATGTTAAACCATTTGTCAACTGATTTTACTTGCTTTTTCAAAAATTTTTTGCTATTATTTTAGTAAACATATAGGTGAGGTATATTTTATGCGTATTTCAACAAAAGGCAGATATGGTTTAGCGGTTATGCTGTGTATTGCAGAAAAAAAAGACGAAAGCCAAACGGTCGCCCTTATATCTAAAAAAATAGGAGCCTCTAAAATTTATTTAGAGCAGGTTTTCGGACTCTTAAAAAACGCACGGCTGCTTCAATCGTCTAAGGGCGCGCAAGGCGGTTATTTTCTGACCGACAAGCCCGATAAAATCACGGTATACGATATTCTTTACGCAACTGAAACCACTCTTTTTGAAACAACAGAAAAGAGTTTTTCGGGCGAAACAGGATATTTAGAAACAACCGTTAATCAGTTCGTATGGCAGCCCCTTAATCAAAGCATAGCCGAATCCTTAAAATCCGTTACACTCTCTGACCTCTTGGATAAATCGCGCAAGACTGCGGGCTATATGTTTCATATTTAATAAGGCTATCGCTTTAGCGGAGGTATAATTATGCTCAATCAATTTTCACGTTCCGAGATAATTTTAGGCAAAGAGAGTGTTGCCAAACTTGCCCGCTCCCGCGTTGCTATATTCGGCATAGGCGGCGTGGGAGGTTTTAGCGTGGAAGCCCTTGTCCGTGCGGGCGTGGGTACTTTGGGTTTATTTGATGATGACAAAATTTGTTTAACAAACCTAAACCGACAGCTTCACGCCACTATGAAAACCGTCGGGCTTTATAAAACCGATGTAGCGGAAGCGCGCATTAAGGAAATAAACCCCGTCGTAAAAGTTAAAAAGCATAATCTCTTTTATTCGGCGGAAACGTCCTCGTCGGTTGACCTTTCCCAATACGATTATATCATCGACGCTATTGATACGGTGTCGTGCAAAATCGAGTTAATTTTACGCGCAAAGGAAAGAGGTGTTCCTATTATCAGTTGTATGGCGGCGGGCAACAGGCTTGACCCCACAGCTTTCGAGATTGCAGATATTTATAAGACATCTATGTGTCCGCTTTCAAAAGTAATGCGGCACGAACTTAAAAAACGCGGGGTTGAAAGCCTAAAAGTCGTCTACTCAAAAGAGCCGTCAATATCCCCCGTCGAAGATATGCAAAGCAGTTGTAAGGCAAACTGCATCTGCCCTCCTGATACTGCCCGCAAATGTACGGTGCGCCGCCAAATACCCGGCAGCGTTGCTTTCGTGCCTTCGGTAGCCGGCTTAATTATGGCAGGTGAAGTAATAAAAGATTTGCTTATGTAGAAAAATTTAATTGAACAACCCCGCAAAAATTTTAATTTTTACGGGGTTGTTTCGTGGCTATTATCAACGATTAGTAAGGCATATTTGTCGTTTGGCGATTTACTTATCGTTTGGGGCAATTTTGCCTACTTTTGACAAGTTTTTGGGTAAAAAATAAACTCTGTTTTTATTATAGTCTATTTTGCACGGGCGTGTCAATCCAAAACTGCCTATAAATCAGCATTTGCCGTCGGGACAACAACAACCGCCTGTTTTCTTTTCGGTCTTTTTTGTTTTTCCCCGCCGCCCTTTTCTACCATGTCAATCGCTGTTCCGCAACACTCTTTCATAACCGTAGGGCTGCCTACTCAAAATGCTATATAACACTTCACCGTCCGGCACAATATAATCGTGATATAAATACTTCATTTCAGCAACACCTTGTATAGCACCCCAAAATGTATAGGCAAGAGATAAAGCGTCGTTTTTCTTAAAGAGGCCTTGCGTTTGTCCTGCCTTAATTATTTCTGCGCTTGCTTTAACATATTCGCTCTTATTGCATTTTTCGCGTATGTGCGGCGATACACAATCAAGTGCCATTGTTTGCGACATTAGTAAAAAAAACGCTAATCCTTGTTTTTGGTTTAACATTTCCGTTATAAAGCTGCTGATAGAGTAAAATATTTTATCGGGCGGTAAACCTTGTGTAAATAAAGGGATTACCTGCTCCGTGCCTTTTGTAGCTTCGTTTATCAATTCCTCTAACACGGCTTCTTTGGTGGGAAAATAATAAAATAAAAGCCCAACGGCTATATCTGCCTTTTGCGCTATGTCGCGAGTAGTTGTTGCGGCATAGCCTTTACGCACAAAAAGTTCAAGCGAGCTATCAAGTATGACACGCCTTTTTTGTTCCTTTTTCATATTTTTCTCCAATCCATTTTTTCTTTATGTGCAATTCTTTGTATAGCCCATTTCCCTGATATTGCAAGCGGCAAGCCGCCAGGCGGCAGAAGCCATTGACCAGCCATAAAAAGATTGTCAATACCCCTAATCTTGCCTTTGTGCATAAGTCCTTTTGATTGAGAAGTTGGAGCATAGGACATCCAAGAACCTTTGTATGCACTACAATAACGCTCATAAGTTAGAGGAGTGGCAACATCAAGCAATCTAATTTTTCCGTGTAGTTCGGGTATCATACTTTCAATAAACTCAATTATTTTTGCGGCGCTTTCGTTTTTAACTTCCTTGTACTGTTGACTGTTCAAGCATTTCCAAAATTCATAATCGCAGAAAATATTTACTTGTAAAATCGCTTTCCCTTTGGGTGCAAAATCTGGCTCGAAATTATAGCATTTGTAACTTAGTCCGCTCAATTTTTTACCGTGAATTTCTAATTCTCTTGCAAATGTTATTTGTTGCGGCAGTCCTTGCATATCGTGGTCAACAGCAAATGAGTATAATGCGCTCGTGAATAAAGGATATTGTGCCGGATTTCTGTCCCGATAGTCGAACGCTTTATCTTTATACTTGCCGCCTAAAAGTTTGAATGTTGTATGCGCGTCGCAAGCGGGGATTACATAATCCGCATTAACTATCGTACCGTCTTTAAGCATAATTTTTGCAAGTTTATTGTCAACGGATATTGAATGCACAGAAGTATTAAGAAACAATTTGCCACCCAATTCAAGATACTTATTTTTCATTCTTTGAGCCATTTTTAGTGAGCCGCCTTTCGGCACACCCGCATTATCGTGTAAAAAAGATGCATAACTTACAATGAATGAACTTATTGAAGCATCTTCCGATAGAGTAATAAAACTTTTAATCATTGCTTGAATTAAAGGGTGCTTAAATTTTTTTGCATACTCTACTGACGATATTTTTAGTTTTCTCATTAGCTTAAATGATTTGCCGCTTATTTTAAGCATAGCAAATAATTCTTTTATATTCATAAGGTCAACGGCATATTTTGGAGCTTCAACATTTCCTAATTGTTTTAAGTAATCGCATAAAATATCAATCTCATACTCGTCATTTGGTGATAGCGTTAATAATTGTTCTCTAAAATTTTCAAGACTATTGCATAAGTTGATTTGTTGTCCGTCTAATTCAAAAACACCAAAACTATCGTGTCTTATTATTTCTATATCGTCATTAAGCGCGTTTGTATCGTGCCAAAGACTATTGAATGTTCCGCCGTTTCTTTTTGTTCCTCTTAGCCAATGAATACAACCGTCAATATGATAACCCTCGCGTGTCCAACCCGTACATTGCCCGCCGGCAATAGAATGCTGTTCGTAGATTTCTGTTTCAAAGCCGGCTTTTCGGGCATATATACCGGCAACCAAGCCCGATACACCTGCCCCGATTATTGCAATTTTTTTCATAATACCTCCACATTGAACTTTTGCTCAAATACATAATAGCATTTTGAAAAAATATTGTCAAACAATATTGAGCCTTTGCTCAATAAATTTTCTGTTATCAAAAATAAAATGCCGCAATATTAGCGACACTTTGCATTACGCTTTTTCAAAAATTTATTTTATATACACCTACATAATCAAAAACGCGCCACAGTTTACCCGTGGTCGCACATTGTTTATTAGTCGGGTATCTTTTTATCGGCCTTTGTCTAAAAGAGCCAAATTACCGAAAACTGTGGCATTTTAGGGATTAAAATATGATTTACTTATCGTTGAATTGACCTTAAAAAGGAACTGGACATTTTCGTTTTTGCGCTCTATGTCGCCCATAGGCTCAAATATTTACAGTCATGTTACTACGGAATTTGAAAAAAATCAAATAGAATTGTTTAATAAAAAGGTTGTGCTTTTAAATTCGGATAATTAGGTGTGGCGTGTAATAGACGTGCGGGCAAAAAATGGCACAGTGGTTATGAGGTGTGAAAAAAATTGAATAATCTATGCAAAAAGGGTTAAGCTTTTACTAAAACTTAGCCCTTTTTATTGTGGTGCGAAGGATGGGACTTGAACCCATACGGTTGCCCACACGCCCCTCAAACGTGCGCGTCTGCCAGTTCCGCCACCCTCGCATGTGCAAGATAGATTATACCGCAAGTGCGGAAGGCTTGTCAAGAAAAATGCTTGAGTTTTATATATTTAATTAGCGCGTTGAACAGACCTGATACGGCTGTGGTTAATAAGTATATGCCTACCATAAAAAACAAAATTACGCCTATCAACGGCTGCTCGGAAACGAAGGTGCTTAAAATATCTATATGCGTAAATTGGGAAAAGCCGTCTGAGGCGACAGCCAGCGTAAATAAAACACTCATTGCTGTAAAAATGACGCCGAAAACAAGCGGCAAAACAAAGTGTGAGCCTAAGCCGCTGGGTTTTGGTTGTTGCTTAGCGGCTTTTCGAAAGGTTTTGTTTAGCTGTTTTATTTCTTTTTGCGCGGAAATTTCGGTTACCGTGCATCTATGGTACGATTGTGCGGCTAACGCCGATTTTAAATCGGTTAAAATTGAAAGCGGCAGTTTAGTAAATTTATAACGGTATAAGCCGTTTACTCGAAAAACTAAATATAGGCTAAACGTCTGCGCATTTGGCACAATGCGCGCCGTTATTAATTCGTAGCAAGAAAAATACCTTGAGCTTCCGCCGATTCGCACGGTTATGCCGACTGTGCTGATACGCAATAAATCGGGTGAAAGGCGCAGGTCTATTTTGGTGATTTTATGCAACGCGTCTAAGGCGGCGGCACTTTTTGCCGCTTCTGCCACGTCGGCTGCCGTTTCTGAATCGGACACTTTTTCTGCAAATTTTAAAAACTTACCCCACATTCCGAACGCCGATAAAACTACAATTAACGTAGCCGTGCAAGTTATAAGCAGCGCGCCTAAGGTATTATCTAATGAAAATTCGCCTTTGATTACGGTATATATAAATAAGGGCCACATAATAAGCGGCACGGCAAGCAGCATTACTTTGGCATAAATTTTAAACGCTTTGCCTGCCATTCGGTTATTTTCGGCAAGCGCGTAAAATTTGTTAAAGCTGATTGTGGGCGAATGCTGCGCTTGGTATTCGAAGTCTTGTTTGGGGGGCGGCGAAGACATTAAAGCTTATTCCTCCTGTGTTGGAAACGCTGAGCCTGTTATTAGGGGCTGTAATTCGGCTTGGGTTATGATGGGGGCGCACATAGAACCGTTTACTAGTAGGCGCAGGATTTGGGCTTCGTAGAGGATATCGGCGGCGGCGTTGAAGGTGTTATCCATAGTGCCTAAATGTATTTTAAGCCCGCGTTCTAGGTACATGCGCAATGGCGGTATGCCGTTGCCGCGCCCTGCATCGAAAGACGGTGTTAGGATAAGCCGCGCGTTTTCTTGCACCATAAGGTCTACATCGTCTTTATCTAAATATATGCCGCCCGCGATTTGGCTGTTTGACAGCAAGCCGTTTTGGTGCAGGTACATAATGGGGCTGAGGCGGTGTTTTACGTCGAACCTGCCTACTTCTGCTAATGTGCGCGCCGCGTCTATGAGAATTTTTGCGCCGCCTTTAAGGACGTGCTGCAAGCAAGCATCGAATACGTTGTCGGGGAGTTCTAAGGAAGAAAGATAGATGTTTTGTGAAAAAAAGTGCGTGAATGCGCGGTCTATAAGCTGATACGTTTGGAAATTTGGGTTGGGGGTTTGGACGGCGGGCGGCGGTGTTTTAACTATAATATTTGCCGCTGAATAAAGCGATACGGCCGTGTTGTACGGCAGAAAGGTTATGGCGTTTTGGAGGTTTTTTTGCATCCTTTTTGCATCCTTTTTGCATCTGTTTTTTTTATGTATTTTTTCTTTCTACCCCGTATATTTTTATTATATCATGCTTGTCAAGTTCCTCTGCGTTCTTTCCATTCCGCCCCGTCTAGCTTTCGCAGCAATGGGGTTGTTTGTTCCTTCTTTCCACCCCGTCCGCTGACGCGTCCACCCCTCAAAGAGGGGAATTTTTTAGCGGTAATTATTTTAAATCCTTAGCCGACATTGTGCATTGTGCATTAAATAACATCCTATATTACTATTATACCATGCTTGTCAAGACCCCATGCGTTTTAAGAATTTATCCATGCTGAAAGCCAGTTTTTGAAAGCGCTGCCGAAATCGGGGGAACGGGCGGCGTAGTCTACTATGGCGCAGACCGAACCTAGTTTGTCGCCCATGTCGTAGCGTTTGCCGATAAAATCGTAAGAAACTACCTTGCCCCCGCCTGCTAATATATTTAGCGAATCGGTAAGCTGCAATTCGCCGCCTTTGCCTGTCGGGGTGCGGCGGATAACGTTAAAGATTTCGGGTGTTAAGACGTAGCGCCCTAGTGCGGCTAAGCGCGACGGGAGTTTGTCTAGCGGGGGTTTTTCGATAATGGCGCGGGTTTTGTATACGCGGTCTTGCGGATTTTGGTTTGCGCCGCTGATGTCGGCAACGCCGTATTTGACAATGGTATCGTCTAAAACGGTTTGAACGCCTAAGACATTTTTTCCGTATTGGCTGTACACCTGTGCAAGCTGACCCATAACGGGGTTTTTTGCGTAAATTAAATCGTCCCCCCACGCTAAGCAAAACGGCTGCGCGCCGCAAAATTCTTCTGCGTATAGCACGGCATCGCCGCTGCCTAAGGGCTGCTTTTGCGTAGCAAAGGTGATGCGTGCGCCGCGTCCGATTTTATGTAGGATATCGGCAAATTCGGCTTTGCCCGAATCGCGCATTTTTTGTTCTAAATCGGGGTCGGGCGTAAAGTAGTGCCGAATGGCCTCTTTGCCTTTTCCTAAAACGATTAAAATATCGGTTAACCCTGAATCGATAGCCTCTGAAACGATGTGCCCTAAAACGGGCGTATCGATTACGGGCAGGATTTCTTTGGGGACGGCTTTGGTGATGGGCAGAAAGCGTGTGCCCATTCCGCCGCAAGGAATAACGGCTTTGGTTATTTTCATGGTTAAGAACTCCTTATGCTTTATAAATCATGCGGCGGCACGTTTCGCAAGCGCAAAAGCCGCTTTCGGTGAGGGCGGATTTGGCGGATTGCGACAGCGAAAGCCCGCAGCCTAAGCAGTTAAAGGTTTTGCCGCCGTCGGAGGAACGCGCCTCGACAAGCGGCGGGTATTTGTTATCGGCCGCTAATGCCGTATAGCGTTCCATAAGCGCGGGGTCTACTGCCGCGCGCGCTGCGTCTAATTGTTGGGTAAGCTGATTGATTTTAGGCTCTTGAACCTTGCAGAACGCGTCTAGGCGTTCTTTGACTTGCGCGTAGGCGTTTTTCATTTTTTTGCCTTTTTCTTGCGCCTCGCGGTAGGTGCGCACGGCAGACTCGGATTTTTTGCGGCGGTCGCCTACCCTTTTTTCTAGGTTTGCAAGGCGGTCGCGCAAGGATTCTAGCTGCGATAAAATACTGCGTCTGCCGTCTACATCGTCTTCGGGCAAGGTTTCTAAGCTAGCAAGCAGCTCTGCGGTTTTTGTTTCGGCTTCTTCGTAAAACTTTTGCGCGTTTTGGAGAAACGATAAAATATGCCCCGCCGATTCTTCGGAATCGGAAACGGAGGTTTTTGCCGCAGAAAACTCGGATTTGGTTTTTTTTAGGCGGGCGGCGTCCGGGTGCCGTTCGATTTCTAAATGAATTCTTTTTAGCTCGATATCAAGATTTTGATAATCTAACAAGGGCTTTAAATTTGGCATAATTTTAGTACTCCTTTATCAGGTGAAAATTTTTTCATACCCTATATTTTAGGGTTGGTTTCGGTAAGGGCTTGCAGAATTTCTACGTGTAGCTTTGCGGTTTTGCATGCGGCGTGCAGCAGTGTGCGCAGCTTGGCGATGTAGATATGCTCGGTGGTGTAGTGCTGCGGTTCTATTACGGTAAAGCCTTGTTCGCGGGCGTACAGCGCGACATGGTGCTTTACGTCTGCCGTGATAAGGCAATCTGCGCGGTGCTGCATGGCTTTATCGATATAGGTTGTATCGCCGCCGCCGCCGCCGTTTAGTACGGCAGCGCGGCGGATAAGTGCATCGGGATTGCCTGCAATTTTAATATGCGCATCGCCTAGCAGCTGTGCAAGCGTTTGTGCAAGTGCGGCGGCGGGGACGGCGGCGGGCAAGTCTCCTACGCGGCCGGCGCCTTCGGTTTGGGAGATGTACGGCATAAGCGGCAAAATGTTTTTAAGCTGTAAGCATTGCGCTAGAAAGTCGTTGATGCCGTTTGCCGAAAAGTCTAGGTTGGTGTGTGCGGAGTATACGTTGAGGTTTGCTTTGGCAGCGGCTAAGATGCTGCGCCCCGTAGGGGTATCGGTTGTGATGGCTTTAAGCGGCGCGTAGATAAAGGGGTGATGCGATACGATAAGCTGTGCGCCGTGTTGAATTGCTTCGGAAATTACGCTTTCGGTTACGTCTAGGCATAGCAAAACCTTTGTTAGGGGGGCGTTGCGGTTGCCTAGCAGTAAGCCTATGTTGTCGTATTCGTCTTTAAAGACATTTTGCAAGGGCGCAAGGGTTTCTATGAGAGTTAGTACGTCTTGTACGACGGGCATGAGGGGGTCTCCTTTTTATTGATAGTTTACAATTTTATTGAACTACAACTGACGACTGACGAATTGTTGTGGGGGGATGGGCTTTTCTTTCCACCCCGTCCGCTAACGCGTCCACCCCTCAAGAGGGGAATTTTTCTTCGGTTTTTTTTGATTTTTTTCTTTCCACCCCGTCAACTTCGTTGCCACCCCTCAAGAGGGGAATTTTTTAACGGTTTTTTCTTATATGCAATCAGTGAGGGAATTTTTTTGGGGTTTTTTTTAGAAAATAAATAGTAATGATTTGTAAGTTATCCGTTGTCAGTTATCCTTGCTATTCGTAGGATTTGGTAGGGTTTTTTGTTGTCGGTGACTAGGCAGTCGGTTTGAATGGTGTAGCCTAGTTCGGTTATGCCGCGACGCAGGCCGTCTTGAAAGTTTTGCGGGGCTAGCACCGCTGCGGGCGGCAGAAGGCTTTGTATGATGCGCAAGAGTGTTCTGCCGCCGAAGCCCGCGATTACGGCGCAGTCTATGGGGTGCGCTGTAAGCTGTGCACCGTCGCAGCATGCGTACACTACGGCAGTTTGGTGCGGAATGCGGCTAAGACGCGTTTGGGCTTTTTGCAGCGACGCGGACGAAATATCGTTGACGATTAAGGTTTCGGCCAGGCCCCTGCGCACGATATACTCGGATACTTTTCCGTGATCGCAGCCGATATCGGCCAGGGTTTTAGCGGGTGTAATCAACGAACAAATTTTTTCTATACGGGCTTTCAATCGATATAATCCCGCAGCTTTTTACTGCGCGAAGGGTGCCGCAGCTTGCGCAAAGCCTTAGCCTCGATTTGGCGGATACGCTCGCGCGTTACGCCGAATTCTCTGCCTACCTCCTCTAAGGTGCGCGGGTGGCCGTCCTCGATGCCGTAGCGCAGGCGCAGCACCATTTCTTCGCGCGGGGTAAGCGTGTCTAAAATTAGCACTAGCTGCTCTTTTAACAGCGTAAAGGAGGCGGCGTCTTGCGGGGCGTCGGCTTTTTCGTCTTCTATAAAATCGCCTAGCGAACTATCTTCTTCTTCGCCGATGGGCGTTTCCAACGATACGGGGTCTAGGGCGATGCGTTGTATTTCGCGCACGCGCTCTTCGGTAATGACCATTTCTTTGGCGATTTCGGCGGGTGTGGGGTCGCGCCCTAGCTCTTGCACCAGCTTGCGCGTTACGCGGATTAGCTTGTTGATGGTTTCTACCATATGAACGGGTATGCGGATGGTGCGCGCTTGGTCGGCAATTGCGCGGGTGATGGCTTGGCGAATCCACCACGTTGCGTAGGTGGAAAAGCGGAAACCTTTGGTGTAATCAAATTTATCAACCGCTTTCATAAGCCCTAAATTGCCCTCTTGGATAAGGTCTAAAAACAGCATTCCGCGCCCGACGTAGCGTTTGGCAATCGATACGACTAGGCGCAGATTTGCCTCTGACAGGCGTTGTTTGGATGCCTCGTCGCCCTCGCCCATGCGTTTGGCAAGCTCGATTTCTTCGTCCATAGAAAGCAGCGGCACTTTGCCGATATCTTTTAGGTATACCTTTACGGGGTCGTCTATGTTGACCTCGTTGTTTAACAGCTGCTCTATGGAATCGTCTTTGGCTAAATCGATTTGCGTGTCGATAATTTCGACTTTTTGGTCGGATAAGATTTTATAAACCTCTTCCATTTGGGCGGCGTTTGCCTCGCATTCTACTACCAGTTTTTCGCCTACCTCGTCATACGTAAGCTGACGCGTGCGCCCGATTTTAACTAGGCGTTCGATTTCTTTAATGATTTTTTCGCCCAGAATGGATTCGGGGTACGCCTTTACGATTTCGATGCCCGCTTTTTCCAGTAAAGAAATTACTTCTTCTAATTTTTCGGGCTGCGTGGCAAAATCCGCAGGCACGTTATCGGAAACCTCTGTATAGGTTAGCTTGCCCGATGCTTTGCCGCGCTCGATTAACGCCGCCGCCGCTGTTTGCAGTGCGTCGGGCTGCGGGGTTTTTTTAACTTCTTTTACTTCTTTTACTTTTTTTTCTTTTTTATTCATTCCTCACCGCCGTGTTTCAGTTGTTGAATTTTTAGGTTTATTTCTTGGATTTTTTGTAGTGCTGCAAGCTTTTCGCTTGGAACAGATGTTTTTTCGGCAAGCCTTGTTAAATATTCGTGTTCGGCTTGTAGGGCAGTTCTTTTTAATTCGTACACGCAATCGGTATAGTATTTTTGTGTGTCGTTGCCTTTGGTAAAGGGGTAATGTTGGATTTCGCCTAAGCTGGGCCAAAACGTTTCGTCAATCATTTCGTACAGGCTTGCCGTGCTTTCTTGCTTTTCTTTGCGGTTGGTTAAAAAGTACGTAATCGCTGTGCGGGAAAATTCATCGGTAAGAAAATCAAAGCTTGCGGAGTAATCAACATAGGGCTTATTTGCTGCAACTGCCGCTAACACAAACTGCTTTGCCGCGCTTATTTTGCTTGGTGCTTCTGCCGATTTTTCTTCGGCTTGTGTTTCGGTGCGCAGAGGCGGCGGCGCGATTTCGGTTTGGCGGTACAGCGTTTCTAACGAATAGCCCGTAAGCGTTTGGATAAGCTTTAAATAATCCTCTTGCTCGACGGGGTTTGTAAGCGCCTTTGCCACCTTTGCCGCCTCGACGGCGAATTGTGCCTTTTGCTGACTGTCGGTTAAATCGTACTGTTTTTTAAGCGTTTCGATTTTAAACGCGGGCAGCGGCAGGGCTTGGTCTAAGAGTTTTTGATAGTATGCCGCGCCGTGCTTGCGTACCGCGTCGTCGGGGTCTATGCCGTCGGGCATAATAATTACGCGCACGTTAAGCCCCGTTTCGTCTAAGATGTCTAGGCCGCGCAATGCTGCCCTCTGCCCTGCCGTATCGCCGTCGTAGCTGATGTAGACGCGGTTGGTGCCAAAGTTTTTTAGCTGCTTGGCTTGGGCGTAGGTTAGCGACGTACCCATGCTGGCTACTGCCGTATCAAAGCCGTAGGCGTGTAGGGCGATAACGTCCATGTAGCCCTCGCACAAAATAATGTACGGTACGGCGCGCTGTTTTTGCTTTTGCTTTTGCAATAGGTTTACGGCGTAGAGTGTTTTGCTTTTGTCGAATATCAGGGTTTGAGAGGAGTTGCGGTACTTAGCAAAATCGGGGTTTTTGATAAGCGTTCTGCCGCCGAATGCGACTACCTCGCCGAACTGGTTGATGATGGGTACGATAAGACGGTCGTAGAAAACATCGTATGTGCCGTTTTCGCTGACGGCTAAAATGCCTGCGTCTTTCATTTCGGCGTCTGTATAGCCTTTTGAACCTAGGTGCGTAAGCATTTCTGAACCGTTGAGAGAATACCCTAAGCCGAATTTAGTAATCAAACTGCCACTTATGCCGCGCTGTGATAGATACGCTTTTGCGGCGGCGGCTTCGGGCTTAGACAGGTTTTCGTGGTAGTGCCGCGCCGCCTCGCGCATGAGTGCGTACAGCCGCTCTTTTCTTTTAAGGGTGTCGGCGTCGTCTTTTTTAAAGCCGTCCCTTTGCGGGATTTCTAAACCTGCGCGTTTGGCTAGTATTTTAAGAGCGTCGCCGAATTCTACGTTTTCGATTTTTTTGATAAACGTGAAGGCGTTTCCGCTTTCGCGGCATCCGAAACAGTGATAAAACTGTTTTTCGTTATGCACCGAAAAGGAGGGCGTTTTTTCGTGGTGAAACGGGCAGCAGCCCCAGTAGGACGCGCCGCGCTTTTCTAGCGGCACATATTCCGATATCAGCTTTACGATATCGGTTTTTGCCAGCAGTTCGTCATAAAAATTGTTTCTTGTGTTTATGGTGCGTTTTCTCCGTTTACAGCTTGCTCCATCCTTTGGGGACGGTAAGCTCTCCGTACACCTTAACGGCGTAGCGGTCGCTCATCATAGAAATTACATCGCATACCTTTTGCTCTTTTGTGCTGTCTAATTCCCGAATGGATTTAGGGATTTTATCTAGGTTGTTTAGGTAATATTCGTATAGGTAGGCTAGCATGTCTTCTGCTTTTTTTTCTTCTTGCTTGGCCTCGCCTGAGGTGTATACGCGCTGAAACATAAATTCGCGCAGGGCGTTTATTAATTCGGCTTTTTCGGGCGACGGGCACACGAAATTTTGCGCATCGCTAAAATAAATTATATCCAAAATCATACTGTTGATACGCTTTGAATGGCTTGCGCCGAACGCATCTATATAGACTTTGGGTATATCCTTTGTTTTGAGTACGCCTGCGCGCAGCGCGTCGTCTATATCGTGGTTTATGTAGGCGATACGGTCTGCCCACGCTACTACATGGCCCTCTAAGGTGGCGGGTTTGCCTTTGGAGGTGTGGTTTAAAATGCCGTCACGTACCTCGCTTGTTAAGTTAAGCCCCGCACCGCCGCACTCTAAGCAGTCTACCGTGCGCAGGGACTGGATGTTGTGCGCAAACGGCGTAAAGCGGTTGAGTACCTTTTCGCCCGCGTGCCCGTAGGGGGTGTGCCCTAAGTCGTGCCCCAGTGCAATCGCCTCGCATAAGTCCTCGTTAAGCCGCAATGCGCGTGCAACGGTGCGCGCGATTTGGCTTACCTCCAACGTGTGCGTTAAGCGCGTGCGGTAGTGGTCGCCCTCGGGTGCTAAAAACACTTGGGTTTTGTGCTTTAAGCGGCGAAACGCCTTAGAGTGTACAATGCGGTCGCGGTCGCGCTGAAATTCGGTGCGCAAGCCATCGCTTGGCTGCGGAACTTTTCTGCCCTTAGTGTGTACGGCTTGGCATGCAAAGGGCGAAAGAAACTGCCGCTCGATTTCGTGTGTGGTTTGCAAAAAATTTTTCATGGTTTATAGCCCATACAAGGATTAAGCAAAAATCTGCTTAATCCTTGAAGAAATATACGGGTTAAAATAAAAGCTAAAGGGTGCGTCAGCCTTTTATTTTCTGGGATTTTTGATGTTGGCTTGCGCCGCCGCTAAACGCGCAATCGGGACGCGGTACGGAGAACAAGATACATACGACAGCCCGATGTTGTGGCAGAATACTACCGATTCGGGGTCGCCGCCGTGTTCGCCGCAGATACCGATTTTAAGGTTTTTGCGCACGGATTTTCCTTTTTCTACCGCCATTTTAACCAACTCGCCTACGCCGTCAAAGTCTATTTTGCCGAACGGGTCGAATTCGAAAATCTTTTTATTGTAGTAGTAGTCTAAGAATTTACCCGCGTCGTCGCGTGAGAACCCGAACGTCATTTGCGTAAGGTCGTTGGTTCCGAAAGAGAAGAATTCGGCCTCTTCGGCGATTTTGTTAGCCAAAATGCAGGCTCTGGGAATTTCTATCATGGTGCCGACTTGGTAGGTAAGCTTTTGCTTAGATTTTGCGATAATCGCATCGGCGGTTTTAACCACATAGTCTTTGACATATTTTAATTCTTTAACTTCGCAGACTAGCGGTATCATAATTTCGGGGACGATGTTCCAACCTTTTTCTTTGTTGACTTCTAACGCCGCCTCGATAACCGCCGTAGTTTGCATTTCGGCAATTTCGGGGTACGTTACGGCTAGGCGCAGTCCGCGATGCCCTAACATCGGGTTGAATTCGCGCAGCGATTCCACCGTGTTTTTAAGCTCTTCAAACGTGATTTTAAGCTCTTTGGCAAGCTTTTTGATGTCGTCGTCGGAGTGCGGCACAAACTCGTGCAGCGGCGGATCTAAGAAACGGATGGTGGCAGGCTTGCCCTCTAAGGCAAGGTAAATTTCTTTAAAGTCTTTTTTCTGCATGGGCAGTAATTTGGAAAGCGCGGCTTTTCTGGCCTCGACGGTTTTGGCTACTATCATTTCGCGCATTGCCATGATGCGGTCTGCCTCGAAGAACATATGCTCGGTGCGCGTTAGGCCTATCCCCTCTGCGCCGAAGCCTACGGCTTGCTTGGTGTCGGCGGGTGTGTCCGCGTTGGTGCGCACTTGAATGGCGCGGTATTTATCCGTCCACTTCATAATCGTGCCGAAGTCGCCTGCTAACAGCGTAGGAATGTCTACGCTTTGGGTAGGCAGTAAGCAATCGTAAATTTGTCCCGTAGAACCGTTTAGGCTGATAACATCGCCCTCGTTGAATGTTTTGCCGCCCAAAGTAGCTTTTTTGGCGTGCTCGTCTACGAATAATTCTCCGCAGCCGACTACGCAGCAAATGCCCATAGCGCGCGCAACAACGGCGGCGTGGCTGGTGTTGCCTCCCGTAGAGGTAAGAATGCCTTGCGCGATTTTCATGCCCTCGATATCCTCAGGGCTGGTTTCCGAACGTACCAAAACTACCTTTTCGCCTTTTTTATTCCATTCGACAGCCGCTTCGGCAGTAAATACGATTTTGCCCGCTGCCGCGCCAGGAGAGGCGTCTAAGCCTTTGCCGATAGGTTTTGCCGCCGCTAAATCTTTGGCAACAAATTGCGGATGCAGCAATGCGTCTAATAATTTGGGGTCGATGCCGCACAGCGCTTGCTTTTCGTCTATCATGCCCTCTTTAACTAGGTCTACGGCAATTCTTAACGCGGCGGCGGCGGTGCATTTGCCGTTGCGCGTTTGCAGCATGTACAGTTTGCCCTCTTCGATGGTAAACTCCATGTCTTGCATAAATTTATAATGCTTTTCAAGCTTTTGCGTGTAGGAAACAAACTCTTTGTAAATTTGGGGGTTTTGCTGCTCTAACGCGGAGATTTTCATGGGGGTGCGGATACCTGCAACTACGTCTTCGCCTTGGCAGTTCATTAAGTATTCGCCGTACAGCACTTTTTCGCCTGTGGAGGGGTTGCGCGAAAACGCTACGCCCGAACCGGAGGTTTCGCCTTTATTGCCGAACACCATAGATTGGATGTTGACGGCTGTTCCCCACTCGTACGGAATGCCGTTATCGAAACGGTAGGTGTTGGCGCGGGGGTTGTCCCACGAACGGAAAACCGCTTTGGTTGCCGCGATAAGTTGCTCTTTGGGGTCTTGGGGGAATTCTTTGCCTTGATTTTTTTTGTAGTTATCTTTGTACAGCTTTACGATTTCTTTTAAATCGTCCGCTGTTAATTCGGTGTCGTGCTTGACGCCCTTTTTGTTTTTGATTTCTTTTAACAGATGTTCGTAGACCTCTTTTTTCTGCTCCATAACTACGTCGGAAAACATTTGAATAAAGCGGCGGTACGAATCGTAGGCGAAACGCGGGTTGCCCGTTTTTTTGGCTAAGCCCTCTACCGATTGGTCGTTAAGCCCTAAGTTTAAAATGGTGTCCATCATGCCGGGCATGGAGGCGCGTGAACCTGAACGTACCGCAACAAGCAGCGGGTCGGCAGGGTCGCCGAACTTTTTGTTCATTTGCTTTTCTAGCCTTTCCATACATTCAAAAATTTGTTTTTTGATGTCCTCGTTGATGGCCTTGCCGTCTTTGGTGTACTGCGCGCACGCTTCCGTAGAAACGATAAATCCCGGAGGGACGGGCATACCTAAATTGGTCATTCCTGCAAGGTTTGCGCCCTTGCCGCCCAAAAGCTCCCGTTGGGTTTCGTTGCCTTCGCTAAACATGAATACGAACTTCTTTGACATTATTACTGTGTTCTCCTTGTAAAAAATTTATTTTCCTATGAGATTATACCAAACATATTGAATAAAAGCAAACATTTTAACGCGGAAATTTTAATTAAAGGAATTTTTATCTGGTAGGGTTTTGTTTTTGTTGTGTGATTGGGGGTATGGGGTTTTCTTTTTGTATTGACTGATTGGGGGTATAGGCGTTCTTTCCACCCCGTCCGCTTCGCGTCCACCCCTCAAGAGGGGAATTTTTCTGCGGTGTGTTTTAAATTCTTAGCCGTAATTTGTAAGTTGTCAGTTGTCAGTTGTCAGTTCAATTATTAGCGGATGCGGAGGGTGAATTTGGCGCGCATGCTGCCGCCTGTGGGTTTGTAGACGGTTTTAAGGGATTCGAAATACCTTTTAGAAGTGGGGGTAATCAATATATTTTCATAATAGCTTATGTAAAAATCAAAATTGTGTTCGAACGCGTATAAGTTATGCAAGAAGTATAAATGTATAGAGATAGAATCCTTTTCAATTGCGTATACATTCAATTTTAAGTTAATCTTGTTTTTTGCTGTAACTACGGCGTAGCGTGGAGTGGAATTTACGCCCACTACAATAACCGTAACAAAATCGCCTGTTGTCATATTTATTTGTACAGAATACGTGTCGGCTTTTTTTATAGGATAAAAAAAGCCGCCGCTGCCGTAACCGTATTCGCCGCCCACAAAACTGCTGTTTTGCGTTATATCTTTCCATGAGTAGGAAAATGCGGGACGGTAGGTATATGCTATGCAGCTGAATATGCCTGTTAGGGTTAGTACGGAGGCGGCTATTGCGGCAATAAGGCGTGATAGTAGGCGTTTTTTGGGCGTGGCGGGTTTGGGCAGGTTTTGGGGTTGAGGGTTGGGGGTGGATTGGGGTTGGGCGGGAGGATTTTCGGGTTGAGGGGGTTGTTCAAACTGTGCGGGAGGTTGTTCGGGGTTTGGGGTTTGTTCAAGTTGGGCGGGAGGATTTTCGGGTTGTAGCGGCATGTTTTCGCGCAAGGCTTGCATAAAGCGTTGCGGCAGCTTTTTAACGGTTAACAGCGCGATTAGCCCGACAAATACCGCTAGCGCGGTAAACGCAACCGATAGCGGATGAATTTTTAAGGAATCGATAAGCATGACGGGGTCGTGCGTTACAGGGCCTATTAAAAACATCCACGGGAGTATTTGGCTGATAAAAAACACGGCGAATATGATAAACGCGAAGTTGTAAAAAAGCTTTGTACGGGGTTTAGTAAATTTTTTGTTGGGGCGGTAAAAAAGCATAACCGCTATAAAAATACATAGCGGTAAAAGCGTGCCCGATATAATAATCCACGCATATGCGGCGGGTGTAAATTCGGTTGAGGTGGTAACGTATGCGTTAAAAAACGCAAGCGAAAAATTTTCTATCCGTCCGCCCGAAATCCATATCGCCAGTGCGTGGCCTAACTCGTGCAGCAGTACGCACAAAAACAAGACTGCTGCTATAAATACTGCGGCTACTGCGATACATAGAAGTTTTGCTTTTTTTGTCAAGTGTTTTTTTCCGTCAGGCTTTTGTGTATGGGTTATTTTTCTTTAATGGGGAATGGAGAATTATTGGCTTTTCTTTCCACCCCGTCCCTACGGGGGTTTTTATTGACAACTGACAACTGACAAATTTCGGCTAAAATTATTAAATAAAATAAATAGCAATAATTTGTCAATCGTCAGTTGTCAGTTGTCAGTTTACTTCATGCGGTAGATGGTTACGTCGCAATCGTTGCCGAAGGCATCTAGGATGATTTCTTCTACTACGCGCCAGTCGCCGCCTGCAAGCGAACAGGACATGCGGTACGGCAGGGCGATTTTTTTGTTGCCGTGATTTTCTTTTACTTTTTCCAGTGCGGCGCGTAAGGCGTTGTAATCGGTAAAGCAAAAGCCGCTGCCTTGATAGTTATCTTGGCCGAACAGGTTGCAGATAATTAGGCTGTTTTTGCCTTTTTCGACGGGGACGTCGCAAATGGTTCCTAACAGCTTTGCGTGGTCGTACCCCGCATCGGCGCAGACCTTTTGGTAAACCTCGAACACCTTTGGGTATTTGATTTTGATTTGCTTTGCAATGCCTGCGTCCATTGCGCCTTTGCAATTAACCTGATGGCAAATTACTTCTGCCCCGCTTTCTAAGAGGTTGCCGTTCATTATTTTAATCATAACATTCTCCTTACCGTTTAATTTTATCATACATCTATATAAAAGTCAATACTAAACTTTAAAAGTTTTTAGCCATTCGGCTACGATATTTAAGTCGGACGCTAGCTGTAAAAACGAAAAGCCGTCCGTCATATCTTTTGCAAATAACGCCGCGTTTTTAACTAGGGATACGGTAAAGCCTAGTTTTTTATAGGCGGTAATTCCCCCCTCGCGTTCGTATAGCGAAAACCACGCGTCAAAGGCGTCGAACGCGCTAAGCTGCTTTAAAAATGCGGGCGCGTGCGCGTACACGGACGCGATACGCTTTTGACGCTGCTCTGCGCTTTTGTATTTAGATTTTTTTTCTGCCGCGACGATATCAGCCGCGATTGCGGCAGGATACACGGCGTTTATTTTTTGCTCCCACGCTTTGAAAGAAAACGAAGGCGTAAGGCTGATGCGTGAACGGATGCGCGAACACAAAGCAGGGATTAGGCTGCGCACGATATGTAAGCTAAGCCCTAGCGTTTCGCCCTCGCAGCCGCGTTGGGCATCGGGGGTTACCGCGCTGAAAAAATTAGCAATTAGCTTTGCCGAATCGGTAAAGCCTGCCGAACCTGGTGTGTTTTCTTTATGGCTTTGCGCCGCGCATAACGCGCCGAATAACGCAAGCATGCCCTTATCGGAGTTTAGCGAATTAAGTCCGACTTCTTTAAAGCATGCCGCCGCCGTGCGCAGCTCGCCCGTTTGTGCCTGCGCGGCTTGCCCCGCGCCGAAGTCGCCGCTGTAAATGAGTGCGCCTGCGCGGCGTTCTATGCTTTCGGCCGCTAACGCCATGAGTACGGCAAGCCCTGCCGCCTTTAACATTGCGGGGCTTTTTAGCAGAATGCTTGAATCCGCAACGACAGCGGCGGCGGCGCGGCATTTAACGGCGCGCTTTTTCTTTTGCAGATTTAGTTCGGCAAACTCGGAAACGTAGGTTCCGCTAGATGCGGAAGTAGGTACGGATATAAAGGGCAGCTCCTCTGCCGCCGCCGCGTATTTGGCAATGTCGGTAACGGTTTTAGAACCTACTGCCACGATTAGGTCGCATTCTTGCAGGCTTTGGCGCACTTGATTAACCGATTTTTCGTCCGCGAAAACCGCGCCGTCAAAAATTACCGTATCGCATACGGCGATGTGCGCTAAGCTTAACGCGCCCGCGCGAATCGAATTTTCGTCTGATACCACTAAAACGCTGTTGCCGCGCGTAAGCTCGCGCAGTGCCTTTAATGCGTCTGTGCCGTAATAAACGGGCGGTGCGTTTTGGATACCGTAGGTACTTAAAAGATTTTCGGTGGTCATAGGTGCTTTCCTTTTTAGAGTAACAGAGCGGAATTTAGCTTTTGCTGCAAGTATTGCTCGAACAGTGCGGCGGCTTTTTTTAACAGCTTTGCCGCCGTGTGTTCTTCGGGGGAAATTTCGGGCAGTGTTTCGGGAGTTTGCGCTTTGGGAATGCCGCTAACCTCGCCGTAGCCTGCGTGTTGCAATGCGCGCGCTATAAATAACGCGGCGGCGGCGAAGGGGTCTTTGTTTTGATACAGCACGGCGCGGAATACCTTTAACAGATATACGAACAGCGCGGGTGCGGGCATGGACGAAACGGCAATATCGGCGGCTTCCAGCATAATGCTTGCGGCGATAAAGCGGAGGGGGTCGTATGTAAGGGCAAACAGGCTTTCTATCGGGCTTGCGCCCGTAACGGTGTTAAAGCCGTTGTTTTGGGTTAGTACAAATTCGCAAAAGGCAAAGGGCTGTGCGGCGGGTTTTAGCTTGGCGTTTGGTTTTTTTACGCCTTTTACCGCCGCTGTGATAATTCCGCCGTCTACGGTAAAAAGACGGATAAGCTTATCGTATTCTTTATAATCGGCCGCTTTGGTAACGATGGCCGTATGCCGTAGGGTCTGCAAGGGGTTACTCCTTTTCTTGATTTTTTAGCCGATGATACAGCATATAGTAGCCCGCCTCGCCTGTTTCGCGGAACATATTCCACGCTAAGAGGGCGGTTTGGGGTGTTTGAGGGTCGTTTTTTTTGTTGCGCATAGGTGCATTTCTCCTTTGTGAGGGGTATATTATAGTGTATGTAGTATGTGTATGCGCATGTGTAAATATGTAGGAGTTTTCTTTCCACCCCGTCCGCCTGTCGGCTGCAATGGGTTGTTTGTTCTTCGTGTTTTGGGAGTATAGGCTTTTCTTTCCACCCCGTCAACTTCGTTGCCACCCCTCAAAGAGGGGAATTTTTTTAAGGCTGTTAATTTTAAATCCTTAGCCGACATTCTCCATTTTCCATTATCCATTATCCATTAAGTATATCTTCTAGGTAGTTTTTTTTGTTGCGCCAGTCTTTGCGTACTTTTACAAACAGCTTTAAATAAACTTTTTTATCTAGCATGCGCTGAATATCCAGGCGCGCTTTTTCGCCGATTGTTTTTAGCATGCTGCCGTTTTCGCCGATTATGATTAGCTTGTGCGAATCCTTTTCGGTAACAATATCCGCCTCTACGGAGGCAAAGTTGTGCGATTCTTCCATTTTCTGTACCGCAACGCCGATGCCGTGCGGAATTTCTTCGTGCAGGTGGTACAACGCTTTTTCGCGGATTATTTCGCATATTTGATAGCGGACGGATTTATCGGTAAGCTGGTCGGACGGATAGTACTGCGGGCCTGGCGGCAATTCGGCTAATAAATATTGCCTAAGCTTATCTAAATTTTCGCCCGTTTTTGCCGAAACGGGAATGATTTCTTTGACTGCCGCCCTGCCCTCTGCGGGCTGCAAAAGGGGCGAAAGGCGCGATAAAATCGGATACGTTGTTTCGAACCCGGCAAGGTCGGTTTTGTTGACGGCTACATAGACGGGTGCGGGGCGCGCGCATTGCTTTTCTATAAAAGCGGTGTCCGATTCGGTAAGCCGTTTAGTTGCGTCTAGCACAATGACTACTGCGTCGGCGTCCTTTGCGGCGGCGTCTACCGCCTTACACATGTATTTGCCCAAAGCGGTTTTGGGGACGTGAACGCCGGGCGTGTCGATAAAAATCATTTGGGCGGAACGGGAGGTGTAAATGCCTGTTTGGCTGTCGCGCGTGGTTTGGCTTTTGGGCGAAACAATAGAAACCTTTTCGCCCATCAGTGCGTTCATAAGACTGGACTTGCCTACGTTGGGCTTGCCCAAAATAGAGATAAAGCCCGATTTGAACGGCGTGACCGCCGCTATGATTTTTTCTTCGGTTTCGCGCATGATTTTTTTGTCGGATTCGGTTTCGTGGTTGTAGCCTAACAGGTGCAGCAAGCCGTGAACAAACAAGTAATTTAGTTCGCGGTTAAACGAATGCCCGTATCGGGCGGCCGCTTCTTGGGCAATTTCGGTACACAGCATTATGCTGCCTAACAGTACGGCTTGTAGTTCGGGGTCGTAATCGCAGGGGTAATTTTTTTGTGTAAAGGGCATTATTTGGGTGAGGTTAGGAAAGCTGAGTACATCGGTGGGCTTGTCTATGCCGCGCGTTTGCAGGTTTACGCTTTGGATTTTTTGCTTATCGGCCTCGCAAAACTCTACCGCCGCCTCGCCCGATAGGTTTAAAACGGAGTATGCGGCGGCGCACAGTTGCGTAAAAACGGGTTGTCCGTCTTGATTGAAACAGTTTAGCATAAATTATTTCTCCGTTGTTGCTCCGTCTGTTGTGCCGCCGGGATATTTAAGCCTTTTATGAAACAGTCCGCCGTAAGCGGAGATAATGGTATCTTTTATTTTGGTTAAATCTCTAACCGAAATGTCGCATTGGTTTAGCTGCCCTGCGTCTATGCGGCTTTTGATAAGCTCGGATAACAGTGTATCTACTTTTTCGCCGTTTGGCTTGTCCATAGCGCGGATAGCCGCCTCGCCTGCGTCGCATAGCATAATAATGGCGGCGATTTTAGATACGGGCGTTACGCCGTGATAGCTGTACGGGTGCGCGTCTACCGCGCTGTCGGTAAGCTTTTTGGCTTTTTCGTAAAATACGGGGATTAAAAGCGTTCCGTGATGCTGAACCGTTACGCTTGCAACCTCTTTGGGGATGCGGTATTTTTGGCACAGTGCTAAGCCGTCGGTGGTGTGGGCGCGGATAATTTCGGCAGAAACCTCCGGTAAAAGCTCGTCGTGCAGATTGACTTCGGTTTGGTTTTCTTTGTAATATTCGGGGTTTTCTAGCTTGCCGATGTCGTGGTAGTAGGCGGCGGCGCGGGCTAGGTAGGGGTTTTCTCCGATTGCGGAGGCGCACATTTCGGCAAAGCCCGCAACGGCTAAGCTGTGGTTGAATGTGCCGGGCGCTTCTAGTCTAAGCCGTTTAATAAGCGGCGAATTGTGGTCGGTAAGCTCGACAAGGCGGAACGCGGTAAGCAGGTTAAATGCGCGCTCTAAAACGGGTTGCAGTGCAATGCCTAGCAGTATAGGGGCAAAGCAGCCTATCAGCGCGAAGCCTAGCGACGGCATAAACGGCTGAACAGAGAGTATGTGAGGAAAAGTTAGCATATAATGATTTTGCAGCAGTGTAAAGACTGCCGTAAACCCGTACATGACCGCCGCCACCATAATCCCCTTTAAAACGTATCCGAAGCGGCTTGCGCGGCTTGCCACCGCATACGCCGCTACCGTGCCGCCCGCTACGCCTAAGATAAATATGGTTAGCTCTTCTAACAGATAAAAGCTGCCCTCAGACGAAAAATAGTTTTGCGTTAGCAGCGTGGTAAGCATGAGTAGGTTAAAAAACAGGTTGGCAATAAACGCGTCGCGGCGGCTTGCAAGCGGTGCGATTATAAACGCCGCAAGCGCGGCAGGGATTGCAAAAATGCCCGCAAGCCCCAACGCAAGGCTGATAACGTAGGACAGTACAACCGCCGTTCCGATAGCGTAGAGTTCCCGCCCCGAAGATACAAGGTCGCGCCGCGAAAAAAGCAGGTACACCACAAACGCCGTTAAAATGAGAATAACGCACAGCGCAAACCCGAAGTAGCTGCCTATGGTGCGCAGTTGAATGGTATCGTCTAACGTAAAGCGTAAAAACGCCGCCGCGATTACAATCACCGCAAGCACGGCAAAAAAGCATATGGTTTTAAGCTTTTGCGCGCGGTCTATATAAATTTGTTTAGGGATTTCGTGTTCCATAAGGGAGTTCCTTTATTTACTGACAATTTACAATTTACAATTGACGAATTTCGGATAAATTTTTAAATAAAATAAACAGCAATAATTTGTAAGTTGTAAGTTGTCAGTAGTACTTCATGATTTTAGGGTACAGTTGTCAATTGTTTTCTTTCCACCCCGTCCGCTTCGCTTCAATGGGTCGTTCGTTCCTCACTCCCCGCTTTGGCTAAAAACACGTTGTGTTTTTGCGGCTGTCGCCGCCGCGTCGCGCCTGCAAGAGGGGAATTTTTTTAAGGTTTATATTTTAAATCCTTAGCCGAAATTTGTCAGTTGTCAATTGTCAGTTGTCAGTAGACTTAACTGCTGCTTCGTAGGCTTTTACGATGCGTTGGACTAGTTCGTGGCGCACAACGTCGGCGGAGGTTAGGCTGCAAACTGCAATGCCCTCTGTTCCGTCTAGGATTTTTACGGCATGGTTTAGCCCGCTTTGTTTTCCTTCGGGCAAATCTATTTGGGAGGGGTCGCCGTTTACAATAATTTTACTGCCCTCGCCCATGCGTGTTAAAAACATTTTCATTTGCTCGACGGTGGTGTTTTGCGCCTCGTCTAAGATGATAAATGCTTTGGACAGCGTGCGGCCGCGCATGTACGCCAGCGGCGCGATTTCTACTACGCCGCGCTCGATAAGCTTAGCGTAATTATCCGTGCCGAACATTTCTTGCAAGGCGTCAAACAGCGGCCTTAGATACGGGTCTACTTTTTGCTGTAAGTCGCCTGGTAAAAAACCTAGACGCTCGCCTGCCTCGATGGCGGGGCGCGTTAAGATAATGCGCTCTACCTCGTTGCGTTTATACGCCGTTACCGCCATAGCTACGGCTAGATACGTTTTGCCCGTTCCGGCAGGACCGAAACCGAAAACCAGTTGATGTTTTTTAATAGCGTTGACGTATGCGCGTTGGCCTGCGGTTTTGCATTTGATAGATTTGCCGCGCGCCGTTACTGCCACTATTTCTTTACTAAGCTCTACTATTTCGCCGCTTTGCCCTAACTGCACCATTTCCAACGCGCGGCGGATTTTGGGCTTGTCTAAGCTTTCGCCGCGCACGGCTAGCTCGTTAAGCTTTTCTAACAAGGTGGCGGCGGTGTTGGCTTCGTCGCGTTTTCCGCTTACCAAAACGCCGTCTTGCGCCGCCGTAATGCGGACGGACGGCAATAAATCTTCGATTAGCTTGATGTGCCCGTCGAATGCGCCGAATATTGCCGGCAGTGCGTCTTTTGACAGTGTTACGTTTTTCTTAATAGTTTCCATTTTTTTAGTTTTGTGCTATCAGCATTTCCGCCTGCGTAAATACGTGCAGGATGTAGCCGTCTTGGGATATTTGTTCTAGCTTGGTTTGTACGGTGAGTTCGCCGCCGATTGCTTGAATACTTCTGTTTGCTGTTGCGGTATCGGTAAAGTACTGTGTGCGCTCGGCTAAGTCGTACTTGATGCGGGATTCAGATACTTGATAGTAAACGGTTTGCCGCATTTTTAAGGGTATAAACCAGTTTTGAAACGCGTAAATTTCGCGGGTTTCGGTTTCGTAAGCGGCAAAGCCGTGCCGTTCTTTTGCGCCGATTTTTAAGCCGAATAAGGTGTATTCGGTGCGGCGGCGTTTCTTTCCTGTACGGACGTGTACGGTTTGGTTTAGCGAAAAGGCAAACGAATCTGTAAACGTAACCGTGCCGTACACCGTGCCTACCGCTCCTACGGGGATTTCGGTTTGGTCTTGTGCGGAGATTCGGTACGCGCCGATAAGCTTTGCGCCGCTAAACACGCGCGAACCGGGTTGAACAAGCGGCGTTCCGCTTTCGGCGTTTATGCGGGTAACAACGGCGTCGCATCGGCTGAATATGCCGTTTACAGCAGGAGGCGGAGGCGTGTACGCATCTATGGTTTCGGTTACCTCTATTTTTAGCGTAACGCCCGAAAACGATACGGAGGTTTCCAGCACGTCGTCTTGCGCATTAACCAGCGAACGCAAAGCAGTAAAGTTTATGCCGGATTTAGCCGTGCCGCGCTTTATGCCGTTTTCGGCAAGCAGCCGCTCAATTGCTGCTGTTTCGACTTTTTCTGCGCCTGTAATTTCGATGCGCCATATAAAGCGGTACGAAAACGCATATAACACGGTAAACAGCGCAATGCACGCAAGCAGCGCGGCTTTTGCTATTAGGTAACGGCCGAAAGAACGCGGCGAAACGCTTGCCGTTACGGTATAAGTATAGCATAGTTTTTTTAAAATAGCAAAAGTTTTATTGCAATCTTTTTGGGCGACTGTAATATAGATTTTTGCAGGCGAAAGCTTGTCTATGCAGCTGCACGCCACGCCCTCGCCGCGCAAGGTGTTAAGCAGTCGGGTTTGATTGAACCCCTCTATGAGTATGCGCGTACCGTAACGCGTTTTTGCTTTATTTTCTGTTTTCATTACTTAAACCTCTTCGGTGCGGTTGATGGTGCCTTTTACTACCATTGTTTTTTCTTCTAGGCTGAAAATCGCCAAACCCTCGCCCGATACGCGGATGCGCGGTTTGCCTGTGTCTACAATTATTTCGGTATCGGAAATTACCAGCAGTTTTTTTACGCCCTCTATGTACACTGCCTCGCCGTTATAATTTACTAAACTGTACCCGCCCGCGATGTGCGCCCAGTCCAAGCCTAAAATGTTGCCTATTTCTTGATAAAAGCTCATAGAAAAAAACCTCCCCTACTAGTGTATGCGGAAGGTTATTTACTAAGAAGTTTTGTTTTTGCGTAGCCCGCATCAACGGCACTATTCGCGCCCATTGGGTTCGACTAGAATTCTTTCTCCGTCTACGGACGCCACGCGTACCGTGCTGCCGCGTTGAATAAAGCGTTCGCTAGTTACAAAAAAGGTAACGTCGTTAATTACCATGCTGCCGCTATTTGAAATATCGGTGGCGGCAACGCCGTTAAGACCTGTTAAAAAAGCGTAATCGTCTTTTTTTTCGCTTGCGCCGCGTAATAAAAGATTAAGCGACTGATACAGCCATTGACGTTTTTGAAACCTTAAAGAAAGTAAGTGCGCAAATAAAATCAAGGCGGCGCATAAAAGCAGCATAAGCAACAGTACCGCCGCCGTGCCGCCGTTAAGCATGCGCACGGATATGCCTGCCGCCGTCAGCACCGCGCCTGTTATGCCGAATGCCCCTTTGCTGCGGCGGAAAATTTCGACTAATACCAACACAAGCCCCGCCGTAAGCAGCGAAACCGAAACTACGCCGAAGCCCATGATAAAGTTTATAAAAAATTCACCGATTTGAATCATAGGTTATTGCGATTTAAAACAATCTAAACCGCAGGGTAGACGCTTACTTGCTTTCTTCCTGCGCGGCTTTCAAAGCGCACATTGCCGTCAATCAGCGCGAATAACGTATCGTCGCTGCCGATGCCTACGTTTTTGCCTGGACGGACGCTGGTGCCTCTTTGACGCACTAAAATATTGCCTGCCAAAACAAATTGGCCGTCGGCGCGTTTAACGCCTAAGCGTTTGGATGCGGAGTCGCGGCCGTTTTTGGACGAACCTACGCCCTTTTTTTGTGCAAATAATTGAATATTGATAAACATTTTATAGTACCTCGTGTATTAAACTTTTTATTCGGCGGTGAGTTTGATGTACTTGCCGTATTCGATGCTAAGGTCTGCTATTCCTACATACATGGTTTCTAAAATCATGTCGGCGTTGTTGCGTTCGGCGGGCTGTAAACCGTCGGGCAGTTCTAACAGCAGCGTGCCTTTTTTGGCGTCCGTTTTATATTTTACGGGAATTGCCGCAACCTGCATAAGCCCTAAAACTGCCGTTTGCACAATGCTAGACAGCGCGGCGCAAACGATATCCTCGCCTTCTTCGCCGTAATCGGTATGGCCGTCGCAAAAAACCTTTACGATTTTTCCGCTTTGTCTTGTAACGGTTATGTGTGTCATGTTAACTGAACGGTAGGATTTTTATGCGGGTAAAGAGTTGTCTGTGCCCTTTTTTGGTTCGCACATTTTTTTTAGGCTTGTACTTGTAGACGGTTATTTTTTTGCCCTTGTTGTGGCTTACGATTTCGGCATTAACCTTTGCTTTTACCTCGCTGCCGGTTAAAACCTTTTCGCCGTCTACCGTCATGAGCACTTCCAAAGCGACTAAGCCGCCCTCGACCTTTCCCGAAAGCTTTTCTACTTCCAAAACGTCGCCTGCCGCCGCTTTGTATTGCTTGCCTCCGCTTAAAACTATTGCGTACATGGTGTGTTATGCACCTCCCTCAAAGATGTTTACGCCGCGTCAGGCAGCTGATTAACAGCGTTTTAATAGCCTGGTGCGAGCGATACGAAAGACAGTATAGCATACGGGAAAGGCGGTGTCAAGCGTTTTAGTAATGGAAAATGGAAAATGGAGAATGGAAAATTAAAGGGATTTTAAAAGCCCCGTCTACGAAAATAGGCGGGGCTTTAATTGATAGGGTTGATTTAACCGTGCCTTTACACTTAGTCTACCAGCGTGGCGTTGGGCAGGTTGATTACGGTAGTTCCTACGTCTTTAAGGGCAGCATTTACGATGATTGTCATATCCTCGAAGTCTTCTAATTCTTCTAACAAGTCTTCCATAATTTCTTCTATAAAAGCATCAATAAACTCTTGTACCGAATCAAAGCCTGCGTCCAGTGCCATTTCAAGCATGAATTCATCAAAGTCCAAATCGTACGTATCTGCCAAATATTCGATATATCTATAAAACTCTTCCAGCTCTTCTTCAATCATGCTGACCAGCTCAGCCTCGGACGTGATAAATATTCTGGCAGTCATTACAAGCGAACCGTTTGCGCCAAAGGTAAGCGTTACATTGTTGGTTTTGCCAAGCCCAAAATTCATGGTTTTGCCCGCTTTGAGTCTCCATACGCCGCTAACGAGCTCAAAGTCTTCTGTATCGAATTGTTCTGCAAACACATGCAGGAAATAGTTGGCGTCCTCATTCCAGTCGTCCTGTGCAGTGTCGCCTGTAGACTCTATCCATTTAAGCCACTTATTGTCTTCACTGTCAAACCCATAGGAAAAGATACTTCCGTTTTCAAACGATTGAAAATATTCGTCCTTTTCTGTTTCGGCGGGGTTGTTGCCTTCCCGTACGGTTTCTTCATTAAGCATATACCATTTAAAGCCGTCGCGCTTAATTACAAATTTTTCAGTCGCGGTTGCGTTGCCTACTGTTATGGTCATAGTTTGTTCTAGCGTCCAGTTGGTTTTGGGGGCGGTTTCTGAGAGAAGCTCCTCAAAGAAGCTTGTAAAGGCTTCGGGGGTGGTCGGGCCAGTCGGGTCGGGCGTGTTCGGGCCGCACGCTACTAAGCCTACTGCCATAATCAGCACCAGCGGCAATACGGCTAACCATTTTGCAAATTTTTTCATGTTTAATTTTCTCCTTTTTTGTTATTATTGTCTACATAGACATTTTTATGTAAACTTGCATTAAATTAAGTTTATCATACCCCCCCCGCACGTCAAGCGTTTGAGTTTTTTTACTTGATTAAAATTTGATTAGAAATAAAAGAGGGGGATTTCCATTAACAATAATTATCTTGACAAACGGGCGGTTTGGGGTTATACTGTATAAAAGTAAGTAAGATGCGAAAGGTTAAAGGTTAATAGTATTAGTATGAAGAAATATTCTGTCGGGTTGGACGTAGGTTCTACCACCATTAAGACCGCCGTATTAGACAATACGGGTAAATTAGTGTATCATAGCTATGAGCGTCATTTATCGGATATTAAGGCTACCTTGCAACGGGTTATGGGCGAGGTTTTGGCGCGGTTTGATAATTTTGGCGTAATGGTTACGGGTTCGGGCGGCATTAGCGTAAGCAGATGGCTGGGTGTTGGGTTTATTCAAGAGGTTGTGGCGGGTGTAAAGGCGATAGAAACGTATCTGCCGTTAACGGACGTAGCCATAGAATTAGGCGGAGAGGACGCAAAAATTACGTACTTAACGGGCGGCTTAGAGCAGCGCATGAACGGTTCTTGCGCAGGCGGCACGGGTGCGTTTATAGACCAAATGGCAAGCCTTTTAAATACGGATGCGGCGGGCTTAAATGAGTTGGCTAAGCACGCTAAGCTTACCTACCCTATTGCTAGCCGTTGCGGCGTGTTTGCCAAAAGCGATATTCAGCCGCTGATTAACGACGGCGCGCAAAAGCCCGATATTGCGGGTTCGGTGTTTCAGTCGGTAGTTACGCAAACGATATCGGGCCTTGCCTGCGGAAAGCCGATTCGCGGAAACGTTGCGTTTTTGGGCGGTCCGCTGCACTTTTTATCGGAACTGCGGAAAAAGTTTGTAGAAACCTTAAAGCCGCAGCAAAGTTATTTTCCTGAAAATTCGCAAATTTTTAACGCGCTGGGCGCGGCGTTGTCGGCGGATAATCTGTTTTATGCCGCCGATTTAAAAAAGCGGTTAAAAACACTGGCGCAAGAGCAAGAGGCCGAAGTGGAAAGGCTGCCCCCCTTATTTGAAAATGAGGGAGAAATTGCGGCGTTTCGGGCGCGGCATGCAAAATCGCATATTCCGTTTGCGGAGATTTCTGAGGCGGAAGGGGCGGTTTTTTTAGGGATAGACGGCGGCAGCACCACTACGAAAATCGCGCTGATTGATGCAAACGGCGGTTTATTGTATCAGTGGTACGGCGCAAACTGCGGAGACCCGTTGGCTACCGTTACGGATATTTTAAAAGAGATTTATACGCTGCTTCCCGAAAAGGCTTTTATCGGGCGCGCTACGGTAACGGGTTACGGAGAACATTTGTTTAGGGCGGGCTTGCGGGTTGACGCGGGCGAAATAGAAACGATGGCGCACCAAACCGCTAGCAATGTTTTACTGGAGGGCGTAGAGTTTATACTGGACATCGGCGGACAAGACATGAAGTGTTTGCGCTTACAAAACGGCGTAATTAAGGATATTTTATTAAATGAGGCTTGTTCGTCGGGGTGCGGCAGCTTTATAGAAACGTTTGCGTCCGCACTGGGGTTAGGCGCGGAGGAGTTTGCTAAAAGAGGATTAGAGTCCGCCGCGCCCGTGGATTTAGGTTCGCGCTGTACGGTGTTTATGAATTCGCGCGTGAAGCAGGCGCAAAAGGAAGGCGCGAATGTAGCCGACATCAGCGCGGGGCTTGCGTATTCGGTAGTAAAAAACGCGCTGTTTAAAGTTATTAAGCTGCGCGATGCAAACGAAATCGGCGATAAAATTATTGTTCAGGGCGGCACGTTTTTAAATGAATCGGTACTGCGCGCGTTTGAAAAGGTTAGCGGCAAGGAGGTTGTGCGTCCTGCGCAAGCGGGGCTTATGGGCGCGTATGGGGCGGCGGTTTTATCGCGGGACGGTTATAAGGGCGGTGTTTCCGGGCTGATTAGTAAAGAAGAATTAGCAAAGCTTACCGTTAAAAAAACGGGGGCGCGCTGTCATCGCTGCGGAAACAAGTGCTTGCTTACCATAAGCGACTTTGGAAACGGCAATAAATTTATCTCGAATAACCGCTGTGATAAGGGCGGCGGCGCACAAGGTGCGTCCATTGCGCAAAAGCCGCCTAATATGTACACCTATAAATATAAGCGGTTGTTTGAGTATTATAAGCCTCTTCCCCTTTCGGAGGCGAAGCGCGGGCGGATAGGTGTTCCGCGCGTGCTGAACATGTTTGAAAACTATCCGTTTTGGTTTACGTTTTTAACCAAGCTTGGGTTTCGGGTGGAGTTAAGCCCCGACAGCAGCCGCGATATTTACGATTTGGGCATAGAAACTATGCCTAGTGAATCGGTTTGCTATCCTGCAAAGCTAGCGCACGGGCATATTACCGCGTTGGCAAATGATGGGCATACCACCATATTTTATCCGTGTATTCCTTACGAAATGCAGGACGACCCGAACTCGGACAACCATTATAATTGTCCGATAGTCAGTACGTATCCTGAAAATATCCGCAACAACATGCACGAAGTGTTCGGCGATTTTGTGGAGAGTGAAGAACCTGCTAAAATTAAGTTTCTCTCCCCTTTCTTGCCGTATAATAATCCTAAAAAGCTTGCTGTTAGGCTGTGCGAGGTTTTTGGCGATGTTGCGCCGCGTGAAATTCATGCGGCGGTAAAGGAGGCGTATGCGGAGGATAAAAGGTTTAAGTCTGATGTAGCGGCTGAGGGTAAGCGCGTACTGGATTATATAGAAAAAACGGGCGGACACGGCATTGTGCTGGCAGGGCGGCCGTATCACTTAGACCCCGAAATTCACCACGGGCTGCCCGATATGCTAGAAAGCTTTGGCATGGCGGTGCTTACAGAGGACGCGATTAGCCATTGTCATAAGGTTCCGCGCCCGATTCGTGTAGTAGACCAATGGATGTACCACTCGCGGCTGTATTCGGCGGCGCATTATGTGCGGACGCGCGACGATATAGATTTGGTGCAGTTAAACAGCTTTGGGTGCGGCTTAGACGCCGTAACCACCGATCAGGTGTATGAATTGCTGGCGGCGGCAAACAAGCCCTACACCACGATTAAAATAGACGAGGTAAACTCGTTGGGCGCGGCGAAAATCCGCATACGCAGTTTGCTAGCGGTAATTAACGAACGCAAAAGCAAAAACATTAAGGCGTGCGCTTTTCCCGCCCCTGAAAAACGGGTGCGCTTTACCAAAGCTATGCGCAAAACGCACACGATTATCGCGCCGCAAATTTCTCCTATTCATTTAAACATTTTAGAGGGCGCGCTGCAAAAAGGCGGCTACAAGGTGGAGGTATTGCCAGAAAGCCCTACGGCGTTGGACGCGGGCTTAAAATATGTAAACCATGATGCTTGCTACCCTACCATTTTATCGTTGGGACAAGTTTTAGACGCGCTGCTAAGCGGTAAATACGATGTAAACCAAACGGCCGTTATGATGACGCAGACGGGCGGCGGCTGCCGTGCTACAAATTATATTCCGCTGCTGAGAAAGGCGTTAAAGGAATCGGGCATGGGACAGGTTCCTGTGGTTAGCTTAAATTTTGCGGGGTTAGAAAAAAATCCCGGGTTTAAAATGACAATTCCTCTGATGCTTTCTATGATAAAGGCGGTAATTTACGGCGATTTGTTGATGCGTCTGTTGTACCGTGTGCGTCCGTATGAGGCCGAAAAGGGCGCGGCGAACCGTTTGTACGAAAAGTGGGCAGCGATTTGTAAGGAGGCTATGCGGTGCGGCGGCAAGCATTTTAAGAAAAATATTGCCGCAATGGTTAAAGAATTTGACGAACTGCCGCTAACAAACGAACAAAAGCCGCGTATCGGGGTGGTGGGTGAAATTTTGGTTAAGTTTCATCCTGTGGCGAATAATTTTATTGTGGATATTATAGAGGCGGAAGGCGGTGAGGCCGTAATGCCCGACTTGTTAGACTTTTTTATGTACAGCTTTTATAACGACATTATAAAATACGATTTATTAGACGGAAAATTTTGGCGCATGCTGTTGGGCAAGCTGTATATCCGCGTGATTGAAAGCGTTAAAAAGCCTATGTATAAGGCGTTGGCGGGCACGAAATTCGGCGCGCCTACGCATATCGCGCGCATGGCTAAGGAGGCGTCGCGCGTGGTGGAGTTGGGCAATATTTCGGGAGAGGGTTGGTTTTTGACGGCAGAAATGTTAGAACTTATGCACGCGGGCGTGCATAACATTGTATGCGTACAGCCGTTTGCGTGTTTGCCTAACCATGTAACGGGTAAAGGCGTAATGAAAGAACTTAAACGGCAAAATCCCCTATCTAACATTGTGGCGGTAGATTATGACCCCGGCGCAAGTGAGGTGAATCAGCTAAACCGAATTAAGCTGATGATGAGTGCGGCGTTTAAAAATTTGCAAAAGTAGCTTTTCTTTCCACCCCGTTTGGTTGGGGGCTAGGCTTTTCTTTCCACCCCGTCTGATTGGGGGTATATGCTTTTCTTTCCACCCCGTCAGGCTTGCGCCTGCCACCCCTCAAGAGGGGAATTTTTCTATTGCTATTTACTTGATAATCACAGCGCCTGCAAGAGGGGGATTTTTTAACGGCTATTTATTTAAAATTCCTTAGCCGACATTCTCCATGTTCCATTTTCCATTCTCCATTAACAATAACGCCGCGTCGCACCTTACTGCCCCCAGTGTATGGTTGCGGTTGTGCCTGCGTTCCAGTCAATATGCCACCCGTCGGGAGGGCTTAAATGGCCTTGCACATAAATGTCGGTAAGGTTATCGCTTTCCCAAAACGCAAGCTCCTCGATAAAGGTTACCGAATCGGGAATTTCGATAGAGGTTAAGTTTCTGCAACGACTAAACGCATATCTGCCGATACTCGTTAGCTTACTTTCAAATATTACGTTGGTTAAGCCTGAGTCGCTAAACGTATTATTTCTGATACTCGTTACCAAATTGGGTATTACGATAGAGGTTAAGTTTGTGCAATTCGCAAAAGCACTCTGCCCGATACTTGTTACCAAATTGGGGATTTCGATAGCTTCTAGGAATCTGCAATGCTCAAACGCACCATCCCCGATAGAGGTTACCGAATTGGGGATAGTAATAGAGGTTAAGTTTCTGCAACCTCCAAACGCACTATTTCCGATACTATCACCTCCTGCAATAATTACCGTTTTAAGTGAGGATGGTATAAAGATAAATTGATTGACGCTAGATTGTGCCCCGAAAATCCATCCAAAATGCGTATTGCTTGTTCCGTTTAAAGTGTTACCTACAAATGGGATTGTGATAGCGGTTAAGCCTGTGCAACCCCAAAACGCCGACTCCCCGATAATCGTTACAGAACTGGGGATTTCGATAGTGGTTAAGCCTGTGCAACCCCAAAACGCACTATCCCCGATTTCCGTTAGCTTACTATCGCTTTCAAATATTACGTTGGTTAAGCCTGTGCAACCCTCAAACGCATATTGCCCGATACTATCACCTCCTGCAATAATTACCGTATTAAGTGAGGGCGGTATAAAGGAATTTTGATTGCTGTTAGATTGTGCCCCGAAAATCCATCCAAAATGCGTATAGCTTGCGTTTGTTTCGTTTAAAGTTCTACCTGCAAACGGGATAGTGATAGCGGTTAAGCCTGTGCAACCCTCAAACGCACTTCTTTCGATAGTCGTTACCGAATTGGGGATACTAATAGAGGTTAAGCCTGTGCAATTATAAAACGCCGACCCCCCGATTTCCGTTAGCTTACTATCGCTTTCAAATATTACGTTGGTTAAGCCTATGCAACCCTCAAACGCACCGTTCCTGATAGAGATTGCCGAATTGGGGATTATAACCTCTGTAACCGTTTGGTTGTTTTTGAAAGCGTCTTGCGCTATGGCGGTAATATTGTATCCTAATATTCGGTTAGAAATAGTTAGCTTTGTTAAGGTTGCACCGTACTCGGTTAGGCCTGTAACGGTGTTTCCGTCGGTGGTAAAAATTTCTTCGCAATTAATTTCAATGTCGTTGTCGGGATTATCGGGGTTGTTGCACGCGGCAAAGGCTAGCGCAAAGATGCTTACGAATAATAAAGCGGTTGCGATTTTAATAAATTTTCTCATCGGGGGGACCCTCCTTAGTGTTTAATAGGTGGTGTTTGTAAATTAAGTATAGTATAACACTCTCCTGCCGTCAAGTGATTAAAGGGGGGTTGTGTTTATGCTTTTCTTTCCACCCCGTCCGCTGACGCGGCAATGGGTCGTTCGTTCCTCACTCCCCGCTTTGGCTAAAAACACGGTGTGTTTTTGCGGCTATCGCCGCCGCGTCGCGCCTGCAAGAGGGGAATTTTTTTAATGGGAGTGTTTTATTCGGAGAAGTTTTTGAAGTAGTGTTGGATTAGGACGATGGGGGTGCCTTTGTCGCCGCTGCCGCTTGTTAAGTCGGACAGGCTGCCGATTAAATCTGTTAATCGGCGCGGCGTAGTGCCTAAAGAGTCGGCAGCGCAGCTTTTGGCAGGCTTTTTTTCGGCGATAATCTTTTTCATGCGCTGTTCTGCCTCGTCGCCGCTTAGTGCGGAAATTTGGTTGTCTGCGATGTATTTAAGCTTGATTTCGCTGGGGGTGCCGTGCAAGCCCGAAGTAAAGCCCGGGCTTACTACGGGGTCGGCAAGCTCCCAAATGCCGCCTACGGGGTCTTTGTACGCGCCGTCGCCGTACACCATACATTCTAGCTGTTTGCCCGTAGCGTTATATAAGCTTTTTTGCAGTTCGTGCGCAAATTTCATGGCATCGCGCGGAAACAGCTTTACCGTGTCTGCCGTAGCCATGTTGCTGCCTAACAGCCCGTATTCGGCGTGGTAGCCGCTGCCTTGTATGCTTTCGTTTAAAAAATCGGTTAGCGTATATACTTTTTTTGCGCCCGCCTTTAACAGGATGCGGCGGGTACGTTCGCGCGTGTGTATATCTGCGCATATAACGCTTTTGGCGCGGGTGAGTATGTGCAGAGGGTCGTTAGAGAGTATAATTTCTATATTACCGCCTAGTTCTTTATAGTAGCGGATATAATCTACGCCTGTGTAGACATGCTTGGGGTTGGGGCAAAGCTTAAAAAATTCTTCCTCTGTAAAATTCATTACGGCGGGATTTATGCCTAATTCGTCTAAGGTGTCTATGCTTACTAGGTGGTTGCCTACCTCATCGGAGGGGTAGCTGAGTTGCACCACCAATTTTTTAACGCCCTTTGCAATGGCTTTAAGTACCAGTGAAAAGCGGTTGCGCGACAAAATAGGAAAAACAAGCCCTACAGTTTTATCTGAAAGCTTTTGCGAAACATGCGCGGCGATTTGGTCTACGGAGGCGTAGTTGCCTTGTGCGCGCGCTAAAATGGCTTCGGTTACCGAAACGATGTCGCGGTTGTTAAGCGTTAGGTTGTTTTCGGTTGCCGCGCGCAGTATGCAATCGGTAACGATTTGCACCACGTTGTCGCCCGCGCGGATGATGGGGGCGCGAACGCCCATAGAAACTGTGCCTATTGAATTACTCATTAGATGTCCCCTTTTTGATGTCCTCTTTTAAGTTTGAAACAAATTTTTCGGCGGCGAAAGTAAGCGAAACGTTTTTTAAGCGGATAACGCCGATTTTTCGGCTGCGCACCTCGCCCTCTACGTTTAGCTTATACAGCGTGCCTTTTGTTAGCTGTGCGGATACGAATTCTTTGGTAACGCACGAAATTCCCATGTTAAGCTCGGCAAAGGATATCAGCAAATCGTGGCTGCCTACCTCGATGTCGGGCTTTGCTGTACAGTGGTGGGTTTTGAAAAATTCGTCGATAAACTTGCGCGAATTGGTTTCTGCACCTAACAGTATTAGGGGGTGATTGGTTAAATCCTTAACCGATATAGGCGTTTGCGTCAGCATCTTGTAATCTGTGCCGCCTACAAAGCAGTCGTGCAATTCGCCCAAAGGTTCGGCGGTGATTTCGTCGTCGTCTACGGGTAGGTTTACAAAGCCGATATCAACCTTTCCTGTTTTAAGCAGGTCTACGGTTTGGTTGGATGTGCCGTTTACAAACAAAAATTTGATTTTTGGAAAATTTTTGCGGAATTTTTGGATATGCGGAAGTAAAAAGTTGCGGCAGATGTTGTCGCTTGCGCCGATTTTGATTTCGCCGCGCGCAAGGTCTTTCATTTGGGCGAAACGTGTTTGTGCTTGCTCGATAAGTCCGTTTGCGCGGCTTATGTATTCGTAAATCGCGCTGCCCTCTGCGGTAAGCTCCATGCCTTTGGGGGTGCGCTTAAACAAAAAACCGCCTAGCTGTGCTTCTAGCTGCTTAATGGATTGGCTTACGGCGGGCTGTGATATGTACAGCTCGCGCGATGCGCCCGTAATGCTGCCGTTTTTTACAACGCAGGCAAATACTTTATAAAGCTCGTAATTGATGCCTATCATGTAAATTTTCCTATTTTTTTAAGCACGCGCCGATGAATGCGTCAAACAGCGGGTGCGGCTTGTCGGGGCGCGCCGTAAATTCGGGACGGAACGCCACGCCGATAAAAAACTTGTGCTTGGGTAATTCGAACGCGACGGGCGCGTTGTCGGCGGAAACAGCCGATACGGTATAGCCGTTTTGGAAAAGCTTTTCTGCGGCGTCCGCGTTGATTTCGTATTTGTGGCGGTGGCGTTCGGTAAGGGTTGCCGCGCCGCCGTAAATTTTGGATAGATGTGTGGAGGCTTGCAAACTGCTTTTGTGCAAGCCTAATTTTTGCACGCCGCGCCGCGCAGTAAAACTAGTTTCTATAACCGCGCCGCTTGCGTCTGTATCGGCAATAACGGCGGCCTGCGCGCCTAAGCCTATCATTAAGCACGGCAGCATACTGCGCCGCGCATATTCGCAAGCCGCCCTGATGCCTGCAACGCCGCATTCGGCCGCGCCTGAGGCAACCACTACGCCGTCTAAGCCTTTTAGGTGCTTTGCCGCCGTTTGCGCGGTGATGCTGCTGCCCGATATCCAAACGATTTCGGCATCGGCGGAGTTGCCTAGCGCGCTGTAAAAAATCGCCTCCGACAGCGAAATATAGGCGTTGTGCTTTTGGGCATATTTGCCGATAACGCCGATTTTAAGCTTGCGCTCGGCACTTTTAACCGCAGCGGCTTTTTGGCTGAAAGACTGCAAAAACGATAAGTCGGGTTGTTTGTCGGGTAATTGCAATTTTTTTAGCAGTACGTTAGCTAAGCCCTCGCTTTCTAGGTTTAGCGGAACGTCATGCACCTCGTCGCTGCTTAGGCTTTCTACGATGGCGTCTAGGGGGACGTTGCAAAACAGTGAAAGCTTTTGTTTAGAACCTGTGTCTAACGGGTAATCGGTGCGGCAGACAATTGCGTCGGGCTGAATACCTACGTCTTGCAATTCTTTAACGCTGCGCTGCGTCGGCTTTGTTTTTTGCTCGCCGCTCATTTCGATAAACGGCACAAACGTCATATGGATATAGGCGGTATTTTTGCGCCCTGTGTCTGAACGTACTTGGCGGATAGCTTCTAAAAAGGGCGTGCATTCGATGTCGCCGACTGTTCCGCCGATTTCGGCTAGAACTACGTCTGTTTTTGCGCCGCCTAAGCCGTAGATGTTGTGTTTGATTTCGTTGGTGATGTGCGGTACGATTTGAACCGTTTCGGCGTATTCGCCCGCGCGTTCTTTTTTCATAACCTCTGCATACACGCGCCCACTGGTTACGGCGTTTTTATCGCCCATATCCTCGCCTAGAATGCGCTCGTAATGCCCGATAACCCAGTCGGTTTCTATGCCGTCGCCCGTTACGAATACCTCACCGTGCTGATTGGGGCTGATAAACGAAGAATCCTTGTTAAAGTAGGGGTCTAATTTAAGCAATGCAACCGAAAAGCCGCGCGCCTTGATTAAACGCCCTAGCGATGCGGCGATAATGCCCTTGCCTAAGCCCGACGCTACGCCGCCTGTAATAAATATATATTTAGTTGCCATCTTTTTGTGTCCTCCGTTGTTTAATCTGTTTTTGGAACAGCCTTGATTGAAAAACCGATTTCTAATAACTTTTTGCAGTTATATTCTATAATCGATAAAAGGTTATCGAATTTGGCTTTTGCGTCGGTGATGTCGCGGATTATGCGCGTGGACGCGTTTGCCGTGTTGTCTGAATGCGTTAGATAATGACGCTGTACAAAATATTCCGTATATAGCGCGCTAAGTACTTCGTTGTAGATAATGCTGTTTATTTTTTTGCGGTAGCCGCTTTTTAAGCAATAGCTGCCGTCGTCGCGCTTTTCGAAGCCCTGCCCTATCATTTTAACTACGATGCCCTCTGCCCCTTGTAAATCGTATATCAGCCGCTCTAAGCCGCGATACGGAGGCACTAATAAAACCGAATAATCCGAAAGACGGGTTTGGTCGTTGTAGATATCCATAAGCCCTATAGTTAAATCGGTTTTAGATTGCTCTGATAAAAATCCGAATGCGGCGGGCAGTAGTTTTTTTAATCGGCGGGTTGCCTCTTGCAGGCGTACATCGGCTTTAACGTGCGTTTTGGGTATTGCGGCAGGAGGCGGCAATAATTTTTGTTGTGTTTGGGGACGCACGGGCGGGCGCGGCTGTTGGGGCTGTTTGGGCTGCGGATTAGATTGTGCTTGCGGAGATTGTTTTGGTTGCGGTGATTGTTTTGGCTGTGCTTGCGGCGGCGGCTGTTTCGGCGGTGATTGCGGCTGATTTTGCGGCTGCGGATTAAACGATGCCGTTTTAGGCAGCGGCTGATTGGGGGACGCTGTTTTTTGCTGCGGCTGTCTTTGAGGGTACGGTTTTTGGGCTTGGGCTTTTTGTTGAACCGTTTTTAAGCGCACGGGCGTAGTAGATTGCTTTTGCTGTTTTTGCTGTTTTAACTTTTCGGAAATTTTAAGCTTTGCGGGCTTGATGTCTGCCTCTAACGCGTTAAATTCTACGGGCGAATACACCAAAACCGCCTCGATTACTTCTACCCCGTCTGCCGCAGGATTAGCGGCTTGCGGCTCGGGTGCGGCGTTGTTTTGATAATACTCGGCAAGCTTTTCGGCAATAGAAAGCTTAGCCGTAAGCGAAAGCTTTTTGGCTTTGGTGTCGTACACAATCGAAACCTTATCGTTAGCGGCAAGGTAGTTGAACCGCTCGAAATGGCTGGCGTCGTTTACGGGAATATAGCTTTTGCGTTTAAACTCGCCGCTTTTTTCTAATAAAGAAATAAACGCCGTGATTTTTTGGCGCGTGCAATTTGAAAAATCCTTGCGGATATTTTTTTGGTCGCTCATTTAGCCTCCGATGGGCTGTGAAATTTTGGGGATAAAATAAGGGATGCTGTGCATTAAAAAATGCGGTCGGGGCTGTTTCAAAATAGGTTTATCTTGAAACAGCCCCGGCCTTTTGTACAAGCCGTTAAAACGGATTTGTTATGCTTTAATTTTTTTCTTTTGGAATCTGGTGAAGTACAGAATTACGCCCGCTATCAGCAGTACCGCAAAGATAATTAAAACCGTAGCGATTACGCGGAACGGCAGATTGCCGCCGCCGCTTGAACCTAATACCGTAAATTCGCGGATAACCTTGCTTTCGTTGCCTGCGCGGTCGGTTGCGATATACTCTATGGTATAGTCGCCCGCATCCGTCAGTAAAAATCCTTGGTCTTGTCTTTTTACGTCGTCTTGGTCGCGCGGAATCTTTCTTTCGGCGGCTTGCTTGCCCCAGTCTAAGCCTAACTCGTGCGTGTTGCCGTCCGGCAGAATAAGACGCTTAGTAAAGCTGATGTTATCCCATTGATGCGCAAGGGCCCTTGAAAGGTCTATATCGTCTGCGGACGCTTCCTCGTCGATATACATTACGCTGAATTGGAACCTGTCGCCCAAAGAGGTTTTGTAGTTGGAAACAGGGTCTAGGGTAAAGGTCGGTGCAATTACGTCGCCTACGGTAATCACAAAGGTATCGCGCCCTGCAACTTCATCGGTGCCTTGATTGATTTTTGCCTCGAAGGTTACGGTATAGCGTCCGTCGCGGGAGGGCGTAAACACATGGCCGTTGAAATATTTGGCAAAGTTAGAAGGCGTTCTGAGTGCTTCGGGTAAATCGTTTTGTTCTTGGATTTTTGTTACCGTAACATCGCCCTCGTCGGGGTTGGTTACTTTTACCGTTACTTCGGCGTTAGCAAACTCATTATGCGCAACCACGCTGGGCAGTAATACGGGGGCGTTTCTGGGTGAATACACCGGCATTACGCCTTGAATTTCGAATATGGTGCGGTTGGAATCGATTGCTTGGAAGTGGTAAGTGGATTGCAGCTCTTCGTAACGGTTGAACGCGGCGGCAAATATGCTGCTGCCCGATGCGCGGGGTAATGTGCCGCTTGCGCCTAGACGGTCGGCAATGGGAATACTGCTGTAAATGCCCTCTGAGAAAGCAAACGTGCCTTGCGAATACGCCGTAAACTCCGAACCCATAAGGCTGAAATTGCCCGCTTGGGAAATTCTGCGTACCATGAACGGACGCGCGGGGTCTGCGTCTACGTTTTCGAAACCTAAGCGGTTTTTAAGCGTGTACGTTACGTTTACATCGCCGCTGCGGTCGATAGGCGAAGCGTTGCTTACGCTGATGCCGTGCGTAGTATCTTGCGTTACCGTGATTACAAACGAAACGGAGGTTGCGTTGCCGTTGATATCAAAGGCGCGTAAGACTACATCGTATACGCCGACTTCTAAATCTATAACGATGTTATCTACTACGATCATGCCTAAACGGCTTCCGCTAGCGGTACCGTCGTCGGTGTTATAGCCGTTTGCGGCGGTGCCTGCTCTGGATAAATGGGCGGACGGAACATAATAGGTTTCTAAGCTGATGCCGTCTTGAATTCTGCCTGCGGAGTCGGATAATCTGATTTCAAAGCCGATAAAGTCGCGGTACTCGTCGGGGACGCCCATAATGGCAAACGAACCAAACTCAAACTTATCTAAATTTACCGCGCCCGAATTGTTGCGGCTAAAGCCGTGTACGTTGGGGTGGTTTAAATCGATGCGCTCGGGGCTGATATCAAAGCCTGCGTATCCGACGGTGTAATCATGGGTGTTGTTGTACGGATTTTGTGCTGTGTAGCTAAAATCGTCTGTAACAATGTTAAGCTCTATGTTTGCGTTTTCCATGCGCTCGTCGATTACTAAGCGCACTACGCCGTCTAACGGCGCGTCGGTAACATCATAGCCTACGCGTTTCATGTTTTGAACGCTGTCGAATGCAACCACTCTGAAATACAGCGTGTGTTCGTCGGTGATTTCGATAGAAAGCTCGGCTAATTCGGCTATATCATACTTGTTGTCCGTTTTGGTTAAGAAAACCGATTCGGCGTTGGCTAAATATGTTTTGCCGTCTTGACGGACAATCCGCAATCGCTCGCCGCTTTCTACCGAAAGCGTAGTCGCCTTAGCGGGGGCAACGTATCTGCCGTCTGCGTCCATTTCGAAATCGCCTACGGTGGAAATTTCGTATTCGGTACGGATGCGCGTAGAACCTGCATCGGTAATAATCGCCTCCGGCACGGTATAGAAACGCATATTTTTGTTTAGATAAATATAGTTATCAAACTCTACTTGGATATCGGGTAACATCGTGTCTTCGAACGTGCTTTCTAACATGATATCGTAGGTGCGGGTAGTTACGTTTTGGTCTTTGTCGCGGGCTTGGTATTGTGCGGTGTAGCGTCCTAAAAAGTCTTCTGTATCGCTAAGCTCGCTGTTTCTGAAATAGTTGGCAAAATCGAACCAAAAGCCGCCCGCGCGCTCGTAGGGACAATCGGATGCGGGGTTGGGACGCTCGAACACTACCATCGTATTCCCTTCTGCGCCGTTCATATAGTACCCTTGTGAATGTTGGTCTTTATTGTAACGGTATGCTTGGTTGGGCACTGATGCGGTAGGGTCGTCTAAATTAAGCGGAAGTTCGGTTGTGCTGTAAATATCGTAAAAACGGATTACGGTGTTGCTGTTGACGGTGTCGCGGATTTCAAAGCTGACGCGCGAAATTCCGTCATCGTCTTCTGTACCTGAGTTATCGATATACTCGGGGAACGGAAAGCGGATTTTCATGCCGTTTTCGCCGTTGCCGCCTTCTGCGACAGATTTGGTAACCGAAATGCTTTTGTCGGTTATGTTGGGGTCGGCGGCTTTATTCATGTCTAGCTTGTTTACGTTGTTTTTGCCCCAGCGTTGCGGAATCATCCAGTCGTCGATTTCTCGCAGCGTGGGTGCGATACGGTCTTCTACCATAATGCGGCCGCTCCACGTTGCGGATTGTCTCCAACCGTTATCTGCGGTGTAGGTAACATCGTAGTTGCCTTTTTCTACGGGGAAAAACTCGGTGTGGAATACGTTGTCAAATATAACGGGGTCGGCGTCGTCTTCAATGCCGGTGGCAAAGCCTGTTTTACGGTCTACGGTGGCGGTTAGTACATCTGCGCCTTTAAACTTAACTGTTACCAACACTTTAACATTTTCTTCGTAGATGTCGGTAGCGGTGGCAAGGGGCAGACGCACTCTGGTGTTGACATTTGCGTAGGTGGGTACGCCCGTAACGGTAAGACGGGGGGTGGAGTCGTTGGTGAAATCCCCCGCTTGTGCGCGCACGTTAAAGCTTTGGGTAAAGAATTTTAGCCCGTTAGCCGTGCCGCCCTCGTTGTGGAACTGCGCGCTGTACACAATGGTAAAGTTTCCGGGATAATCATACTTATGCTTATCTTCGCTGATTACTACGCCTTGACGCATTCCGTCTGAGTCGCGGTCGGTGGTGGTAACCGTGAGGGTGTAGTTTTTGTTGCTTTCGTTTGCAAGCTTTTCAAATTCGTCCATATCCTCGGTTTTGTACCATATGGCCGCTTTGGGAACGTCAAACTCTCTGCCTACACGCGTAACAGTAGGGATATCCGCGCCGCCGTATTCTACGCGCAGCTCATACTCGCCTACTAATTCGCAAAGCACGTTTTTGGCGTATAATTCTTTGCCGCCTGCTAGCCTTTGGTATACGAAACGGTATACGCCGACTTGGTCGAAAATATAATCGTCCGCAGCGGTTGCGGGCACCGCTGTAAAGGCATCGGTTGTTCTGCCGTTGGGTGCGGTAATCACCAACTCTACGTTGTCAAACGTAAGCGGGAAATCCGACAGCTTGTCCATGTATTCCAGTGAACCTGGAATAAAGAACGCGGAAATGCGTTCATCGGGTGACACGGTGTTTGCGAACGCGCCGATTATGCCGCCCCCGAACAAAAGTCCGAAAGCCATAACCAGCGTAAGTAACGCGCCTATTAATCGTCTGTGTTTCTTCATGAAAAACTCTCCTAGTGAAAGATAGTACGTCTTTAAAAGTACATACTGTTAGATTTTAACATATCAATTATACATGGTTGATATGTGCTTGTCAAACAATTTGCCTAACAAATCTAAGGAATTTTAAAAAGACTTTTTGCGGGCATTCGGGCTTGCCGTACATGCGCAGTCCGAACTAACCCTAGTTTAATTCAGAAAGTGGGAAATTATGTAATGTTTATAAAACTCGGATTAAGCTGTCCGCGCTTTTAACCTCTTTTGTTTTTTTAATCTCGACTAATGCTTTCTGCATAGCGGATTCTTGCGTTACGTGCGTTAGAAAGATTAGGTTAGCCGTACCCTCTACGCTTACGTTTTGCACCATTTGCGAAACGGAAACGCCGTATTTAGAAAAGTCCGCCGCGATTTTTGCCAAAACCCCCGCTTTATCCTCTACGGTAAGCGCAAGATAATACGCCGACTCGAAATCGGAGGCGATAGCGGTGTTTTGAACGGATAAATCAAAAGAGGCGTAAGGGTGCGCCGCGTTTTTGGCGCAGGTGATAACGTCGGATACGAGGGCAGAGCCTGTGGGCAGACTTCCCGCCCCGCGTCCGTACAGCATGATATCGTCTACGGAATCGCCCTTTAAAAACACTGCGTTAAACTCGTTGCGCACGGACGCAAGCGGATGTGAACGCGGCACAAAGCACGGATGTACGCGGGCTTGGATTTTTCCTTGAACGCGCTTGCCGATGCCTAAAAGCTTAACGGTGTAACCGAAACGCTCTGCGTTTTTAATATCCGCCGCCGTTACCTTAGTTATACCCTCGCGGTAAATTTTTTCGTACCGAACAGCCGCGCGGAAACCCAGCGACGCTAAAATGCTTAATTTGTATATCGCGTCGAAGCCTTCGACATCTGCCGTAGGGTCGGCTTCGGCAAAGCCTAAGCTTTGCGCGCCTTTCAGTGCGGCATCGTAGGAGAGGTTTTCTTCTGCCATTTTAGTAAGGATATAGTTGGTAGTGCCGTTGATGATGCCTACGATTTCGGAAAGATTGTTTGCCTGCATGCTTTCTTCTAATACGCGTATAACGGGCACGCCGCCTACGCAAGATGCCTCGAAGTACAGCCCTGCCCCTGCGGCTTTGGCAACCGCGTCTAATTCGGGCCAGTGCTTGGCAAGCAATTCTTTATTAGCCGTAACCACGCTTTTGCCGCTTTGCAAGACTTGCTTAATAAAGGTTTTGGCAGGCTCTACCCCGCCCATAGTTTCGAGAACTATGGAGATTGATTTATCCGAAACGATATCGGCGATATCGGTAACGGCGCATTCGGCAGGTACGCCGCGCTTAACAATTGTATCCTTGTTGCGGTCTAAGACTTTTGCTACCTTAACGGTAATGCCTTGTGTTTTGGCTATCATTTCGCGGTTGGCTTTTAAAATATCGTATGAGCCGCCGCCTACAACGCCTATGCCCATAATGGCTATATTGATTGTTTTCATAGTTTTCCTTATGAAAGCTGTCCCCGAAAAGGAAACGCTGATTAAGTACAGCGCGATTTTGCAGGAATAGTTTTTGAGAAAATTTACAGTTTTTTTAGACCAAAAGCGTAGCAGAGCTACGTAAAAGGGCTAAAAAAGATGTGAATTTGCCAAAAAATATCCTGCAAAATCGCGAAGCACAAAGTGCGGTGGACTTAATCAGCGTTTCCAAAAGGGACAGCTTTTGGTGTGTTATTCGGGGTCGGCAGGCTTTTCTGCCTTTGCCGCAGGAGCGGCTTTGGGTTTTGCCGCCGTTGCGGTTTTGGGTTTTGCGGCAGTGGATGCTGCTTTGGGCTTAGCCGCTGCGGTAGTTTTGGGTTTTGCCGCCGTTGTGGAAGTTTTGGGTTTGGGGGCAGGTTTTTCCTCTGCGGCAGGCTCTTCTGCGACGGGTTCTTCTGCGGCGGACTCAGCCGCAACAGGTTCTTCTGCGGCAGGTTCGGCTGCCGTAGGCTCGGCCGCGACAGGCTCTTCGGCGGCAGGTTCGGCCGCAGACGGAGGCTCTTGTGCTGCGGAAGTTTCCGAAACGGTTGCCGCTAAGGGTTCTTCGGGTGCAAAGGGTGTATCTCCGCCGCCTGCATCGGACGCGCCTTCGGGTGCAAATTTAGGCTTTTTCTTGTGGAATAGGGTAAAGTACAGCCATACGCCTACCCCTGCAAAGCCGACTACGTTAATCGGGAGTACGCCCCAAATCCAGAACCACGGGAAAGGCGGGGGGTTGTCTCTCTTTGCTACCAAATTTTGCGGGCCTACCGCGTTCATATAAATGGTGTTGGTATAGGTAAACAATACGTTATGCGCCGCTGTACGAGCTAAGTTAATACCTGTGTTGGATTCTCTGAATGCTCTGGGCGCGTCTGTGGCGGGGTTGTTTCCGCTAGAGCTGTTACCGAACGCAAGCCAAATATCGTTGCCTGCGGATAGGCCTTGCTGAACGCCCATGTATCCGTGCCCTTGGTCTGCCCAGTCGGTAACGGACGAACCTCTAAAGCCCCACTCATCACGCAGTACGCGCCACATCAAAGCGTAGCTGCCGCCTGCCCACGCGCGTCCTACGCGGTTAAACGAACTCATCATGGCGTTTGCTCTGCCTTGCTTTACCGTAATTTCAAACGGACGCAAATAAATTTCGCGCAGGGCTTGCTCGGTAAGCCATGTGAATAATCCGCCGGCTGTGTCGCGGTGGTCTTCGCAATCGTTTACGGCGAAATGCTTTACATACGCATATAAGCCGCCCTCGCTGGCACCCAAAGTGGTTTGGGCAGAAATAATGCCGGAGATATAGGGGTCTTCGGAATAGTACTCGAAGTTTCTGCCCGCGTAAGGTGAACGGTGCATATTAACGCCCGGTGCGTACCAACCCGCTATGTTGGTCGTTGCCGCCTCTGCCGCTATCGCCGCGCCGAAGTCGTAGGCGATATCCTTAGACCATGAGGACGAAATAACCGTAGCTACGGGGAACGCTGTCCAGTATACCAAATCAGGGCGGAACATGTTGGTTGCGTTTATTCCGCTAGGGCCGTCTAAATCCAGCGCGGTAGGCTTGCCTATGGATTCGATTCCGCGCATACGGTGCCCTGAGTTATGCACCAGCATCCAAAGCTCGTCTATGGTGATTTGATTTAAAACGCTTTCCCAAAGCGGGTCGTCGTAATTTGCGCCTAGCTGCATAACCAAATCGTAATTTATTTCCTCGTCATCTGCGCCGATGTTTCGGACTAAACGGTGCGGACCTGATACGCCTTGCACGGGTGTTCTGTTATGCTCGGCATGGCGGTCGAGCGGGACGCGGTTCATATTGTTGTTAATCTGCTGATGCAGGGAGCGCGACGTTGCGGCGCGCGTAGGAAGAACAAAATTATTTCTGCTTAAATAGGTAGGGTTAAAATATCCCGCGCCTGCGCCGCCGATACCGTCGATGGAGAACCCGTCTAATGCGGTGGTGGCTGCCGTGCCGTTAGCGGCGGGCGTGTTGGTGAATATTGTGGTGGCGAAACGCAAGGTTTTATCTGCCGTTTTAGGCGTTCCGTTTTCTAAAACAGGGTCTCCTTCCATATTTAAGATAGGGTCGCTTACCGTAATATCTTGGTCCCAACGCAGGGTTTGATTGACGGTATAGGCAAAGGTGTCTACTACTTCGTTAGAGTTTTTGCGTACGCTGATTTCGTAATCCCCCGCCTCTAAAACGTATCCTTTAAAGCCTGTTCTGCCAAAGGTATCAAACGATGCCATATGGTACACTTCTAACTCTAAGGTTACGGTTTGGGATTCACCGGGTTGGATGATATCGGTTTTGGCAAACGCGCCTAAGTTGACGTGCGCTTTTTCGATAAGCCCCGTATATTCGGGGGTGAAGTACAGCTGTACAACTTCCTTAGCGGCAAAGCTGCCCGTGTTGGTAACCTTAACGTCTACCGAAATTCTGCCTTGCGTGGTAAGCTGCGCGGTTACGGCAGGTGCGATTGAACCGCTTACGATTTCCCAGTCAAACGTGGTGTAGCTTAGCCCGAATCCGAAAGGATACTGCACTACCGCTTTGTAGCCTTCCCGCGTACCCGCAACGGGGGTTGTAAGCAGCGGTTGGTTAAGGGTGGGATGTAAATCTCTTATGTTGCGCGAATAGTTTTGCGCCCAAAAGCCTTCTTCGAAAGCGGTTTCGAACCACTTGTAGCCGAAATACATATCCTCTATGTAATCTACATAATATTCGGCGGTGTTGGAGTATCTGCGGACGCCGCTGCCGTTTCTTGCCGTGCCTGCGGGGTTATTGCCTGCATAGCCCGCGCCGTTGGCAAACACGGGGTCGTCTTGATGGCTGAACGGATAAATGTTTACGGTTCTTGCCGAAGGCGAAACGTGAACGTCCGTAGTGCCGGTGATGCGCGGCGTTTTGTTGTTGGTAAAAAGAATGTTGCCGTCGGAGTCGGTTTCGTAGGTGTTTACCTTTTTACTTCCGCGTAAGAGGTTTGCAATGCCCGTTGTGCCGTACTGCCCCGTTGCGTTTACCGAAAGGGCGGCGTGGATGCCAGGATGCTCTAAAAAGCCTAGTTCCATCGCGTTGCAGGTATTTAAAATTACTACAACGCGGTCAAATCTGCGTGTAACCTCGTTGATTAGCCAGTCTTCTTCGACAGAGGTTTGTAGGTAGGTTCTGGTATTATCGGTAACAAAGTTTGTGCCGCTGTTACCGCTGACACTGCCGCCGGTTTGGGGATGCTTAAACTGTCTGTACGGAAGGTCGTTGCCTTCGCCCGCGATACGGCTAAGCACTATGAGTGCGGTTTGCGAAAAGGATTCTGCCTGTGACCAAAGCGCGGGGGTATAGCGTGTTGCGCCCGGCTCGTACAAACGGAACATGCGGTTTTGAACCGCGTTGCTGATTTGTATGCCGTCGCGCTCGGAACGGTACGCCTCGTACATATTGATAAGGTCTTTATTGTAGCTAAAGCCCGCGTCTTCTAACGCTTCTAAAAAGGTTACGTGCTCGTCCGCGTAGGCGTGGGCTACGCCTGTGGCATCGCCCGAACCGCCGCCCGAAACTACAAAGCCGCCTTCTGTTGCGCCCCAACCGAATACGTTGAGGTTGGTAACTCCTGTAAGCGGGAGTGCGGGCGTAGTGGCGTTAAAGTTGCTGTTTTTTAACAGTACGCTGCCCTCTTCTTGAATCTCATGCGAGAACAGCTTGCTTTGATACGTTGCCAAACGCGTCGTTTCTACATTAACTTGGGTGATTTCGGATGCGAACCAACCCGCGATAATGTTTGAAAAGCTTGCCGCGACTATGTTGGCGGCAATCAGGATGCCGACAATCAAACCCATAGCAGAAAGCTTTACAATTTTGATAACCTTCTTTTTACTCATCTTAAATACTCCTCTAAGTTATTCATTGGATAATTATAGCATACATTTTTTTGCAATGCAACTATTTGAGGGTTATTTATTATGGATTTTGTTAATCCTCTATATCTAAAATGTAATCTGTTGAAACCTCGAAGTATTTTGCAATTATTTTTAGCTGCTCTAAGCTAGGCTCGCTGTTGCCCCGCTCCCAACTGCTAACGGTGTTATTTGCAACATTTAACACCTTGCCTAAGTCTGCTTGACGAATGCCTTTTTCTTTTCTTAATGTCTTTATGGTTTTACCGAAATTACCTTTCATTGAGTATATAATAAAATTATTTATTGCAAAAAGCTTGCAATTGCAAGAACCTTGCAATATAATGTGTATATGGATATTATTCATGCACTATTAAGCAATATACGCAAAACACGTCCGTTTTTAATGTATTCATACAATGCGGAGGAACTTCAAAAACAACCCGAAAGCTATTCGTATCCAAAAATGCTAGACACAGCGGATATAAAAGAGGAAATAATGTCGCGCTTATTGCGCGTGGTGGAACATATTGTTTCTGCTTTAAAAGCTAATTTATCGGATGCTGAAACTCTTATCCTAGTTCGTTCTGTTATCGAAAAAGCAGGGCTTTAAAAACAGTTGACAGATGTACACGCGTCTGATTGGGGGTATAGGCTTTTCTTTCCACCCCGTCAACTTCGTTGCCACCCCTCAAGAGGGGAATTTTTTTAAGGCTGTTTATTTAATAACCACCGCCGCGTCGCGCCTGCAAGAGGGGAATTTTAGTTTTTTCTTTCCACCCCGTCTGCCTGTCGGCAGCCACCCCTCAAGAGGGGAATTTTTTAGCGGCTGTTTATTTTAAATTCTTAGCCGATATTCTCCATTTTCCATTTTCCATTCTCCATTAGTAAAATCCATTATCCATTATTTAAATCCTAGTAAAACAGTTGACAAATGTGTTTAAAAAATGAATACTATATTAAGACCTGCGAATAGGTTTTAAAAATTATAAAAGGTTTTATGTAGAGGTGAATTTTTATGAGTGGTAATCTTCTTACGATGGATAAATTAACCGCCCTGTGCAAGGGGCGCGGCTTTGTTTTTGCGGGCAGTGAAATTTACGGCGGGCTTGCAAATACGTGGGATTACGGGCCTATCGGCGTATTATTAAAAAATAATATCAAGGCGGCTTGGTGGAAAAAGTTTGTAACCGAAAGCGAATATAATGTAGGCTTAGACGCCGCGATTTTGATGAACCCTAAAACGTGGGAGGCAAGCGGTCATTTAAAGGGCTTTTCTGACCCGTTGATGGATTGCAAATCGTGCAAGACGCGCCACCGCGCCGATAATTTGATAGAGGAGTTTTGTGCGCGCAAGAAAAAAGTTTTTGCCGTTGCAGGCAAAACTAATAAAGAATTTGAAACCTATATAAAGGATAACGCTATCCCCTGCCCGCACTGCGGAAAATCGGATTTTACCGCGATACGGCAATTTAATTTGATGTTTAAAACGTTTCAGGGCGTTAATGAGGATACGGCAAGCGTGGTGTATTTGCGCCCCGAAACTGCGCAGGGCATTTTTGTAAACTTTAAAAATGTGGTGCGTTCGGCGCGGGCGCGCGTGCCGTTTGGGATTGCGCAAATCGGCAAATCGTTTAGAAACGAAATTACGCCCGGCAATTTTATTTTCCGCGTGCGCGAATTTGAACAAATGGAACTTCAATTTTTCTGCAAGCCCGGCACGGATTTAGACTGGTTTGCGTTTTGGCGGGCGTTTTGCAAGGAGTGGCTGTTAGAATTAGGCATAAAGGCCGAAAATCTGCGTCTGCGCGACCATGCCAAAGAGGAGCTTTCGCATTATTCTAAGGCTACTACCGATTTTGAGTTTAAGTTTCCGTTCGGGTGGGGTGAATTGTGGGGCGTTGCCGACCGCACCGACTACGATTTAACGTGCCACCAAAACGTGTCGGGTGAAAGCATGGAGTACACCGACCCCGTAACGAATGAAAAGTATATTCCGTATGTAATAGAACCGTCGCTAGGGGTTGACCGATTGTTTTTGGCCGCGCTAAGCAACGCCTACGAAGAAGAACAAGTAAACAACGAAACGCGCACGGTGCTGCGGCTGCATCCGTTTTTAGCACCGTATAAGGTTGCTATACTTCCCTTGCAAAAAAAGGAACAGGGCGAAAAGGCAAAAGAAATTTACGCGCTGCTAAGAAAGCATTTTTCTTGCACCTACGACGAAACGCAGGCTATCGGCAAACGGTACCGCCGTCAAGACGAAATCGGCACCCCGTTTTGCGTAACCGTAGACTTTGAAACCTTACAAGATAACAGCGTAACCGTCCGCGAACGCGACAGCATGCAGCAAGTCCGCCTAAAAATAGACGACTTAAAAACCTATTTCACCGAAAAATTAGCTTATTAATACTCGGGGTGTTTCAAATTTGAGTGCAAGTTGTGCAACAGTTTATTTTTTTGCGCGTGCCGCGTACCTAGATGTACGCAAACGCGCAAAAAAATAAAGCGTAGTGCTTTTCAAGCCAAATTTGGAACACCCCAAAAAAGCTGTATTTATGAAATGACAATAGCGGATTTTCGGAATATTTTTGTTTTATTTGAGGCGGTTTCGACGACGCCGTACTGGCGGTACGGCTAGGAGAATTAGCGCGAAATAAGGCAAAAAGAACCGAAAAGACGCTGTTGGTATTTCATAAATACAGCTTTATGTAAATTCTTCGCGCATATCGCGGCCGAATAATAATTTTAGTACGCATTGAAAATCCATAGTTCCGCATACGGAGGTATTTACGGTTTCGGTTATGGGCATATTTACGCCTAGCCGCTGTGCTAAGCCGCTTACGGCGCGGGCGGTGGAAACACCTTCGGCAAGCTTTTCAAAACGCTTGCCCTTTGCTAGCATTTCGCCGAACATGCGGTTATGGCTGTGGGGCGAAAACAAAGTGGTTTCGTAATCGCCTAAATGACACAGCCCGTATGCGGAAAGCTCGTTGCCGCCCAAAGCCTTGATTAGGCGGGCAACCTCCCACGCTCCTCTTGCCATAAGCGGCCCTTTCAGCGACGCATACCCCATGCCGTCTAATACGCCTGCTATGATGCCGAATATGTTTTTTGCCGCCGCGCCGATTTCGGTTCCGATAATATCGCTGCCGAAATAAAAGCGGATAATATCCGAACGAAAGCTTTCGGCCAGTGTGCGGGTAAGGGCAGGATTGTAGGCGTCGATTACCATGCAGTTGGGGATATTATGTACAAAATCCTGAATATGCCCCGGCCCTACCCAAACGGCGATTTGCTGCTTATCTATGCCGCTTTCTATAGCGACTTCGCTAAGGCGTTTGCCGCTTCCCTCTTCGATGCCTTTCATGCACAGTACAATTTTTTTATCGGTTAGGTTAAAGCGCGTAACCTCTTTTAAAAATCCGCGCAAGGCTTGTGAGGAAATGCTGATAATGATAATCTCTGATGCGGTAACGGCGTGTTGAAGGTTGTTGGTCAGCTGAATTTGTTCGGGCAGCGTGATGTATTCGTTTTTGCGCGTTTGCGCTAAGGCACGGTAAATTGCGTCGTCAGGGCCGAAGGAAATGACGTCGTGGTTAAGTCTATTCATATACCAAGCAAGGAATGAACCCCACCTGCCGCAGCCTAGTACGGATACTTTCATGGTGACTCCTAGTGTAGGTTAATTCGGGGAGTAGTTGGGTGATTCTTTGGTGATAACGATGTCGTGCGGGTGGCTTTCGATTAGCGCGGCATTGGTGATTTTTATAAACCGCGCGTTTTTGCGCAAGCCCGCAATATCGGCTTGGCCTACATAGCCCATGCCCGAACGCAAGCCGCCTATCAGTTGGTACACAATGTCGCACAACGCGCCTCTGTACGGTACGCGCCCCTCTACCCCTTCGGGGACTAGCTTGTTAGCCGCAACGGACGACTCTTGGAAGTAGCGGTCTGCGCTGCCCTTATTCATTGCGCCTAGCGAACCCATGCCGCGATACGCTTTAAAGTTTCGCCCTTGGAAAATTTCTAATTCGCCGGGGCTTTCTTCGGTGCCTGCAAACAGCGAACCTATCATTACCGCATGCGCGCCCGCGCCGATAGCTTTGATGATATCGCCGCTATATTTTACGCCGCCGTCCGCGATAATAGTCTTTTTATATTTGTCCGCCGCCGCCGCGCAATCCATTATTGCGGTTACCTGCGGCACGCCGATGCCTGCAATGATGCGCGTGGTGCAAATAGAACCCGGACCTATGCCCACCTTAACTACGTCTGCGCCTGCTTTAAACAGTGCCTCCGCCGCCTCGTAGGTAGCCACGTTGCCCGCCGCAACCGTAATATGCCCGAATTTGTTTTTAATTTTTTCTACTGCTTTAATAACGTCTATGTGGTGCCCGTGCGCCGTATCCACTACTAACATGTCCACCTTTGCGTCTACTAATGCTTTTGCCCTGCTTTCCGCTTCGCGGTTCGCGCCGATTGCCGCGCCTGCTAATAATCTGCCGTTTTTATCCTTAGCGGAATGCGGATATTGAATGGCCTTTTCTATATCTTTAATGGTAATTAAGCCTTTTAATCTTCCTTGCGCGTCCACCAGCGGCAGCTTTTCGATGCGGTGCTTGCCTAAAATTTGCTGCGCTTCGGATAAGGTAGTGCCGACGGGCGCGGTAACTAAATTGTTTTTAGTCATGATGTTTTGAATAGGCTGATCGTAGTTGGTTTCGAAACGCAAATCGCGGTTGGTAAGAATCCCGACAAGCTTTTCGTTTTTGGTAATGGGAACGCCGCTGATTCGGTACTTTTTCATAAGCTCTAACGCGTGGGAAACTAAGCATTCGGGCGATAGGAAAAACGGGTCGGTAATTACGCCGTGCTCGCTTCGTTTAACGCGGTCGATGTTTTCTGCCTGCTCGTCTATGCTCATGTTTTTGTGGATAATGCCGATGCCGCCCTCGCGCGCGATAGCAATGGCTAAGCGCGATTCGGTTACCGTATCCATTGCCGCGCTGATTAGCGGAATGTTAAGCGATACCGAATCCGAAAGCTTAGTATGCAGCTTAACCAACGCGGGCAGCGTATGCGACTCGCCGGGTATAAGCAATACGTCGTCGAAGGTTAGGCCTTCTTTGGTGATTTTTTCGCAAGCAATTTTTTCCATAGCCGATTTTACTCCCCGTCCGTTTTTCGGACACTTGTTATTTAGGCTGTAAAAGTACTTTTATACTCTTCTAAAATAATATTTCTATACCATAAGCTTAGCGGATACAGCGCGCCCGTATCCGGCTCTTGGATGTAGCGGTCGTGCACTTCCATCCAATCTTTGTGCATTTGGTTGATGCGCGCGTAGTTTTCGCTTTCGAATACGGTGGGCGATGCTTCGAAAATTTCGGTAATTATGCGGATATTAGACGCAAGCAGCGAAACGGCTCTTGCCCAGTGTGCGCGGCGCAAGAGGGCTTGACGGCGCAAGGCAAGCGTCGGCGCGGACGTATCGAAATTATGGATAAAACGCCATATTTCGCCGATTTGCGCTTCTATTCTTTCAAGCAGCGGTGTTTTGCCTGCGGCGACAGAATATTCGCCGATATGAATGGTATTAGGATTATATAAAAGGCGGAATCTTCTGCTGGGGCTTATTTGCTTGCGCACAATGTACGCCATAGAAGAGTTTTCGCCGCTTAATCGGTCTTGCGGAAAATGAAAGCCCGCATCGTCTAGCTCTGCGCTTAATACCGCATTCAATTCCAACAAACGCACGGCGTAATCGTCCATGATGTTTGCCGCTAAAAAGTTGGGCTGCTGCGGGATAATACTGCCGATAAAATAGGTGTACAGATTTTCGAAACTGTCGGTGATGTAGCGTGCTTGAAAGTTTGCCGAACGCACAAAAGCGCGGTGGCTGAAAAGGTTGGGGTGCCAGTCGGGAATGAAACGCGGATTAGCAAGCATGGCGTCTTCTACCATTCTGTCGCGCAAAACAAACGAAAATTTTTCGTGCATGTCGGTGTACTTTACTACCTTTTCGGCAGAACGCAAGGTTGTGCGGTGGCCGTAGCCTTTGTTAGCAATATCGTCGCGCATAAATTGGGTGGAAAGGTCTACGGCGAAATATAGGCCAACGGCAAAGCGGCTGTCCCACTGCGCATCTTCGCTGTACATGCGCGAAACTACGCGCTCGGACATGGCATAGGTGCGCTTGTCTAAGCCCAGTGTATCGTACAGCAGCATGGAGGGGTACGGAAAAATCATAACAAACAATGTGCAAAATAAGGTAGCGGCAATAAAGAAACCATACGCTGCCTTTACAGCAACGGCGGCAACGCCTTTATCTTGCGGGACGGATTGGTTATTTTCTTCCGTGTTTTCCATAGGTTGCTACGATTATACCACAGTTTTGCGGATATGAAAAATGTTTTAACGCTGTTTTAGTAATTATTTAAAAATTGGTTCCGTTGTGCAGTACTCCGCCAACGCTTAACGCATCGCGCGTTACGGCTGAGGTGCTTCCTGTAAATATTCCTTGCGAATCCCCCGAAAAATTTCCGTAGTGGACTTGCAGGGCGGGCGCGTGATAGAATACGCTGCCTGCGGCTGTACAATTTTCAAAAACATCGTCTGCTCTGTTTCGTCCCGCAAAGCCGCCTACTCTGATATAATGCTCTAAAACCGTGCTTTCCGAACGCGCTTCCATGCGCACGTTTGCGTCGCAGCGCAGGTAGTGCATAGAGAAACTGGCGTCGTCGCGCAGATATGACCAGCCTACAAAGCCGCCCGCAGTGGTATACAGAGTAGTATCTGTCCGCAATACGCCGCCAGAAACGCTGCAATCGGTAAAGCCTGTGCCGCTTACGTCGGATTCTGCCATACCCACAAAACCGCCCATGCGTATCAAGGCATTTGCAGTAGACGTTATGCCTACGGTTAAGAAAACTTCGCAATTATTAAAATCAGCGGAGAAAGACCAGCCCGCAAAGCCGCCTATCATAAACCACTGGCTTGTTTCCTCTTGGTTAGAAAGCGTCATTTCATGTAAAAATACACTACAATCCGTAAATACACTGCCCCCGCTGGCTTGGCCTACAAAGCCGCCCGCAGACGCGGCATGCGCATGCACCGTAATTTCGGCAGCCGATGAGGCGGAGGTGCCTGCAAAGCAGTTTTCAAATTCTGCATTTTGTGTGGTGCCTGCAAAGCCGCCCGTATTGGCTTGTGCTAACGTAGTTACGTTGATTTGGGCAACCGCCGTGCAATCTGTAAAGGTAGAAAATCCCCCTGCCTGCCCGACAAAGCCGCCTGCTGTAACGGTGTCGCTGCCGTGCAAGGTAAGCACTGCCGAAACCGTGTTGTTTTTAAAGACTGATAAATTAATTGCAGCACCTGCAAAACCGCCCGCCAGTAAAGGTACAACTTGCGTTTGAGTAGCCATAGTGCCGCTTACCGTACAGTTTTCTATGTGTCCGCCCGTTATGAAAGCCGCCATAATCCCTGCCATAATTCCTGTCGCAACAGACGGAGTTTTATCGTTTGTGATATCTATACGGGCGTCTGTTAAGGATAAGCCCGTAAGCGATGCGCCGCTGGTTATTCTTTCAAACAATCCGCCTCTGTCTCCGCTTAAATCAATCCGCAGCCCGCTTACGGTTTTACCGTTGCCGTTAAAATGGCCGAAGAATATGCCGCCGATAACATAGTCTGTGTAGGTTGTGCCGCTTAAAGAAATATTTTGGTCTACTCTAAAATAATAGCGGTTGTCGGCACTGCCCAAATAGCGGTTTACGTTTTCTAAGTGTGTGCGGCTAGTAATAATAAAAGGATTGCCCTCGCTGCCGTTTCCTATTGCATCGGCAAAATGTGAGAACAACGCGGTTACGGTGATGTTTTGCGTTACGGCGGTGTCGGTGCGTGCGGCGGTTAAAACACCGTCGGACCAGCCCACAAATCCGTAACCGTTGGCCGTATCCGCAACGGCGGTAACCTGTGTGCCGTTGCCGCCGCTAGGAACGGTTTGCAAAAGATTACCGCTTAAAGTTCCCCCTGCGGATGCGTTGTATTGCAAATTAAAGGTAGGGATAGGGGCAAAATTGGCGGTAACGGATATGTTTTTCGTTACATTAGTATCGGTGCGTGCGGCGGTAGAAACACCGTCTGACCAGCCCGTAAACTGAAAGCCTGCGTTGGGTACGGCGGTAACCTGTGTGCCGTTGCCGCCGCTAGGAATGGTTTGCAAAAGATTGCCGCTTAAAGTTCCCCCTGCGGATGCGCTGTATTGTAAATTAAAGGTAACGGGTATGCTGATAGGGGCAAAATTTGCGGTTACGGTGATGTTTTGCGTTACATTAGTGTCGGTGCGCGCGGCGGTAGAAACACCGTCTGACCAACCCGTAAACTGAAAGCCTGCGTTGGGTATGGCGGTAACCTGTGTACCCGACCGCCCTCTGCGTACAACCTGTGCGGTTTCGCCCACGATGGTTCCGTTTGCGCCGCTTTGGTACGTTATTTCAAATTCCGCCGAATTTCTAACAACTAGGTAGCCGCTTAATATCCCGATAAACAGCAAAAGCGTCAAAACTAACGCGGTGATTATAAAAGGCTTTGCGCGCTTTTTGTTTTCTTTTTCTTTTTTACGGTTTTGTTTTCTTTGTTGCGCTTGTTGCTGTGCGTAAGCTTGTCGTGCATAGGCTTGCTGTTGTGCTTGCTGTTGTGCTTGTTGCTGCGCTTGTTGTTGCGCGTATGCCGCTTGTTGCTGCGCGTAAGCCTGCTGCTGTGCATAGGCAGCTTGTTGCTGCGCCTGCTGCTGTGCATAGGCTTGTTGCTGTGCGTAGGCTTGCTGTTGCGCAGATTGCTGCGCTTGTGATTGGTTAGTCGCTTTGCTTGCTGCTTTTTGTGCGCGCGCTTGCGCCTTTTCGGCTAATTGTGCGTCGTATTGTGCGCGTTTATCCGAATCCGTCAAGGTTTCGTAGGCACTGTTTAATGCCGACATCTTTTTTTGCCCGTAAGCGGGGTCTCCCTTATAAATGTCGGGATGATATTTTTTAGCCAACGACTTAAACGCCGTTTTAATTTCTTCTACGCTTGCAGAAGGTTTAACATGCAATTGTTCGTAAAAATTTGCCAACCTTAGTTAAACCTCCTCCTGTTTTGCCATAATCATTATATCGCACATTCTGCCAAAAGTCAACAAATTTCCGTTGCGTACACTACGCTAAAAAGGGCGGCTTGACAGTTAGGCAGGTTTTGTGGTATACTGTATGCGTAATGGAGGTTAGACCGCATGAAAAGTTTAACTAAAATTAAGTTGGATAACGAAACGATTGCGCGCCTTTTTTTAGCGGCGGGCATTGACGGAATAGAAAAAATACAGCCGCTGATTGCAGGCGAATTTAACAGCGTGTTTTGCGTTTCGACAAGCAGCCAAAAATATGTAATAAAAATTGCGCCGCACGAACATACAGAGGTTTTAACGTATGAAAAAAATCTTTTGCGGCAAGAGTTAGATACGTATGCGGTAATGTGCGGAAAAACTCAGATTAAAACGCCGCATATCTATTATTCGGACTTTTCTAAAACTTTAATCCCTGCCGAATTTTTTATTATGGAGTACTTGCCTACCCCTACGCTTGCGCAGATAAAGCTGAAAAAAGAAAAAAAGCTAGCAATAAACGTGCGGTTGGCAGAGTTTTTAGGTGAACTGCACCGCATAAAGGGCGCGGGTTTCGGCTATGTGCAAAACGGCTTACACCCCGATTGGTACACGGCGATAAAAGACATGATTAGCAATTTAATTGCGGACGCCGCGCGGAAAAATAAAAAGCTGCACGGCGGGCATAAGCTTTTAGCGTATGTGGAAAAGCATAAAGAAATCCTGCAAAAGGTAGACGCTGTTTTAGTTAATTTTGATTTGTGGGACGTGAATGTTTTTTATGCGGAAAAGCAAAACGGCTGCGATTTATCGCTCATCGACCCAGAACGCAGTTTTTACGGCGACCGCTTAGGCGATTTTATTGCGGTGGACGTAATGAGGGCGTTAGAAAAAAAGCGGTATCTGTTAGAGGGCTATCATATATCCGCCGATGTGCAGCTAGAAATTTCTGCGGAAGAAAAAATCCGCTATTATATTTTAAAAGCGTATTTAGCTTTAATAGTTTTAACCGAAAGGCATTACCGCTACCAAAAAACGCAAGGCAAGTATTGGCTGAATACCTTAATAGGCAAAATGTTTTTATCGGATAGCTTAAAAAGGTTGAGGAAGTTATCGGTGGAATAGCGTTTCCTTTGAAGGGGAGTTTTTAGGGGGGTTATTTTCTATATATGATTTTGGCTTTGCAGAATTTTTTCCATTTTTTAACCCATTTTTTGGAGTTCTTTTTGTTTACATAAATGGCTTGAAGGTTTTTGCAATCCCTAAACGCATAATCCCTGATTTCCGTTACCGAATCAGGGATAGTGATAGAAGTTAGGCTTGTGCAATACGCAAACGTATAGCTCCCGATACTCGTTACTTTACTACCGCTTTCAAATATTACGTTGGTTAAACCTGTGCAGCCCTCAAACGCACCATACCCGATTTCCGTTACCGAATCGGGTATAGTAATAGAGGTTAAACCTGTGCAACCATCAAACGCACCACCCCAAATACTTGTTACCGAATTGGGGATAGTAATAGCTTTTAGGCCTGTGCAGCCCTCAAACGCACCACAACCGATTTCGGTTACCGAATCGGGTATAGTAATAGAGGTTAAGCCTGTGCAATCTCTAAACGCAGTATCCCCGATTTCCGTTACCGAATCGGGAATTTTTATAGAGGTTAAGCCTGTGCAATACGCAAACGCAGACCGCCCGATTTTGGTTACCGAATTGGGGATAGTGATAGCTTCTAGGCCTGTGCAACCCTCAAAAGTACCACAACCGATTTTCGTTACCGAATTGGGGATTTGTATTGAGGTTAAGCTTGTGCAATATGCAAACGTATAGCTCCCGATACCCGTTACTTTACTACCGCTTTCAAATATTACGTTGGTTAAGCCTGTGCAATCTTGAAACGCACCCTCTTCGATACTCGTTTCACACGCACCTCCCTCGATACTCGTTACCGAATTGGGTATAGTGATAGCTTCTAGGCTTTTGCAATCCCTAAACGCACCGTACCCGATTTCGGTTACCGAATTTGGGATTTTTATAGAGGTTAAGCCTGTGCAACCCGCAAACGCATAGCTCCCGATACTCGTTACCGAATTGGGGATTACCACATGGCTGTCGTTACCTTTGTATTTTGTAACAACTCCGTTAATGATTTCGAAATCGTTTTTTGCCTCGTTTTGTGTTTTCATTGATGCGTGCCGTCCTTGATTTTTTATTTTTTATTTATTATTTTTTCTTTCTTTCCATTCCATACGGGAGTATAGGCTTTTCTTTCCACCCCACCCCTACGGGGCAATGGGTCGTTCGTTCCTCACTCCCCGCTTTGGCTAAAAACACGATGTGTTTTTGCGGCTAAAGCCGCCGCGTCGCGCCTACAAGAGGGGAATTTTTTAACGGTCTATTTCCGTAGGACAATCAATGAGGGAGATTTTTTGCTGTTTTTTTAAAAAAAATAAATAGCAATAATTTGTAAGTTGTAAATTGTAAATTGTAAATTGTAAGTTGTAAGTTGTAAATTGTGATTTTCAATACAGTTGTTGACGTAGTTTTGCAATTAAATCCTCGCGCCCAGCTAGTGTTAGGGCTTGGATTACTAGGGCGCGGTTTTTGGGTAGGCGGTATTGCAAGAGGGCGCGCTGCATGGCTTTTTCTTGCTTGGTTTTGGCAACATAGAGTTGCTCGCCCGTGCGCGGGTCGGTTTGGGTGTAGTACATCGTAGTAGAAAGCGTAGCGGGCGTGGGATAAAAATCCTGCACCTGCAACGGCATATAGCGGATATCCATGAGGTATTCGGTAAGCTTTGCCGCGTCCGCTAGCGTACAGCCTGGATGTGAGGATACAAAGTACGGTACCAGGTATTGTTCTTTTCCTGCTTTGTGCGAGGCTTTATAAAATTCGTCCGAAAATTTTAGGTATGCGGAAAACGGCGGCTTGTTCATAAGCCGCAAAACATTGTCGGAAACGTGTTCGGGGGCGACTTTTAACTGCCCCGAAACATGGTGCGCCGCTAATTGATTGATAAACGTTTTGTCGGGGTCTAGGTTGACGTAGTCGAACCGCACGCCGCTTCGCACAAACACCTTTTTTACGCCTTTTATGCTTTTGGCGCGGTGCAGCAGGTCGGCGTAATGCTTATGGGAGGCGGTAAGATTTTTGCACGGCGTATAGCCGATACAATCTTTATCGCGGCACGCGCCGTCTGTTTGGCTTTTGGCGCAGGGCGCGCCGTAAAAGTTTGCCGTAGGTCCGCCGATATCGTGGATGTATCCCTTAAAGCCGTCTAGTTGGGTTAGGCCTTGTATTTCTTGCATGATGCTGTCTGCGCTGCGCCGCGCTATCTGTTTGCCTTGATGGTACGTCAGCGCGCAAAACGAACAGTTTCCGTAGCAGCCTCTATGCGCCGTAACCGAAAATTTAACCTCCTCTATCGCGGGGACGGAAGTGTAAGAGGGGTGCGGCGCGCGCATAAAGCTAAGGCTGTATACGCGGTCTAATACGGCTTGGGTAACGGGCGCGGCGGGCGGATTGACAACGGTAAAGTGTTCGTTATCTTGCTTTTGAATAATGCCCTTTCCGTTTGACTCTTGTGCTTGTATAAAGGCTTTTGCGTACAGTTTTTTATCGGTTGAGACGCGCTCATGCGACGAAATGATTGTGTATTTTTCGCTGCCGCCCTCCGAAATCGCCTTTTTAACCGCCTTAGACGCGGACGCAAGTGTGGTTAGATAGGCTGTTCCTTTAATGTCCTTAACCTTAGAAAGCGGAATGTTTTTGCGGGCGCAAGCGCAAATTTCTATTATCGGATTTTCTCCCATGCCGTAAATCATAAGGTCGACGGGCGCGTCGAAGCAAATGGAACGGCGCACCGAATCACTCCAATAATCGTAGTGTGAAAGGCGGCGCAGTGAGGGTTCGATGCCGCCCGCGATTACGGGCGTATCGGGATACAGACGCTTTAACGCCTTGCTGTACACCTCTGTAACGCGGTCGGGCCTGCGCCCCGCCTTGCCTAAATTGCTGTATGCGTCATCTTTGCGCTTAGTTAAGGCGGCGGTATAATTGTTTACCATAGAGTCCACTACGCCAGCCGAAATTAAAAACGCATGGCGCGGCGCACCCAGTGAAGTAAAGTCTGCATCCAAAACGGGCTGCGGCAAAACGGCAACTGAAAAGCCTTCCGCTTCTATGAGCCGTGCGATTAAGGCATGCCCGAAGGAGGGATGGTCTACGTATGCGTCCGCGCTAACTACAATAAAGTCGGGCGTTTCTATGCCAAGCTTTGCAAGAGCGGATTTACTAATCGGTAAAAACGGCATTTACTTAAAATACCCTACTCCCGCCTCGAAGATACGGGTAAGGGCTTGAATATCTGCGTTTTTCATTAGGTTGCCGCCCATGCGCTCGCAATGCCCCATTTTGCCTAATATGCGGCCGTCCGCGCTGGTTAGGCTTTCGATTGCCGCTGTTGCGCCGCCGGGATTAAACGGGCTAAGCATAGACGCGTTGCCGTTGAAATCTGCGTACTGAGCGGCAATTTGTCCGTTTTTAATAAGCACTTGCAGTTCGTCGTCGGATACAATCAGTCTGCCCTCTGCGTGTGAATATACGGTAGAGTATACGCCGTCCGCCGTGCAGTTGCGCATCCACGGAGATAGATTGGAAGAGAGGCGCACGCGGCAAATAGACGCGGTATGACGTGCAAGCGGGTTAAACGTAAAGGTGCCCTTTAAAAGCCCCATGCGCACCAGCGCGGAAAAGCCGCTGCCTACCCCTAAAATTAAGCCGTCGCGCTTTTCTGTAAGCCCACGCAATGCATCTGTAAGTGCTGCGTTTTTAAAGACATTTGCCATAAGCTTTCCTGCGTTGCCCGGCGCGTCGGGATAAGACGCACCGCCCGCAAACGCTAAGATGTTGCACGCTTTTATACGCGCCGTCAGTTCTTTAACGGATTCTTCCAAATCCTTTGCGCTGCGGGTGCGGATAACAAATTGTTCGACAGCTGCGCCCGCGTTTTCGAAGCTTTTTGCCAAATCGTATTCGCCGTGCGTTCCTTCCGCTATCGGGATAAGCACCGTAGGCTTAGCGATTTTTTTCTTGGCGGTAAGTATTTTTTTGGCGGCAAAATCTATGTTTTCCGCCTTTTCGCCTGTGTCGGGCGCGATAAAAGGAAATACGGCTTTAAAGGGGTCTGTAAAGGCACGCCCCGCGTCTTGAATCGACAGCGTATCATCGCCGCCGAAAGTAAATTGCTGCGCCTGCGTTACCTCGCCCATGTACTCTAACGTGTAGCCTACAAAGTCGTCCGCGCGGTCGGTAGCAAATAAAATATCGCCCCATGCGGGTGTAAAATAATCCTCTTTTTTGGCAGCGAAATTAAAACCAAAGCCGTTGCCTAAGCACGATTTGGCTATCGCCGCCGCCGCGCCGTCCGATTCGGTAATGGAGGCAAAGTCTATAATGCCTCTTAAAATTTCGCCTTGGAAGAGGTGTAAAAATTCTTTAATGCTTTCTATATCGGGGATTTTTGCCGCATTTTTGGGCAGCTTATAACGGTACACCTTTTGTCCCGCACGGCTAAGCACGTTGGTGATTACGCCGCTTGCCTTGCCTACTCCTAACGCAAACGAAATCAGTGTGGGAGGAACATCGATTTTTCCAAAGCTGCCGCTCATGGAGTCTTTGCCGCCGATTGCTGCCGTTTCTAGCCCTAACTGTGCCGTAAGCGCGCCTAAGAGTGCAGAAACGGGCTTGCCCCAGCGTTGCGGTTCTGTGCCTAAACGCTCGAAAAATTCTTGAAAGGTTAACCGAACCGAAGCAAGCGGAACGCCCGCCGCCACTACCTTGATTACCGAACAAAGCACCGCATACAACGCGCCCGTAAAGGGTGATTCTTCGGATAAATACGGGTTAAAGCCGTGCGCGCAAACCGTGCAGGTATCGGTGTCGCCGCTTTGAACGGGCAGCTTTGCCGCCATGTTTACGGCAGGAGTAAGGCTGTATTTGCCGCCCAGCGGCACTAATACCGAACCTGCGCCGACGGTGGAGTCGAACATTTGCACTAAGCCCTTTTGGCTTGCGGCGTTTTCTAAGCCCAGTGCCGCCCTCAGTGCGCCCGCGCCGCCGCCTTTTTTATAGCCTGCGGCAACCTCTTTATAAAGTGTGTCAAAATATTTAACAGGCTTTTCGTGAATTTGCGCCGAAGCCGATTGCGCCGCGCCGTTTGTATTTAAAAACTTGCGGCGTAAATCTAAAATAAGGTTGCCTGCATGATACATACGCAAGCGTCCCGTATCGGTTACCTGCGCAATCAGCGAAGCGTCTAAATTTTCGGCGGCGCAAAGCTTTATAACCTTTTCGGCATCTTTAGCGGCAACAACAACCGCCATGCGCTCTTGCGATTCGGAAATAGCGATTTCGGTAGCCGAAAGCCCTGCGTATTTTAACGGAACGGCGTCTAACTGAATATCTAAGCCGTCCGCCAACTCTCCTACCGCTACCGACACGCCGCCCGCGCCGAAGTCGTTGCAGCGTTTGATGCGCTTAGTTAATTCGGGGTTGCGGAACAGCCGCTGCATTTTGCGCCCGATGTAAGCCGTGCCCTTTTGCACCTCTGCGCCCAGTACGTCTAAGGCGTCCGCGCTTTGCGTGCGGCTGGAACCCGTTGCGCCGCCGCAGCCGTCGCGCCCTGTATTTCCGCCTATCAGCAGTACAACATCGCCTGCGGCGGGCTTTTCTTTAATGATGTTTTTAGCGGGCGCGGCACCCGTCAAAAAGCCTGCCTCCATGCGCTTGGCAACGTAGCCAGGATGATAAAACTCGGTAACAAGCCCGCCCGCAAGCCCTGCTTGATTGGCGTAAGAGGAAAACCCCGCCGCCGCGACAGACGAAATTACGCGCTGCGGCAGCTTGCCTTTAAGCGTGGATTTTATGGGTGCGTTAATGTCCGCCGCACCCGTTACGCGCATAGAGTGGTACACGTACACGCGCCCTGAAAGCGGGTCGCGTATGCCGCCGCCTAACGCGGTTGCCGCGCCGCCGAACGGCTCGATTTCGGTAGGATGGTTGTGCGTTTCGTTTTTAAACATAACAATCCAGTCCTCTGTTTTGCCGTTCACCTCTGCGGGTACGCGGATGGAACAGGCGTTAACCTCTTCGGAAATATCTAAATTGGCTAATTTGCCGCATTCTTTTAGCTCGCGCGCGCCGATGGTGGCAATATCCATAAGCGAAGGATACTTGTCGGGGCGTCCCTTGTAATGCTTGTTAAACAAGCCCAAATACGTTTCAAATGCCTCTTTGATTGCGGGAATGTCCGAACGGATATCTACGTTTTTAAGCCGCGTTAAAAAGGTGGTGTGGCGGCAGTGGTCAGACCAGTAGGTATCTAGGGCTTTTAGCTCGGTTTCGGTGGGGTCGCGCATTTCTTCTTTAAAGTAGGATTGCACAAACGCCATATCCGCGTCTGTCATGGCGTACCCGCTTTGGCGGCGGAACTCGTTAAGCAACTCCGGCGAAAAATCTACAAAGCCTTTTATCATTTTCACAGGCGCGGCGGGGGCGGCTTCGGGCGTAAGCGTTTCGGGCTTTTCAAAAGCCGCCTCGCGCGATTCAACGGGGTTAATGATATATCTTTTAACCTTTAATTCGTCGCCCGCCTTTACCTTGATAAGGTACAGTGTTGCGCAGCGGACAACGGGATTTGCGGACGGTATCAACGCGCGCACGGCTTGCTCTGCCTCGTCTGCGCGGCGGTCGTATTGACCGGGCTGCAACTCGGCAGCAAAAGCGTAATAGCCCTCTGAAACGGGAAAGGTGTCGCTTTGGGTGCATGCGTCCACCGCTTCATCATAAAACACAAGCGGCGCGGCTAAGGCATATTCTGCGTCTGAAAGCCCTTGCACATCGTAGCGCAGCAGCATTCTAAAATCCTCTAAGCAAACGCCCAAAGCATCTGTAAGCTCTTCTGTTTTGCGCTGCTCCGCCAGCCTGTACTGCGGCTTTTTTTCTACAAACAAACGTGTAACTGACATAAATTTTAAACTCCTTTATAATTTACAAATATCTTTGCGGTAAAACATTCCGTCAAAATGGATTTTTTCTAGATTGCGGTAGGCGGTTTGACGGGCGGCTTGCAAGGTTTTTCCCATAGCCGTTACGCCTAACACGCGGCCGCCGTTGGTAAGCAGCTTGCCGTCTTGTAAAACAGTTCCTGCGTGAAACAATAAAACATCTTCGTCTAGGCGGCCTAGGGTGATTTCTTTGCCTTTTTGATACGCCAGCGGATAGCCGCCGCTTGCTGCTACTACGCATACGCAAGCGTCCTCACTCCACGAAAAATTAATCTTTTGCAAGGTTCCGTCTATACAGGCATCGAATACCTCTAACAAATCGTTTTGAAGGCGCGGCAGAATAACCTGAGCCTCCGGGTCGCCGAAACGCGCGTTATATTCTAACACCTTTATTCTGCCCGTCTCATCTATCATTAAGCCGAAATACAATACGCCTTTAAAACTGCGCCCCTCGCTGTTTAACGCGTTTAGCGTAGGCATGAAAACCGTTTCAAGGGCTTTTTGCGCCATATCGGGGGTGTAGAGGGTTTGCGGGCTGAACGTGCCCATGCCGCCCGTGTTTAAGCCCTTATCGCCGTCTAAGGCGCGTTTATGGTCTTGACTGGATACCATCGGTACGATGCTTTTGCCGTCGCAAAACGCTAGCACCGTAACCTCGAACCCTGTTAAAAATTCTTCTATTACCACGCGCGCGCCCGCTTTGCCGAACGTTTGAGTCAGCATGATTTCTTGCAAGCCTTTTTTGGCCTCGTCGCGTGTAGTACAAATTAAAACACCCTTGCCTAACGCCAGGCCGTCTGCTTTGATAACTATGGGCAGCGGGCAGTTGTTAAGGTAGGCATCTGCCTCTTTAAAGCTAGAAAAGGTTTCGTAAGCGGCGGTGGGAATGCCGTATTTTTTCATAAGGTTTTTAGAAAATACCTTGCTTGCCTCGATTTCGGCGGCGGCAGCGGTAGGGCCGAACGCACGCAAGCCCGCCGCATTTAAGCGGTCTACAAGCCCCAAAGCAAGCGGGTCGTCGGGAGCGACTACCGTCATATAAATATCGGGACGCGCTTGTACAAAAGCTACAATTTTATCTAGTTCGGTTGCGGCGATGTGGCTGTGGCATTCGGCAAGCGCGCTGATGCCTGCGTTGCCGGGTATTGCGTACAGCTTGCCTACCCGCTTGCTTTTAGAAAGCTTGTACACTATGGCATGCTCGCGCCCGCCCGAACCTATGACGAGTATGTTTTTTAATTTGCTTACCATTCTTTAATCTCCGTTTGTTACTACTGACGACTGACAACTGACAACTGACGAATTTCGGCTATATATTTATTGTATTGACGACTGACAACTGACGACTGACGAATTTCGGCTATGTTTTTATTATTAACTATTTAGCAATAATTTGTCAGTTGTAAGTTGTAAGTTATAATTTATCAGTGCTTAAAATGTCTTTGCCCTACAAACACCATTGCTATGCCGTATTTATTGCATACGTCTATACTTTCTTGGTCGCGTATGCTGCCGCCCGGTTGAATAATGGCGGTTATGCCTGCTTTTGCGGCCTCCTCTGCACAATCCGAAAACGGAAAAAACGCATCGGACGCCAGTACCGCGCCCTTTGCCTTTTCGCCTGCGCGCTCTAAGGCTTGCTTGGCCGCCCAAATGCGGTTGGTTTGCCCTCCCCCCGTGCCGATTGCCGAAAAATCGCGCGCTACTGCGATTCCGTTGCTTTTTACGTGCTTAACTACGGCAAAGGCAAATTTTAATTGTTGCAACTCCGTTTTATCGGGCGCGCGGCGGGTTACTACTTTAAGCTGACCCTCGTCAAACAATGAGGCATCTTTATCTTGTACCAAAAGACCGCCGTAGATACGCTTTGCGTCTAGCACGCCGCGCATGGATACGGGCGTATCAAGCCCCGCGATTTTTAATACACGTAAATTAGGCTTTTGCTTAAAAACCTCTGCCGCGTCCGCGTCGTAATCGGGCGCGATAATAATTTCTAAAAAGATTTTTATCATTTCTTCTGCCGCCGCTTTATCTACCTTGCGGTTAAACGCGGCTATGCCGCCGAAAATCGAAATAGGGTCGGCGTCATATGCGGCCTTATATGCGTCTAGCGGAGTTTTCTTTACCGCTGCGCCGCAAGGGTTGGCGTGCTTTACCGCCACACAGGCGCACTCGGAAAATTCGTTAAGCAAATCCAACGCGCCCGCCGCATCGTTGATATTGTTATAAGAAAGCTCTTTTCCTTGCAGTATAACCGCCTGACTTAGCGAACTTTTTGCCGCAAGCGCGTCTGCGTAAAACGCGCCGTTTTGGTGCGGATTTTCGCCGTAGCGCAAGTCCTGCCGTTTAGAAAACGCCAGCGTTAAATCTTGGGGAAATTCGATGTTTAGCTGCTTGGCTAAATAATTGGATATAAGGCTGTCGTATACGGCGGTATGTGCAAATACTTTATATTGCAGCAGCTTTTTAAATTCTACACTTACATCGCCCGCATTAAGCCGCTGTAACAGCTCGGCGTAATCAGCAGGGTCTACTAAAACCGCAACGTCTTGGTAGTTTTTTGCGGCGGCGCGCAGCATGGTAGGCCCGCCGATATCGATGTTTTCTACCGCTTCGGCAAAGCTGACATCGGGCTTTAAAACCGTTTCTTTAAACGGATATAGGTTTACCGCTACAATATCTATCGTGCCTAAGCCTAGCTTATCCAGCTGTGCCATGTGCGTTTTATCCGAACGCACCGCCAAAAGCCCTGCGTGAACGGCGGGGTGCAGTGTTTTTACGCGCCCGTCTAAGCATTCGGGAAACTGCGTAATCTCTGAAATGCCTTTGTTTTGTACGCCGTTTTCTAAAAGCGTTTTTGCCGTGCCGCCCGTTGAGATAATTTCGTACCCTAACTTAACTAAGCCCTTAGCAAATTCGACTATCCCCGTTTTGTCGCTGACGGACAGCAGTGCGCGTTTTTTCATAATGGTTCTCCTTTGCATAGTGTTTGCAGTACTTTAACTAATAAGCTATGCTCTATTTGATTTAAAATCCTGTGTTGCAGGCTTTCGGGCGTATCGTTCGGCAATACCGCTAGCCGCTCTTGGGCGATGATTTTGCCCGTATCTACGCCGCCGTCTACATAATGCACCGTTGCGCCGCTGTATGGCTCGCCTGCCTCGATTACCGCCTTATGCACGGCGATTCCGTGGAATCCCGCCCCGCCGAATTTGGGCAGTAACGCGGGGTGAATGTTGATGATTTTGTCGGGGTATGCGTTTAGCAGCGGCTCGGTTATAATGCCTAAGTAGCCCGCTAAAATTACGTAATCGCACGCATACTTTAGCAGAATTTCTAACACCGCTGTATCGCGCTGCTGACGCGTTTTATAATCCTTTAACGAAACGGTATAGGCGGGTATGTTGTGTTTAGCGGCGCGTGTTAAAGCGAAAGCTTCGGCGTTAGAGGAAATTACCGCACTGACGCGGGCGTTGATTGCGCCGCTATTAGCCGCGTCTAAAACCGCTTGCAGGTTGCTGCCGCCGCCCGAAACCAATACGCATAAATTTTTAGGGCGGTTGTCTAGCACCATGTAAGCCCGCTCCCTTTTTGCGTTTCTCCGATGATGTATGCCCGCTCTCCTAACGCTTCGGCGCAGGCGCAAACCTCGTTTGCAACCGCCTTATCTACGCACAGCACCATGCCGATGCCCATGTTAAAGGTGTTGTATAGCTGCTTTTTATCTAAGCCCGATTTTTCTGCTAACAGCTTAAAAACAGGCGGTAAGGGGTAAGCGTCGGGAATTATTGCCGCGCCTATGCCTTGCGGAAACATGCGCGGAATGTTTTCGATAAAGCCGCCGCCTGTGATGTGCGCTATGCCTTTAAGCGTAAATTTTTCTTGCAGGGCTAAAACGGTTTTTACGTAAATGCGGGTAGGCGTTAAAAATTCTTCTAGCAGCGTTTTGTTTAATGCGGGCTGAAAAATATTAAGCTTTTCATACTCCTCCGAAAATAATTTGCGCACCAACGAAAAGCCGTTAGAATGTATTCCGCTAGACGCTAAGCCAATAAGTGTATCACCCGCGCCGATATCGCGCCCGTTGATGATTTTGGCTTTATCTACTATGCCTACGCAAAAGCCCGCTAAATCGTATTCGCCGTTTGTGTAAAAGCCTGGCATTTCGGCAGTTTCTCCGCCTATTAAAGCGCAGCCCGCTTGTATACAGCCCTCCGCTACGCCCTTTACGATTTGCTCGGCCTGCAACGGGTCTAGCTTTCCTACTGCCAAATAATCTAAAAAAAACAGCGGCTTTGCGCCTTGACACACTACGTCGTTTACGCACATTGCCACGCAGTCGATGCCGATAGTATCGTGCTTATCGGCTACAAAGGCGTATTTTAATTTAGTGCCTACGCCGTCGTTGCCTGCAACCAAAACAGGCTCGGCAAGCTTTTCGTTTGCAATCGAATAAAATCCGCCAAACGAACCTAAGCCGCCTAGCACGTTTGGGTTAAACGTGCGCTTTACGTGGCTTTTCATAAGCTCTACGGCTTTGTATCCGCGCTCGACGTCTACGCCTGCGTCTTTATAGGATATCGGCATTTTATTTCTCCTTGTATGTAGCCAAAAAGTTTATTCGATGGCATGAATATTTATAAGGCTTAGCTTTTGGTTTACCTCGTCTGCATTATTTCCCGTAACGGTTACATGCCCCATTTTACGGCCTGGCTTAATGTGGGATTTTCCGTACAAATGTACGCTTGTCCCGCTAACCGACAGTGCTTGCTCTACGCCGTAATAGCCCGTGCTTGTGTACGCGCCGTGCTTCGAAACACCTACGATGTTTTTCATGGCCGCCGCCCCGACTACCATTTCGGTGCTGCCTAGCGGCAAGGCGCAAATCGCGCGGATATGATTTTCAAACTGGCTTGTAACACATGCCTCTATGGTGTAATGCCCCGAATTGTGTACGCGCGGCGCAACCTCGTTTACCAAAACCGCGCCCGAATTTTCGTTGATAAAAAACTCGGTGCAAAATGTACCTACGCCGCCAAAGCACTCCATAACCTTTTTTGCCTCGCCTAAAACCTTTTCTTGCATGCTATCCGACATGCGGGCGGGTACGGTGGTAACGTCTAAAATGCTGTTTTTGTGCACGTTTTCGGCAATCGGATAAAACACGCATTCGCCGTTTTGTCCGCGTGAGGCGATTACCGAAACCTCTTTGGTAAAATCGAAATACTCTTCTGCCATTAAATCGTTTTCGCCGCCGCTGTACAAGCTGTCAAAGGCTTTCTGCAAGCAATCCATGCTTTTTACTGGATAGTTGCCTTTGCCGTCGTAGCCGCCGCGCCGCGACTTTACCATAAGCGGTTTTTTTATTTGGTTGAAATAGGCTTGCAGCGCGTTAAAATCCTTAATGTCGCAAAATGCGGGCTGCGCAACGCCCGCCTCTTTTAGGGCAAGCCTTTGCGTGTATTTATCCTGAATGATTTTTAAGCTTTCTACCGACGGAAAAATTGTATGCCCCTTATCCTGCAATAGGGCAAGCAACTGCACATCGATATGCTCGAACTCGTAAGTGATAACGTCGGAAACTTGCGCCAAATCTAAAAAGCCTTGCTTATCGTTAAAGCCTGCCGTGATATGGATATCGGCAATGCCGCTGCACGGCGCGGACGCATCGGGGTCTAAAACCGCAGCCGAAAGCCCGAATTTTTTAATCGCGGGAAGCATCATGCGCCCAAGCTGACCGCCGCCTACTATACCCACGGTTTTTAGGTTGTGTAAAAAGCTTTTCATTACTTATTGTTTAAATAGCTGCTATATCCGATTTGTTTTAACTTGCAGCTTTTTTCCTCTACGGCTTGCGTTTGTTCTTTTTTAAAAGCATGCAGCTTTTTTTGCACCGCGCTGTCGCTAAGCGCGATAATTTGCGCGGCGGCAATTCCTGCGTTTTTCGCGCCGTTAATCGCCATCGTGCAAACGGGAACGCCTGCGGGCATTTGCACAATAGAGTGCAAGCTGTCTACGCCGCCCAAAGCCTTAGTTTGTATGGGGACGCCGATAACGGGCAATGCGGTAAGCGATGCCGTCATGCCGGGCAAGTGTGCCGCGCCGCCCGCGCCCGCAATAATAACCTTTATGCCGCGCCCCTCTGCCGATCCGGCGTATGCAAAAAGCTTTTCGGGGGTTCGGTGCGCCGATACAATATCCACCTCATGCGGTATGCCGAAATGCTGTAACATTTGTACAGCCTCTTGCATAATCGGTAAATCGCTGTCGCTTCCCATAATTACCGCAACCTGCGGATTTTTGATTTTATCTGCCATAATTAAGATTGTATATTTTTTTTTTAGGTTTGTCAAGAAAACCATAGCGTTAGCAAAAATTTTTTGTGGAATAAACTATAAAAACTTTTGCCCTTTAAAAAATTAGAAAAATTTGCGCGGCTAAGTTAGTTGACTTTTGTTTGAAAACGGAATATACTTAGTTTATATGAAAGATTCTTTACATGCGGTTATCTTAAAAGTTTCGTATGAAAAAACGGGCGATACCTCCGCGATTGAAATTTTGGGTAAGTCTATGCTGGATTGGCTTGCGCTAAGCTTAGGCGATACGCCGTATCAAACAACCGCTTTTAGCGCGGATGTTGAACTGCCGCTTTTGGTGCGTCCCTTTATAAACCCCGACAGCGAATACACGGCGGTGCTGTATTCGGATACGCCGCTTATGACTAAAAAAACCATTTTAGACGCGGTTTGCGCTTTGCGCGATTCGGGGCGCAACCTGTTAAAAATGACGCGCGGCTTTTTATTTAAAACCGAATATTTGGCGCGCGCCGAAAAGCTTTACGCTACCGAAGTGTTTTACTTTGACGAAGAGGATTTTATCACCGCATTTAACTTTAAGCAAATTTCTATGATTTCGGATATTTTGCGCGGGCGCATTTTAAATTACCATATGGAACGCGGCGTTCAAATAGAGGATACGGCAAGCGCGTTTATCGGCCCTGATGTGCGCATCGGGACGGGTACGGTTATCGGCCCTAATACGATTATTAAAGGTACGTCGGTTATTAAAAACAATGTTAAACTGCTGGCGGGCAGCACCATCGAAAACAGCATTATAGAAGAAGGCGCGCACATTAACGCAAGCCAAATTTATAAAAGCTATATCGGCGAAAATACCCGCGTAGGACCGTGGGCGTATATCCGTCCTGAAACCGTTGTAGGGCCTAATTGCCGCATCGGTGATTTTGTAGAACTTAAAGCCAGCATTATAGGAAAAGGCTGTAAGATAAGCCACCTTGCGTATGTGGGCGATGCGGAATTGGGCGAAAACTGCAACGTAGGCTGCGGCGCGGTATTTGTAAATTATGACGGAAAAAACAAGTTTAAAACTAAGGCGGGCGATAACGTGTTTATCGGCAGCAACGCAAATTTAATTGCGCCGCTTCTAATCGAAAACAATGCGTTTATCGCGGCGGGTTCTACGATAAACAAAAACATTCCCGCAAACAATTTGGCGATTGCGCGGGAAAGGCAGACTAATAAGCCCGACTGGAAAAAACCTAACTAAACTAATTTTTAAGGAGAACTACTTATCATGATGGGTCATGGAAACACGGTTAAACTGTTTGCGGGGAATGCTTGCCCCGAACTGGCAAAGCAAATAGCGGACAAGCTGGGCACTAAGCTTTGTCAGGCCGTTGTAGACCGCTTTTCGGACGGCGAATGTAATATACATATCGGCGAATCCGTGCGCGGCTGCGACGTATTTGTAATTCAGTCTACCTCCACTCCCGTCAACGATAATTTTATGGAATTGCTGGTTATGATAGACGCGCTGCGGCGCGCCTCTGCCGGCAGAATTACTGCCGTTATGCCCTACTTCGGGTATGCGCGGCAAGACCGTAAGGCGCAAGCGCGCGACCCTATCACGGCAAAGCTGGTGGCGGATTTAATTACTACCGCTGGTGCAGACCGCGTATTAACGATGGATTTACACGCGCCGCAGCTGCAAGGCTTTTTTGATATTCCCGTAGACCATTTGCTGGGTATTCCCGTTTTGGCTAAGCAGCTTGTAAAGGAATCGTTTTTAAAAAACGTCGGCACGGAAGATTTAATCGTGGTTTCGCCCGACGTAGGTTCGGTTGCGCGTGCGCGTACTATGGCGCAAAGGCTGAATGTGTCGCTGGCGATTGTAGATAAACGCCGCCCAAAGGCTAACGAAATGGAGGTTATGCACATTGTGGGTGACGTAAGCGGCAAAAGGTGTTTGATTGTAGACGATATGATAGACACCGCAGGCACGATTACGCAAGGCGCAAAGGCATTGATTGAAATAGGCGGCGCAACGGAGGTTTTTGCGTGCTGTACGCATGCGGTGCTTTCGGGCCCTGCCATAGAACGGCTGCAAGCCTCCGCTATAAAAAAGCTGTTTATTTTAAATACGATTCAGCAGGTTAAAAGCCGCAAAATAGAAAAAATAACCGAAATATCCGTTGCGCCGATTTTTGCCGCCGCGATAGACAGCATCTTTACAGACTCTCCGCTTTCTAGGCTGTATGAGTAGAAGTTAGCAGTGCGGCAATTTACTATACCCGTAAAATTCTGTACTTTTCTTTGGTGGCAGTGCCGCCGCGAATGTGACGTTCGGAAAGATTAAACTCTAACACCTCTTTTACTTGGTGAAATTTTTCTAAATCTATATCGGCAAGCCGTTCGGCTACATCTTTGTGTACAGTGCTTTTGCTGTACCCGAATTGTTTGGCGGCCTCACGCACGGTTTGACGGGTTTGCAACAGATAATCCGCAAGCTTTATGCTGCGTAAAACAATGTGCTGTTTCATAGGGGTTACACCTCGCTTAAAGTGAAGGAATAAGTTTGTGGCTTATCCTTACACTTAAAATATAGTGTTATAACCTATGATCCATTGCACGGAAATATGACAAAATTCTACATAAAACTACAAAAGAACTTTGATAATGGATAATGAAAAATGGAAAATGGAGAATTTTATTTTAAGCCTTAACCGCTAAATAATTCCCCTCTTTGCAGGCGCGACGCGGCGGTGATTATTAAGTAAATAGCCATAGAAAAATTCCCCTCTTGAGGGGTGGCTGCGTAGCAGACGGGGTGGAAAGGCGTTTTTCTTTCCACCCCGTCTGATTAGATAGCTAGGCTTTTCTTTCCACCCCGTCTGCTACGCAGCCACCCCTACAAGAGGGGAATTTTTTTGCGGTGTTTTTTTATTTATTGTCCCCAGTGTACGGTGGCGAAGGAACCGTTCCAGTTACCAACCCACCAACTGGGGAGGCTTGTATGACCTTGAACGTAGATGTCGGTGAGGTTTGTGCAACCCCCAAACGCATTCTGACCGATACTCGTTACCGAATTGGGGATAGTGATTGAGGTTAAGCCTGTGCAACCCGAAAACGCACCGTTCTCGATAGTCGTTACCGAATTGGGGATAGTGACAGAGGTTAAGCCTGTGCAACCATAAAACGCACGGTTCCCGATAACCCATACCGAATTGGGGATTTCGATAGAGGTTAAACCTGTGCAACCCGAAAACGCGCTATCTGTGATAAAGGTAACCGAATTGGGGATAACGTAAGCGCCTGTTTTTCTAGGAGGATAGATAATAAGCGTAGTTTTACTTTTATTAAATAAAACGCCGTCTTCGCTTGAAAAATGTGGATTTGCAGCGTCTACCGTGATAGCGGTTAAGCTTGTGCAACCATAAAACGCACCGTTCTCGATAACCCATACCGAATTGGGGATAGTGATAGAGGTTAAACCTGTGCAACCATAAAACGCATCCTGACCGATACTCGTTACCGAATTGGGGATAACGTAAGCACCTGTTATTCCAGCAGGATAGGCAATAAGTGTAGTTTTGTTTTTATTAAACAATACGCCGTTTTCGCTTGAAAAATTTGGATTATTTGCATCTACTAAGATAGAGGTTAAGCCTGTGCAACCCAAAAACGCACTACTCCCGATAGCGGTTACCGAATTGGGTATAATAATAGAGGTTAAGCCTGTGCAATTTCTAAACGCATAACCCCAGATACTAGTTACCGAATTGGGTATAGTGATAGAGGTTAAGCCTATGCAATCCATAAACGCATTATTCCCGATAGTCGTTAGTTTACTACCGCTTTCAAATATTACGTTGGTTAAGCCTGTGCAACCATAAAACGCATTATTCCCGATACTAGTAACCGAATTGGGTATAATAATAGAGGTTAAGCCTGTGCAACCATAAAACGCATTATTCCCGATACTAGTAACCGAATTGGGTATAATAATAGAGGTTAAAGCTGTGCAACCCCAAAACGCATTATCCCCGATACTATTGCCGCCTGTCATTATTACCGTTTTAAGTGAGGACGGTACAACGGAATTTTGACCGCTATAATAAGAACTTGCCCCGAAAATATATCCAAAATGCGTATTGCTTATTCCGTTTAAAGTGTTGCCTACAAACGGGATAGTAATAGAGGTTAAGCCTGTGCAACCCGAAAACGCACTACTCCCGATAGCGGTTACCGAATTGGGAATAATAACCTCTTGCACTGTTTGGTTGTTGCTAAAAGCGTTAGCCGCTATGGCCGTAATATTGGTTGATGAAATCTGCGCAGGAATTATAAGATTAGTTAAGGTAGCACCTAAGTTAGTTAAGCCTGTTATGGAATTGCCGCTGTAAGTAAATACATCTTCATTTAGCGGTGTTGTTAATCTTGATACGGATATCGGTGCGCTTGCGTTGTGGGTAGATGTTTCTTTAAGCCTTGCGTAAAAGGTGTACTGGGTGTCTGCCAGTAAGCTTGTAAAAATAGGTGAATCCTGCCATGTGGAATTGTTGCGTGAATATTCGTAAGCCATACCTAAATCGGTAAGGGCAACTTGCGTTACGCTGTCTTGCAAAATGGCGGTTAGTTGTACGTTATTAGGAATGGTTTGGTCGGCTTTATTAACCGTAAGGCTGATAGTGCCTGTTAGGTTTGTCCATGCAAAATTGTCGTTGTAGTGCGGCGTGAATGTCCATGTATAATTGTGTGTGCCTGCCTGTAAGGTTTGCCCTGCATCCAGCGTAACGCTGCCGTCCGTTGTGGCGGTGGTTATTGCGGGCAAGGGGTCGCCGTAGGTAAGTGCTGCGCCTGAGTAGACGGGTTGTGCAACGGATATGTCGGCTTTATTAACCGTAAGGCTGATGGTGCCTGTTACTAAGGCAAAATTAAGTGTATCTTGCGGTGTGAACGTCCACGCGTAATGGTATGTGCCTGCTTGCAAGGTTTGCCCTGCGTTTAGTGCAATCGTGCCGCCTGTTGTAGTAGTGGTTATTACGGGTAAGGGGTCGCCGTAGGTAAGCGTACCGCCCGAAAAACTGGGTTGCGCAACGGATACGTAGGCTTTATTTACGGTAAGGCTGATAGTGCCTGTTAGGTTTGTCCATGCAAAATTATCCGTATCTTGCGGTGTGAACGTCCAGTTGTATTGGTGTGTGCCTGCGGATAGGGTTTGATTTGCATCCAGTGCAATGGTGCCACCTGTTGTGGTAGTGGTTATTTCAGGTAAGGGGTTGCCGTAGAAAAGCGCGTAACCGAAAAAATCGGGTTGCGCAACAGATACGGCGGCCTTTTGGACATTTAGACTTATTACCCCTATTGCTAAGGAAAAATTATCCGTGTCTTGCGGTATGAATGTCCAAATGTAATCGTATGTACCTGCTTGCAAGGTTTGCCCTGCGTTTAGTGCAATCGTTCCACCAGTTGTGGTAGTGGTTATTTCGGGTAAGGGGTCGCCGTAGGTAAGTGTTGCACCTGAGTAGACGGGTTGCGCAACGGATACATCGGCTTTATTAACGATAAGCATAAACGTATGCTCGGCGGTTTGATTGGATTGAGTAGTAGAAGCTACTAACGTAAATGTATACGTGCCTGCGTTAGCCGTAACGGTGCCGCTGATTTGCCCTGTTGAGAAGTTTAACGTAAGCCCTGCGGGTAAGGCACCCTGTTTTACTGCATAGGCAATGGTATCGCTGCCTGCGGTTGCGCCGCCTGCGTTGGCAGCATACGGGGTTAAAAAGTAGCGTTTGCAAGCGCGCTAGGGTTGTAGGTTATGGTGGTAACGTTAGGATTTGGGTTAGGGTTAGGGTTGGGGTTAGGATTAGGATTGTTGGGGTTGTCGGGGTTGTTGCATGCGGCAAAGGCTAGCGCAAATAGGCTTACGAATAGTAAAGCGGTTGCGATTTTAATAAATTTTCTCATCGGGGGGACTCTCCTTAGTACTTATATTTTTAAATTAAGTATAGTATATACCCCCCCCCCGCCGTCCCATTTATTTTCCTTTTCTTTTTTTATTTTTTTTTTATTTGTCACA
>WRLT01000004.1 GCA_009777485.1 Bacillota bacterium
TGCCGCCAAGCCTAAAATGATAGATTTAATTATACCTTCTATCAAAAGCTTTTTGTAATATGCCTTTAATGCTTCACGCGTTATCATTTTTTAAAACCTCCTATAAGGTGCGTTCACTATTAAAACGATTGAGAGGCCCAAAACCTGACACTTTTTTAAAGAAATTTTTTCTTTTTTTTAGACGGCTGTTTATTTCCTATAAACCACTTTCGTCAAGTTTCGCAGAAAACCGTAAAATCCTCCGTTTATTCGTTTAAGTTCGGCATATTTCGCTACGCCTGTAAAAGGGCGCGCGCAAAAGTATTGTGTTATACTGAATATATCGCCAAGAACTGCTTTAATACGGCGGCATAAAACACAAACCGCCTTGCTTTTAGGCAAATACCAACCTACGGCGGTTTTAAAAAAGAGGAGAATTTGTAATGAAAACAAGAATTATGGTGGTTGACGACAACGAGGAGTATGTAAAAGAAACCTCCGCCTATTTTAACGCAACCGAAAAATTTGAAGTTGCCGCAACCGCAGAAAACGGCGTTGCCGCAATCGAAAAGTTTAATTCGGTTAAGCCCGACGTAATGCTGCTGGATTTAGTTATGCCGCAAGCAGACGGCTTTTCGGTGTTAGAACGCGTGCAAAAGGGTGCGGCAAAGATTATTGTAGTTTCTGCCCTAAGCCAAGATGTATTTATTTCTAAGGCCATCGGCTTAGGCGCGGATTACTACATGATAAAGCCCGTATCGCTGCAAAACCTAGAAAGCCGCATACGCGAAGCCCTAAACCCGTCCGCCGCGCCTAAAAATTATTACAGCCCGCAGCCCTCACAGCGTTTAGTACGGCACGGCAGCCTAGACGAAAAAATAACCAACATCTTTATAACCGTAGGAATTCCCGCACACATAAAGGGCTATCATTTTTTGCGCGAAGCAATTAAAATGGCGATTGACAACCCCGAAATTATCAACAACATTACCAAAAAACTCTACCCCGAAGTAGCGGGCAAATTTAACACCACGCCCAGCAAGGTAGAACGCGCAATTCGCCACGCGATAGAGGTTGCGTGGAATCGCGGCAAAATAGAAAACATCAACGCACTGTTCGGCGTGCGCGTGTACGGACACAACGAAAAGCCCACCAACGGCGAATTTATCGCGCTAGTTGCCGATAAAATGCTGTTAGAAAGCGTGTAAAAAAGTTTTTTATTATTCGGCAGCAGCTACGCGGTGTAATACAAAGGTATACGTTAAGGTTTGGCCGTTTACAACTTCTGCGTTCGTTCCGCTTAATACATCACCGTCTAGGGTAAAGTATTCAGTGGCAGAAGAAAAGCCCGCGCGGGTGATAACCTCTACCTTGCCGTTGCGCACGCGCCAATCCGCCGTATCAAGGTCGGACGCCCCTCCGTAGGACGATTTTAATTTCCACGCTAACTCAACCTTTTTATTGCTTTTAAAATCCATCGTAAAATAGTCGTACATATGCAAACCGAATTCAGGAACTTCCAGTACCGAAACGCTAACCGCCTCGTATTTGCCGACAACCTTTTCTTCCTCTTCGCTCAAGCCGCCGCAGCCTATAAACAACGACGCACTTGCCGCGCACAATAGCAGTACAACCGCACATACCGCAAGCTTTGCCCACATTTTCCGTTTAGATGTTTTCATCTTATTTTCTCCTTTTTTTTGACTGCTGTAATTTCAGCAAGTTAAGTTGTTCTTAGTATACCCTTTCTTTTTATAAAAAGCAAGCTTTTTTATGCAGAATGTCCGCCGCGCAAAAAACCCTTGCGCTGCGGCGTTTTTGTTGCTATACTAAGGATATGAATAAAATTGTCGTTATTTCGGGCGGCTCTTCGGGCTTAGGCAAAGAACTGCTAGAATTATTTAGCGCGGCGGGCGATACCGCTATCAGCCTTTCGCGCAGCAATCCGCACAACCACGCGCATTTTTTTGCCTGCGATGTATCTTGCCCCGACTCGTGCAATGCGGCCGTAGAACAAATCAAGCAAGCCTACGGGCGGATTGATATGTTAATCAACAACGCAGGCTTGGGCATTTCGGGCGCGACCGAACACTTGCCCGACGAAGAAGTAAAAAAGGTACTAGACGTAGATTATTTAGGCGCGCTGCGCCTTAGCCGCGCCGCGCTTAAAATAATGCCCTCTTCAGGGCGCATCATTATGATAAGCTCTGCCTGCGCATTATTTGCCCTGCCGTATCGCGGCGTATATTGCAGCGCAAAGGCGGCGATGAATATGCTAGGCTATTCTATGCGCATGGAATTATCCGCATACGGCGTTAAGGTGGTAACCATATGCCCCGGCGAAATTAAAACCGAATTCACCGCTAATCGGTTAAAATTTAACGAAACCGATACTAAGTACGGAAACTCCCCGCAGCTTTCCGCCGAAGCCATAGACAAAAACGTTGATAAACGCATGGACTGCCGTAAGGCTGCCAAAAAGATTTACAAAATCGCGGCGCGTAAAAACGGCGCGCTGTACATTGTAGGCGCGAAATATAAGTTTTTTAACTTTATCCAACGTCTGCTGCCCGTGCGGTGGTTTTTAGCCATACTGAATAAAATTTTTAATAAAAAAGATAAGAAGTGATAGAACTTCTCTTTTTAAAACTAACGTGGTTTCCCCAACAGCCCCTAATTAAGTACAGCGTTTCTCAATTGCTGCATAACCTTTTCAGACGGCGGCTGTGCGTTTTTAAACGGATAGGTTAATCCCGCCTTTTCCCATTTATGCGCGCCCATGCTATGAAACGGCAAAAGCTGAATTTTTTGCGCGCCCTCTGCTAAGGCTTTAAGCGCGGAAACCTGTTCTACGGTATCGTTATGGCCTTGCACGATTACCTGCCGCACCCAAAAAGGCTTGCCCTTTTTTTGCAAAAAGCTTAACGTTTTTAAGGTGTTGTCTATCGGCTGACCCGTCAGGCGCAAAAACATATCTTTATCGGTATGCTTGATATCTAACAGTACCAAATCCGCCGCTGCCAAAGCTTTGGGCGCGTACACCGCGCCGGAGGTATCCAACGCGGTATGAATGCCTTGCGCTTTTAGCGCGTTTAACACCTCCAACGCAAAATCTGCCTGCGCAAGCGGCTCGCCGCCCGAAAGGGTTGCACCGCCCGTTTGCCCGTAATAGCTTTTGTATCGGGCGCAAAACGCGGCGATTTCCTCCGCACTCATTTCCTTGCCGCCGTCAAAATCAAACATATCCGCGTTATGGCAATACCCGCAGCGCATAACACAGCCCTGAAAAAATATTACGGTACGCAAGCCCGGCCCGTCTAGCGCGCCCAGTGTTTCGATTGAATGGATTTTCGGCAATTATTTTTTACCTTTTTTCTTTTTATCTATCAGCGTAAAGGTCAGTGTGCACGCGCCGACCGCTACCGCGGCAGAGCCGAGCGCAATCGCCGCTACCGCGCCGCCGCTTAAACGGTTATCGGGCGCAGACGCAGGCTTAACATAAATCATAAAGCTTGCACTAAAAGTTTCTTCGTTTTCGTCCCTCTGCGTTACGGTTACGGTTTTTGTGCCGCTGATATCCATTGCAGGGGTGGATAACGCATACTCTGCCGCCGCAAGCGTTTCCTCACTGCCGTCGCTGAATATCGCCTTAACTACTAATCCGCTTGCGTTAAACGTCTCTCCTATATCGTACACCAGCTTAGACGGTGCGGCGGAAACAAAAATCCCCAGCATAGTAACTTCGGGCGCGGCAGGTACGTTTACAAAAATCTCAAAAGAGGTGGTAAAGCCCTTATGCGTTACCGTTACGGTTTTTGCGCCGCTAGACGCCGTATCGGGCGCGGAAAGCTCAAAGCTGCCCGCAGGCAAAATCTCTACCACACCGTCGTCTCTAAACAAGCTAATCTCTAACCCGACTGCACTAAACGCCTCATTAAGTTCGTACACCTGTTTGGTAGGGCGCGCCGAAACAAACAACCCTACTACACCCTCCGTCCACGCGCCTTCCACTAAGCTTCGGGGACGGTGTGTTGCCCAAACGCCCGCAACAGAGGGCTGACCGTTGCTGTCCACGCCGCCCGCACTGCCGCTGAAACGCCACAAAACAAAGCCGTCCGCCGAAAAATTAACGCGCCGCAAGGTGGTGTGCTTGTTGCCCACGTCGGACGTGCCGATTTCGTTTACGGTTACGCTGCCTTTTTTAAGCGTTACGGTGTAATCGCGGTTGTCTAAATATTGCGGAATTTCGTGGTCGAACTCCGTTAAAACATGCACAACCGCAGGGGGGGTAGGCTGAAGTTCTTCTAAGCCGATAATTAAATACGACGCGCCTGCGGGAACGGTATCGTTCTCAGGCAAATCCTCACTCCACGCCAGTACACGCGTCCCGAAAGCGTTACTGCCTGTGCGCGTGCTTACATAATCCAGCGAATAGCCCGCTAAGCTTATATCGGCATCGGTGGGATTGTACAATTCGATAAAGCTGTGCGAAATGGCAGTGTCGCTGCCGCCGCCGCCGCCGAATGTTTGCAGGATAATCAAATCATCGTGCGTTGCATACGCAGTGCGCGGACGGTTACCCGTTAGCAATCCCGCAGCGGCTAACAGCCCCAGTGCCAGCAGCATGAGTGCCGCTACCGCCGCAAAGGCGGCTCTTTTTACATGGTTTGTCTTCATTTTCATTTTCCTCCAGTTTTTTTATTATATGTATTTTGAAACTTGTATACACCCTAAAACTTGCCGCACCTTATAATCTGTCAAAAAAGGTACGCGCCAGCACCTCCTCGCGGTGCTTTTTACTGAGTACGCCGAATTTTACGGCGTAGCCCGAAACGCGGATAGTTAAATTAGGATAACGGTGCGGCTGTTTATGCGCTTGTTCTAACACGGCGCGCTTAAACACGTTTACGTTAAGATGATGTCCGCCGTTTTTAAAATAGCCCTCTATAATCGCGGTGAGGTTTTTACAAACAATTTCCTCCGAATGCCCTAAGGTATCGGGCGTAAGGCTGAATGTGTTAGAAATTCCGTCGCGGCACGCTTTGTAGCTTAGCTTAGCCACCGAATTTAAGCTTGCCAACGCGCCGTGCGTTTCGCGGTTGTGCAAGGGATTTGCGCCGGGGGCAAACGCCTCGCGTGCAGGCTTTCCGCACGGAGTTTTGCCCGTTTTACTGCCGTACACAATATTAGAGGTAATGGTTAAAACGCTTAACGTATGCTTTGCGCCGCGATACGCTTTGGTTTTGCACAGCGCGTCATAAAAGTATTGCGTAATAAACGCGGCTATGCCGTCTACGCGGTCGTCGTCGTTGCCGTAGGACGGAAACTCCCCTACGGTTTTATAATCGGTAATTAAGCCCGTTTCGTCGGTTACGGGCGTACATTCGGCATATTTAATTGCCGATAAACTATCCGCTACAACCGAAAGCCCCGCTACGCCAAACGCCATAAGCCGCTCTGGCTGCGTATCGTGCAAGCCCATTTGCAGCTTTTCATAGGCGTATTTGTCGTGCATGTAATGAATCACGTTCATGGTGTTTACATACGTTTTTGCCAGCCAGTCGATATAGCCCAAATACCGCGCCAACACCTCGTCATAATTTAATACACCCGCATTAAGCGGCTTTGCCTTAAATCCTACCTCTATGCCCGTCAATTCGTCGCGCCCGCCGTTTAACGCAACCAGCAACAGCTTTGCCAAATTACAGCGCGCACCGAAAAACTGCATTTGCTTGCCGATTTTCATAGCGGAAACACAGCAAGAAATCCCGTAATCGTCCCCGAATTCGGGGCGCATAAGGTCGTCGTTTTCGTACTGAATAGAACTGGTATCCACCGACACGCGGGCACAATATTCCTTAAAGGCTTGCGGCAGCGCACGGCTAAACAGTACCGTGATATTCGGTTCGGGCGCGGTGTCCAAATTATACAGCGTATGAATAAAACGGTACGAAGATTTGGTAACTAAGCTGCGCCCGTCCAGCCCGGCGCCGCCAACCGCCTCCGTTACCCACGTAGGGTCGCCCGCAAACAATTCGTTATACTCAGGCGTTCTTAATTGCCGCGCCATTCTAAGCTTTAAAACAAACTGATCAATCAACTCCTGCGCGCCGTCCTCGTCTAACAAACCGTTTTTAATATCGCGCTGAATATATATATCCAAAAACGTACTCACGCGCCCCAAACTCATCGCCGCGCCATTTTGTTCTTTAATCGCGCCTAAATACGCATAATACACCCACTGAACCGCCTCGCGCGCGGTTAAAGCAGGGCGCGAAACATCGTCGCCGTACAGCTGCGCCATCTGCATAAGCTGCAATAAAAACTCTCGCTGACGGCAAACCTCCTCGCGCAAGCGAATCGTTTCGTCGTCCATATCCAACGCTTCTAACGCCTCAAAATCCTTGATTTTTTCGTCCAGTAAAAACTGTGCCCCGTACAATGCAACCCTGCGGTAGTCGCCGATAATGCGCCCCCTGCCGTATGCGTCCGGCAAGCCCGTTAAAATTCCCGATTTGCGCAACGCCAGCATTTCCTTTGTGTATACGCGAAAAACCCCGTCGTTGTGCGTGGTTTTATATTTAAAATGTTCCTCTATTTTATCGGATAATTGATAGCCGTAAGCCCTCACCGCGTCGCGCGCTGTGCGGATTCCGCCAAAAGGATTAACCCCGCGTTTAAGCGGCGCGTCCGTTTGCAGCCCGAAGATTATTTCATTTTCGCGGTCTATATAGCCGGGCTTATACGATAAAAGCGACGACACCGTATCGGTATCGATATCCAACACCCCGTTGTTTGCCTTTTCGTCCGCCAACAATTTTTTAAACTTTTTTAATATCGCGCTAACGCTTGCAGACGGTCCGCGCAAAAACTCCGCGCCGCCCGCATAAGGTGCGTAATTTTTTTGGATAAAATCTCTTACATCGATTGTATCCTGCCAGCGTCCTTTTTTAAAGCCTTTCCACGCGTCCATGATAGTACCATTATACCAAACCTTTCCCGCCCCGTCAAGAGGTTTTTTTAGTCATTCCCGTTGACAAGCGGCGCGAATTTTGATAGAATGTACCTATATATTAAAATAGAAAGTGAGAAACTTATGGAAGACGAAGAAAAAAACGTAGAGCCGCAAACAGACAGCGACTGCCCCCAACTAGAAGAAAGCGAAAAAGAAGGCTACAAGCCGCGCCCTTCCTTTGTATCAGGCGGCGCAGAAAACGTATACAAGTTTCAAAAGGGAGACCTTTTAATCAAGCTGGAGCCGGCAAAAAGCGTATGCTTTGCTATGCAGCAAAACAGCAGCAGCCTTTTACGTTCGTTTTCCGTTATGAACAACACACACTTGGAAATGCGCGGCCTAAGGCTTATGGTTTCGAGTACGCCGCAATTTTTCGAGCCGCTGTATCTATCTTTGGACTCCCTCGCAGCAGGCGAGGAGCATCACTTCCGCAATGCCGTAGTTACGCCGGATTTTGATTATTTGGCAACCGTTACCGAACGTATCCGCGCAAACGTTACGGTAGACTGCGAAATAGGCGAAACACCCGTAAAACGCGAAAGCGAGCCTATCAATATTTTAGCGTTCGATGAGTGGCCGGGCATGGGAACGGTTCCTGAACTGTTGGCGTGCTTTTCTACCCCGCGCGACCCAGCCGTAAACGGTATTATTTCGGAGGCTGCCCAGCTTTTAAAGCAAGAAAACCTTAGCTTTGACGGCTATCAGAGCGGCGACCCTAACGTAGTGAACAAACAGCTTGCCGCCATTTTTTCGGTAATCAAGGCGCGGAATATCGCGTACAGCATGCCGCCCGCCTCTTTTGAACAAAGCGGCCAAAAAATCCGACTGCCTAAAACGATTGTAGATTTGGGGCTGGGTACTTGCCTTGACACCACCATGCTGTTATGTTCGTGCGCCGAAGCAGTGGGCATAAATCCCGTTATTTTTATCTTTAACGGGCATGCCTTTCCTGGCTTTTGGCTTAAAGAAACCACCTTCCCTGAGGTTATCAACGATGATTTAAGCGCGGTGAATAAGCGCATGGCGGGCGGGCTTTCAGAGCTTGCCGCACTAGAATCTACGCTGCTTACCGACAACAAGTCCGCCTATGTTGATGCGGTAAAAAACGCGCGCGAGCGGTTACACACGGGCAAGGGCTTTGTTTGCTACATTGATGTTTCGCGCGCGCGCAAATCGGGTATTCTGCCGCTTCCGATACGCTACGAGGAGGACGGAAAATATTTTGTAGACCGCAAAATGTACGAAGCCCTCCAACAAGAGGTAAAGGATTTACGCGTACGCGACGGCAATTTGGAGTCGACGGGCTTAAAAGACCGTCTAGAAAAATGGCAGCGCGATTTGCTGGACATTACGCTACGAAACCCGCTTATCAATTATCGGATAAACCGCGCAGGCGTGCCGATGCTTAATTTTGATGTGGAGGCGGTAGAAAAAGCGTTCGCGGAGGGCAAATCTCTGCAAATCGCGCCCACCCCCAAAGAGCTTGGACGGCAAATCACCGACATAACCAACCTAAGCGTCGAAAACGACCCGCAGCTTACCAATATTTTAAAAAACGATTTAGCAAGCGGTTCATTGCGAAGCGCACTCAAAGAAGAAGATTTAGTCAAGCGGCTGACTACGCTGTTCCGTCAAGACCGCGAGGCTATGGAGGAAAGCGGCGCAAACCTTATGTACCTTGCGCTGGGCTTCTTAAAATGGCGCGAGGCCGACAAGCCCAACGTTGACCGCTTTGCGCCCATACTGCTGCTGCCCATGGAAATTACGCGGCGCAGCGCAAACAGCGGCTATCAGATTACACTGCGCGAGGACGAATATCAACCCAACCTCAGCTTGATTGAAATGCTGCGCGTCAACTATAAAATCGATGCTTCCGGCTTAAAGGATTTGCAAAAGGACTTGCCGGAGAGCGAAACGGGAGTAGATGTGCGGCAGGCTTTCACGTATATCCGCAAGCTTATTATCGAGCAAAAGGGCTGGGACGTAGTAGAGGCGGCAAGCTTGGGCGCGTTTCAATTTGCAAAGTTTGTGCTTTGGAACGATTTAAAAACGCGTGAACTGCGCGTTAGAAGCCACCCTCTGACCGGTGCTATGATTTCAGCAAAAAATTCACCCGCGCTGTACGAGTCCGCCTTTAAAACAGACGGACGGCTGTATCTGCCGCTTGATTCGGACTCCTCTCAAACAGACGCGTCTAAGGCCGCCGCCGAAGGAAAAACCTTTGTCCTGCACGGCCCTCCCGGCACAGGTAAATCGCAAGTTATCACCAACGTAATCGCTAACGCATTGGCACACGGACAGCGCGTGCTGTTTATCGCGGAAAAAATCGCCGCGCTGGATGTAGTTAAACGCCGCCTTTCCCGTTTAGGGTTGTTTGATTTCTGCTTAGAGCTGCACTCAAACAAAAGTCAAAAGCGCGGGTTTTACGAGCAGTTCGACCGCCTTTTAGAGCTTGCCGAAAGCGCGACAGATGTCAAATACGACGAGGCGGCCGAAAAGCTTGATGCGGCGGCGGCGGAGTTGGATACGCGCAGCACCGCACTGCATAAGCAGAAAAAAATAGGGCAATCCGTATTTTCCGGCATTAACCGCTTGTTGGAAACCGCGCCGGAGGGCTGCGACGATTTTATTCAAATTCGCGAAACCGACATAGAAAAATCTATCTATGAACGGGGGCTTGACGTGCTGCGTCCGCTTTCCAATATCGGAGAGGCGTTGGGAGAGCCCGTAAATGCGGCGTTTTACGGTTGCTCTGTTACCGAATACAGCTTTGATTTGCGCGACAAGGTTATCAAGCTTACCCAAACGCTTTCCGACGGCTACAATCCGTTTCAAGCAGCATATGAAGAGCTTGTCAAGCTTGTGCAGCACCGCAAAAAGCCTAAAAATTTATACGATTCCGAATCGGTTCACGGGCTGTACTATGTGTTGGGAGAACTGTTGCATTATAAAAGCAAAAACGGTTTTCTTAAATTCCTGCTAGCTATTTTCTCTAAACGTTACCGCAGCATGCGCAAATCCCGCTTTTACAAAAAAATAAAAAAATATTGTAAGGAGCAGCCCGACGATGCACAGCTGGTATTTGAAAGCATTAAGCTGTTTATCGAAGCGGAGGCAGAGCTTAAAGCCCTGCTATTATACGGCGACAAATACGAAAAGGGTGAAATGTGGTCGCCTGAAATTTACGGCGCGGCGGAGCTTTACCGCAGACACATACGCGACCTGCGCGAAATGTGCGTCTATAACACTCATTTGGAGCAATGCGCCGCGTTCCCGCAGCTTGCCGAAATTTCGCAGCGTTATCATACGGGTCAGGTTGAAAGCAAGGACGTTGTGCCGTTGTTTGAGCGCAGCTTTTGGAACGCATGGGTGCGGCGCGAAATATCGTCCGACCCCGCGCTAAACAGCTTCTCTCCCAGCGAATACGCAACCAAGCGCGAAAGGTTTAAAGCACTTACCGAATTTACCGCCAAATTAACGCAAAAGGAAGTTTTCTTAAAGCTGGCGTCTAAGCTGCCAAACTTTAAGTACGCCGCGCAAGCCACCAGTGAGCCGGGAATTTTATTAAAAGCGGTAAAAAGTCGCGGCAGAGGCATAACTATACGGCAAATATTCAGCCGTGTACCGAATTTACTTGCCAAAGTAAAGCCTTGTATGCTTATGAGTCCGCTTTCGGCGGCACAATACCTGCCTGAGGACTTTCCCGAATTCGATTTAGTCGTATTTGATGAGGCGTCTCAGCTGCTAACCTGCGATGCGGCAGGGGCAATCTCACGCGGTAAATGCACGGTAGTTGTCGGCGACCCCAAGCAGCTGCCTCCCACCACCTTCTTTTCAAGCCGCAGCGACGATGAGGACGACTCTTTTGAACTGCACGACCTTGAAAGTGTATTAGACGATATGCTTACCCTCAACGTACACGAAAAGCGGCTGTTGTGGCATTACCGCAGCGAACACGAAAGCCTTATCGCGTTTCCGAATGCCAATTATTACGATAACCGCCTAATCACCTTTCCTACACCCGACGATACGTTCAGCCGCGTAGAATTCCGCCGCGTGAACGGAACCTACGACCGCGGCGGTACGCGCACCAATCAAAAAGAAGCCGAAGCCGTTGTAGAGGAGCTTTTCGACTGTTTAAAGGATTCCGAAAAAAGCAAGTTAAGCTACGGCATTGTAACCTTTAACGTAACGCAACAAAATTTAATTCAAGACTTAGTGGACAAAAGAATCGCGAAAGAGCCGATGCTTGATAAATTTTTCTCAACGGGAGAAAGCCCCGTGTTTATAAAAAATATCGAAAGCGTACAAGGCGATGAGCGCGATGTTATTATTTTCTCTATTACCTACGGTATGGATAAGGAAGGCAAAATGACCGTCAACTTCGGCCCTATCAACAAGGACGGCGGTTGGAGGCGGCTAAACGTTGCTATCACGCGTTCGTGCAAACGGATTCTTGTATTCTCTACCATTACGCCCGATACCATAGACCTTTCCCGCACCTCCGCACGCGGTGTTGAAGGCTTAAAAGGCTTTATGAACTACGCAATCAATCCCCGCGCATTCTTTAAAACGGCGCAAGGCTCCGCCTCAGAAACCGCGTATATCGCCGCCGTAGCACAATCCCTGCGCGAAAAAGGCTACCGCGCCGTAGAAAACATGGGCAGAAGCTTAAACCGCATCGATGTAGCCGTGCAAGATGACAACGGACGATACAAACTAGGAATTCTTTGCGACAATGAGGCTATGGCTAAGGCCGCCAACGTGCGCGACCGCGAATACGGCAACGAAAACTTTTTGCGGCATATGGGTTGGAATTTAACGCGTGCTTACGCAACAGAATGGTGGCAAGACCCGCAAGGAGAAACCAAACGCCTTATCTCTATTATAGAAGGAAAAGAAGACGATTATAAGGGTGCGTGCGCCGAGGCGGAAATCGAGGAAATGGAGGCTAAGCACCAAGAAATCGCGTTCAACCCGAATATCCCTCTACCCGTTCAAGAATACGTTACAGCGGATTTACCGCAAAATCTGCCCGATGCGTTTTATTTGTTTAACCACGTTCAAACCGTTTGCGAACAAGTACGCACCGTCATACGTGCCGAAGGCCCGATTAGCGAACAACGCTTATATAAGGCGGTTGCCGCTGCGTGGAATATCCCGCGAATGTCGCAAAAATTTAACGAGCATATGGCACAAATCATGCGCCGCGTAAATCCTGTAACCAACCTTACGCAAAACACACGGTTTTATTGGAACCAGCGCGAGGATATGGCCATGTCCCGCTACCGCGCTCCGTCCGACCGCAAAGCAGACGAAATCCCGCAGGAGGAATACGCAGTAGCGGCGTACTATATCATGAAAAACGCTATCTCTATCGGACATGAGGATTTAGTGCGCGAAACGGCAAAGCTGTTCGGCTTTATCCGCTCTCCCATTGTATCTATGCGTATCGACATGGCGCTTTCGCGCTTAACGGTAGAGGGCAAAGTAATTAAATCCGGCGCAACGTATAAGATACGCTAGCAATGTTTTCTATCATTTCACTATACGTTGCTTTTGGCTCGTTGATGCCGCTAAAATCATTATTTCGCAGTTTTTTCTGTTTTTATATTGTATTTTTTAATAAGCTCCGCAGCTCTGCGGCGGTCATAGTCGATACGTTCGTCTAGCGTCATATGTTTGGTTTTTTCGTAAATGTCAAGCCTTATTCTGTTGACTTCCTGCTCAATAGGATTTAATTCATTTCTCATCATTTTCAACAACCTCCATAGGCGACAAAATTTCTATTCTTCGGTAGCCGTTTGATAAATTTATGCTTTCTACGGCTACCTTTGTTTTGCGTTTAACAATATGCCCGAAATTCATGCTTACTATTAAGTCTAAATCTTTTACAGAAGCAATCGCAATGTGTAGGGCATCGGTTCTAAACCTTTCGGGAATTATCCCCGAATTAGTATAGTGTTGCGCCAACAGTAAAGTTTCTGCATCAGGAATAAGTGTAATTACATTAAAGTCGGCAATCAGTTCAAGCATTTTAGAACGCTTTGGTTCGGGGGCTCTATCCAACTCGTCAAAAACATATGTTGATGTATAAGCTTCATATTTTCCGTGCTTTATTTCGTCAAACAATTTTTTTGTATCGGCATGCGCATCTCTATTTTTATCGAAGTAATAATTAAAAAGCGTTGTTTCAAGATATATTTTAGGAATCCGCATAGCACACCTCTTAGCTTGTAAAACAATTGTATCATAAAACAGGGCGTTTGTCAAGCATAATAATTTGCAAGGTTGTATTATCCTAATGCTTGCGCGATATCCGCCAAAATATCGTCTATGTTTTATTTCAAATCAAGCAAAATGATATCCCGCGCAAAACAGTATAATAAACAGCACTACAAAAGCATTCAGCACAACTCCCGTTAAAGACAGCGTTTGATTGCCGCCCTTAGTTGTAGCATAAACCGAAAGCGCAAGGCCGATTACCGACAAAACCACCGAACCCGAAAAAACCCCGATATTAAGCCCGAATCCCCCGTCAGAGGTGATTAACGCCACCATCGCGCACATCGGTATAACCAGTATCAACGAAATAACGCCTATTACTACCGCCGCCGTCATTTTTCTTTTATGTAAATCTTCGGTGTATAAAGGATACAAAGGCTTTCCTTTTCCGTCTGCCTTCATTTTGCCGCACAACAAAAACGCAGCCTCCGTAAAAGACCATATCAGCACCGTTGTTAAAAGCGGAATCGAAATCCCCAAAGCAATGTCCACGCCCGCCCGCCATGATTTTTGTTGAAAAACATAGCACAACAACCCAATGCCCAAAACATAAAAAACGGTTTGCGTTACCGCTTTTTTGATATACCCCAAATAAAAATTATGACTGCCAAACCCCAGCAATGCCAAAACACCCGCACAAACCCGACTTTTCCCGCGCACCGCCTTTTTTTCATCAAAATTATTTACTTCCTTGTTTTCCATAAGTACAGTATACCCTATCGCTTACGGCACTGTAAAGCTATTTTCACGGATAAAAGACAACGCAACCGCAAACAAGCTTGCCAATGAAGTGTTGCTTTCGCAACATGAAGACGCTTTCGCTTATGAAGTGTTTTCTTTTCGAAAACATGAAGAGAAGTGCCCAAAATCCGACCGAAATGCGAACTTGTTCGCACTTCATGCGCGTAGCGCACTTCATACTTTCATGCCGAAGGCACTTCATTGCAAAAGAGTTGCTTTTAAGCAACTCTTTTGCATGGCGGAGGCGGAGAGATTCGAACTCCCGTGGGCTTGCACCCAAACAGTTTTCAAGACTGCCTCGTTATGACCGCTTCGATACGCCTCCCTAATTACTGTATTATACTAAGCCTTATAAAAATTGTCAAGCAACAATTCCTTAAACACTGCGCAAACATTCACCCAAATTCCTTAAACTATTCCGCAAACAATTCTAACAATTCCTTAAACTACTCCGCAAACTGACTGTTGTATAGTTCGGCGTAAAAGCCGCCTTTTTCAAGCAGCTGCGCGTGGGCGCCGCTTTCGATAATATCGCCGTCTTTCAGCACTAAAATAATGTCTGCGTCTTTTATGGTAGAAAGGCGGTGCGCAATTACAAACGTAGTGCGCCCCTGCGTAAGCCGCTCCATCGCCTCTTGAATTAACGCCTCCGTGCGCGTATCTACCGAACTGGTCGCCTCGTCTAAAATCAGCATGGGCGCGTTTTGCAAAAATGCGCGCGCAATGGTTAGCAGCTGCTTTTGCCCCGCGCTTAATCCCGCCTTATCGTCTAACACCGTATCGTAGCCGTGTGCAAGCGTGCGGATAAAATGGTCTAGATTAGCGGCCGTACACGCATCGATAATATCTTGATTAGAAACATCTTGATGATTAAACACGATGTTTTCGCGGATAGTCCCCTCAAACGTCCACGCGTCTTGTAGCACCATGCCAAACACGTTGCGCACGTCCGCGCGCGATAATTCGCGGATATCTACGCCGTCTATACTAATCTGCCCCTCGTCGATTTCGTAAAAGCGCATCAGTAAATTTACCAGCGTAGTTTTGCCCGCGCCCGTCGGCCCGACAATCGCCACTTTCTGACCAGGCTTAACATGCGCCGAAAAGCCCTTAATTACGGGTTTTTCGGGCAGATACCTAAAATGCACATCCTTAAACTCTATCTCGCCGCGCACCTTGCCTAGCTTAGCCGTGCCGCGCTCTGCCGCGATTTCACCCTCGTCTAAAAACTCAAACACGCGCTCGCCCGCAGCGGCAGCCGCTTGCAAGCCCTGCCCCGCCTCCGCAATTTCGCCTAACGGTTGGGCGAATAAGCGCACATAAAACATAAACGCCACAATTACGCCTACACTGGTCAAACCGTGGAACACCAACGCCGCGCCCGCCACTACAATAGCCGCATAGCCCAAATTTCCCACAAACGCCATAAGCGGATACATCGATACCGAAAAGAAGTTGGTATTATGCACCGCCTTGCGCAAGCGCGCATTCGTCGCCTTAAAAGCATTTACCGCCGCGCCGCCCGCATTGTACGCCTTAACCACGTTATGCCCCGAATACATTTCCTCCACCAACCCGTTCTGCTCGCCCAACAGCTTTTGCTGACGGCGGAAAAACACCTGCGAACGCTTCATAATAATAATCAGCAGCGTTATCCCGATTACGGTAGAACCTACCGCCGTAAGCGCAAGCACCCAGTTTACCGTAAACATCATTACTAAAACGCCCGTTAACATAACCAACGAACTTACCAGCGTAACTAAGTGCATACTTAAAGACTGCCCCACCGTGTCAACGTCGTTGGTAAGACGGCTTAACGTATCGCCGTAACTAGACGAATCAAAGTAATTAAGCGGCAGACGGTTGATTTTTCCGCTGATTTGCGTGCGCAGACGTTTTACGGTAAGCTGCGTTACGGTAGCCATAATCAAGCCCCGCGTCATCGAAAACAAAAAGCTTAACAAAGTAAGCCCGCCCGCAAGCACCGCAAGCTCTACAATTTTTTCGGTTTGCATGGGGCCTATATACGAAGGGCTAGGAATAGTGCCCTCTGCAATATAATCCGAAATGCGCCCGATATAGTGCGGGGCTAAAATCCCCAACGCAACGCCCACCACCGACAATATAAGCGATAGTATCAGCGCGGCGCGGTACTTGCCCATAAAGCGCAGCAGCCTGCCAATCGACTTTCTAAGGCTTTTGGGCTTTTGAGGCGGCTTTTGGACGTTTTCCGCCGTTTCCGCCGCCGTGCTTATTATTTCGGTTTGTTCTTCCGTCATAACCCAAGCTCCTCCTTAGAAAATTGTGAAAGCGCGATTTCGCGGTACACTTCGCACGTTTTTAATAATTCCGCGTGCTTGCCGATGCCTACCGCGCGGCCCTTTTCTAACACTACAATTTTATCCGCTTCCTTAATCGTGCCGATGCGCTGTGCAACAATCAGCTTAGTAACGCCGCTTAATTCGGTGTTAATAGCGGCCCTCAGCTTTTTATCGGTTTTAAAATCCAGTGCAGAAAACGAATCGTCAAAGATTAAAATGCTGCGCTTGCGCGCCAACGCACGCGCAATAGAAAGACGCTGCTGCTGCCCGCCCGAAAGATTTGTGCCGCCGCGCGCAAGCTTAGCCTCGTAGCCGTCTTGCAGCGTGTCGGTAAATTCCTTTGCCTGCGCAAGCGTTAAGGCGCGCGCTATTTCCTCATCCGTCAAAGGAGGCTCTTTCGCCCCGAAATCCACATTTTCACGCAAAGTGCCCGAAAAAATAACGCCCTTTTGCGGAACATACCCCAACTTATCCGTAAGCTGCGGCAGCGTGTATTGTTTTACATTAACGCCCTCTACCAGCACTTCGCCCTCGCACGCGTCGTAAAAACGCGGAACCAAATTGATAAGCGTAGATTTTCCGCTGCCCGTAGACCCGATAAACGCGGCCGTTTCGCCTTGTTTAACGCTAAACGAAATGTCCGCCAACACGTACTCCTCCGCGCCTGGATATTTAAACGAAACGCCCCTAAACTCTACCTCGCCCGTGCGCGCGGGGTTGTCCTGTGCGCCCGCACCGCTTAAAATAGCGGGCTTCGTGTCCAATACCTCCATAATGCGCCTTGCCGAAACAGCGGCGCGCGGCAGCATAATAAACACCATTACCATCATTAAAAACGAAGTCAACGCCATCATAGCGTATTGCGAAAACGCCAGCATATCGCCGTACAGCGCGCCTTGCGCCGCCGCCGCACCTAAAATCTCGCTTTGCCCCGCTCCCGCAACAGGTGCGGCTCCGTGGATTAAAAACGCACCGATTACCGAAATGCCCAGCGTAAGCCCCGTAAGCAGCAACATCATAGCAGGCATTAACGCCTGCATGGTGCGGGTAGTAAACAACTGCGTTTTGGTGATGTCTTGATTCGCGCGCTCAAAACGCTCCTCTTGAAACTGCTCGGCGTTAAACGCGCGGATTACGCGTATCCCCGTTAAGTTTTCCCGCGTAAGGCGGTTTAAACTGTCCGTTAAGGTTTGAATGCGGCGAAACTTTGGCAATACGGCCAACACCACAAACAGCACTAAAGAAAGCATTACGCAAATCACCGCCGCCGTAAGCGTGATAAACTCCCACGTATTCGCCCCGATTTTATATAACGCCCACACCGCCATAATCGGGGCGCGCAGCAATAAATGCGTACCCATGCCCGTTAGCATCCGCACCTGAACCACGTCGTTGGTGGTGCGCGTAATTAAACTAGGGGTAGAAAAGCGGCTGATTTCCTCTGCCGAAAAGCTTTCCACACGCTCAAAAATCAGCTGTGCCAACCGCGCGGCAAACCCCGACGACATGCGCGTAGCTAAATAAATCGTAGCCAACGCGCACGCCAACCCGCCTGCGGCACACGCCAGCATAATCCCGCCGTTCAGCCAAATATCGGGCAAAACAGGCTGCGCGCCCGTAAAACTGAACTCCGTAGCCTTTATCATGTATTCAGGCATTAAAAGCTCTAACCAAACTTGCAGCACCACAAAACCGCCGATAAAAACTATCGTCAGCACATCGTGCCATTTAAAATACTTAAAAATGCGCGGCATATCGCTGTTAATAGTATGCTGTTATTCAAAAAATGTCAACTGATTTTTACTGCCTGAAAACTTGTTATCCATTATTTTTTAGCGTGTCAAACAAAAGCTTGCGCATTTTAAATGGCAAATTGCCACCATTGCACCTATTAAAGCGAGAAGTTGGTATGCTTAATTATTAGCAATAATTTTAGGAGAACTATTCATGGAAAATCAAAAATTTATGACTTGCTTGACAGTGAACTTTTACACAAATGGAAAACCGAAATAGAGAAAGCTGAAAGCGGCACTTGTTTTTTACAAACGCGCAAGAGGTGTTTGAGGAATTAGCAAAAGGCTTAAATCCGCCAGAAAAGTCCTTATTAAAAACGTATGCTTTGACAATTGAAAATAAGCTAGACTATATTGAGTATATGCTTAAAATCAAGGTGCTTAATTTTGGAATTAAAATAGGAATGGAATTAGAAAAATCTTTCGCGGCAATGGAGAATTGTTAATTTTCTTTTCTTTCCACCCCGTCCAATTGAGGGTATAAGCTTTTCTTTCCACCCCGTCAACTTCGTTGCCACCCCTCAAGAGGGGAATTTTTTAATGGCTAATAATTTAATAACAAAGAATGAGTATGATTAAATAACCGCAGAAAAATTCCCCTCTTGAGGGGTGCCCCGTTAGGGGTGGGGTGGAAAGAAAAGCATATTTACGAAATCAGCCCAGTGAAAAGAAAGTACGCAACGAAACCGATATAGCTATGTTAATTAAACTTGCCGATATTTTTGACGTAAGCTTAGACGAACTAGTCGGACGGGAAACTAAAAAGCTGACATAATAGAGTTGCGTTCTTTCCACCCCGTCTGCCTAACGGCGTCCACCCCTCAAGAGGGGAATTTTCTATGGATTAATTCCATAATACAAGTCGTATGTTAATTAATTATTAGCCGTTAAAAATTCCCCTCTTGAGGGGTGGACGCGTCAGCGGACGGGGTGGAAAGAAAGCAACACAGAGGGACGGAGTAGTGTGCTATTTTGCGGGTTAATTTTTTAAATCCTTAGCCGAAATTTGTCAATTGTACTTCGTGATTTTCAATACAATTGTAAGTTGTCAATTTTATATAACCTATTCCGCAAAAATCTTGTGGGCGTATTCGGGCCATTCGGCCTTATATACCGCCAACGCGTCAGCGGGAACTAAAATTTGCTTTACGTCATCAAAAGCGTTTTGCTGCGGCGGCGGCGTAGCGGAACGCATAATAATGGTTACCTCCCATCCTCCTGTAAAATCCTTAAACGCATGTTCTCCGATAAATAGCACCCCGTGCGGAATTACCAGTGTTTCAAGATTACTCACCCCGTAAAACGCATACGCCTCTATGCCCTTTACATAGTCGGGAATAACGGTATTTGCCGAACCCAGTACCAGCACGCTGTCGGCAATTCTGATGATAGAGCCTCTGTCTAAAAGATAAATATCGCTAAAACCGCCGCTGCTAATCGTAAAATCTAACAGCGGACAGCCCGCAAACGCGTTGCGCCCGATGTCCGCCCCTGCAGGAATCGTAACGTATTGTAAGCTGACGCACCCAAAAAACGCATCCTCCCCGATACTCCGTATTCCCGACGGAATTTCCACGCGGCGCAAATTCGCAAAAGAGGCAAACGCGCCCGCGCCAATCCGCGTAACGGGCAAGCCTTGCCAAAACGCAGGAATAATAATCGTTTCTAACGCGCGCACGCTTTCCTCCGCGCCGATAACCTCGTAAGAATGATAATTGATTAAGCCAAACGTTAACCCATGCGTTGCTACATAATGCCTGACCGCGCGCGAAACGGCAGACTGCTTATACCTTCTTCTGCGCCCTAACGCCCTAACCGTAACGGTGTATACTTCAGGTTCGGTAAGCTGCGCCAGCGAATAACTGCTTTCGGCAGTAGTGCCAACCGTACTGCCGTTAATATTTATTTCGTATTCTTTTGCGTTTTCTACCAAATCCCAATGCAGCGTGTCGCCCAAAATGCGCACGTTTGCGGGCGCAGGAAGCTGAACCGCACCGCCGTAAAGTACAATTATCGGCGTTAAGATTACGGTTAACGCCAATACAACCGCAATCGCGGCAACCGCCAGCATCCGCCCGAACCGTAAACGAATACTTCTGTCCTCGTCGTTAAAGGAAGATTCTTTTTCTTTTTGGAAGCGTTCAGAAAGCATGTTTTTTACAACTTGCTGCTTTAAGGCTTCGTCTGCCTTGATTTTTTCCATTCCGCTTAGATAGCTTTTTAAGTTGTCGTCCATGCTTTTAAACCTCCTTTTCCGAATTTTCGTCGATTAGCATTTTAAGCCGCCGTCGGGCGCGTTTAAGACGGGTAAACACCGCGCTTTCGGATTTCCCGAAAATTTCGCCGATTTCCTTTGCGCTGTACCCCTCAAAATAATGCAGGTACAGCACATCGCGGTCGGGCGGCGGCAATGCTTGAATTTCGTCAATCGCCGCCGCCTCCTGCATCGTAACGCCGTAATGCAACGCCTCGTCTAAGCTAACCGTTTTTTTACGCCGCGCCGATTTTAACAAGTCCTTGCACTTATTTATCGTAACGCGAATCAGCCACGCTTTTAAGTGCATGTCCTCAGGCGGATTTTCTTGCTGCATAAGGCTTATAAACACCTCTTGCAAGATGTCTTCGGCGTCGTGGCGGTTGCGGGTATGCTGAAAGGCGATACGCAAAACCATATCGGAATATTCGTTTACCGAATTTGTAATGAATATTTCTTCCGTGTGCATAGTAACCGCCTCTCGTATATAAAACGATTGTAAAGCCCGAAACCTGACCTTTTACACAATCCCTTATTAGTATAGCACAAATTCCCTTACCTGTCAAAAGCACTTCGGCGTTTCCCGATACGTCTTAAAGCCCCTTTTTTCGGGAAAAATACCCCTTGACGTTTCTAAAAAATTTTGCTACAATAGATTTATTAAGCTAAGAGGTGTTTTTTATGATAATCAATGCGGAACATTTTTTAAAAGACCCAGAGAAATATCTTAACGACGGTGCCGTAATTATGTCCGCCGAAGAATACGAACGCTACGAAGAATTAAAAGCCTTAGAGATTGTCCGTCAGCGAAAAGCCGATTTAGATTCCGGCGCAGCTAAGCTTCTTACGCATGAAGAAGTATTTTCGGCGTTAGATGCAAAAATTGCGGAGTTACACGCAAAAAAATGAAAAATTACGTAATTTACTACCACGAACAAGCACAAAAAGATTTGCTTGATTTAACGGCGTACATCGCGTTGGACGATAAGGATACCGCAATAAATTTTCGCACTGAAATCGAAAATGTAATTTCAACCTTATCCACGTTTCCAAACATCGGCAAAGAGGTAAGCACAAAAGAGTGCCGCAGAATTATCAAAAAACCGTACATCATTTACTACGAAGTAAATGAACTAACTCAAGAGATTGCCATACTGTATATACTGCACGGCGCGCGTGTCAGCAAATAAATTACCCCCTTTACACCCCCGCCCTCAACACAACTTATCAAGGCATAAGCATAATCTATGCGCGCTTTATGTTTCTTTGAATTGACTTATACCCCGCACCTTTGCTATACTGTACATAAGAGAGGTGTATTTTATGAAACAAGAACCAAAAAGCAAACAACCCGATCCGCAAGAATCTTTCGCAGAGGTAGACATTTTAGTCGCCAAAGCCGAAAAAGCGTTAGCGGACTTTATGGAAATGACGCAAGCGCAAATAGACGCGGCTGTGCACGCCATGACGCTTGCAGGCCTAGACCGTCATTTTATGCTTGCCAAGCTTGCCGTTGAAGAAACGGGGCGCGGCATTTTAGAGGATAAGGTTATAAAAAACCTGTTCGCCACCGAATATATTTGGCACAGCATTAAACGGCAAAAAACGGTAGGCATCATCGACGAAAACGACGCGGAGGGCTACGTAGAAATCGCCGAGCCCGTCGGCGTAGTGGCAGGCGTTACCCCCGTAACCAACCCCACTTCCACCACGCTTTTTAAGTCGCTGATTTGCTTAAAAACGCGCAACCCCGTAATTTTCGCGTTTCACCCTTCCGCGCAAAAATGTTCGGCCGAAACCGCGCGCATTATGTTAGATGCCGCCGTTAAAGCGGGCGCGCCGCCAAACTGCATTCAATGGATAGAAACGCCGTCGCTTGCGGCAACCGCCGCCCTTATGAACCACCCCGGCGTATCGCTGATTTTGGCTACGGGCGGTTCGGGGCTTGTAAAAGCGGCGTACAGCGCAGGCAAGCCCGCCTTAGGCGTAGGGCCTGGCAACGTGCCGTGCTACATCAACAAAAACGTCGACATCAACCGCGCCTGCACCGACTTAATGATTTCTAAAACGTTTGATAACGGCATGATATGCGCCTCCGAGCAGGCAGTAATTGTAGATAAAGCCGTCGCACCGCAATTTGAAAAATACATGAAAGAGCATAACTGCTACTTTTTATCCGAAGCCGAAATCACCAAGCTTACCGATTTTGTGTACAACCGCGAAAAGCAAGCCGTCAACGCGGCGTGCGTAGGCCAGCCCGCAGACTGGATTGCCAAACAAGCAGGCTTAAAAGTTCCGCCTAAAACTAAAATCCTAATCGCCAAGCTGCCCGAGCCGTCGCCCGAATACCCCCTCAGCTACGAAACGCTTATGCCCGTTCTAGCCTACTTTATCGTAAAAGACGAAAAAGAGGGTTTCAGCGCGGCTAAACGCGTACTGGAATTAGAGGGCTTAGGGCACTCCGCCGTTATCCACAGCGACGACGAAAAGCTGTGCATCCGCTACGGCCAAGAAATGAAAGTCGGCAGAGTAATTATCAACACGCCGTCCAGTCAAGGCGCAATCGGCGATATCTACAACACCAACACGCCGTCGCTTACGTTAGGGTGCGGTTCCTACGGACGCAACTCCACCACCTCCAACGTATCCACCATCAATTTAGTAAATAAAAAGCGTATCGCAAAAAGAAGGGAAAATATGCAATGGTTTAAAATTCCGCCTCGGATTTATTTCGAAAGAGGTTCTATTCAGTATTTAGAAAAAATGCCCAACATCAAGCGCGCCTTTATCGTTACCGACCCCGGCATTTTAAAGCTGGGCTATGTAGATAAGGCGCTGTACTACCTGCGCAAACGCCCCGACCGCGTGCGCTGCGAAATATTTGCCGACGTCGAGCCCGACCCGTCCGTAGAAACCATTCTGCGCGGCGTAGAAGCCATGAACCAATTTAAGCCCGACGTTATCATCGCGCTAGGCGGCGGTTCGCCCATCGACGCGGCAAAAGGCATGTGGCTGTTTTACGAAAACCCCGAAGCCGATTTCGACGGATTACGGCTAAAATTCTTAGACATCCGCAAGCGCGCGTTCCACTTTCCTAACTTAGGCAAAAAGGCGCAGCTTGTAGCCATTCCCACCACGTCCGGAACAGGTTCGGAGGTTACCGCCTTTTCGGTAATCACCGATAAAAAGCAAGGCAGCATCAAGTATCCGCTAGCGGATTACGAGCTTACGCCCGATGTTGCCATTATAGACCCGCAATTTGTAGACACGCTGCCCAAAACGATTGTAGCCGACACGGGCATGGACGTTTTAACCCACGCTATCGAAGCCTACGTTTCGGTTTTAGCGTCCGACTACACCAACGCCCTAGCCATGAAAGCTATTGCGCTAGTCTTTAAATACCTGCCCAAAAGCTATCAAGACGCCACCGACAAAATAGCAAGAGAAAAAATGCACAACGCCTCCGCCATTGCGGGCATGGCGTTTACCAACGCATTTTTAGGCATTAACCACAGCTTAGCCCACCAAGTAGGCGGCGAATTCGGTATTCCGCACGGACGCGCCAACGCAGTTATGCTGCCGTATGTAATCGCCTACAACGCGCAAAAGCCCGAAAAATTTCCTATTTTCCCTAAATACGGCGAATTTGTAGCCGACTACCGCTACGCGCAAATCGCGCACCAACTGCATTTGGGCAAATTTTCGTTTATCGGAGACGAAGAAAACGCACCCCGCGCAGACGGCGTAAAAGCACTCATCGCCTCCGTGCGCAAGCTAATGAAAGACTTAAACATTCCGCTTTCGTTTAAAGACTGCGGCGTAGACGAAAAGCAGTTTCTAGCCAAAATCCCCGAACTTGCCCGCCGCGCCTTCGAAGACCAATGCACCACCGCCAACCCCCGCTACCCCCTAGTTAAGGATTTAGAAGACCTCTACAAACAAGCCTACTACGGAAAAGAGTAATTTACTTTTTTGGAACGCCCCAAAAAAGGTAACAAAAAAGGGCGGCTAGGGGGACTTTGCGGTTGTGCCCCCCTTAACAACTCCTGCGCAACTCATTACTTTTTGAAAAAGTAACCAAAACACAATTAAGGCTATAAGATAAAATCTGTAAGTTGCACAAAAATAAATAGCCGTTAAAAAATTCCCCTCTTTGAGGGGTGCCCCGTAGGGGCGGGGTGGAAAGAACGCAAATACCCCAGTCAGACGGGGTGGAAAGAACGCAAATCTATTATGTCAGCTTTTTAGTTTCTCGCCCGACTAGTTCGTCTAAGCCCACATCAAAAATATCGGCAAGTTTAATTAACATAGCTATATCGGGTTCGTTGCGTACTTTCTTTTCCCTAGTCTGATTTCGCTTTTAAGCTTTTCTTTCCACCCCGCCCCTAACGGGGCACCCCTCAAAGAGGGGAATTTTTTAACGGCTAATAATTTTACAACAAAGTATGAGGATAAATTAAATAACCGCAAAATAGCACACTACTCCGTCCCTCTGTGTTTCTCTGTGTTTGCCTCTGTGTTAAACACAACACCCCCGTCCCCTTCGTGTGCTTTGTGTGCTTTTAAATATTTTGCAACCCGTTTTTTATATGCTAGAAGAAAAAATAACAATACAACATGAGTAAGGGCCGCTATTGCATGAACGACTAAACATACATAAACATAGAAATCTCCCGCAAGTATAATAAGCAAAAAAAGAGCTAGGATAAATAAGATAAATGTTATTAATGAATCTAAAATCATTATTCTTTTATGCTTTTTCATAATAGGTGTTTTCCACGTAGCGCCCGCAGGAGTAACTTCAATAAAAAAATACCAAAAACCGCACTTTGTTATTTTTTTTTGGTCGGAGCATTTTTCTGCAAGCTTAACCCCTACCGATGCAACAATTTTAGTATTCACAGCGGATATAGCAAGGTAAAAACCCACAATAATTAAAGTAATACCTTTAATGATTTGAATGGTTGACATACTCTTTACCTACTTAAAACTTACGTAATACACACAAGGAAAGTACACAAGGGGACAAATCATACAAGGGGACGGGGGTGTTGTGTGCCCCTATGCGAAATCAAACTGCTGTTGCCAAAAAATCACACAACACCCCCGTCCCCTTGTGTGATTTCCGTAACATCTAACCAAAAATGAAATAAGATGTCCGTTCGGATTTCTTCTAAAAAAAACTCAATCCCTATGGGCCGTATTACTCTTCCGTCTGAAAGAGGATTATAATATACAAAAGTGCTTTTGGCGCGGCGATGAGTCATTTCACGCGGCAGCTTGTTTTTTCCGACAGTGTACTCCATATTATATCCTAAGTGGCTTTCATAAGTAGGTCTATATTCAACATAACAGTCAAAAAACTGAATCCCTTTTGCCGTAAACTCAATTTCCCTGCCGGTAAATTCAAGCAAAGCTAGCGAAGATTCATATATTTTTTGTTGATTAAATTTGCTCCATTGAGATTCAAATATTCCCTCCGGTTCATAAAAAGGCATCCAATACCGACTGCCGCTGCCGTCATACTCGTCAATGTTAATGCTAATGGCATGAAAACTATATATTTTTCCGTATGAACCCGGAAACATAGCCTCTAAATTAAGTTTTTCTTCTTTGATTTCTTCGCACTTGCTGCCTCCCAACACAAAAACAGCCATCATTAAAACCGCAAAAATACAAAAAAATCTCCTCAATTTTTTAGAAACGCTGCTCATATTTATAAGTATACCCTATCTTTTATTATAATGCAATCAATTTTTACAATTCGCCTTTTTATGATAACACAAGCACCTCTTTTTCCACATAAGCACATACATGCTTTCTTTCCACCCCAACCGATTTTTGGGCTATGCTTTTCTTTCCACCCCGCCCCTAACGGGGCACCCCTCAAGAGGGGAATTTTTCAACGGCTAATATTTAAATAACAAAGAATGAGGATAAATTAAACTACCGCAGAAAAATTCCCCTCTTGTAGGGGTGGCTGCGTAGCAGACGGGGTGGAAAGAAAGCAAATACCCCCAGTCGGACGGGGTGGAAAGAAAAGCCTTTACTTAGACTTTTTACCTTTTAAACGCGATTTTGCAAAGCCCAAAACTTGACCCTTATCAAACTCATCTAGCGCGTTATAAATTTCTTGAATTTCGCTACGGATAGGCGGTTGCGAACGGTATTTAGACGAAACAAAACCCAACAAATAATTTATATCGCAATTAAAAAGCGTGGCAATGTCCTCTAAGGTTTCATAATTCGGGGTACACTTTCCCGCTTCCCATTGTGATACTAAACTTTGCGCAACTCCAAGTTCTTTGGCTACTTCCCTTTGACCTAGCCCGTCGCGCAATCGTATTTGCTTAAAAATTTCCTTGAATCCCATATATTCTAATATAATATCTGTAAAATAACAGAAAATCTATTGACATATCGTATTATATGATATATATTATTGCATTATATTAGAATATATATTCATAGGAGAAACCAAAATGACCAAAGTACAACAATTAAGAGAGGCAAAGGGCATGACGTACTGGACTTTAACTAGACGCGCTAAAATCAGCTGTTATCATTTAGCGGCCATTGAGGGCGGAAAGTTTGAACCCACTATCGGCACGCTAAAAAAGCTTGCAAAGGCGTTGGAGTGCCCGCTTAACGAATTGATGCGCGAATACGCAGAAAAAGCCGCAACGCCTGTCAGCGCGCAAAACACCAAAGAATTCTACGAATTCATGCGAAAGCATCGCAGTAACCGCTACTAGGGCGCACAAAAGGGGCGGGGATGTTTTGTGATTTTTTGGCAACAGCAGTTTGATTTCGTAAATATACTTTTCTTTCCACCCCGTCCGCTGACGCGTCCACCCTCAAGAGGGGAATTTTTTAGCGGTGGTTTTTTAATTTTAACACATTTTGTATTAAAGTATTTAGCCATATAAAAATTCCCCTCTTGAGGGGTGCCCCGTAGGGGCGGGGTGGAAAGAAAAGTATATCCACGAAAGCAGACGGGGTGAAAAGAAAAACAATTGACAGCCAACAACCAACAACTAACAACAAACTTGTACCCTAAAATCGCGAAGTGCAAATAAAAATTTGACAAAACCAACGCTTGCGGGTATACTAACTCTGTGAAAGCTTGCTTAGCAGCCCCGCAAATGCCCGTCCTTGCCTCTGTAAGCCCTGTGCGGCGCAAACGCAAACGCGTTTGGGAGGTAGATTTTTTGCGCGGCGTGTGTATTTTGCTAATGATTGTAGACCACGCCATGTACAACTTTTTTATGCTAATCCCCGATTTAGCCGCCAACTGGAACACCGTACAAAACACTTTTTTCGAACACATGGCGCAGTTTTCGGCATGGTACTGGGTTTGGAACGTGCGCACGGTTATCCGCTTTACGGTAGTGTTTATTTTTCTGTTTTTAAGCGGCGTAAGCTGTTCGTTTACGCGTTCTAACGGACACCGTTTGCGCAAGCTTTCTATGGCGGCCGCACTGGTTACACTGGTTACCTTTACGGCGGACGGAATTGCCGATGTAGGCCTCTCCATAGCCTTCGGCATACTGCATATTTTGGCATTTAGCCTACTCTTGTACATCATTGCCAAAAAACTGCTGCCGCACCGCAATTTTTACCTGATTATAGGCGCGGTTATTACGCTTGCGGGCTTTTTTCTGCCCGTTTACGGCACCACTATCCCCTTTTGGTCGGCGGAAATGCCGCATTATTTCACCCTAAACGCAGAGGTTTTCTCTAAAATTCTGTTAGGAACAGCCACTTTCGGTTCGGATTGTTACGGAATTCTGCCCTACACAGGCTTTTTCTTCTTAGGCGCGGCGGCAGGAGAGGTTTTTTACCCGCAAAAACGTTCACTTTTCCCCAAATTAGATAAACGCTGGCACGCGGCGTACTCGTTTGTCGGACGCAAAGCGATTTGGGTGTATTTAACGCACCAAATTGCCATAGTCGCCGTGCTTATTTTAAGCGCGATGGCAGTCGGCTACCACATTTTAGGCGACGATGCAACGCAAAAAATCCTATTAAAGGGCATTTCACTGGGCGTTCTGCTAGCCGTTATATCGGGGCTGTACATCTGGCGAAGATTTCCAAAAAAACGCTAAATAACCGCTTTTCCCCACGCAAGGTTTTGATTTTTTCTCCAACCGTCTTTCTTTCCACCCCGTCCGCTGACGCGTCCACCCCTCAAAGAGGGGAATTTTTTAAAGGTATATCTTTTAAATAATTTCATTGTGCGCTTGTTTTTTATTGTTAGCCGCAGAAAAATTCCCCTCTTGAGGGGTGGCAACGAAGTTGACGGGGTGGAAAGAAAAGCTTACAATTCATTGCTATTTATTTTATTTAATTAACTTGAACTTTTTTAGCTTTGTGTGATATAATAAGTCTTGTAGCACTGCTAACCGCTTTTCAAATCTTATTTAAGCTGTGAGAACCGTCTGATTATGGAAAAAACACAAGAAAAAACGTTGTATGAGGCCTTTGTTTCGGGTGCGGAAATCAATCCGCGCGCACCCGCTTTTTTGTATAAGGGTAAAACCGTTTCGTATAGCAAATTTGTAGAAAATGTAGACCGTTTAGCGGCCGCGCTTACCGCTTTCGGTATTCAATCGGGCGATATAATCACTGCAAGCCTGCCCAACATCCCCAAAGCGGCGTATTTGGTGTATGCCGCCAACAAAGTCGGCGCGGTTTTATACCTGCAACACGTGCTTAACGCGCCCGAAATCACCGTTTCGGGGCTTAAAAAGACGAATTCCCGCATACTTTTTGTACTGGATTCGGCAGCCGCCGCCTTAAAAGACGCATGCGCCGAAATGAATGTTAAGCTGATATCGTGCTGTCCCGCCGACGAATTAGGCAGCCTCATCACCCATTTTTACCGCCGCCGCGAACGTCTTGCCCCGCCGTGCAACGCGACGATTACGGATTATAACCATTTTGTTGCCTGCACGGCGGTTGATTCGGCCGATACAAGCCGTACAGAACGCCTTTCTCCCGAAAAAGCGGCTATTTTATTAGACAGCGGCGGCACGGAGGGCTTACCAAAAACGGTAGAACTGTCGGCAAACGCGCTAAACGCCTTATGCTATGCGGGCGCGCACTTAATTAACAGCAAAAACGGCTATTCATACCGCTACATGCTTTCGCCCCTGCCGATTTTTCACTGCTTCGGACTGGCGATGGGGCTGCACGCAATGGTACTTCACGGCGGCTGCAATGTGTTTATGCCGCGCTTTTCACGCAAGGACGCCCTTCGCTACTTAAAAAAGAATAAAATCAACTATATGCTAGGCGTGCCCGCCGTGTACGAGGCTTTGCTTAGCTGTCCGCCGTTCTGCGGAAAAAAGCTTAAAGCCGTAGACGTTGCTTTTTGCGGAGGAGATTCTCTTTCGCCCAAAACCAAAGAGGAGTTCGACCGCCGCATGGCCGATGCGGGCGCGCGCTGCCGCTTAATGGAGGGCTACGGGCTTTCCGAAACGCTTTCGGTATGCTGCGCAAACACGCATGCCCAAAACCGCGCGGGTTCGGTAGGCAAACCTGTGTTGGGCGCACAGGTGCGCGCTTTCGATAAAGAATTGTGCGTTTCGGGCGAAACCCTCATGAACGGCTACTACGGCGATGCGGCGGCAACCGATAAAGTTTTCTTTACCGATAACCAAAATACGCGCTGGCTTAAAACGGGCGACTTAGGACACGTAGACAGCGACGGCTTTGTGTACTTTGGCGGCAGAGCAAAAAATATTATCAAGGTTTCGGGCGAAAGCGTTTTCCCTATCGAAATCGAAACGATTGCCAAAGGTGTCCCCCATGTAAAGGCTTGCGCGGCGTTTGCCGTACCCGACCCAAAATCTGGCAGCCGCGTTGCACTGGCGGTAGAACCCGAAAGCGGGACAAGCCGCGAAACTTTGCTAGACGCATTAACACGCGCACTAAGCAGCAGCCTACAAAAAAACGCGCTGCCCAAATTTATAGAATTTTATGACGAGCTGCCCAAAACCAAAATGTTAAAGATTGACGTAGAAAAGCTAAAAGCAGAATTTGGCGAGATAGCAGACAAAATGTAGAGGTGTCCCCAGTATAATGGTTGTTTAATTACAACAAAACGCAAAAACGCGGTTTTTTGGGTCTAGGGCAAAAATTGCCCATTCTGTCTAAAACGCGAAATTAAAAATAAAATCATTGCAAATAATTCGCATTTCGCCGCGACATACAATATAAGACAATTTTCGACAATTACACCACAATATATAGGCTTTGGCATTTTGTTATTTTTGTACAAGCTTGCCGTTACTTTGTGTACAAGCCGTACAAGCTGTTTTTAAGCTATGTTTCACATGAAACAATTTTTTAAAAATGTTTCACGAAATTCCTAAATGTTTCACAAGTTCCACGTGAAACATTAACACAAAAAAAGACCGCCTTAATAAGACGGCCTTTTAATATATAATCTAAATATGTATCGGGTTTATTTATGGGGCTTTACGTATCGCCGCCTTTCTCTAACACTGCTATCATTTCGGCAAGGCGGTCTAAATCGTCGCGGGTATAATAGTCTACATATATTCTGCCGCGTGTATCGTTGCCCAACGCCGAAACCTTAGTGGCAAATACCCGTTGCATACGCGAAACTAAATCTTTAAGTTCTATACTTTGCGGTGCGGGCTTTTGGTTTTGCTTAGGGGTAAGAAACGCCTTTATTTTCTTTTCAAAGTCGCGCACGGATACCTTGTTATCCACGCCCTCCATAGCTAGCCTTAACTGAGCTTCGGGTTCGTCCACAACCACCAAACAACGCGCATGTCCCGCAGAAAGCCGTCCCGACGCAACCAAATCCACAATCTTATCCGTAAGCGTCAAAAGCCGCAGCGTATTGGCAACCGCAGAACGGCTTTTGCCGATTCGGTCTGCAACTTCCTCTTGCGTATACTTATATTCATCCATAAGCTGACGAATAGCGTTTGCCGTTTCTATCGGGTTTAAATCTTCGCGCTGTAAGTTTTCGATTAACGAAATCTCTTTAACCTGTTGCGGAGTATAGTCGCGTATAATGGCGGGCACGGTTTTTAACCCCGCCTTTTTAGAGGCGCGCCACCGTCTTTCGCCCGCGATAATCATATAGCGCGCGCCGTTTTTAACCACAATAATAGGCGATATCACGCCGTGCATACGAATGCTGTTGACTAATTCGTTCATTGCCGTTTCGTCAAAATTTTTGCGCGGTTGATTTACATTCGGGTCGATACTGTCTACTAACAACTCCGCCGACGGCGCAGAAATGTCGGACGCGCCGTGCTTTTCTTTTAAGTCGCTTTTAATGCGTTCTTCCGTCGCGCTGTAATATTCCTCTTCCGAATCGGACAATAGCGCGCCTAAGCCTTTACCCAAACCTCTTTTAACTGCCATAATTTTTAACCTCTCTTTTACTTTTGCTATACCGCCATTGCCCGATTGCTAGCTTGAATTTTCTACGGCAAGCAGTATCAATATAGGTATTGTACACAAAAATCTGCGTTTGGTCAACTAAAAACCACCCCAAAAAACTTCGTCCGTTTAAAAATGTTTATCTGCTAATAAAAAATATAAACGAAAATATTTCGCATATACTATATTCGTATAAACCGCAAGGTAAAATATACAAAACCGCGATTAAATTTCTAGCAAGGTTGTGTTTTAACAACAATATGCCCTAAACCGCAAAATCCTCCAAAATCCACGCCGCTATTTGTGCCTTTAATTTTTTAATTTGCCGCTATTGACAAAGCGTTGTGGGAATGGTATACTTAAATATAGACGTTATCAAAGGAGAACTCCGCTATGAGAAAAATCGCAAAATGGCTAATCGTGTTACCGTTGGTTTTGATTATGTCTGTTAGTTTTATAGCGTGCAAATCTACCTATGCCCCGACCACAGCAGAAGGCTTTGCCGAATTTTTTGAGGACTTTTTATCGGAAAACAATCCAAAAACTAACTGGACAATGGAATCGGTTTATACGGTACAATACGGGAACATCACCACACAAAAATCAAATAAAACAATGCGCGAAAAAAACAAACTGCATTATGTGTACAATGACGGGGAAAAAGAGAGTATAGAATTTTCGTTTTTTAAGTCAAACGTACTTTATACAGAAATTCTTATCGGAGATGTGCTAGTAGAGTCTGCTAGTGCGATTTCGGAAAGCGCGTGGCATGCGCAGGCAAACAAATCACTTTGGGACACTGTAAAAGTCTTTGCTGCCGACCTGGATTTCCATTATTATAACGGTGAATGGAAATTAACCGAAGGCGAAACTGCACAGATAGGGGATTTGTTTTCGTTTGGCACAACCGATGCAACGCTTACCTTTGGTAAAAAAGGTTCTTTCGAGTTTAATGCCTACGCAAGCTTTACTGCTGAGCAATTGGCCGACGCGGTCAAAGCCCGATATATTGCCGATACGGCAAAAGAGTGGGAAAGTATAGCAACGCAACAAGGATTGACGCTTGAAGAGTATATAGATTTAATCGGCACAACCCTAGAAGAAGCCTACGAAGCAAGTATTTTCGGCCAAATGGAATTTGAACCTTATACAGAAACCCTATTCTTTTCGGTTAAGGACATCGGCACAACCCGCGTACCCCGTTAGCACACTACTCCGTCCCCCTGTGCTAAAATAATTTTGGAGGTTTTTGTGGAGGAGAAACAAAACTTAACGGAAATAGCGGAAAACGCGGAGAAATTAAAGAGGAGTCTTTTTGAAAAGTTTTCTGATTTAAGGCTACGTATTAAAGTGTTGCTGTTTTTTAGTCCCGCTATCGTTTTTACAATATATTTATTGGTAGCGGTTATTTTTGATGTGGATTCATATATATTTAACCTCATTGTTTTTACTCCGATAGTGTTCCCGTTACTTGTGGGCATAGGCATATATATACAAGCAAATAAAAAACGAACACGCAAGCTTTGGATTACTTTTATAGTAATGCTTTTATTAGCTGGACATGCGTCATTTGCGCTAGCAGTTTTGTTTGCATTTTGGACAATTGATTTAGGCTTGGTATATCGCTATAATCCTGTTACTGGCACATGGGCTTATTTTTGGAGTGCGCACATAATTGCCCATCTTATATTTTTTATAATTTCAATCCTACTTCTGATTGCCGTAATGGTGTTTTTTACAATCGAAGCCAAAACGCATATTAAAAACAAACAAAATTAACATAGGGAACTAATCAAATGAAAAAAATTAGCGCAAAAAATTTGTGTTAAACGCTTGACACGGTTTGTCCTTGTGTGATAGTATAAGAAAAAGCGAACGCCCCGCAGGGGTGTTTTTTAAGCTTAGGAGATAAAAAATGAGAGTCCGCATCACATTAGCCTGCACCGAATGCAAGCAGCGCAACTACGACAACTACAAAAACAAAAAAAATGACCCCGACCGTTTAGAGTTTAGCAAGTATTGTAGGTTTTGTAAGAAGCATACGCCCCACAAAGAAACCAAGTAGTTGCCGAAAAATCGGCTTGAAAAGCACTACGCTTTATTTTTTTACACGCTTGCGTACCGAGTGGTACGCGGCACGTGTAAAAAAATAAACTGTTGTACAACTTGCACTCAATTTTACGGCAACTACGCATAAAGCCTTTCAAAGCGTAGCAGTGGTCAAACACTATATTTTACAGCTTTCAAAGGCGCAGCAATCAAAAATCCCTTTCATTTAAAAGCACATATAAAAATAATTAACGGAGTATATCTTATGGCAACCGAATCGGGTGCAGAAAGCAAAAAAGAGAAAAAGCCGAATATTGCTGTTCGGATAGGCAGATGGTTTAAGCTTGCCGCGCTGGAATTGCGCAAAGCCACGTGGCCCAAAGGGCGCGAGGTTTTTAAAAAGCTAGGCACGGTGTTAATCGTGGTGCTGTTTTTCTTTATCATACTGCTGGTAATCGACTACGCGCTGGGCTGGGGTTATACTGGGTTAACCCGCAACATTATAGACGACACGCAGCAAGCATTAGCTAATTTCAATCTGCCAAGTACCTAGCTAATTTTTGGTTTCACGGCAAAAAATAGGTTAAGAAAACGGTATAAAAACACAAGGAACATTTTATGGGTATAGAAAACGCAAAATGGTACGTCTTGCACACCTACTCAGGTTATGAGAGTATGGTTCAGGATAACCTGCAAATGGTTTTTAAGAAAAACAACATGGAAGACCGCCTGCACGAAATAACCATTCCGATAGAGGATGTGGTAGAGGAAAAGGGCGGCAAGCGCAAAGTAGTTCAGCGCAAAAAGTTTCCGTGCTATGTTATTGTTAAAATGGAATACAACAACGATATGTGGCACATGGTTACCAACACGCGCGGCGTTACGGGCTTTGTAGGGCCGCAGGGCCGTCCGATGCCGCTTACCGAAGAAGAAATTAAGCGCATGCACCTAGAAAAAATTGTTGTGGAAACCGATTTAGAGGTAGGCGAACAAGTTAAGGTAACGCAAGGCCCGTTAGAGGGCTTTATCGGCACGGTAGAGGCGGTAGACCCCGTCAACAGCAAGTGTAAAGTAGTAGTAAGCATGTTCGGCCGCGATACGCCGGTGGAGTTAGAGATGTATCAAATCGAAAAAGTCGATTAGCGGGTTAGGCGGCGCATTATACAAACTACGTATGCCGTGCCGCCTCAGTCGTGTACAAGAAGTACAACTTCCTTCGGCGGCACGACATCTGTTGTTCGTCTAATACACCGCCTAACCCGCTAATAAGCAATGCTTAAAATCTAAGCGGAAAACCGAAAAATAAGCGCGTGAAGTAGCGCAAAAAGACCCGAAAAGACGCTGTTGGCAATTCTATATTCGGGTTCACAACAACAAAAACGGGAGAAATTGTATAAATTTCGTTTGTACCGCGATTGTATAAAATTATACAAGGAGAACATTTAATGGCAAAGAAAGTCAACGCAGTTGTAAAACTGCAGCTGCCCGCCGGCAAAGCAACGCCCGGGCCGCCTGTCGGAAGCTCGCTAGGGCCGCACGGAATTAACATTCCCGGCTTTACCAAAGAGTTTAACGAACGCACCAAAAGTCAAGAGGGGCTAATCATTCCCGTAGTGGTAAGCATTTTTGCCGACCGCTCTTTTACGTTTGAATTAAAAACGCCTCCCGCCGCCGTGCTTATCAAAAAAGCGTGCGGTATTCAAAGCGGTTCGGCAAAGCCCAACAAAGACAAGGTGTCTAAAATTACCCGTAAACAGGTAGAAGAAATCGCAAAGCAAAAAACGCCCGACTTAAATTCCGCCTCTATCGAGGCCGCAATCCGTATGGTCGAAGGCACGGCGCGCTCTATGGGCGTTACGGTTGTGGATTAAGGGGAGGGAAAAGAAATGAAACGCGGAAAAAAATATTTAGAAAGCTTAAAGGCCGTAGACTCCTCTAAAAGCTACGAGGCCGCAGACGCGATTAACCTTGCCTTAGAAACGGCAAAAGCAAAGTTTGACGAAACGGTAGAGTTGCACGTAAGGTTGGGCGTAGACCCGCGTCAAGCAGACCAACAAGTGCGCGGCACGGTGGTGTTGCCGCACGGAACGGGCAAAAACGTGCGCGTTTTGGTTATTGCCAAAGGCGAAAAGGCCGATATTGCCGAAAAAGAGGGCGCGGACATCGTAGGCGCAGAGGACATTATCAACAAAATTCTTACCGAAAACTTTTTGGATTTCGATGTTTGTATCACAAGCCCCGACATGATGGGGCAAATGGGGCGTGTAGCCAAAATTTTAGGGCCGAAAGGCTTAATGCCGTCGCCTAAAAGCGGCACGGTTACTCCCGACATCGGCAAAGCGATTAGAGAAACCAAAGCAGGTAAGGTAGAATACCGTTTAGACAAAACCGCAATTATTCATTGCCCTATCGGAAAAAAATCGTTCGGCACAGAAAAATTGCAAGAAAACTACCACACGCTGATGGACGCTATTGTAAAAGCAAAGCCCGCAGCAGCAAAGGGCGCGTATGTAAAATCGGTATACGTTGCCTCTACTATGGGGCCGGGCATCAAAGTAATGCACCGCGCCTAACCCCAAAAAAGCTAACACTTAGTCAACTATCCCCTAACAGCATCTTTGTAACAAAGATGAAAGGGTCGGCTTAAAACCGTTTTCAGCCGACTAGCCATAGACAGCAAAGCGGAAAAATTCCTTAATTCGTCCTCTTTAGGAAACGCGGATTTTGTACAGCGTTTCCAAACACGGGCGGGCTTGCCGAGGCGGTAACTTAGTTTAAAATCTTGCGTTTATCACGCTTGTTTTATGCTGAACCCCGCCTTACGTATAGGGCGGGGTTTGTAAATTTATATCCGAACTATTCTTAAAAGGAGGTTAAAGGACATGTCAGAAAAAATTATTGCTAAAAAAGCCGACGAGGTTGCATCCGTGAAGAGTAAGATTGCCTCCGCAAAATCTATTATAATACTAGATTATCGCGGTGTTTCGGTGTTTGAGGATACGCAAATGCGCGTTGCCTTGCGCAAAGAAAACATCGAATATAAGGTTATCAAAAACAATATTATGTTGCGCGCGCTGAAACAAGCGGGCTATAAAGACTTTGACGGCGTTTTGCAAGGGCCTACTGCGGTAGCTTTCGGCTACGACGATGCGGTAATGCCTGCTAAAATCTTAGCGGAGTCAATTAAAAAGTATAACAAAATGAAAATCAAAGGCGGCATTGCCGAAGGCAAGGTTTTAAGCGCGGAAGAAGCCATTGCGCTATCTAAAATGCCCGCTAAGCCTACGTTGGTTGCACAACTGCTTGGCTTGCTTACCAGCCCTATGCGCGGGTTGGCTGTGGCGGTTAGTGAGATTGCCAAAAAGAAAGTTTAAAGAAAAAACCAAAAATTAAACCAAAAAAATTAAAAAAACCAAAATAAAAAGGAGAAATTAAAAAATCATGGCAGACTTAAATAAGTTATTGGAAGAAATCAAAAAAATGAGCGTTATGGAGTTAAACGACTTTGTAAAAATGCTTGAAACCGAATTCGGCGTTTCGGCGGCGGCTATGGCGGTTGCGGCACCCGGCGCGGCGGCAGCGGCAGACGATGCACCTCAAGCCGAAGAACAAACCGAATTTACGGTTTTCTTAAAAGAAGTAGGCGCAAACAAAATCGGCGTTATCAAGGTTGTACGCGCTATTACGGGCTTAGGCTTAGGCGAGGCGAAAGCGGTAGTTGACGGTGCGCCTGGCGTAGTTAAAGAAGGGCTTTCCAAAGAATCCGCAGAGGATGCGAAAAAGCAATTTGCCGAAGCAGGCGCAACGGTAGAATTAAAATAACTTGCAAAGCAAAACTTACAAGGGGTTTTAATTAAACACGTTAAATTTTAAGTAAAGCTTAGCAACCGCTAACGCTTTTAAAAAACCCGCTGTCGGGTTATTTTGACAGCGGGTTTTTAAATGGAGAATGGAGAATGGAGAATGGAAAATGTTAATTTAAGCCTTAGCCATTAAAAAATTCCCCTCTTGAGGGGTGGACGCGTTAGCGGACGGGGTGGAAAGAAAAGCTTATGCCCTCAATCAGACGGGGTGGCAATACAAACACCTTTCCACCCCGTCCGCCTGTCGGCGTCCACCCCTCAAGAGGGGAATTTTTATATGGCTGTTTATTTAATAGCCGCCGCGTTGCGCTTGCAAAGAGGGGAGTTTTATGCGGATTATCTTAATTATTTTATTCCCTTAATTAAATTATTTACACCTATGTGTTGACGGCGTAAAAAAACTTCGCTATACTAAGATTGTGGAAAAAGCGGAAAAAGTTAAATTGTATGACACGCTGCCGCGCGCAGAGAAAAAGGCACTGCGCAAGGAGTACGGCGCGAAAAGTTCGTCGTATAGGGCTTGGTACGTGTGCATAGTCATATTTTTTGTAATTTTGGCGGCGGGCTATGCGGCGTTTTTTACGCATGAAATTATACGCTTATTTACCAAACAAAATATCTCTTGGCTGCTTACAACCATATTTCATGTAACAGCTGTTTCGGGCGTTTTGCCTGTTTGTATGTTTGCAAATAAGCCTAACCATCGGTTTCACGCTTGGCTTTTAAAAGAAAAAGGCATAAAAAAAGTAAACCAAACCGCCGAAACGCCACAGCAAAGCAAAGAAAAAGAAAAAGCTTATCGAAAAGAATATCGCGCCGCCCGCCCGCGTGAAAAGCTTTGGCTTGCGGTTATGCTGGTTTTAATGTTAGTGGGAATCACGCTGATATTTTTGTTTGGGGGATATTATGTAGCAGTCGTTTTTAGCGACCGTTCTTCTATTCCTCGAATTACGACAATCTACGTGCCGACAGCAATTTTGTCGCTGTCGGCTGTTGTTAAAATAGGGCTTTGGTCTGATAATAAATATCAGCTTTGGCTAATTGCAGAAAAAAAAGTAGGGCTTGATGAGGGAGAAGAAGCCGCAAAAAAATTCCCCTCTTGAGGGGTGGCTGCGCTAGCAGACGGGGTGGAAAGAAAAGCTTATGCCCTCAATCAGACGGGGTGGAAAGAAAAACGCCTTTCCACCCCGTCAACTTCGTTGCCACCCCTCAAGAGGGGAATTTTTTAACGGCTATTTATTTAGTAACCAACGCCGCGTCGCGCTTGCAAAGAGGGGGATTTTTTAACGGATTAATTTTAAAATCCTTAGCCGAAATTCTCCATTCTCCATTTTCCATTCTCCATTACTTACTCGGTGCGCAGTGCTACTACGGGGTCTTTTTTGGCCGCCATGCGTGAGGGGATAAAGCCGCTTATAAAGGTTAGCACGGTGCTTACCGCTACCAGTATCAATGCGTGCAGAGGGTTTAGAATGGCTAGGTTGCCGATGTTCATGCCGCCGTTTCGGGCTACAAAGAAACCGATTATAAAGTTTATGGGGATGGTAAACAAATACGCTATGCCTACGCCCAGTAAGCCCGCAAACAATCCGATAATAATGGTTTCGGCGTTAAATACGCGGCTGATATCTTTTTTGCGCGCCCCGATACTGCGCAGTACGCCGATTTCTTTGGTGCGCTCGATTACCGAAACATACGTGATAATCGCAATCATAATGCTAGACACTACCAAGCTTACGGCGGCAAACGCTACCAAAACATAGCCTATAATATTAACTAAATTGCCCATCGTGTCGCCTAACATAGACAGCGTATCGGAATAATGTACCTTAAACGCATCGTTGGTTTGCGTGTCGTTCCATTTATCTAAATGTGCAATCAGTGCCGCCTTTTGCTCGAAGTCTAGCGGAAAAATGCTTAGCGCAACGGGCGTTTCGGTTGCCGCGCAGATGTTTAACGCGTTGATTTGTGCTTGAAACAGCGCGGTTTCTAACATGGCAACGTAGCCTGTAAGCAATTCGACAGCGGGTTGCGGAAAGATGGATAAAAACGGCAGAAACTGTTCAATTTCGTCCATTAAATTCATATCGCCTGCGATTTCTAAGGCAGTTTTTAGCTCAAAGGCGTTAATTTGGTCTTGCACGGCTTGCGGGAACGTGCTGATTAGTCCCGCCATTTCAGAACTGTATAACGGAAACGAAATGCGGTTTTCTATCATTTGCTTAGTAAGGATTTCGGCAAATGTTTCTCCCGCCATAGGCTTGCGGTTGGTTTGGTCGGCAATACCCGCGCTGATATCGTCTAGAATGGTTTGCCCGATATCCACCAAATATTTGCCGTTAAAGCCTTTTGCGTTTTCGGCGGCCTGCGCCTTTGCCAGTTCGGAGTCGGCGTTCAGCGCGATTATTTTTTGCGTAAGCGATTTGCGGTGGACTAATCCCGTGCTGTACAGCGACGTAGGTGTATCGGGGCTGATGCGCATAATCCCTACGATTTGCAGTTTTATATCCTTATCCGCATTATAGGCATTGTACGCGTCTACTAAATCATTTCCTGTTTTGGGGCGGTAAATGCCGTTATCCTCGTTATAAAAATTATCGTTGTTTAAAACAATATATTGCTGCCCTATATAGGTGCTAAATGAGGTTTCGCCGGGGGTTGCGGGCAAGCCTAACCAGTTAAGCCGTTCGGTGGTGATACGGTTAAAGCGGTCTATAATCAAAGCAACTTGTTCTATATCGGGCGAAAGATTAGGCGCGTCGCCGGGGAAGTAGCCTTGCAGCACGTCGTATTGCTGTTTTACAAACGCGTCGTTATCCAGCATTTCTTGAAAATTCGCGCCCCGTTCGCCGCCGAAACCGCCTAAAATGCCCGCTATCGCACTTTGCCCTGCCTCGTAATTGTTGGTGGTAATCGCACGGACGGGATTATCTAACGCGCCCGTGTGGCGTACAAGATTAGGCTCTATGCCGTACACGCGCTGAATATCTACGGTTTTGGTTTTATTCGTGTCGAAGCTTTCTACATGGTCAATGTACTCTTGCGTTAAGCGGTTAAGGTGCATAAGGTCCGCCATGCGGTTTTGCGGCGGATTTACGGTAACCTGATTAGAATCGGGAAACTCCTCAGGGCGTTCCTCATCGTTTTGGCTGGGCGGCCCTATTAAAGAACCTATATCCATATACTGCTGATTGATGCCTACCGGCACAAAAGACAGCATTTCCGCTTGCATACGGGCAATGTATACCTGAAAGCCGTTAGAAATCGCCAGTACCAGCGCGATGCCGATAATGCCGATACTGGCCGCTAAGCTGACTAAAAAGGTGCGCCCTTTTTTGGTTAGCAGGTTGCGCCCCGAAAGTGAAATAGCCGTTTTAAACGACATAGAGGTCTTTTTTAGAGAGGCTCTGCGTTTTTTGGCGCGCTCGCGTTCCTGCGTTTTTAGCTGATTTACCTGTGCGGTTACTTTTTTCTTTTCTTCGCCCGCAAGGCCTTTGGGTACTTTTAATGCCTCTGGGTCGTTCATTTTAAGCGCGTCTAAATCTACGCCCGCTTCCTCTAATAAGCGCAGCCGCTCGGTTTCGTCGGGGTTGAAGGGGTTGTCGTCGCCTGTTAAAATGCCGTCGTGCAAACGGATAATGCGGTTAGAATATTTGTTGGCAAGCGCGTCGTTGTGCGTAACCATAATAACTAGACGGTCTTTGGAAATTTCTTTTAAAATCTCCATGATTTGTACACTGGTTACCGAATCCAGTGCGCCCGTAGGTTCGTCCGCTAAAATAATGGACGGGTCGTTTACAATGGCGCGCGCAATCGCCACGCGCTGCATTTGTCCGCCCGAAAGCTGATTAGGGCGTTTTTTAAGCTTATCGCTAAGCCCTACCTTTTCTAGGGCGTCCATAGCGCGCTTGCGCCGTTCACTCTTTGTGATGCCCGAAAGCGTTAGGGCAAGCTCTACGTTGCCCAAGACCGTTTGGTGCGATATAAGGTTATACGTTTGAAACACAAAGCCTACGTATTTGTTGCGGTAGGCGTCCCAGTCGTAGTCTTTAAAAAGACGGGTGGAACGGCCGTTAATCAGCAAATCGCCCTCTGTGTAGCGGTCTAGCCCGCCCACGATGTTCAGCATGGTTGTTTTTCCACAACCAGACGGCCCTAAAATGGAAACAAATTCCGATTTTCTAAACGACAGCGTAACGCCTTTTAGCGCGCGCACGATGTTTTCGTCTGCTCCGTAGTCTTTTTTAATGTCTTTTAGTTCTAGCATTTTTACCTTGTTGCTCCTTGCCTATGTACTGTTGATTATAGCATAAATAGATTAAAAAAGCATTAAAATTTGTGCAGGTTTTCGCGATTTTTATATTTTTTTTAAGCCGTATAAAAGCGGACGGCGTTTCAAATACTACACAATAAGAAAAAGAGGGAAGTGTCTATGCCTAAGAAGAAAAAATTTAAAAATCATAAAAACAAAAAAGAAAGCGCAAGCACCTCGATTTAAAGGAGAATTTTTATGGCAAACAACAAAAATCCGCGCGAAGTGAAAATCGGCGCGGGGCAAGCGAAACCAGTAACGGCGCAAGGCAAAAAAACGTCTGCGGCAAATAAGACTGCTGCGGGTAAAAAGGCTTCTGCCGCAAAAAAGACCGCTGCCGCAAAAAAAACGCCGCGCTCTAAGCCCGTTCAAAAAACGGAAAAAAGCACGGCAGATACGCACATTTTAGAAGAAACGCCCCCGTTTTACAGTGCGGAGGGCAAGCGCGTTGCCATAGTGGTGGGCGGTTCTAGCGGAATCGGATACCATACCGCGCTGGGGTTATGTCGCGAAGGGTATTCGGTGTATAACCTTTCGCGCACCGATTCTGAACCTGGCTATATCCGCAACATCTGCGCGGACGCAACCGACAAAGACGAAATCGGCCGCGCTATACAAAGCGTTTTTGCCCGTGAAGGGCGCGTAGATGTATTGGTGTATTCGGCAGGGTGGTCTTTGGCCGCGCCGTTAGAACACGTTTCCGAAGACGATTTGCGCACGCTGTTCGAAACGAATTACTTTGGGCTGATAAAGGCGTTGTGGGCAGTAATTCCGATTATGCGCGCACAGCGCGACGGGCGCATTATTGCGGTAAGCTCTATCGGGGGCACTTCGCCTATCCCGTTTGACGCGCCGTATTCGGCATCGAAAGCGGCGGTGGATTTAACGCTGCGCGCCTTAGCGGTAGAATTAAAGCCGTTTAACGTGTTGGTAACCAGTGTGCAGCCGGGCGGCGTGCGCACGCGTTTTACGTTTAAACGCAAGGTTTACGAAACAAATGAAGTAGGCGAATACGCTTTTTCTATGGATAGGGCTGTTAAAAAGCTCAATCAAGCCGAACAAGAGGGCATGAACCCCGCCGACGTTGCAGACGCCATAATCGACACCATTCAAGAAAAGCGTCCTCCGCTAACCAAAGCAATCGGCTTTAAAAATAAATCCGTTAAATTTGCCCACAAAATTCTGCCCTCCGCCCTTACCGACCTAATGAACCGCATCTCCTACGACCAGTAGGGGGGGAGGGGCAACACAGAGGGACGGAGTAGTGTGCTGTTAATAGAAATAGCACATTACTCCGTCCCTCTGTGTTAGATTTGCTTTCTTTCCACCCCGTCCGCCTGTCGGCGTCCACCCCTACAAGAGGGGAATTTTTTAAAGGTCTGTTTCCGCAGGACAATCAATGAGGGGAATTTTTCTGCGGTAGTTTCAATTATAGCCTTTGTTATTAAAAATATTAGCCGTTAAAAAATTCCCCTCTTTGAGGGGTGCCCCGTTAGGGGCGGGGTGGAAAGAAAAACTTAAAAACGAAATCAGCTTTGACGGCAACTATCGGCAAAAAACAAAAGCCCGACAGAGTCAGGCTTTGGAGGACTAGCTAATTTGGAATATGGCGTAGGGTATAAACGGAGCACCATTATCGTTGGGAAACCCCAAGTAGATGCTTTTAGGATTGACTCCAGTTCCGCCTAGATTACTGGAAATTACACTAAATAAAAACTCACCTGTTTGCCCTTTGTTGATTACCGTAGCATTTGTATCTAATCCCATATTAAGAAATGTGTTGTTTGCACGAAGATAAGATATGCCAATATATTGTGCGACCCGAATGTCTGGCATATTGATGTTTGTAACGGTTAAACGAACATAGAAACTCCCCCCCCCTTCTGTACTATCCAACCTAATCTTAAACAAATCATACCCGTGCGCCGAAATGGTTACCTCATCCCCTATACTATAAATCGTATTAGCAGGTCCGCTTGACAGAACTCCCTCCGCCAAAGCTAATCTTGCCGCTAAAGCTGCGTTATCCTGTTTAAGCTTTGCAAGCTCATCTAAGGTATCAACCCCGTCTTGTTCTAACTGTTCTATGCGCGTCAACAATGCCGACTCATCGTAGCCGCAACCTGCAAAGGCAAGCACGCCCAAAGCTATCACAGCCAACATCAAGCATACAACCAATTTTTTCATAATACTATACCTCTTTTAAAAGTTTTAACTATATTTAGTTTAACGTAAAACAAGCAAAAAATCAAGTAAAAAAGGAGAAAAATAAATGTCAACATTCACACAAAGGGGGTTAAGGCGAACTCTTTGGAGAATGTTTGTCCGTCGTTGCCGATTAAAATAAAGCGTAGTTTTTTGCCAGTAAGGTTTTCTACGCTGATTTTTGTTTTAAAGGTTCCGCTGATATTGTATTTTGTTTGAATGAGTTCTTCGTCTAAAAGCCACTGAATTTTATTGGTAAAATCGCTTGCAACGGTTATGGTGCCGTCGTAATTGTTTACTTCTACCGCGCGGACGGTGGGCAGCCATCCGTCGCCTAGCTCTATGCTTGTATGCTCTACCTTTGCCGCGTCAACCGTGTCGTAAGGATTTTCAATGAACGGAATGTTTCGCTCTTTAAGCTCTATACCGTATCCGCCGAACGGTTTAAGGTCGGCTTTTACTTTCCATCTGTAAACCTCGTTGCGTTCTTCAAACAATTGCTCGGCTAGTGTGGAATGCGCGGCAAAAACCATAGAATCGCATTGATTTATGGCAAGAAAATGCTCTTTTGCGCGCTCGCCGTAACCTATTCGGGTAGAATTTCTAAAATGCTTAACGCCGTGGCAGGCAGGGCAAAGCGCGGTTATGTCTTTAAGCGTTTGCGTTTTAGCAGGGATATCAAAATCCCAAACCTCGTGCGCGTGCAGCTGCTCTTCACTTTCGCCGCAAACGGCGCATGCGTATCGGGCCTTTATGTAGGCGTTATTTCTTAGCGTATCCCAGTCTTTTTGGGGCAATGTTTTGCTTAGGTTGTTTCCCCACGCACCTTTGGGTAAAAGGTCTATGGTTAGTTTTAAACTTTTCATTCGTCCCGCCTCCTTTAATTGTCTGGGTAAAGCTCGCCTGCAAGCATTCTTTTAGTAAATTCTTTTAAGCCTAGCTTGGCGATTAACGCCTCTTTGTTGTACGGGCTTATGGGTATGATGTTGCCGTCCATGCCGCTAAAAGGCTCGCCGTAACAAATTACCGCAGAGGGCTTTATCACTTCTAGTATTTTATGGTAGTTTTCTACACATTCTCTTTCGTACCTTTCGCGCCGATACGTGGATACGGCAACTACGCTGCCTTGTTCGATTCCGTCAAATACAAAATCATAGCTATCCTCTAAACCGCACGTAATGGTAGGAATAACAATTTTGCCTTGACTTTGCCAGTACGCGCCGCACCAACGGTTTTTAAATACGCTGTAAATTTGTACGGCGCGCGGCATATCCCAGTATAGGCTAAAATCAGGCGTTAACAGCGCGTAGTATTGGTCTAGCTTTTCCATAGCGATGTCGGGCTTATCAAAAACCGTATCGTATTTCCAGTCGTGGGCGAAAAAGTGGATGGTTTTATGACAATTTTTATGGTCGTTTAGCTTAGTTTTTGTGTATCCCCAAAGCTCTATTTTGCTAAGGTCGATGTCTTGTTTTTTTATCAGCGGCATGCCGTACGCGCCTGCTCTTTTAAAATCGTTTCTTATCAGCAGCCGCTTTTTTCTTAATTTCTCCTCTTCGTACTCTGAAATGACTTCTTTTTCTTTGGCCGCTTGCAGTACGCTTGGGTGCGGCTTGGGAATGGCTTGCATTACTTCGGGGTACATTCTGTGCATTTTTTCGTGTATAAAACGGCTTCTTAATCTTCGTTTTTCTGCAAGTATTTCGTCTTTATACGTTTCCCAAATATTTTTGTACTGATTATAGCTGATATAATTTGCGCCTCCTTCAAAGTCTGGCCTTCTGTTTTGCACAACGTCATCCTCCCATCTGCAAACTAGGCAAATGTCATGCTCTAATTCAATCTCATACAATCCGCACATTTTACATAAATACGGCGGATATTCAATTAGCTCGCCTTTGTTGTTTTTCATAAATGTACTCATACTTTTAATCTCCTTTTTTATTCGAAAAAATATAAACCTTTGTCTTCAAACTGCTCGTAAAAATACTTTTCTGTTGTGTAATAATACGTAACAATTCTGCCGTCTTTCGTTATAATGATAAATTCTTTTGTTTTGGGGTTAAAACGAAAAACCGAACCGTTTTTTGCCCTAAATTGCACTATTCCTCTTTCTTTACTGTTGGCAAATTTTTGGGCAGCTTTTGAATATTCTTCTTCTGTTTCATACCCCATCTTTTTTCCGTGGTCATCAAAATGGGAATCTTCTGAGTCTTTGCTTGTCCATTCTTTCCCCCATGTGCCAGAACCTTTAGCCATTATAGCACCTCCTACGGGGAAAGTCAATTTTGTGTGTTCTCAATTTTCTCCTCTCCTTAAAGTTTTTCTGTTTTGCGTTTAGTGTTGCTGTGGCTTTCATTTAACCCGTATCCATATATGCGTGCCTCCTTTTTAATAAGTACAAAGGCGAATGGCGCAGTTTGTAACTTACGGCATTCACCTTTACTTAATTTTATTTGGGCTTTTATAACCCTACTCTTTAATTATACCATGCTTGTCAAGAGGGGGCTTCGGGTTTGCGCAGTTTTTGGAGGGCTTGCATTACTTCGGGGTGCGCGTTGTATAATATTTCTCTTATAAAACGTCCCTTACCTGTTTTTAACCTCATTATTTCGTCTTTATGGGTTTCCCAAATATTTTTGTATTGATTATAGCTGACTTTATTAGGCATATCCTCATAATCAGGGTTGTTATATTGAATGCTATCGTCTTGCCAACCGCAAACTCGGCAAATTTCATGCCGATGCGGCACTTCCCATAGATTGCACATCTTACATAAATAAGGTGCTTCCTCTATTTTTTTAAATATTAAATTAGTGTCATGTCTGTTCATTATTACTTTCCTTTTTTATTCGAAAAAATATATTCTTTTTAACCCTACTCTTTAATTATACCATGCTTGTCAAGAGGGGGGGAGGAGTTGGGTGTTATAGCCCGATTTATCTTGACAAAAGCTTTTGCGTTGTGTATAATAAGCGCAACATGATTCTTACTCCGCAACAGCTTTGGAAGGATTACGACCGCTCAAAAACGCCGCTTGCCGTAAAAACGGTATCTGCAAGTGAGGACGGCGTTAGTAGTATTCGTTACGTATACTTTAACGGCGATTCGGTTTTAGACGGAACGCCGCGCATTTTTGCCAAACTGTACATTCCCGCATCCGCGCCGCGCACCGTATCTGCCGTAGCGGTATTTGACGACCCCGAAAATTCGGTAGATGCGTTTGACCCGACGGAGTATCTTTCGCGCGGGTTTGCTGTTTTGGTTACGGATTATGCGGGTGAGGCGGACGGAAAAACGCGCTATACGCTGTACCCTAAAAGCCTTTCGGCGCATGCGGATTTATTAAAAAATACGCTTTCGGCATCAAAGGACGTATCTGCCGCGCAAAGCTGTTGGTATTTGTATGCGTGCGTTGCGTTGCGCGCTATGACGTTTTTAGAAAATGAGGGCTTTACAAACCGTTTTGTTTTAGGCATCGGGCACGGCGGAGAGCAGGTGTGGAAGGTTTGTTATTTTGAGGGCGCGGCGCGGGCAGGCGGCGTACTGTTTTCGGGAGGCGTGCGCAAAGCGGATGCGGGCGTAGATGCAAACGAAACCGACAAAAATTATTTAGCCTATAAAGCCGCGTTGGATTCTAGCGCGTATGCAAATTTTATTAAAAGCCCTGTTTTTATTCAGATTACCTCTAACGAACAAAACGGTTCGCTGCCGCGCATGAATAAGCTGTACGAGGCGGCGTTAGAGCGCGGCGCGTACTTTTCGGTTTCGGAGCGGGCAAACCGTGCAATCATTCCCTCCCGCATGAACAATATCGCGCTGTGGTTTAGTATGCTGTTAGAAGGAAACGCGCTGCCGTCTCCGCCCAAAATTACGGCAAAGGGCAGCGAAAATCAGCTGTATTTAGAAATTAAGGTGCACGACCCCGCGCAAATCGCCGATGCCGCGCTGTTTGTGGCGCATAAACAAAAAAACAGCGCGTACCGCAACTGGCGGCGGCACGAAATGCCCGCTATATCAGAGGACGAATATTTAACGCGCGTTGCCGTATTTTCGGTTGATTCGCCTGTTTTTGCGTTTGTAAACATAACCTATAAAAACGGCATTTGCATTTCCAGTGCGGTAGAGCGCGTAAATCCTGCGCTGTTAAATGTTGCGGCCGAGCCGTCCGCCTTTAAAAGGCTGCTATACGATAGTTCGATGGGCGTATCCGACTGGCTGGTTTTATCGACAGAAAGCGCGGCGGATGAAAAACCGCACATTTGCAGCGGCCCGCGCGAATTAGAGGGCGTTACCGCCTCTCACGCGCTTACCACTTTCCGCCTTGCCGACCCGCAGTACACAGGCAGAGCCGATTCGGTACTGCAAATTACTCTTTTTTCGGCAGCGGCGCAAGAAATAGGCTTTCATATAAAAAATGAAAAATCTGTGCGTTTTTCTTGTATTAAAGAAACTGTCTCTATGACAAACTGGGTAAAATTCAGTTTTTCTCCAACGGATTTTAAAGGTTCGGCAGGCGCGCTTACCTCATGGCAAGACGTTTTAACGTTTGAAGTAACCTTTACAAGCCCCGTACTGGTAAACTCTCTTTTGTGGGTGTAATTATGGAAAATCAAAAAATCAAAAAATTACCGGGCTTGTTTCCGGGTCAGGCTAACGAAGGTTCGTTTATTTCTACGTATTTAATTATCGGCGCGCTTTTTATTATGGCTTTGTTTTTAGGCTTTGTTATTTTATTTGGGGTTTGTTCTATAACGGGCGACAGCATGAACTATACCTTTAAAAACAACGAAAATATTTTAATTTTTCAACATCCGTTTAAAGTAGATGTGGGCGATATAGTGGTGATAAGCGGCGATCAACGCATTACGCAAAACGGCAAAATAATAGATATTATCAAGCGCGTTGTGGCGGTGGGCGGCGACACCTTGCGTTTTGAAAAAGCTGAAATTTTACCTAACGGAAGGCAAGCGATTGCGCTGTTTAGAAAGCCTAATCAATCAACGGTATTTACGCGGGTGAGCGAACCTTTTTTATCGGACGATATGCAAATGAATTTTAGTATCTTAGACGGGCCGCCCGATTTTATGCTGTCGCTGTTAAACCGCGATATCTTTATTCCTAAAAGGCATGTATATGTGATGGGTGATAACCGCAACAATTCTACCGATTCGCGTCAGTACGGGGCATTTGCAAGAAACCGCGTAATCGGCAAGTTTTGCAGCCGTCTTGAACCTGAACGCGGTTTTACAAAGTTTTTACTGTGGTTGTATAAAAGCCCGAACCGATAGGTTTATACACATTTTCTGCACACTTAAAAAATCCACATTGTGTTTTATTTTGTGGATTACCGCATAGTTTTTAAGTTTTTATTCTTTTTTTAATAGGTTATTGTGGATACCGTCTACCTTTTATACACTTTTTTAATTTACTTATACCTACCAAATATAGTTTTATTTTTAATTATCCTACACAAAATATAGTTAAAAAAACTTTATACACCATATCCACCGTGCTAACTACTATTACTATATAAATAATATATAATAAATTAAAGAGAATTTATAAAATGAAAGCTTTACAAAAATTTTTAATAAAAAGCGGTATAGAAAACGTAGATGCGCTGCTTAATAAGTTTTTACTTTTTAGCGGGGAATTGCAAAAGGCTAATAAAACGGTTAATTTAACCGCGATTACCGAACCGCACGAAATAGAGGTTAAGCATTTTATAGACAGTCTTTCGGGCTTAGAATTTATACAAGGTGAGGTATTGGATATCGGCGCGGGTGCGGGGTTTCCGTCTATACCGTTGGCTTTGGTTAAAGAGGATGTGCGTATCACAATGGCGGAAAGCGTAGGAAAGAAAACAGAATTTTTACGTGCGGTTTGTACTACTTTGGAGCTTAGGAATGTGCGGATTATTCATAGTCGTATAGAGGATTTAGATAAAAGTGTTTTATACGATACGGTTGTAGCGCGCGCGTTGGGTGCGTTAAATATTATTTGTGAGTATGCGCTGCCTTTTTTAAAGGTAGGCGGGCTTTTTATTGCGTATAAGGCGCAAAAAGCGCAAGAGGAATTAGCCGCCGCACAAAACGCGCTGCGCATTTTAGGCGGCGCGGTAGAGGATGTAGTACCGTATGAATGTATCTTTAACGGCGAACGGCATGAAAGAAATTTGGTTTTAATACGAAAAATAAGTACGGGTATTGACGATGGAAAATATCCGCGCGGACAAAATAAGCCGAGGTTAAAGCCCTTATGAAAAAGACTGTGTATAGTAAAACAATTGCCGCGATTGCCACTCCGCAAGGAGAGGGCGGTATTGCCGTTATCCGTATCAGCGGAAATCAAGCGGTACAAATCGCCTCGCGCATTATTAAAAACGGACTAAAAAACCTTAAAGAACGGTTTGCTAAGGTTTGTGTGGTAGACACGGGCGCGGTGCGCGACGAGGTAATCGTGCTGTATTTTAAAGCACCGCGTTCGTTTACGGGCGAAGATGTAGTAGAAATTCAGTGCCACGGCGGCGCGTTTTTGGCGCAGCGCATCGTAGAAAGCCTGATGGAAAACGGCGCGGCCGCTGCGGAGGCGGGCGAGTTTACGCGTCGCGCGTTTTTAAACGGCCGCATAGATTTGGTTAAGGCAGAGGGCATATTGGATATTATCCGCGCAAAATCCGAGTCGGAGGTATTAGCCGCGTTTTCACAGCTGCGCGGCGGCGTATCGGATGTTTTTATTGCGCTGCAAAAAGAACTTACCGCACTGATTGCGTCTGTAAGCGCGGCGTTAGATTACCCCGAGGACGATATTATAGAAACAGCCCTAACGCAGGTGTTAGGTGGGATAGACAGCCTGTTGCAAAAGCTTAACAAGCTGAAAAGTTCTTTTGCTGCGGGCGCGTTGCTGCGCGAGGGCGTGCGCGTTACGATTACAGGGCCTGTCAATGCGGGCAAAAGTCTGCTGTTAAACCGTCTTTTGGGCTATGACCGCGCTATTGTATCCAGTGAGGAAGGCACTACGCGCGACAGCTTAGAGGAAAGCTTTTTATATAAAGGCGTGCGCTTTGTTTTAACCGATACGGCAGGTATGCGCGGCGACGCGGAGTCGGAGGCGGAACGGCAAGGAATTATCCGCGCGCAAGAATCGCTTAACGGCGCGCACATTATTGCAGCCGTTTGCGAGGCGGACAAGCCCTTTACACAGGTACTCCCCCCGAATAAAACCGTAATTTATGTAAAAAACAAAACCGATTTGTTTGAGTATGGCAAAGAGGGGGGCAATTGCGGAGAGGATGCCGAGTATAAAGCCCAAAGCCAAACCGTTTATACCAGCGCGTTAAAAAATGAGGGCATAGACGAACTTAAAGAAAAACTGTACCGCGCGGCGTTTGGAAAAATGTCCGCAAAGGGTGCGGCGATTAACAATCTGCGGCAGCTTTCGGCGGTAAGTAAAGCCTTAGACGCCCTGCAACGGGCAAAAACGGCGGCAACCGTTACAGCGGATTGTTTATTGTCGGATTTAAATGATGCGTACAGACAATTAGGCAGTGTAACGGGCATCACCGCCGCAGACGAAATCATCAACGAAATTTTTGCAAGCTTTTGCGTAGGCAAATAAGTGTGAAACAGCTTCTTTTAGCGTGTTAGAATTTAAACAGGTTTAGAAGTGTCATTTGCGGGAATTTCGACTTTTCTTAAAAGCTCTGATAAGCATTCTAAAACTGCGGGAGATAATTCGTTTTGCGCGTATACTTTTACGCATAAACCCCTTTTTAAAACAAGCAGCTCTTTATTTTGATACCAACACGTTATATCGTCCCACCAACCATCGGCTTTATGTAAGCTTAGCTTGTCTGCCAAACGCGCAAGCTTTTCGTTTAAGGCTGTAAGTAAATCCATATAAACTTGCAAATTTACGTCCCTAAAATTTTCGTCTGACTTTAAGCCTGGCTGAACAAATTCATAGTATTGCTTATAGCCGCCCGCCCGCCGCAGCTCATCATACATAGCGAGGCATTCAATTTGCGTTTCAAAGGCATAGCAAATTAGTTGGTCATTTTCAAAATAAAACCCTTCCGCATTTAGTTCATAGTCCTCTTGAAAATTAAAATCCGCACAACTATACCGTACGTCTACTAAACTAGGCGTAGCAAACGAGGCTGCAAACGTATGTGCTAGTTCGAGAAAACTTGTAACGCGGTTACCTCCATAACGAGAGTTAAGCGATCGTTTTAGTTCGCGAAAATCTGTATCTGGGTTATGGCTGTATTCATGCACTTTTAATTTTTTATTATACCAATCAAAGCGCTGCATTCGGTCTTTAGAATGAATAAGCCCGTACGCAACTTCGGTAAATTCCCATGCGTGGGTCATGCTTAACGGCTTACTATTGATATCACAGGCTAACAGACCGCCGTAATTCAACTGAAAATGCAGCAGCGCGTCGGTTAGCGGCTGCTTTTGTTTTTTAAAAATTTTTCGGATTTCATTTTCGTCTTTTACCGATTCCTTATAAAGGCTTTGCTTTAAAAAGGCAACCGCTCTTTGTGATAGCTGCATGGCGCATACCTCGTACAGTTGAGATTTTTATTTATAATCCTTTATCGCGCGTTCGGCTTCGCGCAGGATGTCTTTTTCTTTTAGGGAGGCTTTTTTATCGTGGAGGCGTTTGCCGCGTGCTAACGCGATTTCTATTTTAACTAAATTTTTTACAAAGTACAGCATTGTGGGGATTAAGGTATAGCCTTTGGCGCGCATTTTTCCGATTAGCCGCGCGATTTCTTTTTTGTGCAGCAGCAGCTTTCGGTCGCGGCGCGGGTCTTCGTTAAAGTACGAACCCTTTTCATACGGCGCGATAAGACAGTTTTTTAAAAAGATTTCTTCGCCGTCTACAAAGCAAAAACTGTCGCGTAAACTTACGTTGCCCAACTTAATGCTTTTTACTTCGCCGCCCTTTAATACAAGGCCGGCCTCTATTTTTTCTTCGATTTCGTAATCAAAAAAAGCCTTTTTGTTTTTGTCTATGACTTTCACCTTTCTATTATACCGCGATTAGGGCTTTTTAGGCAAGCATAATTTACTTTTTTGGAACGCCCCAAAAAAGTAACAAAAAAGGGCGGCTAGGGGGACACTTTCGATTGTGTCCCCCTTAGCAACTCCTGCGCAACTCGTTACTTTTTGAAAAAGTAACCAAAACACAATTATGGCTATAAGTTCATAAACAGAGTTTGTAATATAATTATAAAATAGCCGTTAAAAAATTCCCCTCTTGTAGGGGTGGACGCCGACAGGCGGACGGGGTGGAAAAGTGTTTGTCTTTCCACCCCGTCTGATTGAGGCACAAGCTTTTCTTTCCACCCCGTCCGCTAACGCGTCCACCCCTCAAGAGGGGAATTTTTCTGCGGTTATTTAATCCTACCTCATTTTTTGTTAAAATATTAGCCGAAATTCTCCATTCTCCATTTTCCATTCTCCATTATTAAAGGTGGAAAGAATAATCTAAATACCTCTTTACAAACGTCTAAAAAGCTGATAAACTAACAGTTAGGAGGGTAAGGCTTTTATGGACGCCGAACAACAGCCCGAATTTCAACCCAAAGAAACAAAAGGCATTGATGAGTTTATTGTTTCGTTTGTTGCGCTGTGTTTGAGTATAGCGGGTTGTGTGTGCGCGCCGTTTTGGTTTTGGATTTTTCCGTTGTTGTTTGCTGCCGTGCCTCTTGCGGCGGCGGGCATCACGCTGGGCGTGTTTTCGCTATGTATCTATAAAAAGCGGGTTAAACGGAGGGGAAAAACACTATCCGTTTTAGCGATTGCGCTGCCCCTAACAACGGCTTCGGCCATATTAATTATCTTTTGGCCTGCTTTTGGCTTGCTTTTTAATAGCTGAAATTCTCCATTTTCCATTCTCCATTTTCCATTATTATAAATGAATTGTAATTGACACGGTTTTTTTTATATGGTATAATGCGTACAGTATGAAAGATTACTACAAAATTTTAGGCGTTGCAACCAACGCAACCGAAGACCAAATGCGTCAAACCTACCGCCAAAAGGCGAAGCTTTTGCATCCCGATTTAAATAATAATGACCCCAAAGCCGCCGCAAAGCTGGTAGAGATTAACGAGGCGTACGATATTTTATCGAATAAAGAAAAGCGCGAGCGTTATTTAGCCGAAGTTCAAGCCGCTAAGCAGCAGCGCATGGGCGCGCAGCAGGGCGCGGGTCAGCAGCGCGGCCCTCAGTACGGGCCGCAATACGGCCAACCTCCGCCGCCGCACGGTCAGCAATTCGCGGGCGGACCTGGGCGGCAGCAAACCGTTATCGAACAGATGACGCAAAACGCGTACAATCAAGGCTATCAAAAAGGCTTTTCCGACAGTTCGGCAAAGCAGACGCAGCGCGAAAAATTGTTTAACGACCAAATTGCTATGATAAAGGATCAGCTTGCCAAGCAAACCGACAAGCTGTTTAAAACTGAGTTAGACCGCACGGACTTGCTTAAAAAAATCAAGCGTTTAGAGGACGAGGTAGGAGAAGTTAAGGCGGAGAATGAAACGCTTTGGTTTCAAATCAGCGACACGGCGTCTTCAGGCGCGAAAAAGGCCGATCCTGCACAAGACAGCAAACTAAAATCCATACAAAAAGAATTGACGGACGCAAAAGCGCGTATCCGTGAATTAACCGAAGAGGCCGCCGATGCCAACTCCCGTCGAAAAGCGGGCGAGGTTGCCGCATACGAAAAGGAAATGGAAATTACGCGCCTTACGGAGGAAAACCGCACCCTGCAAGACCGCGTAACGTCGCTAGAACAATACGTAGACGCCTCCGAGCGCGCCGAAGATTACGACAGCTTACTGCGCGAGCGCGACGACAAATTAAAGCAAGTAAAGAAAATGATAAAAAATACCTATTACGGCACGTTGGGCGTGGTGTACTGGGCAGAAAATCAAGAAATCTTTACTGCATACGACAAGCTTAAAAAGCGGTATCAAGCCAAATACGAAAAAGGCGATTTTAAGGCAAAACAAAAGCTGGACGAATTAGAAAACGCCTACAACGCGCTAACGCACCCTATGGCGCGTAAAAGCTATAACGCCACTATCGATATTACCGAAGAGGATATCGCCGCCGAACGCAACGAACAAAAAGAGTTTGAGGCGGCGGCCGAACAGTTTTTAAAGGAAAAGGCCGAAGACGATTTTTGGGCGCATGTAGAGGAACTTATGTTTTTGGCGCAGACGGGCGATGCGGAATCGCAAAACACGCTGGGCGAGATGTACTATTACGGCGACGAAATCGACAAGGATTTAGACCAAGCATTTTACTGGTTTAAAGAGGCCGCCAAGCAGCAGCATACAGACGCGCTGTTTAATTTAGGCAAGTGCCACCTAAACGGAGAGGGAACTCCGCACGACGAAGCAAAAGGTATGGGCTTTATAAAGCAGGCGGCTAAGATGGGAAATAAGGAAGCCGCCGCCCTCGTCAAGCCGTAAAGGTTTAAAATTTTCGGTGATACGGGCTACGCTTTTATTTGCGGTTCGGTTGCGTACATCTGGGTACAGCGTCCCTCACCGCAAATAAAACTGTTGCCCGTCTGACCTTCAATTTTAAACCTTATGCGCAAAAAAACAAACAGTTGCGCGGGTTTGCACTCAATTTTACGGCTTGCGGATACTAAAGAAGTAGTAGTAAAAAACAATTAAGTAAATTTAAGAGTTAAAGGAAAAATATAGGCATGGCAAAGATTTATTATAAGCAAGATTGTGATATTGCGTTATTAAAGGGTAAGACGGTTGCGGTTATCGGATACGGCAGTCAAGGGCATGCGCACGCGCTTAATTTGCACGATTCAGGCGTTAGCGTTGTGGTAGGGCTGCAAGAAAAATCGCCCTCGCGCGTTAAGGCAGAAAAAGCGGGCTTAAAGGTACTCAGCGTTGCGGAGGCGGCTAAAAAAGCCGATATCATCATGATGCTGATTCCCGACGAAAAGCAAGCCGCCGTTTATAAAAAAGATATCGCGCCGCATTTGTCGGCGGGAAAAACGCTGATGTTTGCGCACGGGTTTAGCGTTCATTTTAAAAAGATTGTGCCGCCCGATACGGTTGATGTTATGCTTATCGCGCCCAAAGGGCCGGGGCATACCGTGCGGTCGGAATATAAAGAGGGCAAGGGTGTGCCGTGCTTAGTTGCGGTTTACAAGGACGCCTCGGGCAACGCGCTTAAAAATGCGCTGGCGTATGCCGCAGGGATAGGCGGCGCGCGCGCGGGCGTTTTAGAAACCACCTTCCGCGAAGAAACCGAAACCGACCTTTTTGGCGAACAAGCCGTTTTATGCGGCGGCGTAACCGCGCTAATGAAAGCGGCGTATGAAACCTTAGTAGAGGCGGGTTACGCGCCCGAAAGCGCGTATTTTGAATGCGTACACGAATTAAAGTTAATTGTAGATTTAATTTATCGCGGCGGCTTTAAATTTATGCGCTACTCCGTTTCTAACACTGCCGAATACGGCGATTATCAAATAGGCAAGCGCATCATAACAGACGAAACCAAAAAAGAAATGAAAAAGGTGTTAAGCGAAATTCAAAGCGGACAGTTCGCCGATGAGTGGGTTAAAGAAAACGAAAGCGGCTGTAAAAACTTTTACGCAATGCGCAAAAGTGAAGCCAATCAAGAGTTAGAACGCGTAGGCGAAGAATTGCGCAAAATGTATACGTGGAATAATGACGATGCGTATAATGAAAGTAAGTAAATTTTTTATTGAATAATGTTATTTACTTTTTTGGAGCGCCCCAAAAAAGTAACAAAAAAGGGCGGTTAGGGGGACACTTTCGGTTGTGTCCCCCTTAACAATCCCCCCGCAAAAGGCTATAAGATAATAGATGTAGGTTGCACAAAATAAACAACCTTTACAAATTGATGCGCGCTAACAGACCGCAGAAAAATTCCCCTCTTGAGGGGTGGCAACGAAGTTGACGGGGTGGAAAAGTGTTTTTCTTTCCACCCCGTCCGCTGACGCGTCCACCCCTCAAGAGGGGAATTTTTCTATTGCTATTTATTTAATAGCCAGTGCCGCGCCTATAAAGAGGGGAATACCGCGCCTATAAAGAGGGGGAATTTCTGCGGGTTTTAACTTTTAAAAACCCTTAGCCGAAATTCTCCATTTTCCATTCTCCATTCTCCATTACAGAAAGGGGCAAAAGAGAATGTATTCTCTTTAATAGAAATTATAAAAGAAAATAATTTCTCTTTTTAATTATTTATATTTTTTCGTTTGACGTTTCATAAGATTTATACTATGATAAACAGGTAAAATGCGCTAAGCCTACATTAAAAGCGGCTAAAAACCTTGCATTTGACCTACATAGAGGAGTTTATGAAACAAAACAATATATATAGACAGCACGTCAAACGAAATATAAGTGCGGCATTAGCACTGCTTATGCTGTTTATCGCCGTTGCGGCTGCCTTAATCGGCTTTGGCGGGGTACGTCAAGCAGGCGCAAACGCTAACGATTTTTGGGGTTACAGCTTTGTAAATAGCGGAAACGGAACTTTGGGCGCAAACGGAACGTACCGTGTAGCGTTTGCCCCCGACGGTTCTGGTGACGGCGCCGACCTTTCTACCAACGCTATGCAAAACGGCAACCGCGCCAACTGGTACCACTCTACATGGGGCGACGGTAACCGCAACAACGATTCGCTGTACGCGCAAGCGCACGGCACGGCAAACGGCAGCAGAAGGTATATCAATCAAGGCGTAGGGCTTGGCAACGCCACGCAATTAATCAACACCAACTTTGATAAATTTATATTCGACTTAAATTCGGTGCAAACCGTTAGCGGTATCGGCTATTACGGACGCACCGACAGTGCCAACAACGGACGAAACACCATTACGCGGGCGGAGGTTTGGGTATTAGACGCGTCCGTTACGCACGACGTATCCGTAAACAAAGCCGAAGCGGACAATTATTTACTAAATATGACCGCTAACGCCAACTGGAAATTATACGCAAATACCGCCACGTGGAACAATACTACGCAAAATCAAGAAAAAATCGTGCGGTTTGAACCGATTCAAGCGCGCTATATCGCGTTGAGGTTTCGCGCGTTAGACAGCAATCAGCTTACCGCGTCTAATATGCGGATTTTCGGAGAAACGTTTCCGCACGTCGCAGGTATGCCCGGGGTTCAGGGCGCAACGCAAAGCAATAACGGCGGAGAAGATGTGCGCAGAACCAACGACATTCATTTTAACGACTTTAACGCAGACGGCAGCAGCACAGCCCCCAACAGTAAAATGACTGCTCCTGCTAACTATAATGCGCGCGACCAACGCGCAAACGGTTTAGCGCACGCGTGGCGCGATAATACGGCAAGCGGCGTAGGCAATAGACACGCCAGTGCCGTAATGCAGGCTTGGATAGGCATAGGCGGTGATTTTAGAACCGCTATATTAAACGGGCTTTTAACTACTTTAAGCGTAGATATTGCGCACGGCTTAGGGGTGCGTTCGCAAGATGTCGGCACGGGAAACTCCGCAAACTTCGGTACGGAAACGTATGTAGACGTCAGCTTTGGCAGAGACCCGAATCCTCTTGCGTTTACTAGACGTACGGGCAGTAGCGATTACGCCAGCAGAAACAGGCTTGAAAGCTTACAGGGCGATATTTTTGCAACTACCAGAAATCATGTGCCCGGCCGCACGGGCGGTACTACCTCAGGAAGCGGTTGGGGAAGTTGGGGAATAAAGGATGGCTGGCCGAACGGCAGTACGAACGGCAACTGGGATTTCGGCAGTACAGCCGTTACGTTTAACGCGGATATTTTAACGGCGCTTGCCAACAACGGCGGCTTTTGGATTAAGCTGTCTGCGCATACAACAGGCTATTCCTCCACTCCGTCTATGGCGCAAGTTGCCGTTTCGGTATTAGAGGGCGTGCGTTTAAATTACACGTTTGCCGACCGCAGTGCAACGTTTAACACAAACGTAAACGGAACGGAAGAAACGATTTCTACGCAAGGCTTTACCAAAGCGTCTAACGCTACGTTAAGCGAAACCGCACCGATTAAGGATAATGTTTATTTTACTTCGTGGAGTGGTGCGGCGGCAAATGTGGAAACGGTTTCCAGCCGCACCGTAACTACGCATACGTATCCGCATATGCGGCACAACGCGGTGCTTACCGCACAGTACGCGCCGATTCCTGCTATTACCGACACGTCGCTGGTTTTTGACGGCACGCCTAAAATTCCTGCGTCGCCGCTTGCGGGCTATTCGTTAGCGGACGCGGTATTTTCGGGCACGGCTTTTGACGGCACGGTGTATGAAAACAGCCCCCACGCTATTTCGGCGGGTAATCTTACCGTAACGGCCAACGTGGTTAATCAAGCAAATAATGAGGTTGTGGGGCGTATGGTCGATTTTGCCTTTACGATTCACCGCAGTGAGGGCGAGGGTACGGTTAGCTTAGAGGGCTGGGTGTTCGGCGACGATGTAGAAAGCGATGTATTTACGCCCGTTTTATCGGGCGTGCCCGACGAATACGGCGCGCCGCAATATTTTTATCAAATCAGTCAATCGGGTAGTTGGATAAGTCAAGACGATATAGCCGACTTTTTACCGCTTACGGTGGGCTTACACAACATTCGTGCAAGCTTTGACCAAACCGATAATTATTTGGCGTACACTACGCCCGTTGCGTCCTTCCGCGTTTCTAAAAGGGCGGTAGAAATTCCTGAATTCAGCCAAAGCTTTACCTTTAACCGCACCGAATACGATGTGTCGGAGTTTATTTTTGATACCGATTTATATACCGTAACGGCTAGCAGTGTATTAAAGCAAACCGATGCGGGTACGTACACGGTGCGTCTGCGCATTCGCGATGTGATGTTTGCGCTGTATCACTGGGAGGGAGAGGAAGAAAATCAGCAGTTTGTAAATCTTAGCTGGGAAATCACGGCTAAAAGTATAGGAGAGGGCGCGCTTTCGTTGGCGGGCGTTCCTGAAAACGGCTTTATCTTTAATAACAGCGAACAGCGTCCCCTTTCTTTAACGGCGGCGGACGGCGATTTTATACTAACCGAAGGCGACGATTACGAGGTAACGTTGCCCGTAGAAAGCACGGTTGCAGGCACTAAAACCGTAGAGGTTGTCTTTAAGGGCAATTATGCGGGGCAAGCCGAAATTTCGTATACGATACGCAAGTCGGTTGTGGCTATTCCGCAAGGCGCAGAGCATATCTATAACGGCGGCGAACAGTCGGCGGGAGATTTTGTAGACGGAAACGAGTTTTTCTTTGCGGTTACGAATACAGGAACGCTTTTTGCAACCGATGCGGGCACGTACAGTGTGCGCGTAGAACTTTTCGATTCGGCTAACTACGGCTGGGATAACGGTCAAGGCGCGGCGGGCGCGGGTGCGCAAAGAGTGATTAGCTGGCGCATTCTGCCCAAAGAATTAGACGAAACGGCGTTAAGCTTAGCCGAAAGCACGGTAAGCTTTACCCAAAGCGGGCGCGTTCCGACGCTGATAGTTTTGGACGGCGATACGGTTTTGGTTGAGGGCGTGGATTATGAGGTTATTATAGAGGACGATATTGTAGCTTTGGGCGTAAAGACGCTGACGGTTGAATTTAAGGGTAATTACGCGGGAGAAGGAAGCATCGGGTACGAGGTGGTACCAAGCACAAACGGAAGTTTGGCGTTGGCCAATAGCAGCTTTATCTTTAACGGTTCGGCGCAAACGCCCGAACTAATCGTTAAAGACGGCGATTTTACGCTTACGGAGGATGTGGATTACACGGTGAGTGTAACCGATAATATCAACGCGGGTACGGCAACCGTAACGGTAACTTTTATAGGGAATTATACGGGAGAGGTAAGCGAAACGTTTACAATCGCGCAAAGTGAAAACGGCGAATTAGTTTTAGGTAGCAGCAGCTTTATCTTTAACGGTTCGGCGCAAACGCCCGAACTAACCGTTAAAGACGGCGGTACGGTGCTTACAGAGGGAACGGACTATACGGTAAACGTAACCGATAATATTAATGCGGGTACGGCAACCGTAACGGTAACCTTTATAGGGAATTATACGGGAGAGGCAAGCGAAACGTTTACCATCGCGCAAAGCACAAACGGCGAATTAGTTTTGGCCAATAGCGACTTTATCTATAACGGTTCGGCGCAAACGCCTGAAATAACCGTTAAAGACGGCGGTACGGTGCTTACAGAGGGAACGGACTATACCGTAAGCATTTCCGATAATAGTAACGCCGGCACGGTAACGGTAACCGTAACGTTTATGGGCAACTATACGGGTACGGCAATCCAAACGTACAGCATCGCGCAAAACGAAAACGGAACGCTTACTTTGGGCGCAAATGAGTTTACCTTTAACGGTTCGGCGCAAACGCCCGACATCATCGTTAAAGACGGCGATACGGTGCTTAGCGAGGGAACGGACTATACCGTAAGCATTTCCGATAATATCAATGCGGGCACGGTTACGGTAACGGTAACGTTTACGGGCAACTACACAGGCACGGTAAGCGAAACGTATGGTATTGCAAAAGCCGAATCGGAAGTAACGCCCGACTATACGCTTTCGGGGGTATTGTACACTACGTCTACACTTCCTTCGTTGACGCTTTTATCGGGCAACACAAGCGGTACGTTTACGTGGTTGGCGCATACCGTTAAAGAGGGCACGCACAATTATGAGTGGCAGTTTACGCCCGACAACGGCAATTACACCGTAATTACAGGCTTTATATCCTTTACGGCAACAGAGGCGGTGATTGACCGAATAGAATTAAATACGCCTCCCGACAAGCTTATTTATGCGGCCTTTGAGGTGTTAGATTTTACGGGACTGCGCATTGAAATTATCAATCAAGACGGCAACTCCGCAGGCTTTATATCGCTTACCGATTCGGATGCGTTTAGCATTGTGTACCAAAACGGCGATTCTTTCCGCGCGGGCGATACGACGGTTACCATAATCTATCAAGGAAAAGAATTAACCATTACCTTATCTGCGGCGGTTTCTAAGGCAAACGCGGTTTACACGCTTCCGACACAATTAACTGCCGTGTACGGGCAAACGCTTAGCGCGGTTACATTGCCTTTCGGCTTTACGTGGGAAAGCGCGCCCGATACGGCAGTAGGCGAGGCAGGCACGCGCACGTTTAACGCAACGTTCACCCCTACGGATACGGATAATTATTTAGTAGCTACGGGCATTGCGCTTACGGTAGAGGTTTCCAAAGCCGCGTCTACGGTAAATCCCGTAATCGTAAACGCGCCCGATGTATTTTTTACTACCTCCGATTTACCTCTGCTTTCGTTAAGCTTAGGCGATACGGACGGGGTTATTACGTGGGACGCACTGCAAACGGTTGCAGAGGGGCTAAACGCCTATACGTGGACGTTTATTCCGTATAACGCGAACTACGAAACGGTTTACGGCGATATAGAGTTTTTAGCGGTTGTGCCCGAACTAGACTATTTAGTAGTGCGCTCGGTTGCTGATACCTTAGCATATTTAGCTTTCGAGGCGTTTGATGTTTCGGGCATGGAAGTAGAGATTTTCTTTACGGACGGACTTTCAAGAGGATTTATAGATTTAACCGATACGGACGCGTTTGGCCTAGTTTATCAAAACGGCGGCGAAACATTCTTTGCGGGTGAAACCTTTGTAACGCTTATGTACGGCGGCGCAACCATTGAAATTGAGTTAGACGGGGCGGTTTTAAAGCTTACCCCTAGCTATACCGCGCCTAGCGGTTTAACGGCGCGTTTCGGCCAAACGCTTAGCGCGGTTACATTGCCGAACGGCTTTACGTGGGAAAATCCGCAAACGCTTAGCGCAGTAGGCGCGCAAAGCTTTACAGTGCGCTTTACTCCCGCCGATACCGTAAACTTTGCTATCATCGAGGGCATTTCCGTAAGCGTAGAGGTGCAACGTGCTGTTTCGGTGGTTACGCCCGTTTATGACACGCCCGAAACGCTTTTCACAACGGACGCACTGCCCGCGTTAAGCCTTTCCGACGGCGATACGCAAGGCACAATTGTGTGGGACAGCTTAACCGTAGTAGCGGGCGAGTTTGCCTACGGTTGGACGTTTACGCCCACCGATACAGACAACTACGAGATTTTACAAGGAACGGTAACCTTTACAGCGGTAGAACCTGCGGTAACGGTGTTGGTGTTGGCCGAACCTCCGCATAAAACGGCGTATAACGCGTTTGATACGTTTAACGCGGACGGCATTAAGCTAGAACTTAAAAGCAATAACGGCGCAAGCGTGGGCTTTATAGACCTTTTAGAGGGTGAATACAGCCTTATCTATCAAAACGGCGGCGAAACATTCTTTGCGGGCGAAACAGCTATAACGCTTTTCTATCAAGAGTTGCAGGTGCAAATTTCGGTTTCGGTAAGCAAAATCAATCCGCAGTTTGTTATTCCCGCAGGCTTAACCGCTACGTTTGGCGACACGCTTTCAAAGATAAACTTGCCTGTCGGTTGGGCGTGGGTTAATGCGTCCGCTAAGGCGGGCGATGCGGGCGTGCGCACACACGCGGCGCGTTTCACGCCGCAAGATACCGTCAACTATAACGCGGTTACCGTAGACATTTCGGTTACGGTAGAAAGGGCAACGGGCACTGCGCCTGAGGCGGAGGCGCAAGCGGGTACGCGCAGTATCACCGTAACGGTAGACTGGCAGCCTGCTACGGGAAGTACGTTAGAATATGCTATTTGCACCACCCCCGAACCGCCCGCCGATAGTTCCGCATGGCAAGACAGCGCAACGTTTGACGGCTTAGAGGAAGACACCGAATACTTTGTGTTTGTGCGCGTCAAGGCAGACGAAAACCACCATTCGGGCGCGCCTAAAATTATAGAAGTAAAAACCGAAGCGGCGTCCACCCCTCCGCCCCCTCCTCCTAACGGCGGCGGCAAAGGGCTTTCGGGCGGCGCGATAACGGGTATTATACTGGCGGCGGTTGCGGCGTTGGCGGCGGCAGGCTTTACGGTGTACTGGTTTGTACTGCGCAAGAAAAAGCCCGCGCTTTCGGGTGCGCAAGCAGACGCGGATACAAGCATAGATACAAGCACCGAAACAGACAATACCGAAACAAGCACAGACACAGATACTATTACCGAATAAAACAAATACCTAAACGGCGGCGATAGAAATATCCCGCCGTTTTAACTGAAACAAAGGTTCCTTAAATTTAGCCGTAGAAAACGCTATACAAGCTTGCTTAAATTTGTTATACTAAAAACTAGAAATAAAAGCCAAAGGAGGAAAATGATATGTGTTTTAAAAGACGTAAAAAAAATGAGGTGAAGAAAGGGGGACAAGCTGAAAAGCCTGTTTCTGCGCACGAGGAGGAGGCGGCAATAGATTTTGCCGTAGCGGAGGCGGAGGTTTGTCAGCAGGCGGTAGCGGACGAGGCGGTAAGGCTATGTGAAATTGCGGCGATTGCACAGCATGACGAGTTTTTAGGCCAGCTAGACTGCGAGGACGTTTCTGCGCTGGCTATTTTCGGTGCGGAGGAAGAGCCTACCGAAGAAGAAATCAGCGGTTATTTAAAAGAGGAAGAGCAGCACGAGGAGGAGCTTTGCGCGGACGGAACGAAAGCGGCAATGTTGGCGGCGTGCGAGGAAAAAGCGGCGTGCGGCGAAATTGAGTTAGACGAAGAGGTTCGGCTTTTGTTAGAGCAAGCCGAAAAAGAACGCGCGGCATTTATTACGGCAAAAAAGACGGGCAAAAAAGCGGTTATTCCTGCCTTAAACTTTACGCTTTCACGCGAGGACGTTATCGACTACATACAGGATATGGCGGTGGACGGGCAGCGTTTTCCTATCATTCCCGTAGTGCTTAATAAAAAGAAAAAGCACCACGCAGACCCGTTATATTGCGGAAAATGGTGCTTTGGGCTGCTGTACGAGCGCGCCCACGTAATCCGCCTTATTTTGCGTGCGGACGAGGCTTTCGGCAAAAGTTTAGAAGAAAAATACACGGCCGTTAAAAGAACGCGGTTTTTTAAAAGCAACGATTGGTATAACGTGATTGTGGACGCGTCTTTCGGCACTAAAAAAGAAGTATACGACATTATCGAAAAATGCTACGCATACGTTTTAAACCGTTATTATCAAAACGTGCAAGGCAAGTTTATTACCGACGAGGCGGCGGCCGCACTGGATACGCAATGCGTTAAAGAAGAGTTGCCGCTGCTAGCCCAAGAAACCGACCCCGCTTACGAAACGGCGATACAAGAACACGACACCGCGTTAGAAACGTTTTGCAGCCGCAATAAGCCTGCATTTCACATGACGCGCAAAAGAATGCTGTTGTTTGCCAAGCGTAGGTTAAGCGAAAACGGCGAGGCGGTAGAGCGCGCAAAACGCTTTTTACCCACAAGCTTAAAGGCGGGCGCGAAAACCTACGCGCTGGTGTACGAAAAGGTTTGTTGGGATATGTCCGACCCCGCCGCCAAAGGAAAATCTAAAAAGGCGCAGGAGGCAAAGAAAAATCTTTCGCTGTACGTTTCGCTTACCGTGCGCATTTCGGACGCCTACGCCGAATGGCTTGCGCTGCGTCATCCCGAAGTGCGCCGCGCGGGCTTTCCTAAAAACCGCAACTGGTACATTGTGCCGATTCGCGGTTCGTTCCGCAATGCGCAAATGGTGTACCGCGTATTAAGACGCGCCAAAAACTTTGTAACAAAGAAGTGATATTTTATGACAGCAGCTGCATACACATTAAATTTTTGGCTTGCACAGGGGATTAGCGCAGCCGCTACGGTTGTAACCGTAATATCCTTTCAAATCAAAAACAAAAACATCTTACTGGTTATGAACGCGATAGCTAACGGGTTGATTTGCGCTAGCCTAACCTTGTTAGAGGCGTATTTGGGCGCGGTGCTAACGGTGGTTGCCATTATTCGCGGTTTTATGTTTTTTAAATTAGAAAAGCGTCCTAAATGGTACGCTTGCCTTGCGCTTTCGTTTATTTGCGCGCTGGTGGTGTGGGGGGCAGCTTTTACCTATGAAAATTATTTCAGTATAATTATGCTGGCCGCCACGCTTGCACTGGTGTTTGTGTTTTGGCAAAAAAACATTTACTATATCCGCTTTGTATCTATCGGCGCAAGCATTATATTTATTATTTACAACGTTATCAACCAAGCCTACACCATAATAGTGCTAGAAAGCATTATCATAGTTTCTTGTGTGGTGTTTTTGGTGCGCGCGTTACTGGCTAAACGGCGGCAGCAAAAATTAGCCGCCCCGCCCCCCGAAAGCAGCGAATGTAAAGAAATCGAAAGCAACGAATGCAGCGAAAGTTAGGAAAAAATTTAAACAACTTCAAAGTTGGCGTATAACGGAAATCTTCCGGGAATGTCGGGATTTTCCACCGTAAAGCTTTTTACAATCCTGTAATTCCCTGTTTCAAGTACACCGCTATAAAAAAGATCAACCTTACAACTTAGTTTCGCACTGCCGAAAGGTCTAAGTACAAGGCCTACTAAAATAAAAAAGACGGGTTCGTCTGGAAGTAATACCTCCCATTCGCCGTTGTCATATTTTTCTACACTAAACGCAACGCCGTACAGGATAGCGGAATTTGAATAATTTCTCAACCTAACCTCAATAGAGGTAACATCGTTAGGGTAAGTGGGGCGTAGTGTTTTCATAGTAATGCCGCTGGGTGCTTCAGCGCACCCCGAAAACGCCGCCGCGCACAACAGGGCGGCAACAAGTACTACTATACACTTTTTAAGGGTTTTCATAAGCTTTATTTGCCCTCCGTATAATTTTAACCGGTGTACGAAAAAGTTCCGTCCTCTTTGATATTTAGTATAATTACGGCAGGCTCACTTGACGGGAAAATAGTAATTACTCCGTTTACCGTTTTTTGGTTGCTTTTTGCCGTAACGGTTAACGCACGACTCCCGACGTTTGACATATGTACGGTGGTTAAGGTTTCGGTGGTATGTAAGGACTCGCCGACTAAATAAACTCTTGCGTTGGGCACCTCGTCCCAATAAATATACAAACAATCTATCCCAATGGCGTTTAGCTGTCTTTCTACCCGAAATACAGGCTTTGCAAGCTGTTCGCCGCTTGCAACGGTAATAGCGGCAGACGTTAAGCTTACATCACTGGAAACGGTTAGCTTTTGTAAAAATCCGTCTGTACCGTATGTGGGAAAGCCTCCTAAGCTTCTAAGCTTAAAGATGGCTTCTCCCGCAATCAAAAAATCCCAATCATCTAAGTTTATAGGATTTGTGCCAAAGCCGTATTGTACGTTTTGACCCGTTTGCTCTACAAAAAGAAATTCATGAGGGGTATCACAATAAAGAGTAGTTTGGTCAATCCTTAAATTTTTGGGGCTGTCCGCCAGTTTATCTACCTTTACGCCGTCTAATTTTGTAAACGGCCAGGCTGGAAATTTGTTTCCGTCAAGGGTAACAGTCGACCCTGTATCTTCGGGATAAGGGATTGGAGATATCCAAGTCAGAGTATCATTTTCATTGAAAATAAACCCCTGCGGATAGGCATCGTGCGTAACCGCAGATTGCCATAAGGACGATAAGTTGGTTACCCTGTATATAGTTCCGTCAAAAGAGAGGCTTAATCTTGTAAAGCGGTCTCGAAATGTCGCGTATCCGGCATTTTTCTTTTGATAGCCGACATATGCCGCGTTATCATACAAAACAACAACGGTTGCATTGCCGTGGAGGTATCGCCCGACAAACACCGTTCCGTCTACCGGAATAGGCTTGGAAATTTTTGGACCGCACCCCGAAAAGGCCGCCGCGCACAACAGGGCGGCAACAAGTATTATTATTATACATTTTTTAAGGGTTTTCATAAACTTAATTTGCCCTCCGTAAAACTAATTTACTTTTGTAAAAGTTCGTTTAAAGCCGCCGCCTCTACGATGGCCTCGCCGCCGTAATATTTAATCGGAAACCGCCGCATAGCCTTAGCCGCATTTACTGCGCTTAGCGTATAGGGCCTTTTAGACCATACGGTATGCTCTTGGTTGCTGCCGTCCGTATACGTAAAGCGTATTTTGTGCATGGTGTCGTTTGGATTGCCAGGGCGCATAGACCCGCCCCTGCGTCTATAAGAAAAACCTTCGTTGGCACCGTGAATCAACGTATAGCACCTTTTGCTTTCAACAAATACGCCCGTGCCCGTTTTGCCCCGTTTGATAATTCTTGAAAGGCTTTTAAAATGAATAAATGATTTAGGCCATAAAACGCTAAAAAATGCAATCAGCAAAAGCCCGCAAGAAACACCAAACCAACCTGTTGCATAGCCGCTACTGAATCTAGCTCTATAATGGATATCTACCGCTCTGCCGTTTTGGGATACGCGCACCTCTACATAGCCTTGCTGTTCATACCGTGTGGCAGTTTCTAACGAATAAAGATTTTTGGTCTGCATTGTTAGGGTTTGTCCGTTGTGTTCGTACGAATAGCTAATTCGGTATCGGCTCTCCCATTCGGGGCCGCTTTCGATTGCTAATAGCTGTGCTTGAACAATCTCTAAGCGGGAATCTTGCGCGATTTTGCTGTCGCGCATAGGAGGGATGCACAGCGTGAAAAGCAGGGTAAACACAAGCAGCAAGCCCGAAAGAAAACAGCTAACATTAAACCATAGCATGATTTTGGCTGCTTTTAAATAGGCTTTATCGCTATACGTTGCTTTATCCGCATGCTGCGGCGCGCCCGCAGTGCTTGAAGTGCGTGGTGCCGTCATGTGGAAATGCTGGGTAATATTTTGGGTTATGTGCGTATGGTAATTGTTAATTGCTTTGGTGGTTACAAAAGTTGTGCCGCAATGCCCGCAGCGGCCCTTTTCCTTGCAATCGTCAACCTCGATATTCGCACCGCACTGGGTGCATTTTGCCGCCACAAACGCCATAATAAGGTTCTCCTTAGTTTAATAGGCAATGCTCATTCTTTCATAATGTAAATGTACCAAAAAAATTAGATTTTGTCAAGCACTTCATTGACAAGCAGACTTCACACCCTTTCCGTTTTAATAACCGATTCTATTGAAATTTAACTCTTCGTCCTTTTCGTAACGATTCCAGTACCTAACAATTTCGTCTTGCTTTGTTTGCCTATTAACTCTATGTAAATAATAATGCACATTACCAGCCCATAAAGCAGGTTGTCGCTCATGTCTTATATAAAAGATATAATTATCAAAATAAAACTGATTGAACGAGTAAAATCCTTCTTGTTCTAATGTGGTAATTCTGCTTTCATTCGTATTAACGTTATATAAATAAGAAAAGTGTCTGCAATCACTATGACAAATTCCTTCGACTGCTGAAAAAATTATGACTCCACCGTCGTAAACAGGGGATGAATACGATAGATTATAATTTGTGGAGTGTAATAAAACCAATCCATGGTCTCGTTTATACTGATAGATTTTGTTATTAGTATGGAATAAGCCCTCTTTAAGATTCAGAACATATAAATAAATATTTTCAATATTCCAAAAGTCAGAATGCACTGTTTTGGTTATTTTATCGTAAATAACCATTTGACTGTTTGCATTACCGTTGCTAAAATGAGTTATGAAAACAAACAAATCATCGTTTTCATAAAAACGCAAATAATATGCCGCAATATAACCTGTTAAAGAACCTAGTATTGTTTTTTCTTTGGTGTCTAAATGTTCAATGGCAAATGTATTTGTGTCACCGTTTTTTTCTCTAGTTAGGCAATAGTTATAAGAGTACGATATGTTGTCTGAATGCCTTTCACTCAAATCAAAATCTACATCTACAATATTTCCCGAATAATCAATGGTAAAATAGTCGATAGCTTGGAATGTAAAGGAAGAATCTCGTAGTTTTCGATGCAGTGCCACAAAATAATTTGTCAAAATCCACAGTTCTATATTTGTATTTGAATCCTCATTTGAAATATCCATATTATAAATTGATGTAGTGGCTTTGTCGTTAAAGTCGTATCGGTATAGCCCCAAATTATTTTTATCGTTAAATTCAGCGGTAAAATAAAAATAATCATCTTTATATTGATAACTTGTTATTTCAATATCATAGCTAATTCCCTCAAATTCAATTTGCTCAACTATTTGACTACTTTTGCTATCGTCTAAAAGACTTTTTGTTTTACCTTGATATAAGTAAATTCCCAAAGGGTCGCCCAGCTTGTCGGGAACATAGTTTTTCGTTCCAAAACATCCCGAACCAAAACATCCCGAAAAAGCAAGCATACAAGCAACGCTTACAATAAGCAGCCAAAATTTTTGCTTTTTCATTCTACTGCACCTCATCATATTTTTTTGTCCCGACCGCACTTTTCACTATTCACTCTTATCTTTTCTTTCAAGTCCGTTAGGACTTGTTTGGTGGAGATGCCGGGAGTCGCACCCGGTTCCGACACGATTTTTTATAAAGGCTCTATATGCTTAGTTTTTTTGTTTTTTAGCGGACAAAAGAAAAAAAACAAATTTTATCCGCGAGGGCTTTTTTGTCCTACCATACGGATAAGCCCGTAATCGTATGGTATGTGCTTCACCTTATTTGACAATGGTTTTAGCGAAGTGAACCCGCTAGACCACCGACGGCTTTAATTTTAGGCCGCTAAAGCTAACGCAGGAGCGTTAACCGTTTTGACATTATTGTCGTTTGTTTTTGTTGCCTTTTTAAGGTAGCAGACTCTACCGCATACACCCTCTACAAAGTACCGCGCCGTCGAAGCTGGTACATCCCCATGATTGAAATGCAGATACCGCACTTCCAAAGGGAGTTGTTTTAAAAACAAAACAACTCCGCATATTGCTAGTATACGCCATGCTATCGCATTTGTCAATAGGGCATGGGTTAGAATTTGCTTAAAATTTTAATGCAGAAGAAGGCCACCTGAGAAACTAAACAAAATTTTTTCAAAGGACTTGACACGGTGTGATATAATATTGTCAAAGGAGAAAGAAAATGATTTTAAGCGTTTCAAGGCGAACAGATATACCTGCCCTTTACTGCGACTGGTTTTTTGATGCGCTAAAAGCGGGCGAGGTGCTTGTGCCTAATCCTTTTATTAGCGGAGGCAAGACGGCAAAAATAAAGTTAGCACCCTTGCTAAAAACTGAAAACTTATTCGGGACAAAAGAGGTTTCGGGTAATATTGAGGGGATAGTTTTTTGGACAAAAAATCCTCAACCGATGTTGGCAAGGCTTGATGAATTAGGGGCAATACCGTATTATTTTCAGTTTACCTTAAACGCTTACGGCAAGGAATATGAATCGAATTTGCCGCCGCTTGCAGACAGGATAGCCGCGTTTATCAGCTTAGCAAAGCGTTGCAGGGTTATTTGGCGGTACGACCCTATTTTTTATTCTAAGTCAATCAACCAACAGTGGCATGTAGAGCAGTTTGAGGCTTTGGCGAAAAAATTAGAGGGCAGCACAAAGATTTGTATGATAAATACGCTGATAGGCAGGCACGGGGACGCATATTGCCCTAGTGCGGCACAAACCACACAGCTTGCGGCAAAGCTGGCAAAAATCGCCGCTGCCTACGGGATAGAGGTAAAAGCTTGTGCGGAAATCATAGATTTAGAAAAGGCGGGCATAAAAAAGGGCAAATGCCTAGACCCCGAAATTTTTGAAAAATTGCTAAACGCAAAGGTTAAAAAAAGTAAATTAAAGGGTTCAACGCGGAACGGCTGCGGCTGCATGGAAAGCATAGATATAGGCGCGTACAGCACGTGCACAAACGGCTGCGTATATTGTTATGCAGCTAAGGATGCACTAAAATCAATTAAGGACGCGGAGGCAGGCGAAATATACGAACGAAAAACCGACCTTGCATTTGAGTATTAAGGGAAATAATTTCAAAAAACCATTTTTAAAGATAGCAAATATTACCATAAAAAATTTGCCTTTTTTAGCCGTGAAAAAATTGACCTCCGCATTAAAAAATGCTATAATATAAGTATGCAATTACCTTTACAAACAGTAAAATTAGGAGTGGCAAGCAAGCAAGCAAGCAAGCAAGCAAGCAAGCAAGCAAGCAAGCAAGCAAGCAAGCAAGCAAGCAAGCAAGCAAGCAAGCAAGCACAATTTTTTAGTTTGTAATCTAATTTGCAGCCAAATAGTTCAAATTTTGCCGTAGCCGCTGTTTAAACAACGGTTGCGGTTTTTTAGTTTTATTAACAAAAAAATAAAAAAACAAGAAGGTACAAAAAATGAAAAAGAAACTGGGATTACTGTCAATTATCGTAATAACGCTTATATTCGCGGTTGCGTTAGCGGCTTGCGACACGGGGGATGACTCCCGCACCCACGCGCACACATGGGGCACATGGGAACAAGTAACCGCGCCGACTTGCACGGAGGACGGCTGGGAACAACGTGTTTGTTCGGGCGATTCGACGCATACCGAAACGCGAGATATTCCCGCGCTCGGACACTCATGGGGAAATTGGATAACGACCCTTGAACCGACCGCCGATACGGCAGGCTCTAAAACAAGGACTTGTTCCCGCGCCGACTGTACGCATACCGAAACCGAAATTATACCAGCGACGGGCGACGGTATGCAAGACCAAGAGTTTACGGGCGTAACCTTTGAAAATAAAACCGTAACGTATAACGGCGAATCCCACTCCGTAATCGTAACGGGCGCTCCGCAAGGCACGGACATTCAGTACACTAACAACACGGGAACAAACGCCTCCGTTTACAACGCTTCGGCAACCCTAACCAAAAATGGTTATACTAAAACCTTAACGGCAGTTCTAACGATAAACAATGCTACTATTACGGGTGTAACCTTTACGAACGCAACTGTAGCCGCAGACGGAAGTAATAAAAACATTACCGTTTCGGGAGTTATCCCTGTGGGTGTAACCGTTGCGTATACGGTAAATGATATTGCTTTTACGGGCGCAAGTACGACGGGAACATACAATATTAAAGCCGTATTGTCGGGCACGAATTACAACACGCTTACCTTAAACGCGACGTTGACAATAAGACCGACGGAATTACCCCAAATCGACGTTTCGACACTTAGTTGGGATGCAGATAGCAGAATACTTAGCTGGGAAATTCCAAGTGATATTGCACATGCAACACAAACACGAATTATGATAGCAAATGAGGCAGGGACTCAACTATTATTGGCGGAAACCTTTACAAATAACGCGTTTATTCAATTGCCTTACGATGTTGGCAACGGTGATGTATCAATGCTACTTCAATTGTTACCGCGCACGGATTTTGCGTATTTATATTTCGAAGGTCAGCCAGCCTTTATTATGTTTTTTGAGTTACTTCCTAACCTCCCGGAGCTTGCGACGGTTGCAAGCATCAATTATAACGACGATACAAAAGTCGTTTCGTGGACGCCCGTTGCCGGCGCAATCGGTTATCGGTTAAGCGTAAACGGCGCGGGGATAGCTACCACTATTACAAACCAAACGGTAAGCGACCCGACATTTACACTGACGGATATGCGTAACGGCACGATAACCGTTACGGTTATTGCTTTGGGCAATAACATAACGAGTATCCGCAGTCAGGCAAAAACGGCATCCTTTACCGTTACCGATAAGCCGGCTTTCACATTGGCGCCGGTTTGGAATCGCCTAAGCGCAGGCGAAAATCATACCCTAGCAATTGATTCGGAAGGCGGCTTATGGGCGTGGGGTCGGAACAACGGAGGTAAATTAGGCGACGGCACTACAATCAACCGTGATTTGCCCGTACAGATTATGCCCGAAAGGAAATTCGCGATGGTTAGCGCAGGCGGTAATCATTCGGCGGCAATCGACTCGGAGGGCGGCTTATGGACGTGGGGAGATAACACAAGCGGGCAGCTAGGCATAGGGGTTTCGAGTCTTGCCGGTCCTAATTCTTTTAGGTTGACTCCGACAAAAGTAACGGTGCAGGAATTACCGAACTTAAAGTTTGCGTCGGTGTCGACGGGCGCTTCGCATACCCTGGCGATTGATGCCGACGGCGGTCTTTGGGCGTGGGGGCTTAACTCCAACGGCCAATTAGGCGACGCTTCGACAACCAACCGCAATTCGCCCGTACGCGCTTTAAGCCACCCGGATTTGCCCGCAAGAGAATTTGATTTTGTAAGCGCGGCGGACGTTCATTCGGCTGCGATTGATACGGACGGTAACCTTATTACTTGGGGTACCCCAGCGGTATATGAGCTGCTTGGCGAAGGGAACGAAACCCGTTTCGGGCAAAACAATTATTATATACAAATACACGTAATGCCCACAAAACAATTTAAAGCCGTAAGCGCAAGCGGCTCCCATATGCTTGCAATCGAATCAAACGGCGATTTATGGGCTTGGGGAAGACCGGATTATGAAACCGTTAATCCGAGCAGCGTAACCCCCGTATTTATCGGCGCAAATTTCAGTTTAATTAGCTCGTCCGGGTATCAAAACAGTCCCGGTCATAATTTACTGATTGATACCGACGGAAATCTTTGGGCTTGGGGCAGAGATAATTATGGGCAATTAGGCGTAGGCGGAACAAGCACCGTATTCAATCTTGTGCAGGTAGCGACGGGAACGGAATTTTTGATTGCGGCTGCCGGCGGCGTTCATTCGGCGGCAATCGACGCCGCGGGTAAATTGTGGACTTGGGGCAATAACGTAATGGGCGAATTAGGCGACGGCACAAATGATAACAGCAGTACACCGATTCATATTTTGCAGAGCGTGGTATTTTTCTATTGCTGATATAATCATGCATGAAACCCTGTATTCGGGCAATTCGGTAACGGGAATCGGGATTTATGCGTTTAGTGGTTGCACCAATCTTACTGATATTTATGTACAAGGGCATAGCAGCCGTCCTACGGGGTGGGATAATTTTTGGAATGGCAGCAGTGCCGCCGTACACTGGAATCAATAGGTTGACAAGCCTGTACCGCTTTTGGTACAATCTTTACTATGAAGATTACTTTTATTCAAGTTGGCGGTACGATTGATAAGCGGTATCCCGTAAAGGCAGGGCAGCATGGGTTTGAAATCGGCGAACCCGCCTATATCGGGATTTTAGAAAACGCGCGGGTTAATTTTGAGTGGCAAAGTATTTCGGCGTTTAAAAAGGATAGCTTAGATTTAAGCGAACAGGACGTGCAAGAAATTGTTCGGCTTTGTCAAAAAGCTAAAACCGAATGTATTATAGTAACGCACGGCACGGATACGCTTACCCGCACGGCGCGGGCGTTAAGCGTGATACGGGATAAAACCATTATTTTAACGGGAGCGGTAACGCCCGAGGCTTGCAAAAATTCGGACGCCGCTTTTAATATCGGCACGGCAGTAGGTGCGGCGGGCGCATTGTGCAACGGTGTATACATCGCTATGAACGGCCGCGTGTATCCGTATGACGCATGCGAAAAGGATTTAAAAACGTGTAAGTTTATGGAGAACAAGTAGCTTTCCACCCCGTCAGGCTTACGCGTCCATGGGTCGTTCGTTCCTCACTCCCCGCTTTGGCTAAAAACACGGTGTGTTTTTGCGGCTGTCGCCGCCGCGTCGCGCCTGCAAGAGGGGAATTTTTTATGGCTGTTATTTTAATTAAAATTCATGCAATACATGTGTTGTTAAATACTTATAGCAGTAGAAAAATTCCCCTCTTGAGGGGTGTCCGCCATAGGCGGACGGGGTGGAAAGAAAAATTCCATTCTCCATTTTCCATTACTCAAATTGTTTGACTTTACTTAAACTTTCCGTTATACTGAAACATAATTAAAAACTGGGAGATTACACACATGCGCAATATCGTACGCACCAAAGCGGTTGAACTGGAAACCATTCCTGCAATCGCGTACAAGCAAAAGCTGGCCGCAGGCGGCGCGGGCATTAAAATTCACCGCCTTGACGTAGACGCCGTAGCCGTCTACACCCTAGACCGCCGTTCGGAATCTGCTGTTCCGTTTGGCAAAACAGATATAAAGCTGTTTCCGCCGTCGGCCGTTTCAGAGGCCGTTGCCGTTACCGTAGGCTTGCCGTTCACTGCTTCATCGCGGGTAGTGTTTAAGCATTTGCCCTCACCCAAAGCGGTAGAGCGTTTTAACAAAAAACTGCAAGCCGCCGCGCCCGCGTGCAATGCACAGCAAGCTAGCGAGCTGATAGAGGCCGCAACCGAAGAGCCCGAAGTGGACGAGCCTGCGGCAGAAGAGGTAACGCCCGAAAAAATCTGCATGGTGGACACGCCCGAATATCAGGCGATTATTAAAGAGTACACGCTGTTAAACGGCAAACTGGATTACCGCCGCATGAATAAGGATTTTATTCAAACCGCAAACAGCGGACGCGGAGTAAAGATTTTAATCGACAAGGGAGTTTCGCTTAACGAGATTTTGTTATTTGTGGTTAAAAACCGCGCCGCCGCCTTAGCAAAGCGCAAAGACACGCTTTCGGACGATGAGGCGCAAGCGTTAGTAGACTGCTTAGACGAAATTGACCCGCGCAGTCCGTTTAAAGAGCTTAACGCGCACATTAAGCGCATGTTAGCCAAATAATCAAGCTGACATAAGGACGGCAGAAAAATGGAATTTGTAAGCGGAAAAAAAGCGGCCGACACCTGCGACTTAGAGCATATCGTAGAAGAGTATCGGGCAAAAAAGCTTGCTAACGGCGCAAAGGTGTCGTTTACGGGCTTTGTGTATAACGTGCGCATCAAAAAAAACTTTTCGTTTGTGGTGATTCGCAACCACAAAAGGCTTTTTCAATGTTTTTTTTCGCCCGAAAACTGCCGCTTTAACATCGAGTCGCTGCGCGAGGAATCCGCCGTAAAAATCACGGGAACGGTTGTAGCGGATTCTCCGTGCAAAATAAATCCAGGTTTCGAGGTTTCGATTACTAAAATAGAGGTGCTGTCCGCACCGCCTGCCGCACAGCCCTTTCCTATTTATAAGGCGGCCGACTGGTCAGACGAGGTATTGTTTGATAACCGCGCGCTTACCTTGCGCAACACGCGCCACCGCGCTATTATAAAAATATCGTCGGGGGTTTTAACGGGCTTTCGCGATTTTATGATAGCGGAGGGCTTTACCGAGTTTGTTCCGCCGTCTATTGTAGAGGGCGGCGCGGAGGGCGGCGCGGATATGTTTAGCGTAGATTATTTCGGCAAGCCCGCCTTTTTAACACAAAGCCCGCAGCAATACAAGCAGCTTATGGTGGGCGTGTTTACTAAGGTGTTTTGCGTCAGCCCTGTGTTCCGCGCCGAAAAGCATTCTACTTCGCGTCATATTAACGAGTTTGCGGGCTTAGATTTAGAAATGGGCTTTATTAAGGGTTTAGACGATTTATTGCGCCTTGAAACGCGCATGATGAGCTACATCTTTAATTTTTTGCGCGCCGACTACGCGGACGAATTAGCCGAACTGGGGGTAGAGCTTGCGGAGATTAAGCAAATCCCTAAAATTAAATTTGCCGAAGTGAAACAGCTGATTAAAGCCGAATACAACCGCCCCTACCGCGACGAACACGATTTCGAGCCGGAGGAAGAAAAGCTAATCGGCAAATACTTTAAAGAAAAGCATAATTCAGACTTTGTTTTTATTACGCATTATCCGTCCGCGAAACGCCCTTTTTACACGTTAGACGACCCGCAAAACCCCGAATACACGCTAAGCTTTGATTTATTGTTAAACGGAACCGAAATTACTACGGGCGGAATGCGCATACACGACTATCACGCGCAAACCGATAAAATGCGCGCGCGCGGTCTCAATCCCGACCACTTTACCGATTATTTGGCGATGCACCGCGCAGGACTGCCTCCGCACGGCGGCATGGGCATAGGCTTAGAGCGTTTGGTAATGCGCCTATTGCGCTTAGACAACATTAAGCACGCCGCCGCCTTTCCGCGCGACCGCGACAGGCTAAAACCTTAGGGTAATGGAGAATGGAAAATGGAAAATGGAGAATTTCGGCAAAAAAAGAAAACGGCGTCTTAGCGTATACGGGTTGCGCATGATAGCTGCAACAATCTTTTTTTTACTATTTTTTGCCTTGCTTGCTTTTTACTTTCGGATATTTGAAGCCTTTAAAAGAACACCCGTTGTATCGGTTAATAGCACAGGAATTGCCGATCAATATAGTAAAGTTACTTATATAGTGGATGATGTGGAATATGTATCTATCATACCAAGAGGTAATTTTGACGGAAAGTATATCTATTACAAAGTAAAAGACCCAAACGTTATTATGTTTGACAGAACGCTTTGGTTAACTCTTTTTGCTAGCGGCACAGCAATAACCGCAGGTATTATGATTAGCTGTACGGTGCTTGAAGTTAAAAAGAAAAAACGAAAATAAAAAAAGATATAGAACAAGAGCGTTGCGCGTAAAAATTCGCATAAAAATCCCGTATTAATTCGTAATTAAGTAGTTGCTTTTTTTTTAAAAAGGCGTTATAATATATGTTACCTGCGGAAAAGATAGGGTTAGCAGGAAAAATTAGGGACAAAATAAACAAAATGCAAAAACGAATAGTATCAATTATTTTAGGAATATTTATTGCGGCGGGCTTACTGGCGGGCTGTCAGTTTGTCGAACCGAATAATTTTAGAGATTTACGGCAGGTAGTGGCGGTAGTTCGCCCCGTAGAGGATGTAGCTTTTCCCGACGGCAATTCGGGTACGCGGAATATTTATAAATGGCAGTTATTAGACGCACTGCGCCAAACCTACGGCAATTCTACCGTTGCGCCTACCGAGCGCGATGTAGACACTACGCTTAACCGTCTTATCGCGGAGGAAATGCAATTTATCCAAATAGAGCGCATGATTCACCGCGACCGCTTAAACCGCCGCCTTGCAAGCGAGGACACCCTATGCTGGTGCGAGGACGAGGACTGCGAGGAAGAGCATGTTCCTCCAAACACGGGCGGTCTTTTGTGGCGCGGCCCGTTAAATGAAGACGAAGACTACGATGCAGACACCTATTTCCGCAAAGCTGGCGCAGATGACTTTGACGCGCTGGTTCATATCGGCTATGCGGATTTTAATAAGGTAAAGCAAATGCAGTACGATTCTATCGATACCGACTTGCGCAGAATTCAACGCGAAATTTTAGAGCGGCACGGCGATGAGGTTCCCGAAGAGGGCGGTCAAGAGCCGCCGATGCCTGCGCCGCATCCTAAGCCTGAGCCCGAAGAGCTAGACGAAGACCCGCTGCCGGAGGAATTGTGGGACATTCTGCGCGAAGACCCTGCGCGTATCCCCGGATATTTCGGCAGCTTTGATAAAAGGTCGTTAGAGGAACGCGCACTGCGCGAGTTTACTGCCAACATCACCAACAAAATCGAAAAAGAAGTAAAAGAGTTCGACGAGGACAAGCTGGAAGCGGCAAAAAAAGAATACCGCGATTTGATTGCGCGAGGGCGTTACACCGAACTGTATTTAGGACTTGCCAAATCGTACCCCGTAAGGTTTTTAACCGAAGAGGCGGTTACGCGTCAGGTGCAAGCCGAGCGTTTACAAGAAGTGCTTAATCAAGGCATAACGGTAAGCGCGGGCGAGGTAGAGGCACGCTACGACAATTTACTGCGCACCCAAAAGCTTAGTTTTAGAAACGCGGATACGTACAGTTCGGCAGTTTCCGGCGGCGAAACGATATTGTTCCGCCCCAACAACCGCTATTCGTATGTAAGGCATATTTTGGTTCCGTTCTCCGATGCACAGCAAGCGCGGATTAACAGCTTTAAAAGTCTGCCGCGCCGCCCTAGCCGCGCCGAAGTAGAGGCGTTCCGCAACCAACAAGTTCAGCTTATCCGCCATTATCCGCGCATAGACGGGTTTGAGGATTTTTCTAGCCCTATGACGGCAGAGCGCATTTTCAACCATGTACGCAGAGTAGTGTCGGAGGCGTCTTCTTCGTTGCGCGAGGCGCACCGTGTTTTTGACGAATTGACGTATCTGTATAACACCGACCCCGGCGCGTTTAGTACGCCGCAGGGCTACGCATTGCCTACGCACCGCGCGGCAAACGATGCACGCGTGTATATGGAAGAGTTCGAGGACGGCGCACGCGAATTATTTAACAACCCTAAATACAGTCCCGGCATGGTGTTAGACGCACCCGTAATTACCGATTACGGTATGCACATTATGTTTTATGCCTCCTATACGGTGGCGAATTCGGAGGTTCAGCTTAACGGCTTTGAAACCCCTAGCGAAATGCGCCGCATTTTTGAGGTGCTTTCAGACCAAATTAAAGAACACAAGCAAAGCGTTCGTTTTAATCAATGGAGAGACGAAAGGGTTAATCCGATTATGCAAAGCGAGAACACCTTTGAAACCTTTAAAAGCCGTTATCGGAAGTTATTTGAATGATTGCCAAACGCATTGCCGCCCTTACCCCGTACGTGGCAGGAGAACAGCCTGCGGGCGGATATATTAAACTAAATACCAACGAAAACCCGTATCCGCCGTCGCCGTCGGTTGCGGAAGCTTTGCGCGTTTTTGACACCGAAAAACTGCGCCTGTACCCCGACCCCGATTCAAAGGCACTAACGGCAGAAATTGCCGCATACGAGGGCGTAAGGGCGGAAAATATATTTTTAGGCAACGGTTCAGACGAGGTTTTGGCTTTTGGGTTTTGCGCATTATTTGAAAAGCAGGTTGCTTTTGCCGATGTTACCTACAGCTTTTATCCTGTGTACTGCGATTTATACGGTTTTAAAAAAATTATTCTGCCGCTTAATCCCGATTTTACCGTAGATAGCAGTGCGTATAAAAAAACGGCGTGCGGCGGTATAGTGATTGCCAACCCCAACGCGCCCGTTTCACTTTCGATGGACGAACAAGAAATTATTCAGTTAGCAAAAAGCGTATCCTGCAACGTACTGATAGACGAGGCGTACATAGATTTTGCCCGAAACACTAAAAGCCTTGCCTCTGTTGCGCCGCAGTTCAAAAATTTACTGATAGTAAAAACCTTTTCTAAAAGCTATTCGCTTGCAGGCTTGCGTTGCGGCTACGCGGTAGGAAATGCAGAATTGATAGAGGGCTTAAACCGCGTTAAAAATTGTTTTAACAGCTACACGTTAGGCGCGCTATGCCAAACCGCCGCCCTGGCCGCCGTGCGCGACCGCGCGTATTTTAACCAAACGGTGCAAAAAATACTTTCCACGCGGCAGCATACCGCCGACGCTTTACAAAAAGCGGGGCATACGGTAATCACGTCGGACGCTAATTTTTTATTTGTGCGCCACAGCTCTGTATCGGGCGCGGAGGCCTATGCGCGCTTAAAACAGCAAAACATTTTAGTGCGCCATTTCGCCGCGCCGCGCACCGCCGCCTATATCCGCGTAACCGTAGGCACAGACGCAGAAATGGACGCATTTACAAACGCGTTTTTAAAATTCTAGTAAACTAGACTTGTCAACTAGTTTACTAGTCTTGTGTTAAAATTGTATTATGGAATTAGGTGAAATTCTAAAAGAATTGCGTAATAATAAAGGTTTGACACAGGCATCTCTTGCGGAGCAAATAGGTTTTAGTAAGTCAATTATAGGTTTTTGGGAGAGTGGCAAACACGAGCCTACGGCTAGCGCATTAGTTGAGATTGCAAGTTTTTTTGATGTGTCAACCGATTATTTGGTAGGGCTTGAAAATGAGGACGGTTCAAAAATTCCTTGTTCTTTGCGTTCTTTTACTAAAAACCGACAGAAATAATAGGGTAAAATAGACAAGCCCATGAGCTTGCCTTATATCATATCCCCAAAGGCCATTGCGCGGCTTGCCGAATTTGCCGCGCCGCTTGCGCCGCCGTTGGCGGCCGTTGCGTTTATAACGGATGCACACACGCGGGAGGGTGCGGGGCGCATTGCCGAAAAGCTGCTAATTCGCGCGGGCTACCGCGTGCGTCCGCGCATGGTTAAAAATTCTGCGGCGGCATCGCTGCAAGACGCGCGCAGTTTAAACATTTGCGAGGATGTGCAGCTGCTTATCGGTGCAGGCGGCGAGGAAACTGCCGAACTGGTAAAATACGCTGCCGCGCGCCGCCGTCTGCCGTGCGCCTTTATTGCCGTAAATCCGTCTTGTGTGCGCTTACTGCCGTCGTCCGCCGCGCTTATCGATTCGGCAGGAATAGAAAAAACCTATTCTACGCCGCCGTTTGCGTTTGTACTGTGCGACACCGATTTTTTATCCGCCGCGCCTAAAAATGCGTGCGCTGCCGCGTTTGGGGCGGTGGTTTCTAAATGCGTAAGCTTATTTGATTACCGCGTATCGGGCATTTTAAATAAAGAGCGTTTTTGTGCGCAGCGTTCTGCGCGGGGCTATGCGGTGATTGACGAGCTGCTTACAAGGCTTGCGCCGCCCTTTAATTTTTCGTCCGCCGCGCCGCTGTTGGCGGAGGCATCGCTTGCATTTTCGCATTTGGTGCGCGAAGCAGGAAACGCACGGCTTTTAAACGGCGGTGAAGTGCAAGCCGCGCACGTACTGCGGCTGCTTTTTTTATACGAACAGCGGCATTTTCGTCAGCGCGGCGAAAACGAATTTTTGTGCGCGTCTGCCGTTGCGGGCATTTATCAAAATCTATTAGCCGCGCCGCCCGCATTTTTTGCGCCGCCGCCCGATAACAATGCGCGTCTAAAACAAATCGTGCAGTATTTGGGCATAGCGGAGGCGGATGCAAGCGTTTGCATGCGCCCTGTGCCCGCGCCGCAGGATTTAAAAATCGCGGCGTACCGTTTAAAAGAATACCGCGCCGAATTGTATACGGAGGCGCGCGCCTTAGTTTCGCGCCTTGCGCGCGCCCGCACCGTTTTTAAACGCCTTTATGCCGACGACGGCTACGCGCTGCAAGAATACCTAGACCCGCCCGACATAGCCCTAGCGGTCGCGCTTGCCCCCGATTTAAAAGAAAAGTATACCTTGTTAAGCTACATGAAGGACGCGGGGTTGTTAGAGAGTTTATAATTGGCGTTGTCAGTTTGTCATTTGTCAATTTAATGTAATTTTAATCTTACGCTAATAAGGTTATAAGTTTAAAAATGTACTATAATAGTGTAAACTGTGTGCTAAAAGCCCTCTTTTTAGGCTTTACGGCATACGGCGGCGGAAGAAAAACGTGCGGTAAAACGCGCTATTTGTTCGGCGGCAGCGGCGGCAAGCTGTGTTACAAAGCCTAGCCGCACCGAAAACAATTCCTTTTGGTCGGGGCCCGCAACCGTTGCGGTTAGCGAAAAATCCCCTACGGCAGGCAAACGTTTGCCTGCGGCCGCGCCAGGGTACAAGCCGCCGCTGAATACGCGAAACGTGCCGATGTCCTCACGGCTGCCCAAAGCGGAGTCTACCGCTAAAACGGCATGGTTAGGATGACGCGCCTTAATCAAAGCGGCAAACGAGGCAAGGTTTAAGGCGGTAACGGGCGCGGCAAGCGTGCCGTACACAAAAGCCTCCGCGTTGTACCGCCTAACCAAATATTCGCCCGTAAGCGGGCCGAAACAGTCGCCCGTAACGCGGTCGGAGCCGATGCACAAAATAATCGGCGGGGCAGAATGCCCGCCCAATAAGGCGCAAAGACTTTTTTCTACATGACTAATCATCGAGGGCTTTACAATAAACACACTCCCCATTATGCCCGAACAAAATTAAAGCTAAACCGTTTAAAAAGCTAAACTTTGGGAAAAATTTTATTCCCTGAACCAATAAAGAGGTGTTCAATCATGTCAATCGCAGACGTAGTACTTATCGTAATAATCGTAATGGCCGCATTAATCGGGCTGTTGCTAGGAACGGGCAAATCAACCGTTACGCTTGTAGCGTGGCTGATATCGTTTGTTGCGGCGTTCTTTTTAACGCGTATTGTGGCAAGTTCGCTGTTCGCTATCGAAGCCATAGAAATGATAGTGGTACTGCTTGCGGGGCTAATGATAGAAGGCGGCGTCGGCGTTTCGGACGCGCTTACAAGTTCTTACGGAATCTTTTGTGTACTGATTTGCATTGTTTTGATGATTGTAGTCCGCTTGTTTATGATTATCATGGTTCATTTTGTAAAAAAAGCGTTAAGAAAGCGCGCCAAAAAGGTTTCACCGCCTTCGCGCTTAGGCGGATTTTTTATCAACGGGGCTAAGGGTCTTGCGTTTACTATCATGATTTTAATCTTTGCAAGCTTTATCATGGCTATGCCGCAAATGGAGTTTTTACGCAACGACATGGAAAAAAGCTTTATGGCAAAGCCCATGCACGAATTTGTTTTAACCTTTAACGAGCATCTGCTAGGGCCCGAAACACAACAACGGCTTGCCGAGCTGAGGGATAAGTACGATATTCAAGAGCCCGACATACCTGTCGACCCCAACGAACCCGATGAGCCCGATCCGCCCGAAAAGGAAAAAGCAACCATCACTTTTGAAGACGACGGCGCGGATAACCCCGTAGGCCCGCGCACAGAGGAAGTTGGCTTAGAGGGCATTATGCTGCCTGTTCCCGTAAAGTTCGGACACGTCTTTATGGGTTGGTTCGATAATCCCGGCTTGACGGGTGCGCCCATCACTTCGCCGTACACCATCTTAGCAGATATTACGCTGTACGCAAAATGGGAACTTTTTGTACCCGACGAATACACGCTAAGCTATGTGGATAACGGCGCAGACAACGGCCCGTTTGGTGATGTTGTCGGAGTACACGACACATTGATTGATTCTCTGCCCGCACCGTTAAAAGACGGATACGTATTTAGAGGTTGGTTTGATAACTCCGCTTTTACCGGTTCACCCGTAACCGCGCCGTTTTCGTTAGTAAGCGATATTACGCTGTACGCCAAATGGGAAGCCAAAATAGACGCTTTTCTGCTTAGCGATATTCAAGGCTTAGTAAGCGGCTTATTGTATCAATTTAACTTTGTTGCGGACGAGGCGGCGTTTAGAGCATTTTACGCTTTCCCCGACAACGGCGATAAGGCCGCGCATGAAGCTATGTTTGTAGACTCTGTATTGGCGTTGCACGACAGCCTTCCTTCGTTGTTTGCAAACATAGCCTCTTCAAAGGAAGCCGAAACACTGCTGTTGAAAATCTCTATGGAGGCAGGCGGCGACTTGTATTTGGCAACAGAGGCGTATCTTGCCGAGTTGAACGCAACCATAGGCGCGTTAGACGGCGACCCCTTTGCATCTATCGATAGCTTAACGGCAGAATTTGCCAGCTTTCAAATTGCGTGGCAAACCGCGCTTGAATCGGTAGGGCTTGATATTGCCGATGCAGGCATAGTCTTCTAAAAATCAAGAACGCAAAACTATAAAACAATAAAATTAACCCCCGAAACCGTAACGGAACTTCGGGGGGTTTTTTCTTTTAGCCGTATTTCGCATAATTTCGTCAATTTTTTTTCGCGCCGTGCATATTTATATAGGTATACTGTATACAGGGCGAATTAGGCAAAGGAGCGGATTTATGCAATATGAAAAAAAACTAATCATTTTAAGCGGCGCGGGAAACGCAAAAGGCACGTTGTCGTTAGAGCGCAACGCGTACGGAGTTTTTGCTACGCTTAACGTATACAATCTGCCCAATTTAAAAAGCGGCGAATATCACGCGGGCTTAAAAAGTCAAGATTTTAACACCGTGCGCGCGTTGGGCGCGGGCGGCAGAATTTTATCGCGTTTTCAGCTGCAAGACGGCGAGCCCGATATAAACGCACTGCACTGCGTGGTATTTGACAGCCGTTACACGCCGCTGTTGTACGGAACAAACGCGGCCGCAAGGCTTTGGGCAGGCAACATGATGGACGGGCTAAAAAGGAGGGAGCATGAGAGCGCGAAGGAAAGCAAAACGGCTGCGCCGCCGCAGACGGACGGCGTTTACAGCGGCCGCAGTCAAGATATAAAGGATTATTTTTTTGACATAACCCCAGGGGCACGGATTGAAGTGCCCGAAAAAGAGCCAAGCGAACCTGTCAGCGCGGACGAAACAGAGGACGTCCCGCAAGACGAAACGAACGAGCTTTTAGAAGAGGGCGAAAGGCTGTTGGCGTTGTCTAAGCAGATAGCCAGTCAGGTATACAACGACGGCGCGTTGGCAGAAGTAAACTACTTTGATAAATCGTACATAAATAAAGAAATAAAGTATTCGTCCGCAAGCGACGTAGACACAGACGAATTGCTAAACCCCGTAGACCGCCGCATTAAAGAGCTGTCGGCAAAGGTGTTAAAGCAGCCGCTGCCCGAATCGGCTTTTACCGTGCCTCCTGCGTCAAGCTACGCGGCAGGCGTTTCGGCGGCAAAATCCGTCCCGGAGGCGGTGTTTTACGAGCAAATTAAAGACCAAATAGAAAGCCTTTTTGAAAAATGCGAGCGTTTCACTTTGCTAGAAGAATTAATGCCCGAAACGCGTTGGATACGGGTAGACTTTGACGAAACTAAATTTTATACCGTAGGGCTTATCGGAACGCGCCCCGATTATGTATGTTACGGCGTCCCCGCCGAATATTCGCCCCTGCCGCCCTTAGAGTTAGGCGGGCATTGCCGTTGGTTGCCCGAAACCCCCGAAACCCCCGAAGGTAAAGGGTTTTGGCTGATGTTTCAGGATGCAAAGACGGGCGAACCCATAGAGCCCTAGTATTGACTTACCCTATTTCGGCGGGAGTGCCGATTTGGTAGCCTTTTTGCGATAATTCGGGCAATAACAGTTTTAGCATTTCGGGCGTGCCGGAGTTTGTAATGTGCAGTAAAATTACTGCGCCGGGATGTACGCGGGACGCTATTTTTTTAGCGGACGCTTGTGCGTCGATAGGAGTTTTTCCCCAGTCCACAATCGCAATACTCCAAAGCGCAGTTTTTAAACCGCACGCCTGCGCGATTTTTAAACTGCCCTCATCAAAGCGGCCTTGCGGCGGACGGAACAGCGTCATTTTGGGCGCGCTAGGAAAGCGTGTTTTGTAAGCTGCGGTAAAATCACAAATATCGGCGCGCACGGCTTCCTCCGACAGCTTAGGCAAATCCTTATGCTTGTCGGTGTGGTTGCCTACCGCATGCCCTTCGCTAAGCATGCGGTTAATTAAAGCCTCTTCTTTTAAATAATTTCCGCACAGAAAGAATACCGCGCTAATGCCGTGCTGTTTTAAAATATCTAAAACCGCAGCGGTATAGCCTGCCTCATACCCTAAATCAAAGGTAAGATACACTTTTTTTTCGGTGGTGTCCGCTACAAAAAAGCCGTCGTATTTTTCTAGCAGGGTAACCGAGCCGTCGGGCGGGTCGGGTGTGCGTTCTTGCGTGTTGGGGTTTACGCCCCACGAAATCACGGGATTTGCATACAACGCATGCGTTTGCGCCGCCCGCACCGCGCCGCCTAATAAGGCCGCCGCTAACAAAACCGACACACAAACTACCGCAATTTTTTTCACGCTACTCAACATATTGGTATTATTGCATTTTTAAATCATTTATATGCGTCTAAATCGCTTGCTTTTTTGGGGAGAAGTTTGGTATAATATAAACATATTCCAAGCTAAGGTGTTTTGATGGAGAAAATCAAGCTAATCGAAGGCTGGCGTATGTTTTCGGCGGAAGAGCCGGAGAGCTTATCGGAAATACCCGAAGATACCGAAGAAATTCGCCTTCCGCACGACGCGTTGCCAAAAACGGTCAAAGACTATTCTATACCGAACGGAGCCGAAACAGGCTATTACCCGACGGTAGTTTCTCATTTTTTCCGTGTTTTGCCAAAGGCTGATGCGGGGCATTGTATATACCTTGAAGTAGAGGGCGTTTTAGGATTTGCCGATATTTTTATAGACGGTGCGTATATTGCGCACACGGCAAGGCGCGAACGCACACTCATAGATATAACCCAAAATTATAAAGCCGGCGCACTGCTATGTCTGCGCATAGCCACGCACCCCGATACGGGTAAGTACATCGGCAACGGAATCGCGGGCGGCGTGTCGCTATTGAGCGTTCGTTATCCGCTTAGCATCGCGCCCTACGGCGGACGCATTCATATGCACACGCCCGGCGAAAAAGCGGCGGGTACGGCGTATATAGAAATTCAATCCGCTGCGCAAGAGGTGCAGAGCGGCGAGCTGCTTATGGAAATCTTTAACGAGAAACAGCGTCGCGTTGTTAAAAAGCTGCGGCAGGTTAAATTAGCGGCGGGCAGCAAAAAAATTATAGAAATACCTTTTAGGATATTGCGCGCGTTTGAATGGACGCGGGACGACCCCTACCTATACACCTGCCGTCTTACCCTTACGCCTGCTTCCGCGCAAAGCCCCGCGCCGCCGCAAACATTTACCTTCGGCATAGCTAAGCATGAGTTAGCAAACCGCGCGTATCGGCTAAACGGCAAGGCAGAAAAGCTGAAAGGCGCGGTATTGGCGCACGATAACGGCATGTCGGGCGCGGCGTCGGACGCGGCGGCCGAATACCGCAAGCTTTCCGCGCTAAAAGAAATAGGCTATAATGCGGTGCGCTATATCGGCGTTCCTACCGAAACCGCCTTAGACTGTTTAGACCGTTTAGGAATGTTATGCGTAACGGATATTTTTGACAAGTTAGAATGCGGCGCGCGTTCATTAGACGGCCGCGCACGGTTTGGTTACGAATGGGAGGCCGCAGCGGAGGCGGCGGTACGCACGCTTAGAAACCACCCGTGCGTTGCGTTTTATTCGGTTGCTAACGACGCCGAAGAAAGCTACGGGCGCGGCAAGGGTTATGCGTTGATAAAAAAGATTACCGCAAAGATTAAAGAATTCAACCCCGCCGCCTTAATCACCGCAAACGCGTTTGAGCGCGTTCCGTTAAAATGCGAGGCGGAGCGTTTTGAAATTAAACAAAAATCTAACTTAACGGCTGCGCACGCCATTGCCGCCGCCCGCGAAAAAGATTTATTCACCAAAATTACCGAACCGTATTTCGAGGGCTTAGACGTGGCGGGCTATTCGTTTTTGTATCCCGACCTTGCAAGGCACAGCGCGGGTGGAAGGTTTGTACTAGGGCTTGCCGACCGCGGCGATAAAGCGTTTGAGGCGTTAGAGGCGGTAGAAAGCAACCCTGGGGTGCTAGGCTGCTTTTTAAACTACGGCGCGGATTTTGCAGGTTCGGCCGCCGCCGACGGAGGCGGACATATCGCGCATAAGCCGTATATCAATACACAAGGCGACTTAGACAGTACGCTGCGGCGCAAAAGCGCGTCTTATCATAAAGAAATTTTATTAGGCAAGCGCAACGTATGCGCCATAGTCGTGCAAGACCCCGACTTTGCCGACCCTGCGGGCTTAGACCATTTTTCGGAAACGTATCCGCTGTGGAACTGGCCGCGTCATGTAGGCAAGCCGATTAAAATTGTGGTGTATGCGGGCGGCGATATTATACAGCTTAATTTAGACGGAAAATCCGTCGGGCGTAAGTTGGCGGGCAGACAAAGCAATTTTACCGCCGTATTTAAAACCAACTTTTATCCCGGAAAATTAGAGGCAATCAGCTACTACAAAGGCAGCGAAAACGCCAAATGCGAATTAGAATCGGTATTGCAGCCCAAAGCAATAAAGTTAGAATGTGCCAAAAAACAAATTTTCGCGGGCGAAAGCTGTTATATCGATATGGCGGTAACGGATAAAGAGGGCAGAATAGTGCCGTATGCGACGCGCGAGCTACAAGTAAGCGTTTCGGCAGAGGGCGAATTAACCGCCTTAGGCACGGCAGACCCGCTAGGTACGTTTATCGGCGCAAGCACCGTGCGCGTGTACGACGGACGCGCAACCGCGTTGGTTCGCGGCAATGTGCCCGGCAGACTAATTGTAAAGGTTAGCGGAGAGGGATTGTTAAGCAACAAAATGACGATTAAAGTTAAGTAGCCAAAGCTTTAGGCTATAAAACCATTTTACAAATTTTCAACACAGAGGGAATTAAACTATGAAAGCCAACTACTACAACAAGGCAATCGAAACCATGCCGCGCAGTCAATTAGAGGTACTGCAAGGGGAGCGTTTACATAAGCTTACGGCGTATGTGTACGAGCGCGTACCTTTTTACCGCGCAAAAATGGACGCGCTAAAAGTGCGCCCGTCCGATATAAAAACCATTCACGACATCGTAAAGCTGCCGTTTACCGAAAAGTCGGATTTGCGCGACAATTATCCTTTCGGCTTATTTGCCGTACCTAAAAAAGAGGTGGTGCGTTTGCATGCGTCTAGCGGCACTACGGGCAAATTAACGGTAGTAGGGTACACGCAAAACGACATCGACGCATGGAGCGAGGCTATGGCGCGCAGCTTAGCGTGCGCAGGCGTTACGTCCGACTCTACCGTACACGTTGCATACGGCTACGGAATGTTTACGGGCGGCTTAGGCGCGCATTACGGCGCGGAAAAAATCGGCGCGCGCGTAGTTCCTATTTCTAGCGGCAACACGGCGCGGCAGCTTATGCTGTTAAAGGATTTCGAGGCAACTACGCTATGCTGCACCCCTAGCTACGCCGCCTACATAGCCGAAGCCTTAAAAGAGGGCGGCTACAAGATAGCGGACTTCCGCCTTAACGCGGGCGTGTTCGGCGCGGAGCCGTGGAGCGAGGGTATGCGCGCGCATATTCAAAAAGAATTAAATCTGCAAGCCTTTGATATTTACGGCCTTAGCGAAATTACGGGTCCCGGCGTTTCGATGGAATGCTGCCGCCAAGACGGCTTGCACGTTTGGGAGGATTTATTCTACCCCGAAATTTTAGACCAACAGCTTTCGCCGTGCGCAAGCGGCACGCAAGGCGAATTAGTATTTACCACGCTGTGTAAAGAGGCCATGCCGCTATTGCGTTACCGCACGCGCGACCTATGCACCCTAAACACCGCCGTATGTAAATGCGGACGCACGCACGCCAGAATGGGCAAAATTTTAGGCCGTTCGGACGATATGCTTATCATACGCGGCGTAAACGTTTTCCCCAGTCAAATCGAAACGGTGCTGTTAGACTTAGGCTACGCAAGCCCGAATTACCGCTTAGTAGTAGAGCGGCACAACAACACCGACACGCTAGACGTAGAGTTTGAGCTTTCGCCCGATATGTTTTCGGGGCTGATTTCGGGCGTCGAAAAAATCCGCGACGAAATCAAGCACAAAATTTACAGCGCGACGGGGTTGAATGCGGGCGTTCGGTTAGTAGAGCAAGGCACCATTCCGCGCAGCGAGGGCAAGGCCAAGCGCGTGTTAGACAATAGAAAAATTTAAAGCACAAAAATCATAATTTTCTCATATACTAGGAGGTAGTTCCTTATGCTTAACCAAATAGCGATATACTTAGAAAATCGCAAGGGGCGCGTTTTCAGCGTTACCAAAACCTTAAAAGACAGCGGCGTAGACATGATTGCTCTAACGCTGGCGGAAGGTAAGGACTTCGGCATTTTGCGCATTATCACGCGCGACAACGAAAAAGCCGTAAACGCGCTGCGCGGCGCGGGCTTTACCATTATCAGCCCCGATTTTATCGGCGTTGAGGTTGCGGATAAGCCAGGCGGCTTGTACGAGGTGCTAGAATGCTTAGACGCGGCGGACATTAACATCGAGTACATTTTTTCGCACCGCACCGAGTCGGGCGCACTGATTTTTATGCGCGTATCCAACGAACAAAAGGCCATAGACGTACTTACCGCAAAGGGCGTAAAGATTTTACAAAAAGGCGCACGGTAAAGGCGGCGGCTGGCAATCGAACACTCTTGTCTAAGTCAAAATGAGGTTCAGCCGCGCAACCGTTGCGCGGAGTTATCTTATTTTTGGCTTAGACACGGGAGGAAGTTTGTCGTTAATCGCGGATATCGATGTATCGGCTTTTGCCCGCAACCTGTCTGCGGTGCGCAAAAAAGCCCGAGTTAAGCTGTGCGCGGTAATTAAAGCAGACGCTTACGGACACGGCGCAGAAGGCATTGCGGCGGCTGCCGAGCCGTTTGCGGACGAGCTTGCCGTTGCCGACATTTTCGAGGCGGCGCAGCTTAAAAAAATAACAAAGCCCGTTTTGATACTAGGCCCGCTTGCGGACGCGGCGGAGCTGGTAAAAAATCGCGGCCTGTGGCGTCAAAATTTTATTCCTACCGTGTGCGATTTGCGCGATATCCGCATTTTAGAGGCACTGTGTCCGCCCGTAAAGAGCGTTAATCTTAAAATCAATACGGGGATGAACCGCTTAGGCGTGCGCCCCAAAGAGGTGTGTGCCGCCGCCGCGCAAATCGAAAGGGCGGGCTATCGGCTGCACAGCGTTTTTTCACATCTGCATAACGCCGCAGATACGCCGTCTGCGCAGGCGCAGCTAAACTGCTTTAAGGCGTGTACCGCAAGCTTACCGCCGCAGGTTATGCGGCATATCGCGGCAAGCGCGTGCATGGTCTTACCGCAAGAGTTCTGCTTAGACGCGGTGCGTCCCGGCCTTGCGCTGTACGGCTACGGCGGCGCGTTAGAGCCTGTTATGAAAGTGCACGCGCCGATTTTAAAAATATTTGCCGTGCAAAAGGGCGAGCATATATCCTACGGCGAGTACACCGCGCCGCGCGATATGCTGCTGGCGGTTATCGGCGCGGGCTATGCAGACGGGATAAGGCGCAAGCAAAACGCGGCTGCCGAAAACCGCTTTGTTTCGATTAACGGCGCGTTATGCCCGTTTGTCGGGCAGGTGTGCATGGACAGCCTTATGGCGGACGCAACGTATTCGGGCGTGCGCTACGGCGACAGGGCTTATTTGTTAGGCAACGGCGTAAGCGGCGAAAAGCTGGCGGAGGCGTGCCAAACCAACATCTACGAAATACTAACCGCATTTAAAGGCAGGGTAAAAAGAAGATATGCAAAAGCAGAATCTAAGGGCGCAATTAACTAAAATCCGTCAAAGTATTACGGATAAAAAACAAAAGGACAAGCTGTTGTGCGAGCGGCTAAGCAAACTTTTGCACGCGAAGTATCCGCAGGCTAAAAACGTTTTTACCTATGTTTCAATCGGTTCGGAGGCGGATACGCGCGGCTTTATTGCCCAAATGGCGGATACCTATACGCTGTATTATCCGCTTACGGGCAAAAGCGGCGATATGCTGCCTGCCCGCGCCGTGCGGTTTAAGTATCTAAACCCTAACCGCTGCGGCAATTTGCCGTCGGATTGTGTAAGCCACGCGCACGAGCCGATTATTCCCGAAATTACGGTTATTCCGCTGTTAGGCTTTAACGAACAATTGTACCGAATCGGCTACGGCAGAGGTTGCTACGACCGCTATTTAAAAGGCAAAAAAACCGTTAAAATCGGGCTTGCCTACGACGAACAGCTTTGCGACTTCATTCCCGACCCCCACGATATCGCCCTAGATTACCTACTAACCCCCACCCGCACGCTTGCAAAAAGGCAAGTAACTACAAAGGAGTAAATCACTCATGTTCGACGAAACAAAAGCGCAGCAAGAGTTTGAAACGTTTACCCAAACATTTGACGAGGCCTCGCAATACTTTATTTCTAAATGCTATGAGTACGGCGTAGGCTGCCCGCAAAACCATAAGCTTTCGATAAGAGCTTTTTCTAACCTTGACGATATATACGGCATCAATCAAAAGAAAATCGAAAAATGGTATAAGCAAGCAAAACAACAAAACCTTGAATGGCTAAAAGCAGAAAAACACAGAGGGGACAGACACAGAGGGACGGAGTAGTGTGCTATGAAAAAGTTGGTCTAAGGTATTGACAAAACATAATTGATGGTGTATGATAAAAGTAATCGGGAATGGCGGGTAAAACCATTTGGTCACGTCGGCTCTCCAACCTTGTGTGTTGGGGAGCCTAATTGTTTTTATATAGTTGACAAAAGCGAACCACAATACGACACATTAAATAGCACACTACTCCGTCCCCCTGTGTCATTAAAAAGAGGAGAAGTAAAATTGTTCGATAACACGGAAAACAAACCTAAAAAGAAAACTTCCGGCATTTTCAAAATGGAGCTGTTGGTCGGTATATTGTTTTTTATTGGATTTATGTGTGTGCTTATTTTTTGGGTTCAGATTTTTGAAACCTACAAAAAAGCATTAGTAGTTTCGGTAAATTCCACAGGTTGGGGTAGTAAATATTTAGAGATAACTTTTTTAGTTGACGGTGTTGAATATACGGGCACAACTCCAAAAGGAGGCTTCACGAACAAGTATGTATATTATAAGCCGGAAAATCCTACTGAAATTTGGAATGACTCGAGACCGTTTTTGATGGGGTTGCTGTTATTCGGTGAAGCAATAATAATCGGAATGATAGCTGGCTTTTGTGTACGGGAAGCAAAAAGAAAAAAGGAATAGTTTCAATAAGTAAATACATTTGGAGGGGCAGACATAGGGGGAATAGACACAGAGGGACAGACACAGAGGGACGGAGTAATGTGCTATAAAATAGTTGACAAAGCGAACCATTGTGTGTAAAATGAATTACGAGGTGAAATATGCCAAGAACTGCAAGAAAGAAAAGTCCTACTGGAATATATCATGTTGTGCTTCGAGGAATAAACAAGCAAACCATATTTTATGATGATGAGGATAGAAAAGTATTTTTAAATAGATTAAAAATAAATAAAGAAAAAATATCTTATGAAATATATTCATTTTGCATGATGAGCAATCACATACATATATTGATTAATGAATTAGATAACTCTATTGGTAAAATATTTCAAAAAATATTAGGTAGTTATGTTTATTGGTATAACAGAAAATATGAACGAATAGGCAATTTATTTCAAGATAGATTTAAAAGCGAAACAATAAACAGCGAAGGGCATTTATTAAGTGCCGTAAGATACATACATCAAAATCCAATTAAAGCGGGAATAGCAAAAAGCATCGAAGAATATGAGTGGAGCAGTTATTCGGCATATGTAAGCGACAAAAAGGGCTTTATAAATACGGATTATATTTTAAGGATTTTAGACGGAAAAGACAAATTCATTAAGTTTATGAATGAAGTGGAAGAAAAACCCTTTATAGAATTTAACAACACGGCGTCAATATCTGATAAAAAACTACAAGACCAAATTGAACGCATATACAGCAAATACAAAATTAGCAATATTCTTACATTAGAAAAGGGTGGCAGAAATGAAATAGTGTCAATAATTAAAGCAATTCCTGGAACAAGTATACGCCAAATAGCAAGGATAACGGGAATTCCGATATCAACAATACGACACATAAAATAGCACACTACTCCGTCCCCCTGTGTTAGTCCCCCTGTGTTACGATATTTCTATTCTTACACATGGCAATAATGTAACCATGTTGTCTGCTCATGACGGAATAGGAATACATATCATTTATAAGGATATGTAACACAGGGGGACAAACACAAGGGGACGGAGTAGTGTGCTGTTATAATAATAGTAATTTCACCATGCCGTACTTTTGGTTTTTTCGTTGTTAAAGCGGGCAGTGTTAACATAAAAAGCTAACGTCTGCCAAAACCTAAAAGGGTTGACTTTTTTTTAAAAAGGTGTTAGATTGAGTTTATGCGCGTGATAACAGGAAAATATCGCGGAAAGAAACTCTTTGCGCCTGCCGATAATCGAATTCGCCCGACGTCCGACCGCGTTAAGGAAACCGCGTTTAATATGCTGTATTCTAAGGGCTACGGGGCGGATATCCGCGTACTGGATTTGTTTGCAGGTACGGGCGGTATGGGTATAGAGGCGTTGTCGCGCGGTGCGGGCGAATGCGTTTTTACCGATATCGACAAAAAAAGCTGCGCATGCGTCCACAAAAATCTTGCGCACACGGGTGCGTCGGGCGAGGTATACCACGCCGATTACAAAACCGCGCTGTTAAAGCTGGCGGGACGCGCATTTGATGTTATTTTTATAGATCCGCCGTTTGCCTCCCGCCGCGAGGCGGACGCGGTAGGGCTAATTTTGCAGCACGGCGTTTTAGCTAAGGGCGGCGTGATAGTAATAGAACACGCCGCCGATAATCCGCTAGACGGCTTGCCTACGCAGCTAAACCGCGAATCACGCGCGTGCGGCAACACGGTTTTAACCTTTCTTTCTTATAAGGAGTGAACACATTTATGAAAGCTGTTTTTGCAGGTACGTTTGACCCCTTTACCGAAGGGCATTACGAAATAGTAAACGCCGCGCGCGGAATTTTTACCGACATAACCGTGGCGGTAGCAGACGGTTGCGCAAAGTCCGCCGCGCCTATCGAAACGCGCTGTACGCTTGCAAAGCTTTCGTTAGGAGCGATGCAAGGCGTGCGCGTAGAGGCGTTTAGCGGTCTTTTAACCGATTTTATGCAAAAAAATTCGTGTATCTATATGATTCGCGGCCTGCGCGATGTACAGGATTTTTTGTACGAACAAAACCTTGCGGCGGTATATGCAAGCCAAAATCCCGAAATTAAGCAAATTTATTTTATTTCTGCGCATAAGTACAAGCATGTCAGTTCTACAATAGTAAGGGAGCTTGCGGCGTTGGGCGGAAACTTAAACGGCTATGCGGCAGCAGCGGCGCAAACTCTTATTAAAAAAACCTACGCTTAGCAGTGTGCTGGCAGGGTTAAAAGGAGTTTGCGCGCAGTATGGATATGACGGATATGCTAAACGAATTAGAGGCGGAGCTTACCAACACCAAAGGCATTTTCAGCAAAAAAATCGATATAGGGCATTGTGCCGAGTTGGCGGCGCAGCTTAAAAGCGCGGTCCCGCAAAGCATTGCAGAATCGGAATACATCCTACAAAACCGTAAAAGAATTTTAGAAAACGCCGACAGCGTAGCGCAAAATACGATTAAAGAGGCAGAGGAGCGCGCCTTACATATCGTAGATAATTCCGAATTAGTTAAGCGTGCGGAGTTAGAGGCCAAAAAAATTATCGAGGCGGCGCATGTGCAGTGCGACGCGCTGATTGAGCGCACCAAAATTCACTTAGACGGCATGTTTAAGGATATAGAACAGTTTTTACTTTCTACCCTTGCCATGATACGCAATAACCGCGAGGAGCTGCGCAGCGCGATGATTAAAAAAGCAATTAACTAGCTTGACAAAGCGCGTTTGTACCGCTATACTTAAACCTATGCAAGAAACTAATAATCTTACTAACCAAACGCAAAAAACCCCGTATAAGGTAGGGCTTGCGCTAGGCGGCGGCGCGGCGCGCGGCTTTTGTCATATCGGCGTGTTAAAGGTGCTGCAAGAGCATAATATTCCGCTGCATTGTATTTCGGGCTGTTCGATAGGCGCGCTGGTAGGCGGCGCGTATGCGGCGGGCGTTTCGGTTGAAGATATAGAAAAGCTTGCGCAACGCGTTTCTAACCGCACACTGCGCGATTTGCGTATCAGCTTTAAAAAACAAGGTTTTTTTAAGGGCGGGCGCGTTATGCAAATTATTCGGCGCACGCTGGGCGACAAAACCTTTCAAGACTGCGCCATACCCTTTGCCGCCACCGCCGTAGAAATTCAAAAAGCCCGCTTGCACGTTTTTACCTCCGGTCCGCTTTCGTTTGCTTTGCGCGCAAGCATGTCGGTTCCTGCGGTGTTTCATTACGTTGAAAACGCGCAAGGTGAACGCTTTGTAGACGGCGACGTGTTAGAGCGTATCCCGATAGACGCGGCGCGCAACTTAGGCGCGGATTTTATAATCGCCGTAGACGCAATCGGTCCCGTGCGCGAATCAAACCAAACAAAAGGCATTTTCAACATGTTTGAACGTATGCTAAACGTAATGAACTGGGAAATCAATAAGCAAAAAATTCTAAACTTACCCGACTTTTTAATTACGCCCGATCAGGGAGACCGTTCTATGCAGCATTTTAAAAACAACCTAGAATCGGTACGCGCAGGCGAAGCCGCCGCGCGGCAAGCCATGCCCGAATTACTTAAAGCCTTGCAGCTGTGATTTTTTTAGTCGTCAGCAAACAATTCGGCTAAGGTTATATTTAAAAACCGCACAAGCTTTAAACAGTATTTCAAACTGCCCCGATAGATGTTGCCGCTTTCAAATGTTTTAACCATATATGCGGATACGCCCGCCTGCTTAGCCAGTTGGTTTTGCGACAGGCCTCTTTCTGTACGCAGTCTTATTAACCGCTTAGCAAAGGATTCCATGCAATAAGCACCTCCACTCTCAAATGAGACTATTATACAGTCTCATTTGAGACCAGTCAAGTATTTTGAATAGGATTTTGTAATAATTTGTATATGAAAATATTTGCGGAAAGATTAAAGGAATTAAGAACAGAAAAAGAACTAAGTCAAGTAAACTTAGCGAAAGCAGTAAATTTAAGTAAAACGGCAATAGCGCAATGGGAGTTAGAAAAAAGAACGCCTAACGCCGAAGCCGTAGTTGAATTAGCCAAATTTTTCGGAGTTTCAGCAGATTATTTATTAGGCATAACCGATGATTGCTAAAAGGTTTTATAAAGTTTTAAAAACTCCGTTTAAAGCCTTGACAACGCGCCTAAAAAGCCGTACAATAGAACCTGTCCCTCATCTCCCTTATTTTTGGAAGCATAGCTCAGCCGGGAGAGCGTCTGCCTTACAAGCAGAGGGTCGGCGGTTCGATCCCGTCTGCTTCCACCATAGACAATAAGCACAACGATAGTTGTGCTTATTGTCTAATGAAGTGCTACGCATGAAGGTGTGAAGTGCGCTATGCGCATGAAGTGCGAACAAGTTCGCATTGCGGTTGGGTTTTGGGCACTTCACTTCATAAGCGTTAGCGACTTCATGTTGCTTAAAGCAACACTTCATAAGCAAACGTGTTTGCGGCTTCATAAGGCAAAGCCTACTTCATATCTAACGCGCAAGCCTAACAAATCATGTATAACCGTAGCGGCTAGCAATAAGCCTGCGGCGGGGGGCACAAACGATATGCTGCCAGGGGGACGGTGCTTTGCGGGCGGTTCTTTGGAAAAAACAACCTTTAAATGTTTAACTCCGCGTTTTTTAAGTTCGCTGCGCAGTACTTTGGCAAGCGGACAAACGGAGGTTTTATAAATATCCGCTACCTCAAAGGCGGCGGGTTGCAGCTTATTGCCCGTACCCATACAGCTTATAAGGGGTACGGCTTTTTTTTGGGCTTGCAGCGCCAACTCAATTTTAGCCGTTACCGTGTCAACCGCGTCGATTATATAATCGTAGGCGGTTAAGTCTATCTCGTGCGCGGTTTCGGGCAGATAAAAAATTTTGTGGCGGTTCACTTTCGCGGCGGGGTTGATGTCGGCAATGCGCTGCGCCGCCGCGTCTGTTTTATGCGCGCCTAAGTTTTGGTGCGTAGCAATAATTTGGCGGTTAAGGTTAGATAAGCAAACCGTATCATTATCTACAAGCCCGATAGTGCCTACGCCCGCGCGCGCTAACGCCTCTACCGCAGTGCCGCCTACGCCGCCTAAGCCGAATACGATTACGCGGGAGGCTTGCAGCTTTTCTACATGGCCCGCGCCGATTAATAGCGCGGTGCGCGAAAATTGTTCTTCCATAAGGATAGGGTATCATAAAGCTATACATTTTGCAATCATCAACGCACAAGAAAAAATTTTTTTGCGCCGCGTACATATTTTTTTGCGCGGCGGCAAAAGATAGGGCTAAATGAAACGCAAAAGGAGCGATTAATGAAAAATATGAAAAAAGCACTATGCAGAATTCTCGCACTGATAACGGTTTTGGCGGTTGCGGCAGTTTTTTTAACGGCCTGCGGCTCGGACGGAACGGTTACGTTTGAGGCGAAAAACGGCGCGGTTGTAAGCGTCAAGGACGAATCGGGCAAGCTGATTGAAAGCGGCACGGTGCTAAAAAACGGCACCAAAATTGTGGTTACCGTAACGGTAGATGAGGGGCACACCGCGCATTTAACGGTGAACGGCGCGCCCGAAACCTTAACCAACAATCAAGCCACGCTTACCGTGCGCAAGGATTTACGGCTAGAAGGCTCTCAAACCGCTACGCAGCATACGGTAACGATAACCGCGCAAAACGGCATCGGCTTAGAGGTTAAACACGGCGAAACCGTGTTAACTAGCGGTGCAAAGATTAAGCACGGCGAAACGCTGCACATTAAGCTTACTCCCGTAACGGGGCATACGGCGGTGCTAACCCTAAACGGTACACCTTCTGATTTAGCCAACGGTCAAACGCAGCACATTGTAACGGGCGATATCACGATAAACGCAACCCAAAGCCTATATTCCGATGCGGCAGTATTTACGCGCACAGGACGCGCAGATTTTGACGGCGCACATAGATGGACGGGTTCTTTTGAGGGCGCAACGGGCGGCACGGACATTGCAAGTAATCTCACCGTTCCGTACAACTTTGAGGATTTAGAAAACGGCGAATTGTACACGCGCGGCTTTAACGTTACGCAAATTAAAGGCGAACCCGGAACGGTTCAGCTGCTTGCCTACGACGGCGATTACGATAAAGCCGAAGGCGGCGGCAAGGCGGGCGTATATTGGAACGTGGTTGCAAATATGGATGCGCTGGGCGACGACGGCATAGGCGCGTCCGCCGCGATGACTAATTTTTACGAAAACGCGCATTACACGGGCTACTGGGGCAGCGTGAAAGGCAACACCTATCAAAAGGGCGTTTCGGCGCAAGAAGGCAGCTTTATGTTTTTAGCCTCTAACGAGGGCGAATATATCGTGTTTGCGGACATCGTAAAAGTAGAAAATGATTCCTTTACCGTAGTTTCGCGCTATACGCTGCACATCACGGCGGTGGACGCAGAGGCTGAAATGACTCTTACGGCGTCGCCTATGCGCAACATCACCGACACAAAGTGGGATTTTATGGGCTCATACACGGGCACGGCGGGCGGCGCGGACATTACCGAAAACATTCAGTTCCGTTACGACTTAACGCGCGACAACCACAAAGATTTACGCTATATTCCGCTGGTTAGGGTAGAGGGTTTAAGCGGTACAGACGTTAAAAAAGTTCAGTTGCACATGTTTTACGAAAACCGCGACGGCGACGGCGTTTACTGGGACGTGCTTAAAAACTTCGGCGCGCTTAACGAAATGCACGCCATGCACGCGGAGGACGAAGAAAATCAAAACGATTTAACGGTTTTAGCCTTATTAAAAGACCAAACGGGGCATCACGGATTTTTAGGCGACCCGCTGAAAGGCTCACTGCTTAAACAGTACGAAAGCGGCGTAAACGAAAAGCATGTAACCAAAAAAATTCCCGTAGCGTTAGAGTTAATTTCCGAAGAAGCGGGCGTATTCTTAATCACCGTAGACTTTTTTGAATACGCAGAGGGCTTTGAAAGCCTAGGCAGCTATTCGGTGCTGGTTACGGTAGAGGCGGACGAAAACGCAGAAATGGAAGAGATTTCTGCCAAAATCGGCACGGCAATACAAGGCTTAAACGCACAGCTGCAACCCGATACTAAAACGGATGACACATCCGAAAATCCCTCTAACGGCAAAGACACACAAAAAAACGAAACAAAGAAAAATAAATTTTTGCAACGCTTTAAAAAGCAAGTGCGTCCTGCAATACAAGGAATGCACACATTAGGAATCATTTAACACGCAAAAACCCTCCGCAAAAAACTATCTGCGCGGAGGGTTTTTTCTTGACAAACTTTTTAAAAGCATATATACTTATCCTTACAAATCGCATATAAAAGATAAGGAGAAGTTATCATGCCGTTTATCGCCGCCAAATGCACCCAGTGCAACGCTATGCTTACATTAGACGATTGCAGAGAAAAAAGCACCTGCATGTTTTGCGGTGCCGTTTTTTTTACCAAAGACAGTTTGTCAAGAGGGCAGAAAGAGGCCGCCGCTACTAATACGCCGCCGCCCGCCGCACCTCCGTCGTACAATTATTCGTATCAATATAATACATCCTCAACCTCAACGGCAAAAAAAACGCACAATAAAAGAAACGGGGTTTTTTTCTTAGTTGCAATAGCTGCTATCCTAGTAGTTTCTTTCATTGTTTGGCGTAGTTGTCAGCCGAAAGATGATACCCCAACAGACGGAAACCCTGCCGTAACTTCGTCCAGACACGGATTAAACGTGCGGGTAAGAACCGATTGGTTTAACATGACGCTTACCGAAGGGCACATAAGACCCGCAGGGCAAGGCTTTGGCAATATTCCCGCGCCTGCCGCAGGGTGGAGATTGGCCGCTATAAAAATCAGGCTTGAAAACCCTACGCTGATAGATTGCGATATGTCGATAGTAAACGACTTTTTTATAGAAACGGGCGGCAGCCGCTACGAAATGGAAAACACAGGCGGTAATTATCAAACTACCACACTGGCCGAACACGATTTATTTTACAATATGTTTATTATACCGCCTGGAGAAACGCTGCACGGTTGGATAGTGTTTTATATCCGCGCCAGCGCAGGCCGTATTTCCTTTACCTTTTTTTACGAAGAATGGGAGTTTGGGGACGGCGATATTGCACTGCATGTAAAGCACCACTATAACTTCCCCCTAGAAGCGGGTTGAGGTTAAATTTGGGGCGATTTGCACTACGCTTTAATTTTTTGCGCGCTTGCGTACATCTAGGTACGTGGCACGCGCAAAAAATTAAACTGTTGTGCAACTTACCCTCAAATTTAACCTCAACCCTGCGTTGCGGGGGTAAATTTGTCAATTGTCAGTTGTCAATGTAACTGCATCACTTTCGGGTTCGGGTTCATTTTTGGGTTCGTCGTCGGAAAGGGTATCTTCGGAGTTGTTTAAGTTGCGCTTTTTCTTGGCGTATAACCATTCTTTAATCCACCAAAAATACAGCATGGTTCCGCCTACGCCTGCTGCAAGCAGGTATAAAAACGGTACGATTAAATGATTTATCCAGTTAAAGTTGTATTTGCGCACACCGCCGGAGATAAACACGTCTAAGCCGCGCAAATCGTTATCGGGGTCGTAGACGGATTCGGTGTAATGTGCCTCTAACCAAACGTACGTTACGTTTTTGTTTGCGCGCCGCAAGGCTGCTAGCGATGCGGGGTCGTTGCGCATGGCGTTTTCGCTGTCCCAGTTAAAAAATCCGTGCTGCGCGCCGTTTATGGCAATGTCGCCGCCGCCGCGCAGTGCGTGGCTCATCATCATGTAGCCCGCACGGTCTACGTAGTCGGTTACAATCGCGCCCTTAAAGCCCAGCTCCTCGCGCACAACGCCCGTAAGCAGCTGTTCGCTGCCGCCTGCCCACAACGCGCCTAAACGATTATACGCCGTCATAATACCCGTACAGCCGCCGTAATGAATCGCTAAACGGAACGGCTTTAAATAAATTTCGCGCATGGCTTGCTCGGTACACCAGCTGTATAGGCTGTCGCGGTTGTTTTCTTGGTCGTATAAAACCAAATGTTTTAAGTACGAATAAATGCCGTTATTTTTCGCTCCCGCTATCGCTTCCGCCGCCAGCATGCCCGAAAGGTAGCCGTCTTCGGAATAGTATTCGTAATTGCGCCCGCCCAAGGGAGAACGGTGGATGTTTACGCCCGGCGCGTACCAGCCGCCGTGCTTGTTGCCCGCCGCCTTTGCCTCGCTGCCTATTTGCAAGCCCATTTTGTACACCAGCGTTTTATTAAAGGTTTGCGCCACTACCGTAGCGTTGGGGAAAGCCTCGCCTTTGGCTTGCAAGGTATCGTGAAAGCTTGCGTACATATTAGGGCCGTCTAAATCGGGGTTTTCAAGCTTTCCTATGCTTGTCATTCCGCGCGTGGTGTTAACCATTTTTAAGCATAGCGCGCGCATATTGGTTAGCGTCATTTGCCTTAAAAGGGTATCCCAGCGTTCGTCAAAGTAATCCGCGCCTAAGGCAAGCCCTAATTCGTTTATTTCGTTGTCTGTGGTTACGCGCAGCGTGCCGCTTTGCCCGTGCCGCACGGTTTCGCTAGGCTGATTGCGCGTCGACCATTCATTAGCTTGCGCTTGCGTAAAGCGGTTAAACGCACGCACGCTAGGCGCGTACGCGCGCGCCGCACGCAATTCGTGGGGATAAGTACCTTTAAAATTTGCGCGGCTTAGGTATTGCACGGGGCCGCCGATTTCTTCGCTTCCGTCCATAGGTACGCCGTCGCCGCCGTTTTCAACCTTTGCCGCATCGCCCGTAAAACGGTTTTTAACGGATGCCGCCGTTTGAGAGGTATTAAGCGGGTCGGTGTCGTAGTGAAAGCCCTCTTGCGGAACGTTAAAGGTGATTTCGGCGTCTGCCGCATCGGCAAATTTGCCTAAACGGTGCGCGTTATCCATAATTTTAACCGTATATTCGCCGCCCTCTACCACATAGCCGCCCGCGCCGCGCATATCAAACGACGCCATATCGTACACCGAAAATTCAAGCGGCACAATTACAAACCCGTGGTTGTAAATTTCGATAGGCGTTTTGCCGAACGCGGCAAGGTTGACGTATGCCTTTTCGATACCGCCGTCCGCGCTGTACGGCGGGGTATAATACAGCTGAACAACTTCCTTAGCGGGCGAAGAACTGCGGTTTGTTACGCGCACGTTAACGCGGATACGGTCAAACATTTCTAAATCGGTTGTTTGCACTTCATCTTCGCCGCGGATAACGGAATAGTTTTCGATACTCCACACAAAATCGCCGTAGCTTAAACCGTGCCCGAAAGGATATTGCACCACCGCATCATAGCCTGTTGCGCCTGCGGGCTTTTTCTTGTAGTCGGGCGCGTTCCATTCGGCTAGGGGGTCGTCCCAAAAGCCTTCTATATAGGCGGTTTCGTACCACTTATAGCCCACATAAATGGATTCTTGATAATCTACATACGATATGCCCTCGTAGCGGGGATTGTTATGAAAGTTTCCGTTTGCGTCTCCGATAGGGTAAAGCCCGGAGTTTGCTTCAATCCCGGTATAGTACCGCTGACCGTGGTCAACGTGCCCCGTATTCGTCCATGAGGGCGCGGTAGTTAAATCGTAGGCATACGTTGCGGCAGTTCTTCCAGAGGGGCTGATATCGCCGTATAACAGTTTAGGAATGGCGGACGCCGCGATAATACCCGTTGCGCCCACGATTAAGCACGCGTCAAGGCCGGGGATAAAATCCATAAAGCCTAATTCCATCGTATTGGTAGAGTTTATCAGCACAACGGCATTGGTAAAGTTTTCTCCTACATAGCGCAGCATATCCTCTTCTTCGGTAGAGATTTCTAAGTAATGGCGCGTTGCGTCCTGCGGGGTTGCAGAGGTTGCGGTTGCCGCGATGTTGCCCTTATACTGAACCTTCGGAGAATCGTTGCTTTCGCCCGAAACGCGGGAAAGCACCACCAGCGCGGTATCGGAAAAGCTTTGCGCATGGTTCAGCAAATTGCTGCCGTAATCGGTTATGGAAGGTTCGATAATGCGCGAATACTGAAAATCATGCGCTTTAAGCGTTCCGCGTGCAAAGCTGCCTAAATCGTAGTTAGGGCGCGTGCCCGCTTCTAAGCGCGGCGTAAGCGATTGCCCGTAGTTTCGGTAAAAGGACGCAAGGTTTTGGTTATACTCTACGCCGTAGTTTTCCAGTGCCTCTAAAATGCCGATTTTGGCGTATTGGCTATTGGTGTCGCGCGTAGTAACGCGCCCCGAACCTGAACCGCCCGCTACCCAAACCGTACTAGACCACCCGAATACGTTTACGCGGCGTATGCTTTTGGCTAGCGGCAGCGTACCGTTGTTTTGCGCCAGCACCGCGCCGTCCGCCAACATAAGTTCTACCAATTCTTCCGCGCTTGCCTGAACCGCCGCTCTGTTTTCGGCAGTTTCGGTAGATTTGTACCCCGTTATGTTGTCTAGCACGTAGCGTTTAATCGTTTCGTTTTCTGCTATGACGGTTGCCGTGATAGCAACGCCGAACAAAAGAACCGTAACCGCGCAGGCAACGATTTTTAAAACAAGGCGTTTGGTAAGTTTTTTCATCTCAATCTCCTCCGATTTTTTATATAGATACGAAATTAAATTTATTTTACCACACATTGTATGGTAACGCAAGCAAAAAACTAATAGACAAAAGATAAAAAATTGTGTAAAATTATAATCAGTAAGCAAGACGCATTATATTTTGATGCGGACGGGAGGGTAAAAAATGAATGTTGCGCGTAAAAGAAAGCTAAGAACCGTAGGGAGAGTCATGGCGTTTTCGGGGATTGTGTTTTTGTGTACCGTTATATTCGCGGCGAACATAGTTGCGGGCGTATATCAAAAAAACATTACCGACTTTATTTACGGGTACGGCGCGAACTTTGAGGGCGAGGGCGTTGCTGCGGCGTTTGCGGCGGGCGACGAGTTATGCCGCGAAATTGTAGAGGAGGGCGCGGTTCTTTTAAAAAATGAACCGTACAGCGGTACAACCCCCGCATTGCCTCTCACAGGCGTAACTGCGGTAAACGTGTTTGGATGGGGCGCAACAGACGGCGGCTTTATTATTTCGGGTTCGGGTTCGGGCAGCGCAAGCGAGCGGCAAAATTCTGAAAAGCAGCTATTATTTTTAGACGCACTGCAAGAGGAGGGCATTAGCTACAACACGCAGCTAATCGATATGTACGTAGAGTTTAAGGACGGACGCGAGGGTAGGTCACTCAATGCTTTAGACGATACGGGCAGCGAGTTTTTCCGCTTGTACGAGCCGCAAAGAAGCTACTATACGTCCCCGCGTATGACGCACGCGCTTAATTTTTCTACCACCGCGCTGATAGTAATTTCGCGCTTAGGCGGCGAGGCGAAGGATTTGCCTTTGGTGCAGTATTTTTCGCCCGGCCCGCCTAATGAGTCCACTTCGCAGATAAATCCTTCAAAAACCTACTTAGAACTGTCTAACGAAGAAGAGGATTTAATTGATGTAGTTACCTCCGCAGGCTTTGCGCGCGTAGTGGTTATACTAAACACGTGTAACGCTATGAACCTCTCCTTTATAGAAAACGATAAAATTCACGCCGCATTGTCTATCGGCGCGGTCGGGCAGTCGGGCGCGTCGGGTGTTGTGCGCCTTTTGCGCGGCGAAAAGCAGGCGGCGGTTTTAGACGAGGAGGGTGAACCCGTTTTAAACGAAGCGGGCGAACCGCTAACCGAAACCGTAAAAATTTCGCCCTCCGGCAGAACCACCAGTATGCACGTGTATGATTTTGCGGCAGACCCTACGTATGTAAACGCCGGATTCGCCGGAACGCGGTATTATAATACAGGCGCGCGCTACATAGATTATGTCGAGGGCATTTATGTGGGCTACCGCTATTTTGAAACGGCGCACGCGATTAACATGCCGGGCTTTGTATACGACGAGGTTGTGCAGTTTCCTTTCGGCTACGGCAAATCGTATACGCAATTCAGCTGGGCGGTAGATTCGGTAAGCCCCGCCGCAAACGCACTGCTTTCGCACGACAGTAAAATAGAAATACGCGTTAACGTAACCAACACAGGCAGTTATCCGGGTAAGGACGTAGTACAGTGTTATGTAAATGTGCCGTACGCGACGGGAGAGGTAGAAAAACCGTATGTTCAGCTTGCCGCGTTTGCTAAAACGCCGCTGCTTGCGCCGGGACAAACCGCCGCTGTTACGGTATCGTTTGATATCTACGACGTAGCGTCTTACGATTTTGAAGGAAAAAGCCCCGTAGGCGGTTCTGCGTACAGAGGGTATGTGTTAGATTCGGGAATCTATCGGGTAAGACTGCAAACCGATTCGCATCGCGGCGCAAACGAAACGCGCAATTGCACCGCGTGGCAGACGGAATACCGTGTAGGCAGTGCAGGCATCCGCTACGACCAAGAAACCACCGCGCCCGACACAGGACGCAAGCTTACCCCCGCGACAAATTTGTTTACGGGTGCTAACGCGGAGGGCGGCGTTTCGATTGACGGAAATCCCGAAGGAGAAACCCCGCGGATTTTCTACCTTTCGCGCGCAAATCGATTTGCCGACTTTCCGTATGTGAGCCGTCCCCAACGGCCTTTTCTGTCAACCTTTCCGCCCGACGGCTGGCGCACGAATAAAAGCGACACCGATGTAAGGTATACGCAGGGCGTTGCGGGCGAATTAAGGCTTTCTGAAATGATAGACGACGAATTGGTATATAATAAAGAATTGATTGACAGGCTGGGGCAAGATTATGACGACCCGCTTTGGGACGAACTGTTAAACCAAATGTCGGTAAACGAAATGATACGTTTAGTTACGCTGGGCGGCTACCGCACCGTAGCGGTAGAGTCTATCGGTAAAATAGAGGCTTTGGATTTAGACGGCCCTAGCGGCTTAAACCAAGTAAATATGACAATGGCCGACAGCCTTTGGACAGGATACCCGGGGCAAACCGTACTGGCGCAGTCTTTTAGCGCGCCCCTTTCGTTCGCATTCGGAACGGCGGTCGGCATCGAGGCGCGGGAAACCAACGTGTCGGGCTGGTACGCGCCTGCGGTAAATTTACAGCGCAATCCGTTTGAGGGCAGAAATTACGAATACTATTCCGAAGACCCGCTGCTTAGCGGAATTATGGGCGCGGAAACGGTGCGCGGCGCGTTAAGCGAGGGCTTATACTGCTATGTGAAACACTTTGCAGTCAACGAAACCGAAACGGCGCGCATGGGGCTGTATACGTGGCTTACCGAACAGGCATTAAGAGAAATTTATTTGCGTCCGTTTGAAATTTGCGTTAAACGCGGCGGCGCAAACGCGATTATGTCGGCGTTTAACCGCATAGGCGCAACCTGGACGGGCGGCAGCTACGCGCTGTTGACCACCATACTGCGGGACGAATGGGGTTTTAGGGGCAGTGTAATTACCGACTATTCTAGCGGCTCAGCGTTTATGAGCGTAGACCAAGGCATTCGCGCGGGCAACGATTTATGGCTGAACCCTACCGAATCGATTAACGCAGGCAGCTTTAACGACCGCAGTTCAACTACCGCATTGCATTGCTTGCGCCAGTCCTCCAAAAACATCTTATTTACGTATGTAAACACCGCAGGAGAACGCGCCCCGCTTAAAGTATTCTTCCCGTGGTGGTGGATTTGGGGCATACTGCCTATCAATGTAGTCTTCTTAGGCGGCAGCGCAGTAGGATTATACTTTCTCTTGCGCCCGAAACGCAAAAAAACAACAGAAATTACACAAACTTAGGAATGGGTTGCAACCATGAAAAACAACACGAATTATTATGCACGGCAAAACAGCAAAAAAGCGATGGCTTATTTAAAATCGGGGCTTTACTGCGACCGCCGCGAAAAGCAGCTTTTGTATTTTGTGGTGATATGTTCGGTAATGCTGTGCGTATCGGGCATTGTATTTTCTATGATGCCGCTGTTGTTTTTTAAAAACAATCCAAACTTTTCGCGCATATGCAGTGCGGTAGTAGAATATTTGGGATTTGCCTCCGGAATATTTTTAGTGGCGCAGCTTTTTATCCGCGCTATCAGCTTGCGGCTAAAAATAGAGGGAGTAAATTCGTTAGAGCGGTTTGATAACTATGTATACGGACTTGACTCTAACCGCATGATTATGCGTCCCATGACCGAAGCACAGCTAGAAAATAACGCCGCTAAAATTAAAGCACCCGACAAAAATTATCACAACACCTATTTTTCGTGCGATACCGCGCAAGACCCGCTGGTAATCTACAACAACCAGCGCGAAATTTTTGTAAACGAATATCATTTAATGCACTATGTAAGGGCGCGGTTTTTTAATATTATTTGGTTTCTTTTTCCCGTTTTGTTGTTAGGCTTTGCGCTGGCCGCCAATGTACAGTTTTTTCCTACGCTGCAACAAATATTTTTTCCCTCTATTGCTACGATTGCGCTGATTGTTTCGGGTATGATTGGTTACAATCGGGCGATGCGCTTTTTACAAAACACCCTTACGCAGTTTGATGCGGCCGAAAAAGACCCGAAATTTGATAAACGCGCCGTTCTCACGCTGCGGCAGCACCAAGACGCGCTTTTTCAATACCGCATGCTGGCTTTTAGCATACCCATGTTTTTAATCCGCCGCTACGAAAAATCACCGCAAAAGCAGCACCGCCGCGCCTTAGCGGACGACGAGGCTAATCTGCCCAAAACCAATCCGTTTATTACGGCGGAGTTTGCCGAAAAATTAACGCGCCGCAAAAGAACCCCCAAAAAGCCCCCTATCGATGCAAAAAAATGATTTTATGGCAGCCTCATCAAATCCATTTGTTTTTTTAGACGGTCTTTAATTTGCTGCAAAAAGCTTTGCGGGCCTAATACTTTTACGGTGGGGCCAAAAGATAAAATGCGGATTAAAAGCTCTGTTTCGTCAGACATATCGTAAAAGATATGGCAGGTGTAAATATTGCGCTCCGGGTCATATTCGGTTTTTCGGTCAAAGGAGGCAAATTGCAGCAAGAAACGCTCTACCGCGTTGCGTTCGGTAGTGATTTCTATTACAATCGGCGGGTTGTCATTCGGTTCGGAAAACAGCTTGCATAAAGCTTCTTTCGTTGCGCGGAACGGCAGCTCAGAAGGCTCTACGGCAGTTATTTTAGCAAGATTAAGCACCGCTTTTTTAAGCCGCTGCGTTTTCTTATCGTATACGGCGCATTGCAGGCGGAACTTATCGTTATATTCGGAGTAGCTTAATTTATAGGGATAATAAATATTACGGCTTCGGGTTTTACCGTTATCGTACGAAACCGCAACGGGGGCGTTATGGGTGCAGGCGGCTAAGAGTTTGCGGAAATTTGCACGATAAAGAGGATTATCATAAGCATCGCCGTCTAAGTGCTTATCGGAGGATAAAAAATCGTCGGGGTTAAATGCCGGTACAACACCGCATAAAGCCGCATGCAGCTCTTTAATTTTTACCTCATCTAAAAATAAATGTATGCGCGGGTCTTTTAAAAGTGCCGCAAGCCAAGACCGTTCAAGCGTTGTAAGCGGACGGTTAAAGACGCCTGAAAAATTTGAATAATATTGTTCGCCGCGTTTATGTAAAAAATTCCACTCACTGCCAATCAGCTGCGGCAAGAGATGAAAAGCGGTTTCGGAAAATCCGCACGCTTGAACGGTTTCTTCGATTTCTGCTTTGGTGCTTCCTTGCAGCGCACGGTTTAAGACGCGCGCAACGACGCCGTAATAGCAGCCATAAATTTCGGAGAATAACGCGCTCATGTTGGTACCTCCCCGTCCGCCGCACCTTCAATTTGGTACAGTGCGGCCATTCGGCAGATATCGGATTGCAGCCTGTGTTTTAAATATTCGTGTCCCTCTATCGAAATAATGCGTCCGATAAACGTTTTAATCCACGGCGAGGCTTCTACGGAGTCAAACACATCTTTAGTAAATAAAAAGGTATTTTCGCGTATTCTTTCTAACGTGCCGCCGCGGCTTTCTTTTAGTATGCGGTTAATGATGTGCTGTTCGCGCCCTTCATCGATATGCAGCGTTAAAGAAAAAGCTTGATTTCGGTCTTTGGCGTCAAACGACACCCCCCAAAGCTTGCCTATATTGCGGTTAAAGGAATGCAGAATTTCTTGCGGGCTTTCAGCTGCCTCTAAAATTTTAACCGCTTTAACGGCGTCAAGACGGTACACGGTAAATCTGTGCAAGCGTGAATATCCGCATAGAAAGCGGCGGCCGGAACTATGGCTGCACAAGATTTTTACAGGGAAAACCTGTTTTTCGGTTGCCGCGCCGTTTTTGGTTCCGATAAGCGAAAACGAAATATTTTTTTGCTCGCGGATTGCGGTTAAAATATCGTACAATACGCCGTCTTCTAACGTATGCGCTATGTATTGATGCTTAAAGGTAAACAAATCATTTTCGGCTGAAACGCTGTCTAAGATATAATCGCCTACAACGCCCAAAACGCCGCTTTGAAAAAACTTAACCGCATTCAAAATTTCTTCGTCTAAGGCTATGGGATTTTGCGCCAACGCATAACGGAACGCCTTTCCTTTTTTTGTCCGCATTAAAATTCCCGCGGTGGTGTATTCGTTGCATTTGCCGCGCACGGTTTGCAAATCAAACAGCGTTTCGGATTTTTGCGTAATTTCTTCGGTTAACTCCTCCGCCGATTTATCCGTTTCTCTTACGGCGTCCAAGATATAAAAATGCAGCATAATATCGTTTTTAGTAAAGCTTTTACTTTTCCACGCCGAAAATAAAGGATTTGTAGAAAGCTTGCCGCAATCAGCCGATACAAACGATACTTTGTTTCCGACTCCTGTATACGACCATTTCATGCTTTGGCCTAGATAGCTTTCGCAGCGGCGTTTTTCATTATCGTAGGTACGGGCGGATTTAATAGAAAAGTCATCGCGCGACTTAAACCCGTAAATATAGAAGTCGCGCATAAAATCACGAATTTTATTAAAGTTTTTTATAAGCTCAGAAAATTCTGCCATACGGTAAGTATAGCATAAAAAAACAACAAAAGCAAGGTTCGCAAACTTTTTTATACGCTAGGAAGTTTTTTTTGGGTTTTCGCAACTTTTTTTAAATGATACGCGCGAATGGTTTTGATAAAATAAACCTATAAGCAAGGAAGCGGCAAACGCAACCGAAGCGGAGGGATTATTTATGTTTGTAAAAATGACGGACAAAACAAAAGTGCCGGTAAAAATCTGGCTTAAAGACGAAAGCTGCATCGAAGCGGAATGCTTAGAGCAGGCGTTGCGTTTGGCACAGCTGCCGTTTATACATAAATGGGTCAGCTTAATGCCCGATACGCATACCGGAATGGGTATGCCGATCGGCGGCGTAATCGCAGCAAAAAACGTAATTATTCCCAACGCCGTCGGTGTAGATATCGGCTGCGGCATGGCTTTTGTCGGCACCAATATTAAAATTGCCGATATTAAAGAGCTTGTTACCGGCAGCGGAACTTTTATGCAGTCGCTTATCGGAGATGTTTTGCGCAACATTCCTGTCGGTTTTAATAAGCATAAAAGCAAACAGCCTTGCGCGGCGTTAGATAAAGCGGCGGCAGAAATAGAAAAGTACAACCAAACCCCCGAATTACTTGATTTAATCGGGCAAGGCTATTACCAAGCCGGAACTTTGGGCGGAGGCAATCATTTTATCGAAATCCAAGAGGATGACGAAGGCTTTTTGGGCATAATGGTTCACTCAGGCAGCCGCAATTTCGGAAAACAGGTGTGCGACCACTTTGCAAAAATCGCAAGCGATTTAAATGTGCAATGGCATTCGCAGGTTCCCCAAGACTGGCGTTTAGGCTTTTTACCGACGGATTCGACGGAAGGAAAACAGTATATCAACTGGATGAACCTTGCGCTTGACTTCGCGTATGAAAACCGCGCGCTTATGCTGCAAGCGGTACAGGACATCTTAGACCGCTTAATGAAAAAGCATGCGCCGAAAATTAAATATCAATATACCGATTTAATTAACTGCCACCACAATTATGCGGCGTTGGAACACCATTACGATGCCAACGTGTGGGTACACCGCAAAGGTGCTACCAGAGCCCGCTTAGGTGAGCGGGCAGTTATCCCCGGCGCAATGGGTTCGTACAGCTATGTGGTAGAAGGGCTGGGAGAGCCCGCAAGCTTTTGTTCTAGTTCGCACGGTGCGGGCAGGCAGTATTCGCGCAAAAAGGCAATGGAAAAATTCACAGCCGAACAGGTTATGGTGGATTTAAAGGCGCAAGGCGTAACGTTGGGCAAAAACAATAAAGCCGATGTAGCCGAAGAAAGCCGCTTTGCCTACAAAAATATCGACGAGGTTATGGAAAACCAAAAAGACCTTGTTAAAGCGGTGAAACGCCTTAAAACCGTCGGCGTAGTCAAAGGTTAAAAAGTATATTGCGGGTTATTCCCGTGTATAAGCTATAACTACTCCTATGCGGCAGGTTCGATGAAGCCTGCGCGGTGCATTTCCTCTGTGAGGTCAGGTATGTCGGATAGTTACAGCACCAAGACAGTAACGCGGGTTCGACTCCCGCACCTTTAAAAAGGTTAGCTTAGTGGTAAAAGCGAGAAGTGTATCCCTCAAACAAGGATACTTCCTAATTGGCCTGTAAAGCCGCCCTTTGTAGAAAAGGAACTGTCAAAACGGATTTAAAGCGAAGGCTTTCGGTGTACTTGCTGGTCTCAGCAAACACACAGCGGCTTTATTGCCTGCGGCGCAGGGATACCGCTTAGTATACGGCTTGCCCATAACGCAAAACACAAGGGTTTGCGTACGCCGGCAAAACCGTATCTAAGCTTAACTGCCGCCCCGCAGCAAAACCGTGAAAGCCTTCGCGGAAAATCTCACCGTCTTAAAAAAATATTTAAACCTATAAAGGAGAAAAAACTATGAAAATCATTATCAATCAAAACGAACGCGGACTGCTATTCAAGCACGGAATGTATCAAAAGCTTTTAGAGCCGGGCGTTAATAAAGTGCGTCCGCTTTTCGGCGAAAGCTTTGTACGCTTGCCGATAAATAAAGCCATTGCCGTGCCGCATGCCGACATGGAGGTTTTAATGCTGGATAAAGCTTTTGCGCAGCATGTCATCAAAATCGACGTGCCGGACGGACACATTGCCGTTCGGTACGAGGACGGCCGCATCGCAAGCACCTTTACGGCGGGCAAATACTTCTATTTTAACATTTATCAAAACATCACGTATAAGCTGTTTGATATTTCTACAATCGAAATCGCCGACTTAACGCCGGAGCAAATCAACCGCTTGCCGAAAGAGCTTTATAGCAAGGCGGTAGTCGGCGAGGGCGAAACGGGACTTTTGTTTTTAGACGGCAAATTCACTAAAAGTTTAAGCGCGGGCGCGTACTACTTTTGGAATACCAAAACTAACGCGGTGGTCGAAAAGGTGGATTTAAGAAGCCAAGAGCTAGAAATTAACGGCCAAGAGATTTTAACCTCCGACAAGGTAAGCTTGCGCGTAAACTTTGTTTGCACGTATCGTATCACCGATGCGGTTAAGCTTATCAGCGGGGTAAAAAACTATAAAGAACGCCTCTACACGGTTACTCAGCTTGCACTGCGCGAATATATCGGCAAATTCCGCTTTGACGAACTGTTAGAGCAAAAGGATACGATTGCCGCAGTAGTGTTAGAAAACTTAAAAACGCACAAAGACAATTTTTGCGTAGAGTTTACCGGCGCAGGCCTTAAAGATATTATTTTGCCGGGCGAAATCCGTGCCATTATGAACACCGTTCTAATCGCCGAGAAAAATGCCCAAGCCAACGTTATCGCGCGCCGCGAGGAGGTGGCATCTACCAGAAGCTTACTAAACACGGCAAAGTTGCTAGACGAAAACGCAACGCTGTACAAACTAAAAGAACTGGAATACCTAGAAAAAATCTGCGTTCATGTCGGCAGCATTTCCGTAGGCGGCGGCAATCTGTTAAGCGAACTTCAAAAAATCGTTACCGCCCCGCGTTAAATAAAGCAATTCAAAAAAGCCCCTGTTTTCTTAATCGGAAACAGGGGCTTATACACTCATGGCTGTAAAACTTTTTTGAAAAGCCTCTGCTTTGCTCTTGACTTATCTGCACAATCTATGATACAATTATGCAGATAATATTTAGAGGTATGCAATGAGAGTTTTTAACTACCTAACTTATTCGAATATGCTTTGGGACAAAGAAATACTCGGTCTTGTGGCAGAGATACACGAGCATAAAGGGAGGCACGAATACTTCCTTTCTAAACAACCTCAAAAACTTGACAAGCTGATAGAGATAGCCAAAATACAAAGCACCGAAGCTTCCAATAAAATTGAAGGCATTGTTACTACCGCATCCAGACTAGGCGAGCTGATGCAAAAAAGAACTACTCCCCGCAATCGTGATGAAGAAGAAATCATCGGATACCGTGACGTGCTGGATACCATACATGAAAGCCACGAATATATCAGCGTGTCGTCAAATACTATTTTGCAATTACATCGAGATTTATATAAGCACACCGCCGCCTCTATAGGCGGTAAGTACAAAAACGCGGATAATATTATACAAGAAATAGATGCTCAAGGCAATAAGCTTATACGTTTCCAACCGCTTGCGGCTTACCTCACTCCGACGGCGATGGGTGACATTTGCAACGAATACAACCACGCCCGTTCAAAAAGTGTCATAAATGAGTTGTTACTGCTCCCGATATTTATATTGGACTTTTTGTGTATTCATCCGTTCAATGACGGGAACGGCCGCATAAGCCGCCTTTTGACATTACTGCTGCTTTATAAAAACAATTACAATGTTGGCAAATATGTCAGTATTGAAAAAGCAATCGAACAAACCAAAGACCGCTACTATGATGCTCTACAAGCTAGCTCGGAAGGGTGGCATGATGGTACCAACGACTACAAACCGTTCATTCGCTATATGCTTGGTGTAATCCTTTCGGTCTACCGTGACTTTGAAGAACGCATCCTCTCCGTAGAGCAAGCCGCCTTGACAAAGTCCGAACAAATAAGGCAAGCCATAGACAACAAACTCGGTAAGATAACAAAAGCCGAGTTAAAAGGGCTTTGTCCCAACATCAGTGAACCGATGATAGAAATAACCCTGCGCGAATTACTCAAAGCGGGCTACATCGAAAAAGTAGGCGCCGGCAGTAAAACTGCATATATAAAGAAAACCTTTCAAATACAGAGCCATTTACATTAGATGACATAAAACCTTTCACATTTGAAGAAGAATAAACTGTAAGGTAGTTTTATGCTAAACGAATCATGTATAAGAGAAGCACTAGCAGAGTGGTTAATGTCAAATCCTAATCATAAGATTAGAGTTTTTGACGAACTGCAAATCGGAGAATGTATAGCCGACATCATTTCGGTCACAGATTGCATTACAGGTTACGAGATTAAGAGCGACCGAGATACTTATACAAGGCTTAACGGTCAAATAAAAATGTATGATAAGTTCTGTAATTTCTGTTACCTTGTAATCGGTGCAAAGCATATAAAAAGCGCAGGCTCTAAAATCCCCGAACATTGGGGTTTGATTTTAATCAGCAAAAAAGAAAACAAGCTAAGCATAGAACTTTTAAGGAAAGCCCAAGAGAATAAGTTTGCTAAACTTTCAAATCAGTTATCATTACTTTGGGGCAACGAGCTTTCTAATATTACAAAGCGGTTTCAGCTTTCTAAGCAATCAATGAGCAAAACCCAAATGAAGCAAAAGCTACTTAAAAGCCTAATCCCCAATAAATTGCTTTTACATATATGCGACCAACTATTTGAACGAGATTACACGGCTCACCGTATTATGACTAAAAAAACATACTGATTCAGAATTTCACAATGAGGAGTAAACTATAATAAAAACACCTCATTTCATATCGAAACAAAGGTGTTTTTGGAGCTGCTATCGGGATTTGAACCCGAGACCTCGTCCTTACCAAGGACGTGCTCTACCAACTGAGCCATAGCAGCATAGCTTAACTATCATAGCAACTATTTATGCGCAAGTCAAGCAAATCGCTTAAAAATTAGAAACAAATCTATATTTTCTAAACATGCAAACGCAAGCTTTACAAAAAGTCAAACGGCAAAAATTAAAAAAAAGTATTGCATTATCTATATAGGTGTGATACAATATACTATAAGTATAATTCGCCCTAAGAGGAGGCAGGAAAAAATATGAGAAAACGTATAGTAGCCCTAGTAATTGCTGTAGCTTGCGCTTTTGCGCTTTTAGGCTTTTTAACGGGCTGTAAAGACTCCACCGACCCGTATAGGAATTTGCCGCCCGCTGTAAGAGATTTGCAGCAGCGCATCGATTTAATGATGGAGATAGACCCTACGGAAAATATTCCCCGCTATAAGCTAAACGATGCGCAAGTGAAATTTGCCGATTTACGCACCCGCTACAACAACCTTTCCGCGAACGACCAAGACATAGCATTCCGCGAAGGCGTTTTGGCAAAGCTTAACGAATTAGAAACATTGGTTATCGGCTTTCAGAGGTTTTCTGCGTGGTATTTAGATATCATCGAGTTAGAAAACGATATTATATTCAACACAGACCCGACCCTTGAATATGAGATAAGAAATGTAACGATTAGTATCACGCAGCGCACAGAAATAATGCGGCTGCGCACCTTTTATACAAACAATCCTGCAATCGCGGACGTAGAAAAGGTTTTTGCGCCGCTATTAAAAGCCAAGCTTGACTTGTGGCTGGAAATAGCAGACGGACGTCCTGCGGGGCAGGGAATTCCCACGTCGCTCCCTACGCACAGACTTGCCTCCGTTACTAAAAACGGCGTCAATTATTTTGCAACAGGCGCAGGCAGAGACGAGTTTCATTTATTTAGAATGTCTATGGGCGATTCTATTTGGGTGCTAGACGACCAAATTATCTTTAACGGCGTGCTACTTGCGTCGCTAAATCCCGTTTCGTATACCCGCAACGGCAATGTTTTTGTATTAGGCAATCATCTTGCCACAGGTACTTTGTCTATTTCTGCAAGCGGCAGCAGCATAACCGTTACCAACAATTTAAATAACGAAATCGGCACGTTTGCGCCGTAATAGCAAATTCCTTTAAAAAAGGGTATTGACAAAATAGTTTAAGTGTAATATAATAGTATAGATTACTAACGGCGGCGGCGGAGGAGACAATGAGGAAAAAAAGCGTAATTTTTATTTTGCTGACGGCTTTGCTTTTAAGTATGGCCGTGTTTGCATTTGGGTGCAGAGAGCAAGAAACGCCAAAACCTACCCTTACGCTAAACACTCCAAGCCTTACCTTATTTATGCCCGACGGGCAAGAACAGCTAACCGCCGCTGTTTCAGACGATGCCCCCGATAAAACCGTAGTATGGACTTCCTCTAACCCCGCCGTTGCCTCCGTAGACGAAAACGGCGTAGTTAAAGCCGTATCGGCGGGCACGGGCGTAACGATTACCGCCGCGCTAAAATCCGACCCTTCCGTATCGGCGGTGTGCGATGTGCGCGTGCGCGTAGCCGCCGAAAGCGTAACGCTAAGCGAAACTCTGCTTATTTTAGACGCCGAAGGCACTGCGCAGCTTACAGCAGCCGTTGTGCCCTCAAACGCATTCAGCCGTTTGGTTACCTGGAACTCCTCTAACCCCAGCACAGTTACCGTAACGCCCGTAGCGGGCACGGCTACTCCTACCGCCGACATTAGGGCAGTAGGCATGGGTACGGCAGTTATTACGGCTACCTCTACGGCAACGGAGGACGGTTCGCCGCTGATTGCACAATGCACTGTAGAAATTCGTTCCTACGCTACGGGGCTAACCGTAGATATATCCGAAATGCGCATTTCAAACGGCGCCGCCGCGCCGATTAACGCAACCGTTCTTCCGCTGGGGGCAACCAACAGCACTATTGTTTGGACTACCAGTAACGAACACATCGCTACCGTCAGTCAAGAAGGCGTGGTTACCGCGCGCGCGCCGGGCACGGCCGAAATTACTGCCGCACTTGCCGACACCGAAAACGGCGATATTTCCGAAACCGTTGCCGTTACGGTTTTCACGCCCGCCGATGCCATGACGCTAAGCGAAAGCAGTATTGCCCTAACCATAGACAGCGACGGAAACACGGTTGCCGCGCTGCTAACGGCAAGCTTTGACGGCACAGGTGCGGGCGGACTAAATCTAAACGAACAGGTACAAATGTGGAGTACCACTAACCGCGATATAGTAGATATCGAAATACTGGGCCCTAATCAAGTTTCTTTAACCGCAAACGGCGGCGGTTCAGCCTCCGTTACCGCCCGCAGCGAAAACGGCCTTGTGCAAACCGTTACCGTATCCGTAACGGTGATGGTGCGCGAGATTGTTACCGCGTCCTTAATAGAATTGTATATGATCGGGGGCGTACCCGACAGCATAACTTTATCCGCCGAAACACTGCCCGGCGGCAGTACGGGCGCAACCTTGCACGGCGTAGAATGGGAATTTGTAACGGCAGACGGCGAAAATTATATTACGCTTAATCCGCTTACGGGCGCAGTAACCGCCGTAGCCTACAACCGCGACGGCGTTATTATCCGCGCAGTTGCCCTAGACGGCGGCGGCGCATACGCAGAGGTTACCGTGCGTGTACTGGCGGTAGTAGAAGAAATTGTTATCACCACCGTAGGCACGGGCGGCGTGGGGCAAATCGAATTAGAACTCAACGCGCCCCTCAGCAGCACCGTACCCGAAACGGTAACCATCGGGTTAACCATTAATCCCGCAGAAGCATTTCCTCTTTTAACGTGGACGTCCTCTAACGAAAGCGTTGCTATTGTAGACGCAGACGGGATGGTAACCGCCGTAGGTACGGGCACAGCCGTTATCCGTGTTACGGCGCAAAACGGCGTATTCGACGAAATTAGCGTATCGGTGCGCGCCTTTGCCACAGAGGTAGTCTTTTTAACCTCCTTAGAAGAAATTGTATTACTGATAGAAAACGACGACCGCCAAATGTTTGATATTGCCGCCTACGCACTGCCGGACGGCTTTTTCGGCGCGGTAAACACTTCGCTTTACTGGCGTTCCGCCGATCCGGATATCGCGTCGATAGAATTTCAGTCGGGTCAAAACTTTGCTACCATTACGGCACAAAGCGAGGGCGTAACCACCATTTACGCGCGCGCCGCCGTTTTAGACGGCAATACCGATACGGGCTACGGCGCAGAGGCGGGCATTACGGTGCGCGTAGTAACGCTTGCTAGCGGCGTATCGATTACGCACGCCGAAACAGGCACACTGTTAGCTTCTTCACAGTTTGAAACGGGGCAGAATTTCCATAGGCTTTCGCTTACGGGTATGCTTTCTAACCAACGCTTTAACACGCGCGTACTGCCCGAAACGGCCGACCAGCACGTAACATGGCAGTCGCTTAGCCCGCACATTGCCTCTGTTTCGGAGGACGGGCTAATCAGCGCGGTATCGGTAGGAGACGCGGTGGTTCGGGTAATCGCGCGGGACGGCGGCTACGTAGCATGGCTTAATATCAGCGTGTACGCGGTTGCTACGGGCGCGGTTTTGCGGCACGAGGGCAATTTGGTTGCGGGCGGGCAGGTACACGCCGCCGTAGGCAGAAACTTTACCCTCAGCTTAGATTTTGAGCCGGACGGCGGCGAAATCGAAAATGCGCAGTGGTTGTTCGGCGGCTTGCAGGGTACGCCCACCACGCCGCATTTAAGCAGCTTCGGCAACCATAGAGATATCCGCACGTTTGAAGTCTTGCAAGCGGGAACGGTAGAATTATGGATTTTAATTTTTACTGCTAACAGCGACGGCACAGGCTTGCCGTGCTTTTGGATTAACGTAGATATTGTTATCCGCGACAGCGTAACGGGCGTAGAAATTTTTGATAACGCGGGCCATAGCGGTTCTCCAATCAGCGATATCATTTTAGCAAACGGTTCGGTAACGCAGTTTTACGCAAAGGTACACGCAAGCGGCGCAATCTTTAACAATTCGGTAGTTTGGAGCAGTCTGCACCCGTCCGTTGCTACGGTAAACGAGGACGGCATAGTGCGGGCAGTTATCAATCACGGCACGGCAATTATTCAAGCAAGAACCGTAGACGGCAGCTTTATCGCCCGTGTACGGGTAGATGTTTTTACAGCTGCCGACCGCATACGCATCCACTACAACAACGCGTTAGTAAACTACGAACTTAATCTGTTGCCGCGCACGCAATTAAGCTATGTAATCACGCCGTCGGCGGCGGGCGAAAACGCGGTAGACTGGTTCAGCCTTAACCCTGCTGTTGCCACCGTAGACCGCACAGGAATGGTTACCGCACGCACAATGGGTACAACGGCAATCGGGGTACGCATTCGCAACCAACCCGACTTAGAGCATATCATTTCGGTACGCGTAGGCTTTGACGCAAAAATGGGTGAAATCCGTTCGGAGGTTACGATAGGGCAAGGCAAAAAGCTAGGGCACCCGAGTATGGAAATCAATGCGCGACGCATGCAGTCGTACATTGTAGTAACGGTTTCGGAGCCTAGCTACCTATACTACACCTTTGATACTTCGCTGAATACCCGCACCGATATCATTGCGGGCGCGTTAGCCGAATTCGGCACGGCGCAAGTGCATAGCACCACAGCCTTAACGGCGGGTACGCATTATATTCAATTCCCGATATCCAACATCAACCACACGGCGGCAAACTTCTTGCTGGTAGGGCAGGATTTGGGACACGCGGGCGCATTGCTGCAAGGCAGCGACAATCCGCGCGTAGGCGATGTAATTTCGGCTAGCTGGGAGTTCTTTACCCCTGGCGCGGGCGTTTCTAACTGGCAAACCTTGCAAACCGCATTAAACTCCGGAATGGGTTTTAGGCTTACGGCTAACATAGACGCGTCCGCTACCGCCACCACGCCGTATACCTCTGCGGCAACTCTAATCGGCACGGTAGAGGGCGACGGCTTTATCATCTTTAATCTAAATATCCGTTCTAACGGAATCGGCAGCGATCTGACACATTCGGGCGGCGGCTTGTATCTTACGGGCGGCGACAACGCACTCATACGCAACCTAACGCTGTTTAATCCGCGCGTCGACGCAAGAAACGACCGTCAAGTCGGATTGCTGTTCGGGCGCGTGTCGGGTAATGCAGTAGCGGATAACGTAGCGGTTGTCGGCATGACCATGAGCGGCGGGCACGAATATTGCGGCGGCTTAGCGGGCAGAGCGATTGCGGGAGGCAGCTTTACTTTAAGAAATTCGTATTTTTCAACCGCCGCACTAGGCAATATTTCCACAGGAAACGCACGCAGCGGCGGCGTGTTCGGCTGGATTAACACGGCTAATTTTATACTTAACGTGATTAATAGCGTTATAGACATCACCCTCAACAACGGGCACGAGCGCGTGGGCGGGATAGTAGGCGAAACACAGGCGAACAGTACGCAAGTAAATGTGATAAACAGCAGTGTAACCGTGCGTTTTACGGGCAACGGTGCGCGCGCGGGCGCGTTAGTAGGCGCGTTTAGAGGAAACGGCGGGTCAAGATTGACGGTTTCGGGCACCGACATAGACGTAACCGTTGCGGGCGGAAGTAATCGCGGCGGGCTAATCGGTGCGTTAGGCGATGACGGTTCAAGCGGTATAGTAGATGTATACAATACCCGCATTACTACGCGCTGGGCATCGGGCAGCACAAGCTACGGTGCGATTACAGGCGGAGGTTCGGGCACGGTAACGCTAAACAACTGCCACATTCATGCGGTTTCCGATGCAACGGGCGGCGCAAACTCCTCTAACTATGTGTACGTTACGGCGGGCGGTTCAAGCACCCCCTCAAACCTAGCCGACTTTACCAACCGTTCGCAAAATACCGAAGCGTTTGCGGCAACGTACAGCCTTATGGACGATAACGGTTTACTTACAATCGATGTAAACATTATCGGGGCAGACTTGTGGCAAAGCAACGGTTCGGGCGGCCTTAATTTCTTAGGAGGCTACCAATGGTATTATAACTTTGACTAACTATGAAAAGCAAAGCTAACAAATTCATAACACGCCGTGTACCGCTATTTATTTTAGCGGCGGTTTTGTTATTTATTTTTTCGGGGCTTTCTGCATGCCGAGTAGGGCCGCGCACCACAGACGACCGCGCACAAATCTTTATCCAACGGGTAAACGGCTTGCCTAACGCGGCTAGCATCGGGCTTGACCACGCGCCCGAAATAGCCGCCGCCGACCTTTTATACGGGCGGCTTACCGATGAAATGCGCGCGTCCTACGAGGTGTTTGAGGCGCGGCAAGACCTTAACATTATCACCGAAGCTTTATTAGCGCGCTGTATGGGCAGCGATGCGGATATCAACCGCTTTGTTGCGCGCGTAGCTAACGTGGGCGAGGTATCCAGCGGTTCGCGCACGCTGTTAGATGCCGCGCTTGCCGAGTTTAACGCACTTAGCGAAGAGCAGCAAGAAACCGTCGGTGCGCACGCCGCAAAAATTATCCTAGACGGCATGAATGCGGCGTACACCGCCATGATTAGCGGCGGGTCGGACCAGGTAGTGGCGGAGGCGTTTATTGCAATGGTGGGTTCGGTGGGTACGATTACGCCGACAGACGAGGTAAAAAGGCGTATAGACGCGGCGTATACGTTTTACGATACGTTAACTCCGCGTCAGCGTGCAGAAAGAGGCGTTCCTGCCGCCTATGCACAGCTTTCAAACATGCTTAGCGACTACAATCTGCAAAAAGCCGCCGCCGACAATTTAGAGGCCGCGCGGGTGTTTATCAACGCGGTTACGGCTATCGCGGCAGATTTCCACCCGAACATTGCCGAGGATATTGTGCAAGCGTATCTGATTTACAATCAGCTTACCGATGCACAAAGGCTGATTCAAGGCGTAGTAGACGCATACAGAGAATTGATGTATTTAGAAAACACGCGCTTAGAGCTTATGCCGCTGCTTGCGCAGTTTACGGCGGCAATCGACGCCGTAGAAGAAGAGCCTATGCGGGCAACTGCGGCATTCGGGGCAAGAATAGAGCACCTATACACGTATTATCAGCAGTTCGGTCAATACGGGCAAGGCTTTGCATCTAATCAATTGCGCCGCGTTGACGCATTGCGCGCCGCATACGCCGCGCTGCCCGACGGCGTAAAAACGTATTACGAGGTTGCCTATACCGCCTACAACCCCGTATACAACACTTTTCACGCTACTTCAACCGCGTTTATCAACGTAGGCAGTTTTTTTAACGAAAACTTTGCAGACGGTACTTCACCGATAAGAGAGGTTTACGTAAAGGGCAATTCGATGCCGCTGCACGCAACAGGCGGAATTTTTGCGGTACGCAACATATTCAGCCTGACGGCGCAACCTGTTTCGGCAGGCGTACAAAACTATTCGCTTACCTTTGTAGCGGCAGGCGTAGAGTTTCCGCTGACTATCCGAATTGCACCGCCGCTTGCGCCCGTTACGGATGTACGCGTAGGCACGCATATCCTGCATCAAAGAGCGCACGAGGTTCAAACACAAGGCTTAGGTGCTAACGACGTTTTAGGCCCGATTACGCGTTTAGCCGACGATAACACGCCCGCCTCCCACGATTTCCAAATCCTTTCGGGCAGCGGCGCGGAAACGCAAGCGTATTTCGAGGCTGCACAGCGACCGCCCTTTTCGTTAGAGCTGTATGCGTACCGCGTGCATATTTTCCGCCACGATGTAGACCCCGACGGAATGTTTAACGAAGTGCCCTATGCTACTTACGATATCCGCGAATCGCACGTAGACTTTTCGGATAACCTATTCCGCCGCGGCACAGACGGCGGACTATTAAGCGGCGGCAGTGCGGCGTCTGCGTTTATGCAGCTTAACATTCCGCGTATCCGTCATGCAGTGGCAAGCGCGGGCTTTTTCGGCGATTTGCGTGTGCGCGTGGCGGTTCAGCGTCTTTCTAACAATCCAAACTTCGGCGACGGCGCGCTGCACAGGTCTAGCCTTTCTAATCGGGAGCTTGCGCTAAACGGCCTTAGCCATATAGACCAACGCCCCGTTCCGTTTCCTGTTACGCTTAACCCCGCGCACGTAGAACTTCGCGGCGAAGGAAACTGGTCTAATTGGCGCGATGAGCCGTGGTGGCTGCCCGAAAAATGGCTAAACCCCGGCGGTGGTATGTACTTCGGCAGAAATTTCCGAGTAGAGGGTTTGCCTATTTTGCGCCACCCCGAATTTGACCACGCTAAAATATACATTTTTGATACCAACGCGCACGGCAACGATATCACCAGTGCTTTGGGCTATATAAAGCTTTCGGTAACGAATATGTCTGACGCATTTACGGCGCAGTACAACGTTTCGTACCACACCTGCTTAACGGGGCAAAGCGAGCAGCCCTTAACTAAAACGTTCGACCCGCGTGAAAGCACGTTGTTTAACTATATCATCAACCGCCACGATTTTATGATGGCATTAGACAGACTGGATAGGGATTCGCCGCAAGGCAATTCAAGAGCCGCCTTTAACAAAACGTACTGGTTTGCGGTACAATTATCCGCAAAATCGGGCGGCATGTTCGGCGACAGCGCGCTTACGCAGCTTACAAGCTTTCAAATTCCGCCCGTTGTGCCGTATAATATGCACCCAGACGGCGGCACTTCAAGCGCGGCGCGCATATGGGAAGAAGAAAACAACCAACGTTGGGGTTGGAACGGCAGGCCAAACACGTGGGTGCGTCAAGCAAACGAGTTTTCACCGTGGGTAGGTTTTTTTGTCCACCCGTCCGACAGCGAATATTTTGCAGCTTGGTATAACTAGGAGAGAAATACATTATGAAAAAAATGGAAACAAACAACATTCGGTATAAGCTATTAGCACTTGCGCTGGCGTTTTTGCTTGCGTTCGGCCTTGCGTGCAAGGAAAGACCACCCGATATCGACCCTGCAGTGCGCAACGCCGCAGACGCATTTATCGGGCGCGTAGAAACGCTTGCACAGCCCGTTGCGTTAACGCACGCAGAAAATATCGCAAACGTGGTGCTTGTGTACGCTAATCTGCCTGCCGCCGCACGGGCTTTGGACGATGTTGCAGACGCGCGTCAAAACCTAAGCGATATCGAAAGCGCGTTAATTGCCCGATGCCGCGAAAGCGTTTTGTCGGAATATAACGCCACCGTCGGCTTTATAAACTTTGTGGGCGGTTTAACAAGCCTTACTTCGGCGTCGGGTCCGTGGGTAGAGCAAGCCTTGCGCGCCTTTGACGCCCTAGACGAAGAAAAAGACTGGGACGGCGTAAAGGCGGCAAAAACGCTGTTAGGCGCGCAAAAAGTATTGTTTGAGGCTTTATTAGATTCCGCAGATACCTCTCAGCGCGCCGCCGCATTTGCCGCATACGTCAATTTTATACAAACCCCTTTGCAATTTAACACAGAAACCGAAGTGCGCATCGAAAGCGCGCACGCATTTTATACGCGCGTATTCGGCGAGTTAACCGAATCACAGCGCAGAGCGCAAGGCGTAGAAGCTAGGTGGGCAGAATTGCAATCTCTTACCGCTTCGTTCCAAAGCCTAAAAAACATCGCAGAAAACGCAAAATTGGTAGAATCGTTTATTTCGTTTGTAAACGGAATCGTTTTGGATATGAACGCACAAGCCGACATTTTGGAGGCGTGGACGATGTTTAATGATCAGCTTAGTGCCATACAGCGTCAGCAAAACGAGGCTACGCGCCAAAAGCTAGTGGGTCTAGGGGCGGATTTTGCTACCATGAACGGGCAAATCGCGGGCGTGGTTTCGTTTTTGGAAGATTTAGAGCGGGATATTCAAACGCTTACTTTCAGCACGCTTGATTTTTGGAACGGTATCGAAAAGGTTTTTGACGATTTTGACGATTTCAGCCCCGCCTTACAGTTTTTTGCCGCACCGCTTATGTCGCGCATGGAAAACGTAAAAGACGCGTTTTTATTAAAGCCCGCCGAAAACATGAAAATTATGCCGCGCATCGTATACACCGCGCGTACAACTACGGTCTTCGGCGCAAAGGGCTACGCACTGCTTTCGTCCGCGAACATTTTCGGCGACTCGGTTCCTAACGGAATTCCCGCGACGGCTACGGTTACGGCAAGCATAGACGGCGGCGCGGCACAGCCCGTTGCAGGGGTAGACGGTGAGTTTAGTGTGGTTGCGTTTGAGTTTTCCGACAGGTCAATTATTTCGGGTGCCGTAACGGCAGAGGTAATTTTCGCGATAGACGGCAGAGTTTTACTGCCCGTTACCGTTACTGCGCTGCTGCCCTTGATGCCCGCAAACAATGTGCGGGTAGGCAACGTAGGCTACCACTACACGCACATGACCCCGGATTTTATGCCAAATCCTTTTATAGATAACGAAATTTTAGGCAGCTTTGACCCTCCTGCGGGGCGCGGCGGAAACACCGAGCGTTTAAACGATGTGTACATCGCCGAAATTTACGATAGTTCGGTGGTAAACCCGTATTATGCAGAGCCGCTTGCCGTGTATGAATTTAAAGGGGAAGCACCTAGGTTCGGCAGTAATATAGCCTTAACGCAAACATCTAAGGTAAATATAGACCGCGTGCGCAACGCGCTGGCAAACGCAGGCAAAACAGGAGCGTTTTCGGTGCGGGTTGCCGTACGGCTAAAATCTACTGACCCCGACTTTGCCGACGGCTTTATAGCCCCTACCAGCCTATCCGAAAATATATTAACGGTAAACGTAACTTCTGACGATGCGGGGCTTTTAAAATTCCCCGAAGTTACAGGCATTATCCCTAATATAGGCGACACGCAAAACGGCGCGTGGTCGGATACGGGAGGCGTATTTCAAGTATTAAGATTTCGCGTAGACGGCCAGCCTATCACCTTGCACCCCGATTTTGACCATGCACGGGTTTTTGTGTATAATGCGCTAGGGCATGATTTAGGGTATATAGAATTGCGCGCACAAGGAAACGCGGTTACGGCAACCTTTACAAGCCTTTCAAACGACACAACCACAGAAAACTGGCCCTCACACAGTGACCCCCGCAGTATTTATGCAGACCCGCACCAGTACAATCCTATTTTAACGGCGATGGGCGCGATGGGTTCGCAGATAAGGTTTAAAACGCAAATCATAGCAAAAGACGATGCAACCGTGTTCCGCAGCAGCGGGCTTTCGGACTTCTCTCCCGTGTGGACTGCGGGCGGTTAGCAAAAATTACTAAAAAATCTGTTTTAAAAACTTTTAGGAAATGGATTGACAAAGATGTGCGTATACTATATAATATAAAGGCTTAGGCAATATATTTGCGTGATGAGAAGTCTTAGGAGGTGCTTTTTTAGGTGATAACGCGTGAAGCATTAAAGGCATATTACAAAAAGCTTTTGATAGAAGGTATAATTAAATCTATCATTTTAGGCTTGGCGGCG